>JAZKJE010000023.1:19066-31174 GCA_040384525.1 Pseudomonadota bacterium
AGCGCGTGGTGGAGCTGATCGAGAAGTCGCTGGAGCGGCAGGCCAGACGCCGCCCGACCAAGCCGAGCAAGGGCGCGAAGGCGCGGCGCGTGGACGAGAAAAAGGGCCGCAGCGTTGTGAAAGCGGGGCGGGGCAAGGTTAGTTTCGACTGAAACTTGCCTGGCGCGGGTCGCCGGGGCAGTCTGGCGCGAATTCCCCGAAGCGAAGAGGCGTGACGATGAAATTGTGGATGTTGGCGACTGCGGCTGTCGTGCTGACGGCGTCTCCCGCATGGGCGCAAACGCTTCCGGCCCAGCAGGAAGCAATCCGCGCACACGTCGCCTATCTCGCTTCGGACGAACTGCGCGGGCGCGAGGCGGGGACGCCGGATTATGATCTCGCGGCGGACTATGTCGTGAAGCAGATGCAGGCGGCGGGGCTGAAGCCGGGCGGGCCGAAGGGTGCGTGGCTCCAGCCGGTGCCGCTGCTGAGCGCGAAGCTTGCCGAACCGCCGGTGATGATGCTGACGGTGGGCGGCAAGACCGCGCCGCTGGCATTTGGGACGGACTTCACCGCGACTCGCGCCACGCCGGGTGGTGCTGAGGTCGATGCGGAAGCAGGCGTGGTGTTTGCGGGTTACGGCATTGTCGATGCGGCTTCGGGGATCGACGATTATGCCGGGCTGGACGTGCGCGGGAAGATCGTGGCGTTGGTGTCGGCGGGGCCGCATGGCCTGAACAGCGAGATTGCCGCGCATCTGAGCCATCCGATCGTCCGCGCCCGCGAAGCAGCGGCACGCGGCGCGATTGGCGTGGTGACGATCCAGACGACGCGCAGCCGCGCGCCCTTTGCGCTTGTGGCCCGTAGCTGGGACGTCAAGGCGATGATCTGGGTGGGCCCGGACGGCAAGCCGCGCGATGGCGGCGCGAAGCCATTGGGGCTGCTGAGCGAAACGGGCGCAGCCAGATTATTTGAGGGCGCGGCGTTCTCTTACGCGGATGTCGTTGCGGCGGACAAAGCGGGGCAGAAGCTTCCGGTGGGTCCGCTTGCCGCCACGCTGCAGGTGAAGCAGCGTTACACGGTGGCGCCGGTGAAGAGCGCCAATGTGGTTGGCATTTTGCGCGGCTCCGATCCCAAGCTGCGCCAAGAATATGTCGTGCTGTCAGCGCATCTCGATCACATCGGCATCACTGCGCCGGTGAATGGCGATTCGATCAACAATGGCGCGATGGACAATGCCATCGGCATCGCTTCGATGCTGGAGGCGGCGAAGCAGCTTGCCAAAGGTCCGCGACCCAAGCGTTCGATCCTGTTCGTCGCCGTGACTGCCGAGGAAAAGGGGCTGGTGGGCTCCGATTA
Organism: Pseudomonadota bacterium; assembly: GCA_040384525.1. GTDB lineage: Bacteria > Pseudomonadota > Alphaproteobacteria > Sphingomonadales > Sphingomonadaceae > Sphingomonas. The sequence continues at coordinate 20,405 of JAZKJE010000023.1, forward strand.
TTACGCCGCTTTCCCGACCGTACCGAAATCGAGCCTGGTCGCGAACGTCAATCTAGACATGCCGATCCTGACCTATCGTTTCGAGGATCTGATCGCGTTCGGCGCAGATCGTTCGGACGTGGGCCCGCATGTTGCCGCTGCGGCAAAGTCGCTGGGCTTCCGGCTTTCGCCCGATCCCGCGCCCGAACAGGCATCGTTCGTGCGGACCGATCATTATAGCTTCGTGAAACAGGGCGTGCCGTCCGTCACGCTCGCGCCGGGCGCCGGAGGGCCGGGGCTCGCGCCGCTGCTGAAATTCCACACGGATAATTATCACAAGCCATCCGACCAGATCGACCTGCCATTCGATTGGGTGGCGGCCGAGAGCTTTGTCGCGGTCAACGCAGCCCTGGCGCGCGGGATTGCCGATGCGCCGGAGCGTCCGCGCTGGGTGAAGGGCGATTATTTCGGCACGCTGTTCAAGGGGCCGGTGGCGAAATAGCCTCGACTAATTGCCGTCCGCATCGACCATGAAGTTCACCGGCTTGCCGCGCGACGCCGGATCCCAGCCGGCGGCCAATGCCGCACGAACGCAGCGCATCGCGATGGCATCGTTGAGATGGGTGCGGCCCTTGGGCATGCCTTGCATCAAGCGTTTTGGCGCGGGAAACTCCAGGAACGCCTCGCGCTGCATATCCTTTTGCCGCACCGATACCAGGATGCCGCGCCAGCCCTCGTCGGTCGACCATTGGGGCTCGCGCTCTAGCTGCCAGTCATATTTCTCGCCGTCGATTTCGACGGTGCCGGCAAGGTTGCGGATATTGCTCATCGGGCGGGCCTAGCAGGTCTGTGGCTGTGTTTCACCAGCCCCCTCCCACTGAGCCGGGTCAGTGCCTACATAAGTACGATGTACGATTTCACTGTCACCGCCGAGAGCAAGTCCGAACTCTATCGCGACCTTGCCTCCGCGCTCGATTCGCTGACCGCTGACGAGCCCGATGCCGTTGCCAATATGGCGAACGTATCGGCGCTGATCTGGCAATATCTGCCCGATCTCAACTGGGCGGGATTTTATCGCAATGTAGGCGGCGAACTGGTGCTTGGACCGTTTCAGGGCAAGGCGGCGTGCATTCGCATCCCGTTTGGCAAGGGCGTGTGCGGCGCGGCGGCATCAACGCTGGAGACCCAGCTGGTGGACGATGTGCATGCATTCCCCGGGCACATCGCCTGCGATGCCGCGAGCCGCAGCGAACTCGTGGTCCCGATCGTGCATCAGGGCGAGCTGATCGGGGTGCTCGATCTCGATAGTCCAAGCCCTTCGCGTTTCGATGCGGGGGATGCGGCGGGCTGCGAAACGCTGGTACGCATCCTGGCGCCGAGGCTCGCACAAAGCGCCTGAGTGGGACCGATCCCGGATCGGGACGGCGTTAACCAGCAAACGGAATCGCAGCAGCGCATCAGACGCGGTAACCTTTCGTCAACCAAAAGAGCGGGGCGGCTCGGTGGGTGACAGGAGTTTTGCGATGCGTTTCTGGATGATGGCAGCCATTTCGGCGGCGGCGCTTGGCGTTGCGGTGCCGGCTGCGGCCCAGGTCTATGACGCTCCGATTCCTGCGCCCGGTGGCGCCGCTTATGGCCAGCAAGCCCCCCAATATGGTGGCCAGCAATATGGCGGGCCGCCGCCTTTCGTGCAGCAGCAACACGCCCCGCAGGTGCAGACTGCCGGTCCGCGCGTGTGGCAGGATGGCCGCTGGATGGCGCTGCCGCCGAGCCAGAATATCGCGCGCCAGAACGATCCGAATCGCTGGGGCTATGAGATTGAAGGCCAATGGTATGGCGGTGCGCAGGCACCGGGCGGCTGGGGCGCGTATCGCCGCCTTGGTCGCGGGCACCATATGCCACAATATTGGCTGGGCGGTTCGTTCGGGATCCCGGATTATCTGAGCTATGGCCTGGCTTCCCCGCCGCGGGGCTATCGCTGGGTTCGCTATTATAACGACGCGGTGCTGATCGACGATCGCGGCGGCGTGTGGGATTCGGTGGGCGGCATCGCCTGGGCCGGGGCGCGTTCCTCGTCGGGCGGCAGCCACTCCAATTCGAGCAGCTACAGCTATTCGAGCAGCGGCATGCAGCAGGTCGATCCGAACCAATATTACGCGCAGCAGCAGCAATACCCGGGGGGGTATGCACCGCCGGCGGCCTATGCGCCGCCGACGGTGCAATATGGCTATGGCAACGGAAACAGTGCCAGTTACGGCGCCAGCTATCAGCAGCAGGGCTATTATCAGGGCGGCCCCAGCACCACGAGCTATTCAACGATAACGATCATCCCGACCATCACGACCACGACGATTGTCGAGGAAGAGATTATCGAGGAATCGGTCGTGACCACCAGCTATGTGCGGGCAGCGCCGCGCCGCGTGGTTCGCCGCGCCGCACCGGTTCGCCACCGGGCCAAGCCGCGCAAGGTCTGCTGCCGCTGCGTTTGCCGGTAAGGCCTAGCTAAGCCGGTCTATCGCTTCCATGTCGAGCGAGCCGGGGATGATCATTACCGGCACGCTGAGTGCACCGGCATCCGCGCCCGAGATATGCGTGACCAGCGGACCCGGCGGGCCGCTGGCGGCAGCGCCGATTACCAGGGCTGCGATCTCGCGATTGGCCGCGATCATCTCGCGGACCACCGCTGGCCCGTCGCCGTCGCGCAAGGTGATCGAGGGCGTAATTCCCGATTCGGTCAGCAACGTGCCTGCTGCGCGCGCCACCAAAGCTTCGGCGCGTTGGCGCGCTTCTTCCTCGATTGTCGCCATCACGCCGCCCCAGGCGACGAATTCCTGCGGGGGAACAAGCGCCAGAATCTCTACATTGCCGCCGGTTTTAACCGCGCGGCGCGCTGCGAAACGCAGGGCAATCTCGGCTTCCGGGCTCTCATCGATCACCACCAGATAGGTGCGCATGGCATTAATCCTCCCCCGTTGGGATTTAGGTGCCGTGCGATTGCTTCGCGTGCAAGTGGCTTGACCCTAGAGCGGGGCGGGGCGAAAGGGCATGTCGTCAGCCTGAATACGGGAAGCCCCATGGGAATCGAAATCAAGATGCCGGCACTTTCTCCCACGATGGAGGAGGGGACGCTTGCGAAGTGGTTGGTCAAGGAAGGCGATACCGTGAAGTCCGGCGATCTGCTCGCCGAAATCGAGACCGACAAGGCGACGATGGAATTCGAAGCCGTGGACGAAGGCGTGATCGGCAAGATCACCGTTGCCGAGGGCACGGACAATGTGAAGGTCGGCACCGTGATCGCGGTGATGGCGGGCGAGGGCGGCGAAGCGACGCCTGCTCCGGCAGCCGCGCCTGCCAAGGCTGAAGCTGCTCCTGCCCCTGCCGCGAAGGTTGAGGAAGCGCCCAAGGCGGCTGCTCCTGCCGCAGCGCCAGCGCCAGCGCCCAGGGCGGATGGCGACCGGATCAAGGCGAGCCCGCTTGCCAAGCGGCTTGCTGCCGAAAAGGGCCTCGATCTCTCCAGCGTATCGGGCTCGGGCCCGAATGGCCGCATTGTGAAGGCGGACCTTGAGGGCGCGAAGCCTGCTGCCAAGGCCGAAACTGCGGCTCCTGCGCCCATAGCTGCTGCCGCTGCGCCGGCTGAGGCGAAGGCCGTCTGGTACGACGATTCGATCCCGCACGAGGAAGAGAAGCTCTCCAACATCCGCAAGACGATCGCGCGGCGCCTTACCGAATCGAAGCAGACGATCCCGCACATCTATCTTACGGTAGACATTCGCCTCGACGCGTTGCTGAAGCTGCGTTCGGAGCTCAACAAGGCGCTCGAAGGGCGCGGCGTCAAGCTGTCGGTCAACGATCTGTTGATCAAGGCACTGGGCGTCGCGCTGATCCAGACGCCGAAGTGCAACGTGACCTACACTGGCGACAAGCTGATCAAGTATAGCCGCGCAGACGTGTCGGTTGCGGTTTCGACCCCAACCGGACTGATCACGCCGATCATCCGCGACGCGGCAGGGATCAGCGTCTCGGCGATCTCGACCCAGATGAAAGACCTCGCGGGCCGTGCCAAGGAAGGCAAGCTCCAGCCGCAGGAATATCAGGGCGGTACCGCCAGCATCTCGAACATGGGCATGTTCGGCATCAAGCAGTTCGATGCAGTGATCAATCCGCCACAGGGCATGATCATGGCGATCGGCGCGGGCGAGAAGCGCCCGTATATCATCGACGACGCACTCGGCATTGCCACGATCATGTCGGCCACCGGCAGCTTCGATCACCGCGCGATCGACGGTGCCGATGGCGCCGTGCTGATGAAGACGTTCAAGGAGCTGGTCGAAGCTCCGATGGGCATGATCGCCTGATAAGGAGCCACGAGCGATGCGCGTCCTGATCGAAGTGCTGCACATCCTTGTCGGGCTGTTCGCGGCGTTGCTGATCGCGGCGCTGTGTGCGTGGTCCTATCCACTCGCCAGGGACGATATCTGGCTGGTCACTTATGTGATGATGGCGGCGGTGGTAGTGATGGGCGTGGGCCCGATCCGCCGCGCTTATGCGCTGGACAAGGCCAAATTGGATGGCGCCAAGCCGAGTGGTGCGGTTGGCGATGGCTGATGGCCGTCCGGAAACCCAGCCAGCGATCCGTGTCAGCGCGATGCCCGCCGATGCCAATGCCTATGGCGACATTTTCGGCGGCTGGCTGATCGGGCAGATGGATCTGGCCGCGGGTCTGGTCGCCTCACGCAAATCGAAGGGCCGTGCGGTGACCATCGCGATGGACGGCATGCAATTCCACGCGCCGGTCCATGTCGGTGACGAAGTCTCGGTCTATGCGGAGATCACCCGGATCGGCCGCTCCTCGATGGTGATCGCGGTCGAAGCCTGGCGCCGCGACCGCAGCGGCGAGGAAGTGGAGAAGGTGACGGAAGCGAGCTTCACCTTCGTGGCGATTGACGACCATCGCAAGCCGCGGGCTGTGGAGCAGCCGGCGTGATCGAAGCGATTGCTCGAAGGCTGTTTCTCCCGTCGGTTCTGGCGGGCCTGGCGGCAAATATACTGATCCTTTCGATTTTTACGGGAGAGCTGGTGTTGCGGATCAATCCAGCGTCGGTGGCCATGCTCGCGCTTATCGTGCTGACCGGTTTCGTAGGCATTGGCTTGCCGTTGTTTCGATTTCTCAGAAGCCGCCGGATCGGCCCCGCCATCTTCCGGGTGAGCGTGCTGATTGTCGGAACCCTTGCCGGCGGCCTTCTGATGGTGCTGTTCTTTGGCGTGCGCGCATCGCCCGACATAGCGTTGGGCTTTGCCGTTGGCGCGCTGGCTTCCCTTATCTGGCTTGCGGTCAACTTCGATCTGGTTCGCGACCCTTCAGGAGATACACGTGGCTGAATCCTACGATCTCATCGTCCTCGGCTCGGGGCCCGGTGGCTATGTTGCGGCGATCCGCGCTTCGCAGCTTGGTCTCAAGACCGCGATCGTCGAGCGTGAGCTGCTGGGGGGCATCTGCCTCAATTGGGGGTGTATCCCGACCAAGGCGCTGCTGCGCTCGGCCGAGATCTTCCATTACATGCAGCACGCCAAGGATTACGGGCTCGCCGCCGAGAAGATCAGCGCCGACCTCGATGCGGTCGTGAAGCGCTCGCGTGGTGTGGCCAAGCAGCTCAACTCGGGCGTCACGCACCTGATGAAGAAGAACAAGATTGCCGTGCACATGGGCACCGGCAAGCTGACGGGTAAGGGCAAAATCAGCGTCACCGACAAGGATGGCAAGACCACCGAGCTGACCGCGAAGAACATCATCCTCGCCACCGGCGCGCGGGCGCGCGACCTGCCGAACCTGCCCGCCGACGGCAAGCGCGTCTGGACCTATCGCCATGCGATGACTCCGACGGAGATGCCGACCAAGCTGCTCGTCATCGGATCGGGCGCGATCGGGATCGAGTTCGCCAGCTTTTATAACGACATGGGTTCGGACGTAACCGTCGTGGAGATGATGGACCGCATCGTGCCCGTCGAAGATGCGGACGTCTCGACCTTTCTGGAGAAGTCTCTGACCAAGCAGGGGATGAAGATCCTGACCTCGGCCAAGATCGACAAGATCGCGGCAGGGGCGAACGGCGTCACCGCGACGATCACCGCCAAGGACGGCAAGGCCGCGACCACCGAGTTCAGCCACGTCATCGTCGCCATCGGCATCCTGCCGAACACCGAGGATCTGGGGCTCAAGGAATTGGGCGTGAAGGTCAACGATCGCGGCTTTCTCGAGACCGATCCGACCTGCAAGACCAGCGTGGATGGCATCTACGCCATCGGCGACATCACCGCGCCGCCCTGGCTGGCGCACAAGGCCAGCCATGAGGGCGTCATCGCCGTCGAAGCGATCAACGGCGGCCATCCGCACGCGATGGACCCGCGCAACATTCCCGGCTGCACCTATTGCCACCCCCAGATCGCCAGCGTCGGGCTGACCGAGGCGAAGGCGAAGGAAGCCGGCTACGAAGTGAAGATCGGCAACTTCCCCTTCATCGGCAACGGCAAGGCCATCGCGCTGGGCGAGGCCGAGGGCTTCATCAAGACCGTGTTCGACGCCAAGACGGGCGAATTACTGGGCGCACACATGATCGGCGCCGAAGTAACCGAGCTGATCCAGGGCTACACCATCGGCAAGACGCTGGAGACCACCGAGGCCGAACTGATGGAGACGGTGTTCCCGCATCCTACGCTCAGCGAGATGATGCATGAGAGCGTGCTGGGTGCATATGGGAAGGCGCTGCACATTTAGAATTTGTTGCCGAAATCCTGTCATTCTCCCGCGGTCGATGACGGGAGGCTGGCGATGAAATCGGTTTTCGGGATAGTTTTCGGGCTGTTGCCGATCGCGTGGTTTGGTGGGCTGGCGGTCTATTTCTATCGGACCAATCAGGCGATGGGCGGGTTTGCGACCAAGGAATTGGGGCCGACGATCATCGGGCTGAGCGTGGTGGCCGGGCTGTTTGCGATCCCCGTGCTGTTCAAGATCCTGAAGCTGCTGGCTGGCGGCCGCGCCAAGCCGGTGGTGAAGGCTGGCGCGACGGACGATGTGGAAGAAGTGAGCGACTTCGATCCCGATGCCGCGCTTGCCCGCTATCTGGCGCGTAAGGAGGCCAATGGCGGCGAAATCCCGTCATTCCAGACCCAGCCTATGGCGCAGCCTGCGGCGCGCGGAGGATTTGGCCGCAAGGCGGTCTGACCTTGCGGGAACCGCCTTGTACCCGCAGGGTTGAGCGGCCATGCCCGCTAAAGACGATCACGACACAGTCTGGAAGAACTTCCACCACGCCGTAAACATGGCGCCCGCCGAGATCGAGGAATGGCTCGATACGGATGAGAGCAAGAAGGTGGGCTTCAAGAAGCCGGGTGCGACCGAAAGCGTCGGGCACGCATCGGGGCGACGGATCATCCAGATATTGCGCACCAAAAAGGCCGAGCTCGACGGCGGCGATTACGCGCATATGCGCAAGGTGATCGGTTTTGTGGCGCGGCACCGGGGGCAGGGGCCGCATGACGAGTTTCGCGTGCCGGTCTCACGCTGGCGCTATTCGCTGATGAACTGGGGGCATGATCCGCTGAAGGATTAGCCCCCATGTTCCCTGGCGTATTCGGCGATCAATCTGCCGAAATCCTCCATGGGCGGGAATTCCTGATAGCTGTGCCTTGCGGGGGTTTTTGCCCAGGCCAGCCCTTCGCTGAGGAAGGTTTCGGCAAAGGGCGTGGCCCAGCGGGCATCATCGAGCGTTGTCGGGCGGACATTGACCATGCCCGGCGCATGTGGCGAGGTCGTGAACACCCAGCTTTTGCAATAGTCGCAATGGTGATGCTGGGCCTCGGCGCCGTGAAGCCCGCCGATCACCGGCTCGCCGGCGATCACCTCGAACCCCGCTTCGGGAATGATCGCGGTGAGCGAAAAGGCGCTGGCCGACATCTTCTGACAACCAGTGCAGTGGCACGCCATGGTGATCATCGGGGGCTGGGTGATGCGGATGCGCAGTTCGCCGCAGCGGCATCCGCCATCTATCGGTAGCTTGGGTTCGGGCATGTTGTTCCTCCGAGACGGGAACGCTGTTCTCCGCGCTTGGTTCTAGGCTCGGACATTGGAGGCTCCCCGGATGAAACTCAAGCTGATGGCGCTTTGCCTGCCGGTGCTCGCGCTGGGCGCGTGTGGCGGTGCCGACACGACCAACATCGCCACGATGGAAAGCCCAGTGCCGGTCGAGGTGATGAGCAATGCGATCCTTAGCGGCGAGACCGGGTCGGCGGATCAGGCATTCGTCAATCTGGCGAGCGCGAGCGACTGGTATGAGATCGAAGCGGGCAAGCTCGCCAAGGTGAAGGCGACCAGCCAGGCGCTGAAGGACTTTGGCGCGATGATGGAAACTGCCCACACCGAATCCACCGCGAAGCTGAAGGCGGCGGCAGCCACGGCGAACCCCGCGATCCTGCCCGATCCTGCACTGGATGCGGAGCAGGGCGCCAATCTCGCTACGCTGCGCGATGCGACCGGATCGGATTTCGACAATGCCTATAAAGCGCAGCAGGTGAACGCGCACGAGAAGGCTCTGGCTGCGATGAAGGAATATGCAGCTGGCGGCGCCGTGCCGCAGCTCCGGGCGTTTGCCGCGGAGGCCAGTAAGGTCGTCCAGATGCACCTCGACAAGATCAAGAGCATGTAGCCCGTAAAAGAGAAAGGCCGCGCTCCCCAAGGGGAACGCGGCCTTTCTCGTTTACGCTGGAGCTAGTCGCTTAGGCGGCGTGCTCGTTCGCGGCAGTTGGATATGCCGGTGTGACTTCGACCGGGCGCGGGCCGGCGACGGGCGCTGGCTGCGGTGCCGCCTGGACCGATGCCGCAGCTGCCTGTTGCTGCTGGATCGTGCTCATATGCTTCAGGCGCCCGTCGATATGGCCGCCATTCTCGATTGTGATGTTCTCATACTCCACGTCGCCGCTGATCTTCGCCGAACGCTCGATGGTCAGGTTGCGCACGCGCACCGTTCCCTCGACTGCGCCGGCAAGGCGGGCGACTTCGGCTGTCACGCTGCCGAAGATCTGGCTTTCGGCACCCTGTGCCAGGCTGCCGCAATTGACGTCGCCTTCGACACGACCGTCTATGTGCAGGTCCGCGCTGGCGGTTACGCTGCCCGTGACGATCACATCGGGACCGATCACCGAGAACATGCCGCGCTTTGCGCCGCCGGCCTGCTGCGGCGGTGGAGCCGGCATTGCCGGACGCTCGTCACGATCGCGGCCACGATTACTATTAAACATTACGCTACTCCCCAAGACCCGGATTCGGAGTTCCCTCTCCCCTTACTAGCATAGCCTGCAAGGGGGTGCAGAGGCCAGATTTCTTCTAGCCGTTCCAATGAGGGATTGTCGTTGGCGGCCTGCAGCGCCGCCGTCCCGCGCGAGAACCACGCAATTGCGGGGATCGTTGCACAGGCGAAAGCGCCGAGAAACGGGCTCGCCGCGACGCTTGCCAGCAGTGCCAGCGCGCTGCTCAGCATCGCCAGCGCGGGCACGCGTGCATCCGAATCGGCGCGGGCGCAGCGAATCGCAAGCGCGACAGGCACCAACAGGGCCGCGGCGCCGAGCGATGGAATGGCGAGCGCGAGGATCGCAGCGGGCAAAGCGGCGCCTGCTTTGCCGGACGGCCCGGCCGGAGTCGCGCGCATCCGGGCGACGTGCCAGCTGAGCAATCCCGCACACCCGGCGAGCAGCAGGCCAAGCCCGCCATAGCCGAACAGCGGCACTATTCCGGGGAGTGCCGGCCCAGCGAGCCCCAGCAGCAAGGTTGACCCCGCCGCGCCCAGCGCGATCAAGGGTCTTTGCCAGCGGCCAAGAGAGTTGCGCACGATCATCCGTGCTGCTTAGCGGGGGAGGCGTTGACGGATCCTTATCCCGGACTCAGATTCCTGAGGGGAGGGCGGTTGACCGGATCGGGGCTCGCCGTTATAGGCGCCACCGTCTCGAAGAGTGCCGGCTATGGCCTATGCCTCATCGCGACAAGAGCTGAACGTTGCTGGAAACGCAATGGCCAGGGGGTCAACGACACCCATGGCCTTTTCGTATTCTCTCTTGTTCCAGCAAAGTAACCTCCGGATTTTCCGGGCAACTTTAGGTGAAGGGCTTTCATGCCAACGATCAACCAGCTGGTCCGCAAGGGCCGCGAACCGCAGAAGGCCAAGTCCAAGGTCCCTGCGATGGAACAGAACCCGCAGAAGCGCGGCGTTTGCACGCGCGTCTATACGACGACTCCGAAGAAGCCGAACTCGGCGCTTCGTAAGGTTGCCAAGGTTCGCCTGACCAACCAGCGCGAAGTCATCAGCTACATCCCGGGTGAAGGCCACAACCTTCAGGAGCACTCGGTTGTTCTGATCCGCGGCGGCCGCGTTCGCGATCTTCCCGGTGTTCGCTACCACGTCCTGCGCGGCGTGCTCGATACACAGGGTGTCAAGGATCGCCGTCAGTCGCGTTCGAAGTACGGCGCCAAGCGTCCGAAGTAAGCCAAAGTAAGCCCCGGACGTGTTCCGGATACGCTGAAGAACGAAGGAATTTGAAATGGCACGTCGTCGTCGCCCAGAAAAGCGCATCATTCTGCCTGATCCCGTTTACGGTGATGAGGTTCTCTCGAAGTTCATGAATTCGGTGATGCTCGACGGTAAGAAGTCCGTCGCCGAAAACATCGTCTATTCGGCAATGGAAACCGTTGAGCAGCGCGCCAAGCGCGAGCCGATCGGCGTGTTCCATGACGCGCTGAACAACATC
>JAZKJE010000024.1:0-13746 GCA_040384525.1 Pseudomonadota bacterium
CGCCGAGCTGGAAAAGCTGGGTGCGCGGTTTCTGACCGATAGCGATACCGAAGTGCTGCTGCACGGCTGGCGCGCATGGGGGCCGTCGATGCTCGACCGGCTGAACGGCATGTTCGCGTTTGCGCTTTACGATGCCGACAAGCGCAGCCTGTTTTTGGCGCGCGACCGCTTTGGCGTGAAGCCTTTGCATTATGCCGAGCTTTCGGACGGGGCGGTGGCGTTCGCCTCCGAACTGAAGGGGCTGCTCGCGCATCCGCTCTTCCGCCGCTCGCCCGATTTTCGCGCGGTCGAGGATTATATGGGGCTCGGATACGTGCCCGACGACGCTTCGATGCTGCAGGGCGTAAAGAAGCTGCCGGCGGGGCATTTCCTGTTGCTCGAGCGCGGCAAGCCGGTGCCGCAGCCGGTGCGCTGGTTCGATGTGGATTTCTCGAAGCGCGCGACGGGCAAGCAGAAGGATCTGGAGGCCGAACTGGTCGATCTGATGCGGCAGGCAGTGCGCGCGCGGATGATTGCGGATGTGCCGCTGGGGGCGTTCCTTTCGGGCGGCGTGGATAGCTCGGCGGTGGTCGCGCTGATGGCTGAGGCGAGCAAGTCGGCAGTGAAGACCTGCACCATCGGGTTCGACGAGGCGGGCTATGACGAAAGCTCGCATGCCAAGCTGATCGCCGAGCGGTTTGCGACCTCGCACCGCACGCGGACGGTGGCGGCGGACGATTATGCGCTGATCGATACGCTCGTTGAAGCGTTCGACGAGCCATTCGCCGATGCCTCCGCGCTGCCGACCTATCGGGTGTGTGAATTGGCGCGCGAGAAGGTGACGGTGGCGCTGTCGGGCGATGGCGCGGACGAGGCATTTGCCGGCTATCGCCGCTACAAATTCTTTGCGGGCGAAGAGCGCATCCGCGGAATGCTGTCCGAGGATATGCGCACCAAGGTATTTGGCACGCTGGGGCGGATTTATCCCAAGGCCGATTGGGCGCCGCGCATGTTTCGCGCCAAGACGACCTTCCTCGCGCTCGCCGAGAATGGCGAGTTTGCGTATCCCAAGGCAGTGGGTGTCACCACGCCGGAGCTTCGCCAGCAACTCTACAGCGATGCTGCGAAAAAGGCGCTGGACGGGCACAATGCCGAGCAGCGCTACACCGATGCGATGAAGCGGGCGCCGGCGCGCGATGGCCTGGATCGCGCGCAATATGCCGACATCCAGCATTGGCTGCCGGGCGATATCCTCACCAAGGTGGATCGCACCAGCATGGCGGTGAGCCTGGAGGCGCGCGAGCCGTTGCTCGATTACCGGCTCGTGCAATTCGCCGCGACCTTGCCGCCCGAGCTGCGGATCAAGGCGGGGCAGGGCAAATGGCTGATGAAGAAGGCGCTGGAACCGTATCTGCCGAGCGAGATCCTGTATCGGCCGAAGATGGGCTTTGTGACCCCGATCAGCGCGTGGTTTCGCCAGGCATTGGCCGAGGATGCCGCGGCGCTGGCGAAGTCGAAGCTGCTGGCTTCGACCGGCTGGTTCGATCTTTCGGTGATCGAGAAACTCGCCGCAGACCATAAATCCGGCCGTGCGGAACACGGCCGGACCCTGTGGCAGTTGCTGATGCTGGAGCGGAGCCTGGCCCGGCTGTTCGCCTAAAGCGCACCCGCAACGGTCATGATCGGCTCGGGCTTGTCATGCAGGATCGCCATGCCCGCGTGCAACGTCAGCGCCACCAGCACCAGCGACGACAGCGCAAACAGCATGAAGCGGATCGAGATCTTGTTGAAAGTCGCCTGCACCAGGCTGTGGAGGATGCGCAGGCCGACATACGCCCAGGCGAACTTCGCGTTCATGCCATCGCCCTGTCCGAGCAGCGCCAGGGCGAAGCAGACCGCGTAGAACAATGTCGGCTGCTCGACCAAGTGGATGTAATTGTGCGCGGGCCACTGCGCTTTCTCATCGATTACGCCGTCCAGCCCGCCGGGCTTGCCACCGCGCGCGACCTTCACGTCGATCCCCGCCCGCTTCATCGCCGGAATTCGGACGATCATCGTCCAGACCAGCATGAGCAAGGTCCAGGCAATAAGCGCCACGACGGGCGACAGGATTTCGCTGTGCATCGACATTCTCCCCCAAAAATTTGCGCGAAGCTGCAGCAATAAGTTCTCGATTGCAACTTAATGGCGAGCAACTCGATCAGGGTCTCCTGCGATCATAGTCGCTTTGGCGCATCACCTGAGTCGTCGTGCGTCCTCCTTCGGTGACGCGCACCGGCACCCATGGATCGGGGTTCGGCGCGCCCGCATTGACGCGATACGCCGACATCGCATCGGTGAAGGCGTTGGCATTCGCACCGCGTCGGCGCAGCTCCGCATAATAAGCGCATGGGCCGCCGCGATGTCGCGCTGCTCGGCCAAAACGCGTTGCCTGCTCAGCTCAGCCTGGCGGATCACGCGCATTGGGCTCTGCCACGCGGCTGCACGAGCGCATGGACGCCTTCGTGCAATTGGTGGCGGCGCCTGGACGCTTTTCAGGGATTGCTCAGGCTTTGCTCATGCCGCTCACCCAAGATGAGGGCTAGTCCGGATGCATCGAACATCCATTGAAGGGCGAGCACATGACGGAACAGGCGATGCGCAAGAGCGGCGGCGGCAATGGCTGGCGCGCGATGCGCTGGGGCGCGGCGGCGGCGTTGCTGTGCGTTCCTGCGGTCGCGATGCAATTCACCAGGGAAGTGAACTGGGGTCCGGAGGACTTCATCGTGATGGGCGGGATATTTGCGCTCGCGCTCGGTGCCTATGAGGTGCTGGCGATGAAGGCCGGCAATGCCGCGTATAAACTGGCATCCGCGCTTGCGATTTTGGGCGGGTTCCTGCTGGTCTGGATCAACCTTGCGGTCGGCATCATCGGCGATGAGGGGAATCCGGCGAACGCGATGTATCTGGGCGTGCTGGCGATCCTGATCGGCGGGGCAGTCATCGTGAAGGCCCGCGCTTCGGGCATGGCGAAGACCTTGTTTGCCGCTTCGGGTGCGCAGGTGCTGATCGGGGCGATTGCGGTGCTCGGCCATATGGGTACCGATGGCCCGATCTGGCCGCGCGACGTGATCGGCGTGACCGTGATCCTGGGCGGTGTCTGGCTGCTCTCGGGCGCCTTGTTCCGCCATTCGGCGCGCTAATCTCCGAATCCAACAATCCAGTCGAATGAAAGTATCGCGGGGAGCGGTTCCTCGCGCACAGAAAAGGAATGCGCAAATGACCCTGGGACGCGTTTTCGCGAGCATGCTGCTCGCATCAATTCCGGTAGCTGGGATTGCCCAGACCGCGGTCACGGTCTCGCCGACGACCTTGCTGGGCTATGCTGGCACCTATCAGACCGAAGGGCCGGCACTCACCGTCAAACTCGGGCTCGACGGCTCGTTCACGGTCGCCCCGGGCATGCAGGAGCCGCGCGCGCTGGTGGCGACATCTGAGACCGAGTTTAGGGTCGAGGGCACGGGGATGCGCATCGCCTTCCATCCCAAGGATGGCAAGACCGACAGCCTGACCGTCTATCGCGGCGAGCGCGAGTTGCACGGAACGCGCGTCGCTAAATGACAAAAAGGCCGGGGATCGCTCCCCGGCCTTTCCTGTTTCGATGGCTGGTCGCTTAGGCGAACAGCTTGGCCCAGCCGCGCTTGGCGCGATCTTTCCAATGGCCGCGATGGTAAGCGTCGCTGGCAAGCAGCGGCATGACCGAGCCGGCTTCGGCGAAGACCATCTGCTCGATGCCGGTGTTGACCTTGCCCCACGAGGCGGCCTCCTGCAGCGTCGAGGACGAGCAGGCGCCGTCGCGCACGTCAGCCACGGTGATCTGCACCGCGTACTTATGCACCGCGACATCGTCATGGCCGAGGATTTCGGCGCAGACGACGGTGTCCTGGATGAAGTTCTTCGGCACGCCGCCGCCGATCATCAACAGCCCGGTGGTGCCGGCTGCGATCTTGATCTCGGTGAGCTCGCGGAAATCGGCGATTGCGTCGAGCACCATATAGGGCTGACCGGCCTTGGCGCGATCGACCTGATGCTTGACGAGGCCGAAGCCTGCCGACGAGTCCACGAATGCCGGGCAGAAGATCGGCACGTCATGCTCGTACGCGAGCTTGACGAGGCTGTTGTCCTTCTTGCCATGCTCGACAAGGTATTTGCCCATCTCGCGGATGAAGGCGCGCGACGAATAGGGCTTGGCTTCCAGCGTCTCGGCGATCTCGAAGATCGTGTGATCTACGTTCTGGAGCGCTTCCTCATCGATGTAAGTGTCATAGATGCGATCGATGTAGAGAGAACGCAGCGTGTCATCGTCCGGGATTTCAAGCGCCTGGTAGTGCTTGTGGCCAAGGCCCTCAAAGAAATCCATGTCGACGATGGTCGCGCCGGTGGCGACGACGACATCGACCATGTTGTTGCGGATCAGCTCGGCATAGAGATCCATGCAGCCGCCGGCCGAGGTCGAGCCAGCGATCACGAGGCAGACGGTGCAGTCCTTGTCGGCCAGCATCTCGTTATAGATCTTGGTCGCGCGGCCGAGATCGCGGCTGGTGAAGCTCATATCGGCCATCGCATCCACGATCGGGCGCGCATCGAACGACGTGATGTCGATATGCTTGACCTGCTTCGAGAGCAGCTCTGCCTTGCGGGTGTCGTTGATCGGCGCGTTGGCAGCCGCCGTCTTGGTCAGGGTTTCGGTCATCTGTCTTCCATCATCACAAGAACCGCCGTCATTAAGGGGACGCGGAAACCCGTGCGAACAGGCGGATACCATCCGGCATTCGCCCGCCGATTTCGTAATGGGGCGCCGTTACAACCTAACGACGCTTCAGGACAACCTTCAGCTTGGGCGCCCGTTCCGTCTTACTCGACGCGGGTGACCACGTAGAGGTTGGTCAGGCGCGGATAGCCGCGGTAATTCGGATCGGTGTACCAGATCGAACCCGTGCGGGTGTCGATCTCGATCACCGCGTCGCCATCCTCAAGCCGGATCACGCAGGGGCGGTTGGCATCGACCTGTTCCCAATCGCGCTTTCCGCCAGCCCGCTGGTCGGTATTCTCGACCCAGATACGCTCTTCAGCGTAGCGGAACACACCGCGCCAGCCCTTGTTGCGCGTGCGATAGTGATAGGCCGAAGCTTCTTCCGGGCAGCCGCGCTGGAATGCGGGCGCCGGAGTGGCGACGGGGTTTGCGAGCGCAAGCGCTAGAATCGTGAACATGGCGATCTCCCTTTGATAGTGACCGGCATGCCGATCCCCCCGTTCGTTGCTTTATCGCAATGAACGGGGGCTGAAAAGAATGCGAAACATCGCAGACGTTTCAGGCTAGAGCTGCACCACGTTCGAAGGCATCGCTTCGCCAAGATCGCCCAGATAAAGCGACGCCATCGGCTCATCCTCGACGACGACTGTCTCGTCCGATCCGAAGCCGTTGAACGCCGTGCGCATTGCAGAACCGTAGGCGCCGAGCATACCGATCTCGATATAATCACCAGCGCGGGTGTCTGCGGGAAGCGCAAACGGGCCGGCCATATGATCGAGATCGTCGCAGGTTGGTCCGTAGAAGCTGAACTCCATGTCGCGAGTGTTCGACTCCGGCTCACGCAACAGGCGGACCGGGAAACGCCAGCCGATATGCGCTGCATCGAAGAGGGCGCCGTAAGCGCCGTCGTTGATGTAGAGCTCATCGCCACGGCGCTTTTCGACGCGAACGATGATCGAGCTGTATTCGGCGCAAAGCGCGCGACCCGGCTCGGCCCAAAGCTCGGCCGAATAGCTGATCGGCAGGCTCTCGAACGCGCGGTGGATTGTGTCGAAATACAATTCGAGGGGGGGAGGCTCCATGCCCGGATACGTCGACGGGAAGCCGCCACCGACATCGACGACATCGACGGTGACCGCCGCTTCGACGATTGCCGCGCGTACGCGCTCCATCGCATTCGAATAGGCTTCCGGCGACATGGCCTGGCTGCCGACATGGAAGCAGATGCCCAGGGCATCGGCTGCCTGACGCGCGGCCATCAGCAGATCCTTGGTCTCACCCGGCGCAACGCCAAATTTCGACGCGAGGCTGAGCTTCGAATGATCCGACGATACGCGCAGACGCACGCACAATGTCAGGTCTTCGGCACCCCGGGTTGCGCTGACGATCTTCTCAAGCTCTTCCATCGAATCGAGCGAGAAGACGCGGACGCCGTGCTCGAAATATGCCTGATGGATCGCTTCTTCGGCCTTGACCGGGTGCATGAAGCACAGGGTCGCTTCCGGAAGCGTACGCGAGACAAGGCGAACCTCGGCGATCGAGGCCACGTCATAATGCGTGACGCCGCTATCCCAGAGGATCTGGAGCAGCTCAGGACTCGGATTCGCCTTCACGGCATACATCGATCGACCCGGAAACTTCTCCACGAAGAAGCGGGCCGCGCGCGATGCTGCGTGCGGACGGACGAGAGTTACCGGCTGAACCGGACCCTGCCTGGCGATGTCGACTCCGGCGACTGTACCGGAGATCGTGGGGGCAGCTAGCCCCAGCGCAATAGGATGCTGGTGCAATTCAAGGGACCTCCAAGTGGCTCTCGCCAACGGTAGAAAAAACACTGCCTTGCGGTTGGAAGTCCCATGGGGCAGCGGAAGGCGCATGTAGGGTCCACGTGTTCGCGTGTAAAGTGATTCGATGGCCCAGAATTTGTAGCGGGGATGAACTGTGACGATTGTGCGACAGCCTACCCGAGCCGGGGTCCGCGATGCTGCGGCGAAGATCGCAGCAATTTTGCCGCAAACCCCTTTGTTTACAGCGGAAATTCGCGGGGTGCCGGTTTCGTTCAAGGCGGAGTGTTTGCAGCCGATCGGCGCGTTCAAGATCCGCGGGGCGTGGCACCGACTCACCGCATTGGATGCAGTATCGCGAGAGAAAGGCGTGGTGGCTTTTTCCTCGGGAAATCACGCACAGGGCGTTGCCTGGGCTGCAAAGCGCCTGGGCATCCCGGCCGTGATCGTGATGCCGTCCGATGCGCCGCAGGTGAAGCGCGATTCGACCATGGCGATGGGCGCCGAAGTCGTCTCGTACGATCGCATGACCGAGAACCGCATCAAGATCGCAGCGCATCTGGCGCACGCCCGCGGCGCGGCTTTGGTGCCGCCGTTCGACGATCCGTGGATCATCGAGGGGCAGGGCAGCGCGGGCATTGAGGCGATGACCCAGATGATCGAGGCGCGGTTGCCCGATCCCAGCCATGTGATCACGCCCTGTGGCGGCGGTGGGCTCGCCGCGGGGCTCGCACTGGCTTTGCCTGACGCCGAGATCACTATCGTGGAGCCTGCGGGCTGGGACGATATGTGCCGCAGTCTGGAGAATGGCTGGATCGAATCGGTGGGGGAGAATCCTCCGAAGACCGCGTGTGATGCGCTCCAGACGCTGGAGCCTTCGCCGTTGACGTTCGATGTGCTGTCTCGGCGCGGGGCACAGGGCGTCACGGTGAGCGAGGCCGAGGTGCGCACGGCGCAGCGATGGGCGGCGGCGAAACTGCGCGTGGTGGTCGAGCCCGGCGGCGCGGTGGCGCTGGCGGCGGTGCTGGCGGGCAAGGTCGAGCTGAAGCCCGGCTTGCTGGTGATATTGTCGGGCGGCAATGCCGATCCGGACGCCTATGCCGCCGTGCTGAGCGGAGACGATTGATGACATCACGATTCGGCGGGGCGATTGCCAATGCGATGGGCTCGGTTGCCAAGGTGATCGGCCATGGCATGTATTATCTGCTGCGCTTCATCTATCGCCCGCGCGATCGGATGATCGGGCTGGCGGGGCTGGCGGCGATTGTCGCGGTCATC
This sequence comes from Pseudomonadota bacterium, assembly GCA_040384525.1. GTDB lineage: Bacteria > Pseudomonadota > Alphaproteobacteria > Sphingomonadales > Sphingomonadaceae > Sphingomonas. Next base: position 7,834 of record JAZKJE010000024.1, read on the forward strand.
GCTCTATTGGTGTATTTGCTATGACGAACCCGGCACTCAATCCGATCCTGCTGAGCATCGCGGTGGTGGCGATGTTCGCGCTCGTCTGGGGCGGGGTGCGGCTGCTGAAGACGGATCGCACCAAGGGCGTGCTGATGATGATCTGCGCGCTGGTGCTGCTCGGCAATCTGCTGATCTGGAATTTATGAGCCGCAGGGCCACATAGACCCGCATGTTGAACGCCCCAAGCCCCGCCCATCTGCTTTACGGCACCCCTGAATATGAGGTGGTCGTGCCCGGCGATTATGTCCTGTGCGCGGTCACCGGCGCTCCGATCGATTTGGACGATCTCAAATATTGGAGCGCTGCGTTTCAGGAAGCGTATCTTAGCGCGGTTGAGGCGACGGCGGCATTCGTGGCGGGCGGCGCGGTGAACCTGCCCAAGCAATAGGGCGGCACTTTTTTCTGGCAGCCTGGCATGGGAACATGTAGTGAACACTCTTCGGGTAGGGAGAGTAAAGATGGGCAAGACCGGTCGGTGTCAGTGCGGCGCCATTTCCTATGAAGTGACCGGCAATCCGGCGCACAGTGCAGCCTGCTGGTGCGACGATTGCCGTGCGTCGGCGGGCGCTACGCCTGTGGTGTGGACGCTGTTTCCAAACGATGCGATCACGATCACCGGCACGCCGGTCAGCTATCAAAGCTCTGCCGGATCGACGCGGCAGTTCTGCGCAACGTGCGGGACGGGCATGTTCTTCATCAACGAGACGATCTTCCCGAACCAGACCGACATTCAGGCCGGTACGTTCGACGACAAGAACGCCTTTCCGCCGCAGGTGCATATCCAGACTGCCGACGCGCCGGAATGGCAGTTGCGGCATGGTGACTTGCCGAAGTTCGAGCGGTTTCCGGGGGGATGAGGAAGGGGCATGGGCAAAGCCCATGCCTCGTCGGACGGCACTGCGAGCGCCGCCGGCCGGGCGCGCCTAAGTCGCTCGTGATTAGCTGGCGCTAATCTCTTCGCCGGCGCTTACCGAATCGGCGAATTCGGATCGAGCCGCATGTCCAGATACTTGTCCACCGAGCCCATCAATTCTTCCATCTCATGCTCGAAGAAGTGGTTCGCGCCGGGGATGGTGTCGTGGCCGATGGTGATGTGGCGCTGGGTGCGCAATTTGTCGACCAGCTTCTGGACGGCGCCCGGCGTGACGACTTCGTCATTTTCGCCCTGGATGATGATGCCCGAGGACGGGCACGGGGCGAGGAACGTGAAGTCGAACATGTTCGCAGGCGGCGCGACCGAGATGAAGCCGCGGATTTCCGGGCGGCGCATCAGCAGTTGCATGCCGATCCACGCGCCGAAGCCGAAGCCGGCGACCCAGGTGGTCGACGCTTCGGGGTGGAAGCTCTGGACCCAGTCGAGCGCCGAGGCTGCGTCGGAGAGTTCGCCGATGCCGTTGTCGAACGTGCCCTGGCTCTTGCCGACGCCACGGAAATTGAAGCGGAGCGTGGCGAAGCCACGGCGCTGGAAGGTCTTGTAGAGTTCCTGCACGATGCGGTTGTTCATCGTGCCGCCCGCATTCGGATGCGGATGGAGGATCATCGCAACCGGCGCGCGCGGACGCGGAGCAGGAGCGAAACGGCCTTCGAGGCGGCCTTCGGGACCGGGGAAAATGACTTCGGGCAAATCGGACCTGCTGAATTTGGTGCGCGCGCAGTGGCGCGGGAAGATGGGCGCTATATAGGCAGAGAGCGCTTTTGCGCAATTGGAACGAGTTTTTGGCTGACCGCATCTATCTTGACCACGCCGCGACTACCCCGATGCTGCCCGAAGCGATGGCTGCGGTGGAGGCGGGGATGCGCCATTGGGCCAATCCTTCGTCACCCCATGCGGAGGGCCGCGCGGCCCGCGCGGCGCTGGAGGATGCACGCGCGCGGATCGCCGCGGCTTATGGCTGGTCGCATGAGGTGGTGCTGACCGGGGGGGCCAGCGAATCGCTGCATCTGGCGCTTTCGCGCGCGATGGCGGAGCGGCGGCTGATCACCGCGGTGGAACATGATTCGGTGCTGCGGCATGCCGAGGGCGCCAGGGTGCTGCCGGTGCTGGCGGACGGGACGCTCGATCTGGATGCTTTGCGCGAGGCTATCGGCCCGCGCGTGCTGCTGTGCGTGCAGCGGACCAATAGCGAGACCGGCGTGATCCAGCCGATCGAGGCAATTGCGGAAATCGTGCACGCGGCGGACGGCATCTTGCTGGTCGATGCGGCGCAGATGCCGGCGCGGGCCTCTGCGGCGGTGCTGCGGCATGCCGATCTGGTCGCTGTCTCGGCGCACAAGCGCGGTGGTCCGCCGGGGATCGGGGCATTGTTCGTCCGCGACTTTGCCACGTTGATGCCGATGGGCGGGCAGGAAAAGGGCTATCGCGCCGGGACGGAGAATTTGCCGGGGGCATTAGGCTTTGCAGCGGCGGTCGAGGTGCCGGAGGATCTGCAGCGGCCTGCTGAGCTTCGCGCGCGGCTTGAGGCGGCGTTGACGGGCGTTGAGGTGGTTGGTGCCGATAGCTCGCGCTCGCCGCTGATCGGCGCGTACCGAATGCCGGGGGTTTCGTCGGCGGCGCAGTTGATCCGTTTCGACATGGCTGGTTTCGCGGTTTCGGCGGGCAGCGCCTGTTCCTCGGGCAGCATGCGGCCCAGCCATGTGCTGAGCGCGATGCACTGGAGTGAGCCGGCCCTGCGCGAAGTGGTTCGGGTGAGCTTCGGGCGTGGGACGACTGAGGCCGAGGTGGATAGTTTCGCGGCGCTCTGGCGCGAAATCGCTGCCGATGCGCGGGCGCGGGCGGCATGATCTATCTCGATTATCAGGCGACGACGCCGCTCGCTCCGGAAGCGCTGGCAGCAATGCTGCCCTGGCTGGAGAGCCAGCACGGCAATCCGCATTCGGCGCATGCGATGGGGCGCGCCGCAAAGGCTGCGGTGGAAGTTGCACGCGAGCAGGTCGCGGACCTGATGCCGCGCGGCGGTTCCGTGAGCTTCACGAGCGGCGCGACCGAGGCGCTGAACTGGGCGATCAAGGGCAGCACCGGCCCGATTGTGACGCTGGCAAGCGAGCATGCAGCGGTGCTCGACACCGTAGAGGCGGAGGCGCGCAAGGGGCGGCAGGTCACTGTGCTACCGGTCGGAAGCGATGGCATCGTCGATTTCCCGGCATATCGCGAAGCGGTGAAGCCGGGCACCGGGCTGGTTGCGGCGATGCTCGTCAACAACGAGATCGGGGTGATCCAGCCGATCGCGCAGCTTGCAGAAATCGCGCATGCGGCGGGGGCCCTGTTCCTGTGCGACGCCGTGCAGGGTTATGGCCGCGAGCGGATCCCGGACGAATGCGATCTGATCGCGGTTTCGGCGCACAAGGTGCATGGGCCGAAGGGCGTGGGCGCTCTCTGGATTCGCGATGGCGTGACGCTGGAGCCGCTGCTGCATGGCGGCGGGCAGGAAGCGGCGGGGCGTTCGGGGACGCTGTCGCCTGCGCTCTGTGCCGGTTTCGGCGCGGCGGCGAAGCTCGCCAAGCAACGCTTCGGCGCGGATCATGCGCATATCGGGCAGCTTTACCGCGCGGCGCTCTCTCGCATCGCAGTCGACTGGAAGCTCAACGGCTCGGAACGCGAGCGCTATCCCGGCAATCTCAATCTGCGTCGCGAGGGGCTCGATGTCGCGCGGCTGATGTCCGATCTGCGCGACATTGCCTTTTCTGCGGGGTCGGCCTGCGCGAGCGGATCGGGACGGCCCAGCCATGTGCTGCGCGGGATCGGGCTGAGCGATGCCCAGGCCAAATCCAGCATCCGGCTGGGTTTCGGGCGCTACACCAATGAGGAAGAGCTGCTCGCGGCGCTCGACCGGATCAATTACGCGGCACGGGCGCAAAAGATATGATCGTCCGCTTTATCGGCACCGATGGGACGAAGCGCGAGGTCACGGCCAAGCACGGAGATCGCCTTCTCGAAGTCGCGCAGAATGACGGCCAGCCGCTTGAGGGCACGTGCGAAGGCCAGATGGCCTGCTCGACCTGCCACGTTCTGATCGCGGCAGAGGATTTCGCGCGATTGCCCCCGGCCAGCGAGGATGAGGAAGACATGCTCGACCTCGCGATCGGTGCCTCGCGAACCTCGCGGCTTGCTTGCCAGATTATCCTGACGTCGGAACTGGACGGGATCACCATCCAGATGCCTCAGGGGCACCGCGACATGCAGGGGCGCTAGCGGATGATCGATTTTCTGCCGGGCAATCTGGAAGCAACTGCCGCGATCGCGTCGGTGGTGCTGGGCGCGATTGCCTTGTTCGCAGGATGGCGGAGCAATCGCCGGTCTGAGTTGCGCCGCGAAGATGTGCTCGATTGGGCGAATGAATCGATCACCGCGCTACAGACCCTGCTGCTGATAAGCATCCATGGCGAACCGCCAATCCCGGCTGCGGAAGCCGATCGCCGTCGCGTCGATCTGCTGATCCAGACTTCGGTGCTGGTCGAGCGCGGGCGGCTCTTTTTCCGCAATGCCGGGCCCTATTCGGTCGGCAAGGAAAAGCATCGCGCCTATCGCGGCAAGCGGCCCGAGATTCTCGATCAATTGGTCGCGGCGCATCAGATCGCGTGCCGCTGGCCGAGCGCGAACAATGAGGAGCGGTTGCGGATGCGGCTGGTGGCGGAGGATTGCCTCAAGCAATTCGTATCGCTGGTGCAGCAGGAAGTGGGGCGCAGCCGGACGGCATCGTCCGATACGCGGCGCGGCGGGACGGGGGCGATGCTGGGCGCGCGAATGAGCGAACTCGATCCTGAGCGCGTGAACGGCGCCTGGGCGCAGGGCAGGCGGCTGGGTCCGGGGGAACACCGCTAAAGGCTGGCCGTTGAGGCGGCGATGTCTCAGCGTAACCTTCGCCAAAAGCTCTATAATCTGGGCTGCCGCTTCTCCGATCGGGGTGCAAATGTCGCGGGGCATCCGCTCGCGCTGATTGGCGTGATCGTCTTTTGCCTGGCATGGTTCCTGTTGCCGCTTGGCGGTAGCGCGACGGCGGTGCTCACGTTGGTGCTTTCTGTGATGGCGATCACGCTGACCCAGATGGTGCTCAACCAGCAGAAAAGGCACGAAACTGCGCTCCACATGAAAATCGATGAACTGATCCACGCGATGCGCGGCGCGCGCGACGAGGTGATGGGGATCGAGCATAAGAGCGAAGTCGAGCTGGAGAAATTGCGCATCACCGGCGACCTTGCTGAAGAAGTGCTGGATCAGCGGCGCGGCAAATCGGTGACCACCCGTATCAAATGATTGGCCGTGTCGAATAAGTGGAACTTCGTTACGGTTTGGATCATTCTCGCGCTGCGGGCATCTGCACCGCAGGAGAGATGAGAGATGAAAACGCTTGGCATGATCGCTGCGGCTGCTGCCGCGATGCTTATGGCACCGGCTGCGGCGAGCGCTGCGCCGGTTTCGGCCCCGACTGCACCCGCTCTCGCCACGGCGATGGCAGCGACCGCTCAGGTCCGCGTTGTCGTTCGCGACGATCGCGGCCGCCGCGGCTATCGCGGGAATCATGGCCGTCGCGCGCATTGGCGCACGGTCTGCACGCGAAAGTGGCGCCACGGCCGCAGCTACCGTGTGTGCCGCAAGGTTCGCGGCTGGCGGTAAGCCGATGACGGCGTAAACGCTTGAAGGCGGGCGTGCCGATCCCGGCACGCCCGCTCTTGCACCACGGCAAGGCTTCGCCCATATGCGCGGCGGGAGTCGGGCGGACGTGGTCGTCGCCAACTTGGTCAGATCCGGAAGGAAGCAGCCACAACGATTTCGCCGCGGGTCGTTCCGGCTCCCACCGCTCGCTGCCGGTATTTAGCAGCGCTAAATCCCGAATCAGCAGCAAGCACGGCCGGCAGCGCAGCGCGCTGACCGAC
>JAZKJE010000024.1:13756-25661 GCA_040384525.1 Pseudomonadota bacterium
ACCGACGACGCGGCTTTGCCGCGGCGCCTCTCAGACTTCCTCTACGATCGCCCGCTCCGGCAAATGCGTAAACGCAATCACGCCCAGGCATGCGAGCAGCAGCACGCTATACTCCATCCCGTTGCGCCCGCCGCCGACGACGAACCAGCCTTCTGGCCAATGCACCATCACCAGTCCCGCAGCATAGATCGGCGCAAAGCCCAGGCACAGCCATGGCGCGCGCCAGCCAAGCGCGAGCAAAGGGGTGGCGAGTATCTCGAACGCCGTGACCGCGCCGGCCACATACGTGCCGAACGGAATGCCCTGACTGGTCAGCCATTCGCCGAATGGCCCGACGCCGCCCTGGGTGAAGCGATACCAGCCATGAATGGCGAGCAGGCAGGCGATAGTGATGCGCAGCGCGGTTAGCCCCAATGCGCGATTTCGATTCAGGCCCATATGCGTCTCCCCCTTCGCGCAGTTCTGGGAGGGGTGCGTATTCGCGTCAATCGCTGCGGACCGAGCGGCACGCAAAGCGCTACGAATGGCGCGGTTGAGTCTTCGACTTCGCGCCATTGCCGCGCTACGGATGGGGCAATGTCCGATTCCCTTCTTGGCCTAGACGAACCCCAGCAGCCCCGCGATCAGGCGTATCGCGTGCTGGCGCGCAAATATCGGCCGCAGACCTTTTCCGAGCTGATCGGGCAGGATGCGATGGTCACCACGCTGGGCAACGCGATCAAGCGCGACCGGCTGGCGCATGCGTTTCTGCTCACGGGGGTTCGCGGGGTGGGCAAGACCAGCACCGCGCGACTGATAGCCAAGGCGCTGAACTGCATCGGGCCGGACGGGCAGGGTGGCCCCACGATCGATCCGTGCGGCGTGTGCGAGCCGTGCGTGGCGATTGCCGAGGGCCGGCATATCGACGTGATCGAGATGGATGCCGCGAGCCATACCGGCATCGACGATATCCGCGAGATCATCGAGGCATCGCGTTATTCGGCAGTTTCGGCGCGCTACAAGATCTACATCATCGACGAAGTCCACATGCTCTCCAAGGCCGCGTTCAACGGCCTGCTCAAGACGCTTGAGGAGCCGCCCGCGCATGTGAAGTTCCTGTTCGCGACGACTGAAGTAAACAAAGTACCGGTCACCGTGCTGTCGAGGTGCCAGCGTTTCGATCTGCGGCGGATTTCGGCGGAGGCTCTGGCCGGGCATTTCGCGATGGTTTCCGAAAAGGAGGGCGTCGAGGCGGAGCCCGAGGCGCTGAACATGATTGCGCGCGCAGCCGAAGGTTCGGCGCGTGACGGGCTTTCCATCCTCGATCAGGCGATTGCCCATGCCGGGATCGAAGGCGAGGGCGTGAAGGCCGATGCGGTGCGCCAGATGCTGGGGCTTTCCGATCGCGGCGCGATCCGGGAGCTTTTCGGGTTGCTGCTGAGCGGCGATGCTGGCGGCGCGCTCGCGGCGCTCAGGCTGCAATATGACATGGGCGTCGATCCGCAGGCGGTGCTCAAGACCCTGCTCGAGACCGTCCACGGCGTGACTCTGGCGAAGCTGGGCACGGACGCGACTGCCGGGCAGTCTGCCGAGGAACTGAAGGCGCTGGAGCGCTGGGCGGCGGGGCTTAGCTTCCCTATGCTCCACCGGCTGTGGCAATTGCTGCTCAAGGGGCATGACGAGGTCGCGCGCGCGGCGCTGCCGATCGAGGCGTGCGAGATGGCGCTGCTGCGGGTGATCCATGCATCGCAATTGCCCGATCCGGGCGATCTTGCGCGCCAGATCGCCAGCGGGGTGGCGACATCGGCACCGGCTGCGACCGCCGCGCCCAAGGAGAATGCGCTGCCAGGCAATATGGCCGCGCTGGCGGACCATCTGGAGGCCAACCGGCGGCTGCAACTGGCAACGCAGGTGCGCGATTACCTGCGTCCGGTGCGCTTTGACGGGACCGAAGTGGAATTCAGCGCGGCGCGAACGCTGCCGCACGATTTCCTCCGCGATCTCGCGGCCGCGCTGAAGGACACGACCCAGGTCAATTGGCGGCTGCGCATTGTCGAGGGCGGAAGCGAACCTACATTGCGGGAGCAGCACGCCGCGAGCGAACAGGCCGAGCGCGAGGTAGTTCTCCGCTCGCCTGTGGTCGCCGCAGCACTTGAAGCATTTCCCGATGCCGAGCTGATCGGCTGGACCAAGAATAACCGGAGCAATCAGGCATGAAGAGCCTCGAAGATATTATGGCGATGGCGCAGAACGTTCAGAACGAGCTGACCAAGGCGCAGGCCAATCTCGATTCGATCGAAGTGGAAGGCGTCTCGGGCGGCGGGCTGATCAAGATCCGCTGCTCGGCCAAGGGTCGCATCATCGGGATGGACATCGACGATTCGCTGCTCAACCCTAGCGAAAAGGGCATGCTGGAAGACCTGTTGGCCGCCGCGTTCAACGATGCCCGAGCCAAGGCCGATGCGGTTTCCTCCGCCGAGATGTCAAAAATGAGCAGCGGCCTTCCGCTCCCGCCGGGCTTCAAGCTTCCGTTCTGATTCCGGAACCTTAAAGCGCACTCCTCGGTTGCCTCCCCACAAATGGGAGTAAACAGATGGTCGAGCGAGTTACCGAGCGTACAGATGGCGTGATCACCGAACGCGTCACCGAAAGTGACGGCGGCGGCGAGACGGTTGTGGTGCAAAGCCGCGGCGGTGGCGGCGGCGGGATCCTGATCGGTCTTGTGCTTCTGATCATCGTAGTGATCGGCGGCGTGTATCTGTTCAATCAGAATGCCCGCGAAAATGCCAAGACCAGTGCCGTCACCGAAGCTGCGGAGAGCGTCGGCGATGCGGCCAAGGATGTGGGTGACGCTGCCAAGGATGCCGCGAAGAAGATCCAGTAATCAGCGCAGGCACGCGTCCAGCCCGTCACCGGCGACGACGCCGATCCGCGCATTGATCGAATTGCCATAGCGCCGCGTGAAGCCCCTCGGGTCGATCGCGGCGCGTTTCTTTGGAAGCGGCAGGACAGCGGCGATGGTGGCGGCTTCGCGGTCGCTGAGCTTCGAGGCGTCGTGCTTGAAATAGCGCATGCTGCCCGCGTTGACGCCGTAGGTCCCGATGCCGGTTTCGGCGACGTTTAGATACACCTCCATGATCCGGCGCTTGCCCCAGATATTTTCGATCAGGACGGTGAAATAGGCCTCCAGCCCTTTGCGGAAATAGCCGCCACCCTGCCACAGGAAGACGTTCTTCGCGGTCTGCTGGCTGATCGTTGAGCCGCCGCGGATCACTTTCTTGCCGGTGGCATTGCGGGCGGCTGCTGCTGCTATCGCCTTGAAATCGAAGCCGTGATGCTCGCAGAAGCGCGCATCCTCAGCCGCGATTGCAGCGCGGGCCATGCTCGGGTCGATACGGCTGAACGGCATCCAGCGCTTGGTGGCGCCGTTACCGCCGATGACGTCTCCGATCATCGTCCAGGTGACGGGCGGCGCGACAAAGCGATAGACGATGACCATCGTGATCGAGAGCAGCAGGAAGGCGAGGATCGCCTTGACGATCCCGCCGAGAATGCGGCGCCAGAGCGGCTTGCCACGTGCTTTCCTGGCCCGCGAAGGTCGCGGTGCAGGCGGGGGAGGTGGTGGGCCGGGCGGGGGCGCGGCAATGGGCCGTTCCCAACTGGGCCCCGGCCTGCGCCGGGGAGCTGCTTTGGGTTCGGGCGGCCACAGCGATTCGATGTCGGGGAGCGGAGGCTGTCCGAGCGGGCCGAGTTCGGGAGGCGCGGGCGGTTCGTAGAGCGGCCAGGTGTCCGGCGCGGCGATCTGGATCGGCGGGGCAGGCGGCTCGGCGGCCGGCGCCTCGGCATCGGGCTCGACATTCATCTGGAGCTCGGGCTCCGTCGCTGCCTCGACAGCGTCAAACGGCTCTACGGAATCGACCGGGCCAGTCGCTTCGCCGTCCGGCCCATCCATATCGCGTCGATCGGTCATCTTGCGTCAGATGCCCAATGCGCGGCGGATCGGCAACAGCCGAACCGGGGCCATTGGCGCGATTTGGGGCAGTGGCTGTCATTCATCGCATATTTGTGCGCATTGGTGACATTCCGGGGACGCAACGATTGCCGCGCCGGGCAGGTATCGAAGCCATGATTAAACGTTTTCGCACGCTCCTCCTCGCGGCGTCGCTGGCCCTCGCGGTTCCGGCTTTGGCGGACGATGCCGCTGACCTGAACGCGTTGCTCGCGGCCAATCGCTGGGAAGTGACGGTAACGCCCGCGGGCTTGGCGGGGCCGGGTGCCGAGCGCTTGCTTGGCTGGGCAGAAGAGGCGCAGTTTTTCATGTTGGGTGAGGAGCATGGCAGTGCGGGGATCGCCCGGCTGGCCACCGCATTCTCGCGGTCGCTGCGCAGGCTGGATTATCGCTACACCGCAATCGAAGTCGATCCACTCATGACCGAATTGATGCTCCGCGAGCTGCGCGGCGGCACGGCGGCGCTCGTGCGTTTCCTGGCAGATGGGCGGCAGCAGGCCATTCCGTTCTACGGCTGGGATGCGGAAGCAGATTTCGTTCTCGCGGCGATGGAAGGTGGCGGCGCGGTCTGGGGCATGGATCAAAGCTTCATTATCGCTGCTCCCGTACATTTCGCCGAGATTGCGCGGCGCACCCGCAGCCCGCAGGTTCGCGCCGAGGCAGAGGCGCTGGCGAAGGAAGCGCGCGCGGACAACAAGTTTCTCGGCAAGGTCGATGCGGCGCGGCTGACGAAGCTGCGCGATGCGATCCCGCCGGAAGAAGCCGATGTGCGGACCATCGTGGAGCAATTGCTGGATTCGGCGGCGATCTATGCGCCGTACATTACAAATACGGGCGGGTATTACGCGGCCAATCTGCGGCGGGAAACGAGCATGAAGCGGTTGTTGCTCACAGAACTCGACAAGGCCGAGCGCCGCGATGGCAAGCCGGCCAAGGTGCTGTTCAAATTCGGCGCGAACCATCTGATGCGAGGGCTATCGCTTACCAACGTGCCCTCGCTGGGTGGTTTCGTGTCGGAGCTGGCGCTGAGCCGCTACGGCAAGACCGCGTTCAACGTGGCGATGCTGTGCGGGCCGGGCGGCCAGACGCGGACGTTCGATGGCGCATCGCAGACATGCGACAAGGATTTCGAAGAGAGCTTTCCGGGCCTCAAGCCGCATCTGAGCGGCGGGGTGACCTTGTTCGATGTGCGGGCGCTGCGCGATCGGCCCCGGCTTTGGAAAGCATGGCCCGAACAGGCAAAATCCTTGATCTGGGCTTATGATGCGCTCGCGGTGGTCAGCGGCGGAGGACCTTCGAACTTCCTCGCGCCGCTGCCCGCTAAACCCGCTCAGTAAGCTGCGAGGACGCGCTTTTCCCCGGCAAGGCGCATCATCGCCTTTTGCAGCTTCTCGAACGCGCGAACCTCGATCTGGCGAACGCGCTCGCGGCTGACGCCATAGACCTGCGAGAGTTCCTCCAGGGTCTTGGGATCGTCGGTCAGGCGACGTTCGGTCAGGATGTGCTTCTCACGCTCGTTGAGGTCGTCCATCGCCGAGGTCAGCATCTCGTGGCGGACATCCGCTTCCTGCGCATCTGCAACGACGGTGTCCTGCAAAGGCGCGTCGTCCTGCAGCCAATCCTGCCACTGGCTCTCGCCATCCTCGCGCATCGGCACGTTGAGCGACGTATCGCCCCCCATCGCCATGCGGCGATTCATCGAGGTGACTTCCTCCTCGGTGACGCCCAGGTCGGTGGCGATCTTGGCAAGATGCTCGGGGGAAAGATCGCCATCCTCGAACGCGTCGAGCTTGGCCTTCATCCGGCGCAGGTTGAAGAACAGCTTTTTCTGCGCCGCAGTGGTGCCCATCTTCACGAGCGACCACGAGCGGAGGATGAATTCCTGGATCGAAGCGCGGATCCACCACATCGCGTACGTGGCGAGGCGGAAGCCGCGATCGGGCTCGAACTTCTTCACGCCCTGCATCAGGCCGATATTCCCTTCGGAAATCAGCTCGCTGACGGGCAGGCCATAGCCGCGATAGCCCATCGCGATCTTCGCCACGAGGCGCAGATGCGAGGTTACCAGCTGGGCTGCAGCTTCGGTGTCGCCATGCTCCTGAAAGCGCTTGGCGAGCATATATTCCTGCTCCGGCGCCAGGATTGGAAACTTCTTGATCTCGGACAGATAGCGGTTGAGGCTCTGCTCACCGCCAAGTGCGGGGATCGTCGCGGGGACATTGCTGCCGTTTGCCATGATCCAAAACTCCCTTTCTTGAGCGCCGCCCGCTGGGCCAACGCGCTCCCTAATTCATACGATAAGATTAGCGTACAGTTCCTGCATATCCGCAGGCATTTCGCTATCGAACGCCAAAGCGTGGCTTTTCACGGGGTGAATGAACCCCAGATGGGCCGCATGCAATGCCTGGCGATGGAAATTCAAAGTTTCCAACAATGCACGATGTTTATTGGAACCACCATAAACCGGGTCTCCCAACAGGGCGTGGCCGATTGAGGCCATGTGGACGCGGACCTGATGTGTTCTTCCGGTCTCGAGACGGCACTCTATCAGGCTCGAATTGCGAAGTTCGCGAAGGCGGGTCCAATGGGTAATTGCGTGCTTTCCGCTTCCTTCCGGCACAATCGCCATCTTCTTGCGGTTAGCTGGCGAGCGACCGAGCGAAGCGTTGACCGTGCCGTTGAGCATCCGCACATCGCCGCCGACGATCGCCTTATAGCGTCGATCGATCGAATGATCCTTGAACTGCCGGGCGAGGCCGACATGGGCACGATCGGTTTTGGCGGCCAGCATCAGCCCCGACGTATCCTTGTCGATCCGGTGGACAATGCCCGGCCGAGCGACCCCGCCAATGCCCGACAGGCTGCCCTTGCAATGGTGGAGCAGCGCGTTGACCAATGTGCCATCGAGATTGCCCGCAGCCGGATGGACGACCAGTCCCGCGGGCTTGTCGATCACGATCAGATGCTCGTCCTCGAAAACCACGTTCAGCGCGATATCCTGCGCTTCGTTGTGTGCGGGCGTTGGATCGGGAATCACCAGACTATACGCGCCGCCGCCGATTGCCTTCTTGGCGGGATCGCGGACGAGGCCATTCGGGCCGGTAACCTGCCCGGTGGAGATCAGCGCCTTGATGCGTTCGCGGGAGATGGTGGGAACGGCTTCCGCAAGGGCACGATCCAGACGCCAGCCATTGGCTGTGTCCGCGACGCGTGCTTCAACGATGGAAACCCCCGGATTCATGTTTTATCGTAAATGGCGATGCGGGTCCGAATTTCAAGGTGTGTTGTCGAACTAATTCAGCGCTCGGCGGCCGAGGCGGAGCCGCGCGAGGCGTGCGGGCTGTTGTTTGGCGACACAGACGTGATTGCCGATGCGTCGGTCGTCGCGAACGTTTCCGATGACCCCGAGCGGCGCTTTGAGATCGATCCGGCGGCATTGTTCGCGGCGCTGAAGGCGGAGCGGGCAGGCGGGGCGAAGATCGCCGGCTATTGGCATTCGCATCCGGGCGGGGATGCCATGCCCTCTAAGACCGATGCGGCGATGGCGGCGCCTGACGGGAAATTGTGGCTGATCGCGGCGGGCGATGAATTCACGCTATCGCGCGCGGGCGCTCATGGCTTTGAAGTCGTGGAGTTCGTTACGGCCTAGGGAACGTTCCGGGCGCGCAACACGTTGGCAGGGTGACACAATAGGGAGAGTTGCCATGCTTTGGACCGTCGTTGTTATCCTGCTCATCCTCTGGCTGATCGGCGCGCTTGTCGTTCCGATTGGTGGCAGCCTGATCCACCTTTTGCTGGTGATCGCGCTCGTGGTCGGCCTGATCCAGCTCTTCACCGGGCGCCGGGTGGTCTAGCTTTACCGGGTAGGCGGGGGATCAATCCCCCGCCGGCCCCAGATAATCATCGCCATAGACTGCGCGGCGGATGTCGCGGTGCAGGCTCATCTGGAATGGCTTGGTCTGGACGAAGAACACCGCGGTGAGCTTGTTCGCCGGATCGACCCAGAAGAGCGTCGTCGCTGCACCATCCCAAAAGAATTCGCCCAGTGCGCCGCGATTCTCTTCGGCATTGAGCGGTCGGCCGATGCGCACCGCGAAATCCATCCCGAAGCCGACATTGCCCTTGCCCGGCAGCCATTGCCGTTCGGTGACGCGCGCGTCGAGCTGGTTGGTGGACATTAATTTGACCGTCGACGGCTTGAGGATGCGCACGCCGTCGAGCGTGCCACCGTTCCCCAGCATGCGGGCGAAGCGCATATAATCGTCGATCGGCGCGACCAAACCCGCGCCACCCATCGTCATTGCGGGCTTGGGGAAATTGAAGGCGTGCATCGCCTCGTCGTCCTCGCGGACGAGCTTGCCGTCTTTTCCGAGAATGTATGTCGCAGCGAAACGCTGGAGATATTCCTGGGGCGGGCTCCAGCCGGTCTGGGTCATGCCCAGCGGTTTCAGAACATGCTTCTGCGCGTAATCCTCATATTTCTCCCCCGAAAGGCGCTCCACCAGCAGCGCTTGCACATCGACGGCTGCGCTGTACCGCCACTGCGTGCCCGGATCATATATCAGCGGCACATGCGAAATGGCGTGGCCGAATTGGGTGAGCGTGTTGGTGAACGCCAGTGGATTGGCGGCGGCGAAGGCCGTTTCGGCGGCGGTTTCGCCTGCGCCATATGCGAAGCCGGCGGTGTGGCGCATGATATCGCGCACAGTGACGGGGCGCGCGGCAGGCCGCCAGATCGGCTCTCCGTCCGCGCCGGTGCCGTCCTGCACGAGCATCGTCGCGAATTCGGGAAGGTAGCGCGAAAGGGGATCGTCCAGCCCGAACTTGCCCTGCTCCCACAATTGCATGAGCGAGACGCCTGTGACGGGCTTGGTCATCGAATAGATCTGGACGAGCGTGTCGCGCTGCATCGGGCGGCTGGCTTCGCGGTCCGCCAGCCCGGTGGCGCCGAAATAGACTTCGCGGCCATCCTTCCACACCAGCGCCGAGACGCCGCTCGCGCGACCGCTGGAGACCATATCGGCAAGGGCGCGATCGATACGAGCTTTTTCGATGCGAAACGTCGTGCCCGCTTCCGCGCGGGACTCAGCACGATTCTGGGCCGGGGCGGGCACGCTGCCCACCATCATCGCGGCGGCAGCCAACGGAAGCAGAAACCCTCGCATCGCTCTCCCTCTCATTTCATTTTGTACGATGATAGCGTTGTCGGTCGCTATGGGCCAGCCCGTGCTTGCAGGGGGCGAAGCGCTGCGCCAAAGAGGCTGCAACACTGGAGCAACGCATCTTGAACATCAGCCCGACCGACTTCGCCAGCCTGCTTTGCTCGCGGCTTTGCCATGATCTTTTGAGTCCGGTCGGGGCGCTCAATAACGGGCTGGAATTGCTCGCGGACGAACATGATCCGGAGATGCGCGCGCGCTGCCTGGAACTGCTCAGCGAGAGCGCAAAGGCATCGGCGAACAAATTGAAATTCTTCCGGCTGGCGTTCGGCGCCGCGGGTGGCTTTGGCGAGACGGTCGACACGCGCGAGGCGCAAGCGGCGATCGAGGGGCTGTTCGGCGAGAACCACCGCGTGAAGGTAGGCTGGATGATCGAAGATCCGGTGCTGCCGAAGCAGGCGATCAAGGTGCTGCTCAATCTGGCGCTGATCGGCGGCGACGCGCTGGTGCGCGGCGGCGACCTCGCGATCGGCGCCGAAATCCTGGACGGCCATATCGAAATCGTAGTGCGCGCCGATGGCCCGCGCATCGTGCTCGACCCCGAACTGCGTAGTGCATTGGCAGGCGGCAAGGATGATTTGCCGATCACGCCGCGCGCGGCTGCGGCCTATCTGGCGCATGCTTTGGTGACGCAGGGCGGCGGGGTGCTGCAGGTGAGCCCGCCGGATGCGGAAGTGCTATTGTTCGGAGCGTCGTTTAAGGTTTGAGCCGAGGCTCAGTCGGCGCACAGCGTGCCGGCGTAGCGACCTTTTTCGACCAGGCTGTGGCAACCGAAGCCATCGCTGGTCGGCTGGCACTGGCCACGGACGCGCTGGCCGGGCTTAAGTGTCTGATAGTCGATCTTTTCGTCGAGCCAGCAAGCGCCCTGACAATCACCGTCGCTTTTGCAGCGCTTTCCCGCGTCCTTCAGCCGGACGACGCAGCTTTCATGTTGCAGCATCCCCAGCCGCTGGACGGCGCCACCCTTGGCAACGCAGGCGGCGCGATCGGCGGCGGCCATGTCCTTGCCATAGTCCTGCGGGGCGGGCGCTGTGCCCAGCGTGAAAGAAGCGAGCAAGAGGAGGGCGGGTTTGATCATAGGGAAAGTGTCGCCCAGCTATGATCTTCTGACAAGAGGCAGGCCTCAAGTACGTAGTTCCTGAGGCCTATCACTAACTCCGTCTTAACCCTCTATCCCCCACAAAGGCCCGGTAAATTTGCTTCGGGGCCCCATGGACGACCTGCTTCAGGAATTTATTGCAGAGACCCGCGAGACGCTCGAGGCGCTTTCGGGTGAGATCGTCGCGTGGGAAGCCAGCCCGGATGACAAGGGCCGGCTCGATGCGATCTTCCGCTTCGTGCACACCGTGAAGGGGAGCTGCGGCTTCCTCGATCTGCCGCGCCTCGCGCGGCTGAGCCATGCGGCTGAGGATGTGCTGGCGCAGGTGCGCAGCGGTGAGCGCGTGCCCGATACGGCCTTGGTCAATGCGGTGCTCGCCGTGGTCGATCGAATCGGCGAACTGGTTGAGGCAATCGATTCGGGCGACAGCCTGGACGATACCGGCGAGGATCTTTTGATCGCAGCGCTGGCAGAGGGGACCGATGCGGTCGCCGTGATGCCGGGTGGCAATATTCAGCGTGCTCCGGCGCGCAGCGTTCGCCTGAACGTCGATCTGCTCGATCGGATGATGTCGGGCATGTCGGATATGGTGCTGGCGCGCAACGAGCTTTCGCGGCGGATGCGCGAAGGCAATATCGATCCGATGCTGGAGGCGGCGCTCGAGCGGCTGTCGCTCACCGTCGGCGAAATGCGCGACACGGTTACGCGAACCCGCATGCAGAAGATCGATGCGCTGTTCTCGGCATTGCCGCGAATGGTACGCGATACGGCTGCCGGTCTCGGCAAATCGGTGACGCTGCATATAGAAGGTTCGGACGTCGAGCTGGACCGCGAGATGATCGAGATGATGCGCGATCCGCTCGTGCACATTGTACGCAATTCGATCGACCATGGCATTGAGGGCCCGGCCGATCGCCGCATGGCGGGCAAGCGCGAGAATGGCCGCCTGATCGTATCGGCGCGCCAATCGGGCAACCAGATCATCATCGAGATTTCGGACGACGGGCGCGGCATCAACACCGACAAGCTCGTCTCCAAGCTGGTTCAGAATGGCGGCGATGAGCACCATCTGCGTGCGCTGAGCGAACGCGCGAAGCTCGACCTGGTGTTTGAGCCCGGGCTTTCGAGCAAGGACGAAGTCACCGAGATTTCGGGACGCGGCGTGGGCATGGACGTGGTTCGCGCGGCGATCGAGCAGATCGGCGGCCGCGTCGAGCTGGACAGCACGCCCGGCAAGGGGTTGCGCATCGCGATCCATGTGCCGCTGACGCTGTCTATCATTTCGGCGATCGTGGTGGGAGCGGGCGGTCAGCGCTTTGCGATCCCGCGCCAGTCGATCGAGGAAATCGTCACCGATGGCGGCGAAGCGATCCGCATCGATACGATCGGCGGGGCGCAGGTTTTGACGGTGCGGGGGCGCCGGATGCCGTTGCTCAATTTGTGCAGCGTGCTCGAGTTGGAGCGCGTTGACACTGCAGGGCGCCGGATGATCGCAATCGTGAGCGTGCCGGAAGGCAGCTATGCGCTCGCAGCCGACAGCGTGCTCGATACCGAGGAACTGGTGATCAAGCCGGCATCGCCCGCTGTGATGTCGTGCGG
>JAZKJE010000024.1:25671-34085 GCA_040384525.1 Pseudomonadota bacterium
CGGGGTTTATGCGGGACAGACTTTGCCTGACAGCGGCCTGCCGATGCTGCTGCTCGATTGCGCGGGGCTGGCGAGCGTTGCTGGCCTTGACTTCAATCACGATGCTAACCGCGATCGCGACGACGACAAGGCCGAAGCGGTGGTCGAAGGTATTCCGGCTCTGCTGTTCCAGGATCTGGACGGCGTGCGCCGCGCAGTGCCCTTGGCGGCGGTGGACCGGGTGGAACAGGTCGATGCGGTCAATATCCGCTTCGCCGCGGGCCGTTTCCGCGTGACCATCGATGGCCGCATCCTGCCGCTGGCCGCACAGGGCGATATCGAAGGCCGCGAGCGGCTGAACGTGCTGCGCCTGAAGGATGATTGCAACGAAGTCAGCTACGCGATCGACGAAGCGATCGACATCATCGTGCTGCCCGAAGACGTAACCCCTGCGCGCGAGCCGGGGCCGGTTTCTGGCGTGGTACTGCTCGATGGCGAACAGGTCGAATTGCTCGACATGCTCTGGGTGTTCGACACCCATGCAGACCGGGACGGCATGGGCGACGAAGCCAAGCCCATTTGCCTTATCGCGGGCGACGAGGGGGGCTGGATGGCCTCGTTCGTCCGTCCGCTGCTTGAAACATCCGGATATCGTGTCGCTTTCGAGCTCGCACCGGGCGAATCCGCATCCGTCGTTCTCTCATCCGACGATGCCGCGCCCGATCGTGCCGAGGCCGCGCCGGTGGTGCGTCTGCGCCGCCGGCGCGTCGCTTCCGGAGCCGGGGACGACAGCGTCTATCGATATGACCGCGCTGGTTTGCTTTCAGCGCTGGAAGCCAAGACGGCAGGGAGACGTTAGTGGCGCACCTTTATCTTATCGCGCAGATTGCCGGCCGCGCCGTGGCGATCGATTCCGATCAGGTCGAATCGGTGGTCGATATCGGCGAAGTCACTGCCGTGCCGCGCGCAAGCCAGCATGTTCGCGGTCTGGCTGCGCTGCGCAGCCGCGTGGTGACCGTGGTCGATACCCAATCCGCACTCGGCATGGCGGGTGAGAGCGATGCGCGCCGCGCCGTGATCACCCGCGTCGACGGGCATCATTATGCGATGCTGGTCGATGCGCTGGACGACGTCGCGCCGTTTGAATTGCTGCCGATGGCCGGTGGGGTCTCGCTCGATCTGGCCTGGCGCGAAGCAGCGCGGGGCGTGGTGGAGCGCGATGGCGAGCCGATCCTGGCGATCGATCTGGCCAGTCTCGTGCCCGGCCATGCCACCATCAACTAATTTATACGATTAACGCAAAACGCACGCCTTCCACTGCACAGTAACATTCCAGACACCTGGAACCGGGGAACAGGGTAAAATGAAGACTTGTCTCGTCGTCGACGACTCGAAGGTGATCCGCAAGGTCGCCCGCCACATTCTCGAAACGCTCGACTTCCAGGTCCGCGAGGCCGGTGACGGCCGCGAGGCACTCGACGCATGCCTGGATACGCCGCCGGACGTGATCCTGCTCGACTGGAACATGCCCGTGATGAGTGGCATGGATTTCCTGCGCGCGCTCAAGGATTCGGGCCTGCCAAAGCGTCCCAAGGTCGTCTTCTGCACCACCGAAAATGGCATGGCCTATATCCGCGCCGCGATCGAAGCGGGTGCTGACGAGTACGTCATGAAGCCGTTCGATCGAGAGACGCTTGAGAGCAAGCTACAGATCGTCGGCGTCGCCTGAGCCTCGGCTGAGGAGAAAGCGGCCATGCCGTATTCCAGTCTGGCAGACAGCAATTACGCGAGCGCTCCAGCGCACCGTGTGCTGATCATCGACGATTCGGTCGTCGCAAGATCAGTGCTTGGCCGCATGGTAGAGGGTACGCGGCGCTTTGCCGTGGCTGGTGCGTTTAGCGACGTAAGCGCGGCACTTTCCTGGCTGGAAAAGAACCGCGTCGATGCGATCCTGCTCGATATCGAAATGCCCGGCATCGACGGGCTGACTGCGCTCCCCGACATTCTGATCGCGAGCCATGGCGCCAAGGTGATGGTAGTTTCGTCTTCGGCGGACGATGGCGCGGCGGTGAGCGTGCAGGCGCTGGCCTTGGGTGCTGCGGATACCCTGGTGAAGCCCGGCATCGGCGCGTTTGGGGGCCGTTTTGCCGAAGTGCTGGAAGAAAGGCTCTCCAAACTGTTCGAAGCGCCCCT
Organism: Pseudomonadota bacterium; assembly: GCA_040384525.1. Classification (GTDB taxonomy): domain Bacteria; phylum Pseudomonadota; class Alphaproteobacteria; order Sphingomonadales; family Sphingomonadaceae; genus Sphingomonas. Next base: position 27,844 of record JAZKJE010000024.1, read on the forward strand.
TGATACGCGCCCCAAATCGACCGGCTACAGCGTGATCACCGCACCGCGGGATTTCGACTTGGTCGCGATTGGCGCATCGACGGGCGGCATCCATGCGCTCAGCCAGTTCCTTCGCGCGATCCCGGCGAGCTTCCAGGTGCCGATCCTCGTCACGCAGCATCTGCCCCCGTCATTCATGAGCTATTTCGCGGCGCAGCTTGCGGTGCTGGGCGGGCGTCCGTGCGAAGTCGCGACCGATCATATGCGCATCCGGCCCGGCCGGATCGTCGTGGCGCCGGGCGATGCACATATGCGCGTGGTCCGCACGTCTGACGGTGCAGCGATCCGACTGACGCATGAGAAATCTTTGAGTGGCTGCATGCCCTCCGTCGATCCGATGTTTGAGAGCATCGCCGAAGTATTCGGCAAGCGCGCCGTTGGCGTAGTGCTAAGCGGCATGGGTCGTGATGGCTGCGAAGGCGCCGGCGACATGATCGCATCGGGCGCCCGCGTGCTGGTGCAGGATCAAGCGAGCTCGGTCGTGTGGGGCATGCCCGGCGCGATCGCCAATGCCGGCCGTGCCAGTGCGGTGCTGCCACCGGGTGAAATCGGGCGGTTGGTCGCCGGGCATGGAGGCCGGATATGATCCCGCCCGCACAGCCCATGGCTTCACCCGGCGCCATGAACATGATCGCGGCCCTGCTCGAACAGCGGGCAGGCCAGCAGATCGCGGCAAACCGGGCGTGGCGGATCGAAACCGCGCTCAAGCCGATCCTTCGCGAACGCGGGCTGGACAGCCTCGACGCGCTGGTGGCGCAATTGGTGGCGGCGCGGACGGGGGAGCTTGGGGATCTGGTGGTAGACGCATTGCTCAATCAGGAAACCAGCTTCTTTCGCGATGCGGCCGTGCTCGATGCCGTGGGCGATGCCGCAGCGGAAATGCGCGAAGAAGCGAGCGATCGGCGCATTCGCATCTGGTCCGCTGGCTGCTCGACAGGGCAGGAGCCGTTGAGCCTGGCGATGCTGTTTTCCGAGCGCGGGCTGAGCGAAGGGCTGCTCACACCCGAGATTGTCGCGACCGATATTTCGCCTGCTGCCCTGACGCGCGCACGGGCAGGCAAATTCTCGCAATTCGAAATCCAGCGCGGGTTGCCTGTGCGGCGGATGATGACGTGGTTCGATACGGTGGGCGCCGATTGGGTCGCCAAACCCGATCTGGTTCGCCGCGTACAGTTTCGCCAGCAGAACCTCACCGCCGATCCGGCCCCTCCGGGCAAATTCGACATAATCTTGTGCCGTAACGTGCTGTTGTACTTCTCTCCAGCCATGCGCCGCACCGTGTTCGACATCCTCTCCAGCGCGATCCGCCCCGGCGGGCTGCTGGTGCTGGGCGCGGGCGAGACGGTGATCGGCCAGACCGAGCATTTCACCCCGAGCGAGCGCTTCCGCGGCTTCTACCGCGCGGCAATCCCCTCACTGCTCACCTCGCGCGCCGCCGCTGCGGGTTGATCGCGCCGCGCAACCGCCCATAACGGGGCCGGTGAGCGATCTTCCGATCATCGAGGCGCCTTCGCCCAATTTCAACGAGCGCAAGCTGCCGGTGAGCATGATCGTGCTCCATTATACCGGCATGACCAGCGGTGAGGCTGCGCTGGAGCGGCTGCGCGATCCGCTGGCCGAGGTTTCCGCACATTATCTGGTCGAGGAAGACGGCCGCATCTTCCGCTTGGTCGATGAGGACAAGCGCGCCTGGCACGCGGGCCGCGCGCATTGGCGCGGGATCAAGGACGTGAATTCGGCATCGGTGGGCATCGAGATCGTCAATCCCGGTCATGAGCATGGCTATCGTAATTTTACCGACGCACAGATGAGCTCGATCATTCCATTGGTGGCGGGGATCAAGGAGCGGCACGCGATCACCCGCGGCAATGTTGTCGGGCATTCTGACGTGGCTCCGGCGCGCAAGGAAGATCCGGGCGAACTCTTCAACTGGCACGCGCTGGCACGGCTGCGACTGGCGCTGCCGCGACCGACCAAGCACCTCGTCGATCCGGGCTGGCCCGATGCGGGGTTTATGCTGGCGCTCGAGCGGTTCGGCTATGATGTCGAGGACCGTGTGGCGGCGGTGACCGCGTTCCAGCGGCGCTTTCGGCCAGAGATGATCGATGGCGAGATCGACGGGGAGTGCCGGTGCTTGCTGCTAGCGCTGCTGCTGCCCAAGCCGCAGGGCGATGATTGAGGTCGTCTCGCTATGGCCAGGAAGCACACCCTCACCGCCACATTCGCCGACGGATACGTGAAAACGATCGGACCCGTCTCGACCGCGTTCACCCATTGCTGGAGGATCGTGGCAGTGCTGGCGAACGGCAAGACCGAAGTCTTCTGGGGTCACACCAAGTCGCTGGCCGAGGCGAAGAAGAAGCAGGCGCCGGCGGTGGATGCCGCGAAGATGCGCGGCTGGCAGCGCTACGAGTTCGAGATTGCCGAGGTCGTGGAAGCCGAACGCTAGGGCTTACAATCGTGCCCCAATCCGCTATCGCGGCCAAGCCAGAGGGTTGGGCGGCCGCGTTGCACTTCGGTGCACCGAGGAAAGTCCGGGCTCCACGGAAATACGGTGCCGGGTAACGCCCGGCGGGGGTGACCCCAGGGAAAGTGCCACAGAGAGCAGACCGCCCACTGGTCGCAAGACTAAGGGCAAGGGTGAAAGGGTGCGGCAAGAGCGCACCGCGCGACTGGTAACAGAAGCGGCATGGCAAACCCCACCGGGAGCAAGACCGAATAGGGACGGCACATGAGGTGTTCCGCCTCGTCGTCCGGGTTGGTTGCTTGAGGGGCGGAGCAATCCGTCTCCTAGAGGAATGGCCGCACATCGCTTTAGGGCGAGGACAGAACCCGGCTTATAGACCCTCTGGCATTTTTCCTCCTGTGTGGCTGGCCTTCGCGGGCCCGTCACCCTATCTGCCCCCTGATATGGCGCGATCTTCACGTACAACCGACTGGGGTTTCCCGCGCTGGCGCGCATATGGCGCCGATCGCGAAGCCGTGACCGTGCGCATGTGCGATCGGCATGGCTGCACCGAGCCGGGCGACCGGCCCGCGCCTAAATCGCCCAACAGCCCGGAGCGTTGGTATTTCTGCGAGAACCATGCCGGCGAATACAACCGCAACTGGAATTACTTCGAGGGGCTGACCGCAGAGGAAGCAGCCGAACGCGAGGCGCAGGAGCGCCGCGACGCGGGCGATTTCTCCGAATCCAAGCATAATGCCTGGGCTGGACCCGGTGACGGCAGCCGCTCACGCGACGAGATGCGCGCGCTCGAATTGTTCGAGCTGGAAGTGGATGCCGATTTCGATGCGGTGCGCGTGGCGTGGCGGCGGATGGCGAAGTCTAACCACCCCGATGTGAAGCCAGGCGACGCGGATGCCGCCAAGCGATTTCAGGCGATCCAGGCGGCATATGACGTGCTGAAGGCCGCCGAAGAGGCGCGAACCTGGAAGCCGGATTGAAGACTCGCGTCCGTTCGAACTGGGAGCAGACCGTGTTGGTCTGCGGAAAGTGCTCGAAGAAATTGGGCGGCGGCTTCGGGCCCAGGGGCAAGGCGCCGCTGGCGAAGGCGCTGCGCAAGCATCTCGGGCTCAAGAAAGGTCGCAAGGGCCCGGCGGGGATCGTCGAGGTCCGGTGCCTGTCGATCTGCCCGAAGAATGCGGTGACGGTGGTGGATGCCCGAAAGCCCGGCGAATGGCTGATCGTGCCAGAGGGTGTGGATCTGGACGCCCTGGCCGGCGAATTGGGGCTAGGCTGACCCTTATTGCGCTCTGCGAATGGTCGCGGCCACCAGCTCGACCGAAGCGCGGTCTGGCCAGCCACCGCCGATTGCCATTTCCGGCCCCAATATCCTCTCAGCCAGATTGGGGCGGCTTATCGCGCGGCGATTGACGCTAATCTCGATCGCGTGGCCAACGCCGCACCTTTGGGCTTGCTGAAATTTGACGCTGCCGGATGCGGTGAACCGGATTTGTAATTCCCACAGCTCCGTAAGGTCGCTGTGGTGCGGCTCGGCGGTGGCGATATCTGCTGGATAGAAACGGATTCCGCCAATCCACAGACCGTCCCCCGCAGCTTGCGCCGGCTGCGGCATCTCGTTGGGTTCAGCCCCTTCGGCGAAGCACTGGTCCTGAATCGCCAGCGAAAGCAGCAATGCGGCAAGCACCGTTCAGCTTCCTTCTGCGTAGCGCCGCGCGGTATCGCGGATCAGCGCGATCATGTTGGGGATGCCCTGTGTGCGGTTCGAACTCAGCTGGTTGCTCAGATCGAAAGGGGCGAGGGCACCGGGGATATCGGTGGCGAGGATCGCTGCGGGCGATTGATCCTGCACTGTAAGCAGCACAAGGGCGATGATACCCTTGGTGATCGCTGCGTTCGAGTCCGCGAGGAAATGCAGCGTGCCGTTATCGGCGCGGGTGGGATAGACCCACACCGATGCCGAACAGCCGCGAACCAGAGTGGCGTCGGTCTTGAGCGGATCGGGCATCGATTCGAGCGCGCGGCCCAGATCGATCAGCAGGCGATAGCGGTCGTCCGCTTCGAGGAATTCATATTCGTCTTGCAGGTCGCTCAGGCTGGGCATGGGGCGGGCTATAGCCACGCCCCGTTACACAGTCATCAGCTTAGACGGGATCAAAGATCCACGCCCGCCGCAATCGCTTCGAGCTTGCGGATGCGCTCTTTCAAGTCGGCGACTTCGATGCGCGAGGCGACCGAAGGGCCTGCTTGGCCGGGCTGGGTCTCTGCCGAATGGCGGTCGACCATTTCCTGGTGCTTGAGCGCCAGCCAGCCGCGCCATCCGGAGAGGCTTGCGGCCGTGATCATGCCCAGGCCGGCAAGGCCCGCGACAGCGACAGTGATGTAGAGATTGGGATCGTAGTTCACGTCATTCCTCCCTGGTCAGACGTTAGGTTTTGTCACGCAGTGACTCGATCTCGCGATCGAGACGGGCGCTGCTGTCATTGGTGTCGGTGATGACACGCTCGAGAACCTGGACCCGGTCTTTAAGACCGCGGACTTCGTCCTTGAGCCGGGCATTCTCGGCGGTGGCTTCGGCATCCTTGCCGCCGCGGTAGCTCTCATTGCCCCACTTATCCTTGTGGATGCCGTAGCGGGCCTTGAGCACGCCGCCGATAGTGGCGATCACGACGATTGCGACGACCATTTCAAACGGGTTCATTGCACCTAACTCCCTCTTGGAGCGCCTTTGCGGCGCTTGTTTTTAGATTTGCTGGGCTGCCCGGTTCATGCGCTCTGCGCGGCGAAGGGGGCGATCCCGGCTTTCTGCGAGGGCAATACCTCCCCCGCACAGTGCGACAAACACTGCGATCACGACGAAAATCATTTTCTAATCCTTAGTTGAGCGGCGCGTCGCGCAGCTTTTCAATTTCATCCGCGAGGCTGACCCCGCGATCGGTGATGATCCGCTCCAGAACCTGGACCCGCTGCTCAAGCCGTTCGGTTTGAGCGGCATATTGGGCGGCCTTTTCGGCGACCATCGTCGCTTCGATTTCCATCTTGCGCTGCTGCATCGCGAGCCAGGGCTTGAAGAAGACCCCGCCAAAGACGGCCAGGAGGCCAACCATGATGCCGAGGATCGGAACGATAAGGGGCGAAATCATTGTGGTTTCCTTGGGTCTTGATTCAGCGCAGCGCGTCGATTTCGCGGGCGGTACGCTCGGCGGGATCGGTGGCGATCCGTTCGAGCACTGCGATCCGCTCTTCGAGCCGCGAGATCTGGCCGGTGAGCCGCTCATTCTCGCTCGACAGGAGGCCGATCTTGCGATCGGCATCCGCGTTGCCCTTGTTAGAAGTGCCCGCCCATTCATTCTCCAGCGGGTATCCGTGCTTTGCGCGGATCGAACTTGAGATGAGCCAGCCCAGTGTTGAGATCGCGACAATCACGATCACCATTACCTGTCCACCCGTCATCGTCTTCCTCCCTCTGCAGTCTGCGCCTTAGCGCAGGCTGTCGATCTCATCGGCGAGGCGCGTGTTGCGGCTCGTATAGTACATTTCGATATCTGCCAGGCGGCGATCGATATCGCGGAACTTGGAGCGGACTTCGCTGGTGGTGCGGCGCGGATTGCTACGCACGCCCTGCCAGAACTTCGCTTCTTCCGGCCCTTCGTACAGGCCGGCGGGCTTGTTCGGGGCGAGCCAGGCGATCAGCAGATAGCCTAGCACCACCGTGCCGCTGGTTGAGAGTGCGAGAACC
>JAZKJE010000024.1:34095-35213 GCA_040384525.1 Pseudomonadota bacterium
GCCAGATCGCTTCGATGCCGGTATAGTCCGCAAGACCGGCGCACACGCCCATGATCTTGCCATTCTGCTTGTCCAGATAGAACTTGGTACGGCTCGACATCTCAGTTCCTCCGTGAGCGGTCATATTCATCTACCTCGGGGCGCTCGGGGCGCAGCGGGCGGAAATCGGGGTTGTCGGCGGCAATGATGCGTTCGACGGTGATCAGGCGCTCTTCGAGCTGGCGGGCGACGTAATGGAGCTCATCCAGGAGCTTCTCGTCTTCGCCCGTGATCGATGCGGACTGCTTCCACTTTGTGATGTAGTGGAAGATGATCCAGGGCAGCCCGATGAAGATCGATCCGATCGCGATGATCGGGATAAAGATCTCGGCTTCCATCGGATCAGGCTCCCTTACCGACGCGCTTCTTGAGAGCTTCGAGTTCAGCCTCGACCTTGTCGTTCGACTTCAGCTCGGCGATCTCTTCCTCAAGCGTCTTGGGGATCGAGCCCAGGCCAGCCGCTTCTGCGCGACCCTCGGCAAAGTCCACCCGGCGATCGAGGATGTCGAAGCGCGAGAACGCGTCCTGCATCTTCGAACCGTTGGTCATCTCACGAAGGCGCGTCCGGTTGTTGGCGCTCTCCAGGCGAGCGACGACGGAGTTCTGGCGGGTGCGGGCTTCACGCAGCTTCGTCTGAAGCTTGTTGATGTCCTCTTCCGAAGCCTTGAGCGCTTCGTCGAGCACCGTGATTTCGGAACCCAGCTGGTCGCACATATCGGCGGCCTTCTGCTTTTCGACCAGAGCGGCCTTTGCCAGGTCTTCGCGACCCTTCGAAAGCGCCAGTTCGGCCTTTTCGGTCCAGCTCGACTGAAGCCCTTCGAGCTTCGAGATGTGGCGGCGCATTTCCTTCTGGTCCGCGATGGTGCGGGCAGCGGAAGCGCGGACTTCGACCAGGGTCTCTTCCATCTCGAGAATGATCATGCGGATCATCTTGGCGGGGTCTTCCGCCTTATCGAGCAGATCGGTGACGTTCGCGGCGATGATGTCGCGGGTGCGGGAGAAGATACCCATAATCAAATACTCCTTCGTGATGGGGTCGCCGGGAGTGTGGTCGCCAGCCGGGATCGCGCCAGTGGTGA
>JAZKJE010000025.1:0-9950 GCA_040384525.1 Pseudomonadota bacterium
GATGGCCACCGGCACGACGGTGCGCATGGGCCGGACGGCCGTGCTCGATAGCGCCGCAGCGATCGCCGTGACGGTCGATCTGGGGGACGTTGGCGATATTCACCCGACCAACAAGCAGGATGTCGGCCACCGGCTCTCCCGCGCTGCCCGCGTGCTGAGCTATGGGCTAGCCAAGTCGCGATCCGGTGCAGAGCCAGTCGCTGCACGACGCGAGGGCGATATGGTGACCATCGGCTTCGTCTCCACCGAGAAGGCACTTGCGGCATTCAGCGGGGTGCCGACGGGGTTTGAGCTGTGCGGTGCCGGGCCGGGCACTTGCTGGTTCGTGGCGGCACGGCTGATGGGCGAGACCGTGCAGCTCGATCTGCGCGGCGGAGCTGCGACGCGGGTGCGCTATTGCTGGGGGGATAGCCCGGTATGCAATTTGACCGATGCCTCCGGGCTGCCGGTCACACCTTTCGAGCTTCCAATCCAATAGCCCTCTTGCCCAGCGGGCCCGCAGCCGCGAAGGATTGGCCATGGCAATTCTTTCCGACATCTGGATTCGCGAGCAGGCGCTCAATCACGGCATGATCGAGCCGTTCGTCGAGGCGCAGCGGCGCGAGGGGTGCATCAGCTACGGGCTGTCCTCCTATGGATATGACGCGCGCGTGGCAGACGAGTTCAAGATCTTCACCAATATCGACAGCGCCGTGGTCGATCCCAAGAACTTCTCATCGACCAGCTTCGTGGATCGCAAGACCGATTGCTGCATCATCCCGCCCAACAGCTTCGCGCTGGCGCGGACGGTGGAGTATTTCCGCGTGCCGCGCGACGTGCTGGTGATCTGCCTGGGCAAATCGACCTATGCGCGCTGCGGCATCATCGTGAACGTGACCCCGCTCGAGCCCGAATGGGAAGGGCATGTCACGCTGGAATTTTCCAACACCACCCCCCTGCCCGCCAAAATCTATGCCAATGAAGGTGCGTGCCAGTTCCTGTTTCTGAAGGGCGATCAGCCCTGTGAGACGAGCTATGCCGACCGTGCGGGCAAATATATGGGCCAGCGAGGCGTGACGCTGCCTAAGCTCTGACCACACCCGGTCTTCAGTCTAAGTTTACACTAAAGTTACACTATCACGCACTTCTCGGCGTCACGCTCGCCGGCAAGCCAGGAGCGCGGGCGACAGCGCCAGCGCCAGCGCCAGCGGGCGTAGCCAAGCAGGCGAAATCCTACATTGCAAGCCAAACGAAAAGGCGGCCCCGCGAGGCCGCCTTTTTCGCGTTTTCGGTGAAAGGACGATCAGCGCGAAGTAAGCTGAACCGACTGAACACGCCGGAGACCTGCAGCGGCAATCGCATGCGAGCCCGCCACCTTGTCTGCGCGGACATCCATCAGCACGTCGCGCTGCGCCAGCACCTTTGCATAAATGGCGCGTGCTTCGCTGGTGCGGCCCGTCTTCGCGTAGATCGCGGCTAGATTGAGCAACAGCTCAGGGCGGTTGGGATAAATGCGGAGATCGGCCTGGATCGCCTGCTCGGCCTGATCATAGGCGCCCGCGGCAATAGCGGCGGGAATGGTTTCGTCGTTCGCGCTGGCCGGAAGGGCTGCAAAAAGCAGCGGGGCTGCAGCGAATAGCAAGACGGAACGCATCCAATGTCTCCCACATGACATCACGGTTTCATTTTCGTGACGTTCTAATGACTCTTGTGTGACACTTTTGTTGCATTGCTGCAAGCAGGATGCGGTGAAACGAAAAAGGGCGGCCCCGAAGGACCGCCCCAAATCAGTCACTCAGCCAGCGCCGAAGCGCCGGGCTGGATCAGAACATGCTGCGATACTGGTCGTTGCCGACGAAGCCGAGCTTGCTCACGTTCGCGCGCTTCACGATCGCGAGAACACGATCGACGACTTCGTACCGTGCAGCCGGATCAGGCTGGAAGTGCAGTTCCGGCTCCGGGCTGATCTGCAGCGACGCATCCAGATACTGGCGCAGCGTGACGTCATTGACGGCGACGCTGTTCCACTGAACGACCCCATCCGGCTGGATGTAGATCTTGTTCTTCTGTGCATCAACCGGCGGGGTAGAATTCGCCTGGTTCTGCGGCAAATCGACCTTCACCGCATGGCTCTGGATCGGGATGGTCATGATGATCATGATCAGCAGCACCAACATGACGTCGATCAACGGCGTCGTGTTGATCTCCATCATCGGACCGTCGTCGTTTTTGCCTACGCTCGCTCCCATGGGAACTACTCCTTAAAGACGGGTGACGGCGGAGCCGGCTTCAGGCTCGGAAATGAACCCGACCTTCGCGAATCCAGCCATCTGCATGGTGAATATCGTGCCGCCAATGCAGCGGTACGGGGTATCGACGTCGCCGCGGATATGCACTTCGGGCAATTCCAGCGTCGGGTCGGCCTTGAAAGCGGCTTCACCACCGAGCTTCTCGACTTCAGTCTTCAGCTTCTTCACGGCACGATCGAGCAGTTCGGTGCTGTTCACCGGGGTCATGCCCCAGAAAACCTTGCACTGACCGCCGTCTTCAATGACCGAAAGCGCGACATTCTCGGGCTTTGTGATCGTCGGTTCAAACTGCACCTTCGGCAGGGTCAGCTTGACCGTCTGGATCACAACCGGAACCGTGATCAAGAAGATGATCAGAAGCACCAGCATGATGTCCACCAGCGGCGTGGTGTTGATCTCCGACATCGGGCCGTCTTCGTCGGACTCGCCTACACTCATCGACATTGCGCGCTATCCTATTCCTACGCGTTCATTGCCGCCGGGGTCAGCCCCGATCGGCGGGGGAACGGGGCCGCGCAAAAGCGCAGCCCCATAGCCCTTTTTAGCGAGCCGCGGTGGTCGTGGCTGCGGCCGGAGCCTTAACCGGTGCACCCTTGGCAGCTGCCGGACGGACAGCGCCGTTCGAAGCGAGATAGCCGAGGATGTCGTTCGAGAATGCGCTCAGGTCTTCGCTGATCTTCTTGTTGCGAGCCTGAAGCCAGTTGAACGCGAGCACGGCCGGAACCGCGACGGCGAGACCGACGGCGGTCATGATCAGTGCTTCACCAACCGGGCCGGCGACGGCGTCGATCGATGCCTGGCCTGACGAACCGATCTTCACCAGTGCGCGGATGATGCCGATAACCGTACCGAACAGACCGATGAACGGTGCGGTCGAACCGACGGTAGCGAGGAAGGACAGGCCCTTCTTCAGCTGCGAGACGATCTCTGCTTCCGAACGTGCGAGCGAGTTGTGCAGCCAGTCATGTGCTTCAACCGGATCGGTGAGGCGGCCGTGCTGCTCCTGCGCCTGCAGGCCGTCTTCGACGAGCTGGCGATAGGCCGAGTTCTTCTCGAGCTTGGCAGCGCCTTCACGCAGCGAGGCAGAATTCCAGAAGGCTGCACGAACGCGGCGTGCCTGGCCAATGATCTTCTGCTGCTCGAACAGCTTCGTGAACAGAATGTAGAGCGAGAAGAACAGCATGATAACCATGATGCCGAACACGGTCTGCGCAATGATGCCGCCTTCGCGGAGCGCAGCCTGCAGGCCATACGGGTTTTCAGCGTGGGGCGCCGCAGCGGCTAGAATGGTCGTGAGCATTTCGGTCTTTCCTCTAAAAATAGCGCATCAAACACCCGGCGCGCCTCCCCGGCGCACCGGACACTCATTTATTTCGGTATCTTCCAGGTGAAGCGGCTGTTGAACGGCGCCGGAATCTTGTTGCCGTTCGCGTCCTCAGCCGGATTGAACCGGGCGCGGCGCTTGAGCAGCGAGCATGCCGTATTGTCCAGCAGGGCCGATCCGCTCGATCCCGTCACCGTGCAGGCCGAAACCTTGCCCGTCGCATCGACGTCGAGACGGAAGCCGACGGTGCCCGCCTGCTCGGCGCGAAGTGCGGCAGCCGGATAATCGTCGTCGGTCACCCAGCTTTGCGGCGAACCGCGCGGCGTCATCTTCTTCGCGACGCGCGGCGGAGCCGGCGGTGCGGGAGGAGCTGCCGGAGCCGGAGGCGCCGGAGGCGAAATTGGAGGTGCGGGCTGCGGAACCGGCGTCGTCATCATCGGCGGCGACGGCTGTGGAACCGACACGATCGCAGGCGGGGTCACCACCAGCGTGGGCGGCGGCGGAACCGGCGAATCTGGCGGCGGCGGCGGAGGAGGAACCTCTTCCGGCGGCGGCGGATCGTTCACGTCAAAGACGTCGAGCTTTTCAGTAGCCTTCTTCACATATTGGAAAGCGAGTCCGGTGACGAAGGCATAGCCCATGCCGCCAACGATCAACGCGACCATGACGATCGCGACGATGCGGCTACCACCTGTATTGCGGTCAGCGTAAGCCATTCGGGAACGTAACTCCTATATTCCTGACTGCGAATCCTGAACACCGGGGGAGCCCCCCGAGCGCAGTTCCGCCTGCCGCGCTGTTGCGTCCTTTCGGCAGAGCGCGACCTCTATCGCGGTGACCGGGGCGACGCAAACCCTTTGTCAGACATTCGGCACACGCTGCCGATGCCATTGGAATTATATGTATATACCAATCGCGCAATCCGGTAACGCTGTACGAATGATCCGTATCCAGAATGTTGCCTTTTATTGCGCACTGGCGATTTCGGCTGCTGCGCCCGCCTCCGCACAAATCCCCCAGAATCGCCCGCAGACTCAAGGGGTCGGAGCCGTTTCCGCACCCAGTTATGCGGCGGTTGCCGGGCAAGTGGTTCGCGCGCCGCTGATCCTCGATGCGCGCATCTATCAAGCGACGAAGCTGGAGCCCGACCAGGCAGTGGGCGTCGCGCCGGGGCATGCGCGTTTCTACATCGTCGCCGATGTGACCGCCCTGATTCGTGGCAATAATGCGATGCCCAAGCGCGTGGCCTATGTCGCAGACGTCCCGCTCGATTCGCGCGGCAAGGCGCCGAAGCTGAAAAAGCAGCGCGTATTATTGTTCGCGCGTCCGGTTGCCGGACGTCCCGATCAGATCCAGCTCACGGGAATCGATAGCCAGCGCAATTACTTGCTCGAAACCGATACGCTGGTGCGCAGCATCACGCGTGAAGCGGTTGCCGCCGATGCGGCGCCCGCGATCACCGGCGTGGGCAATGCGTTCCACGTGGCGGGATCGCTGCCCGGCGAAGGCGAAACGCAGATATTCCTGACCACCGAAAGCAACGCGCCGGTGTCGCTTCAGGTGATCCGCCGCCCGGGCGTAAATCCACGCTGGAGTGTCTCATTAGGGGACATTGTCGACGATTCGGCGGGGCCGCCGGCTGCCAATACCTTGCTCTGGTATCGCCTCGCTTGCGGGCTACCGCGCCAATTGACCCCCGAAGCGCTCGAATCGGACGATCCGGAGACTGCGCGGATAGCGGCGGAGGACTATCAGATGGTGCTCCGCGCGCTGGGGCCCTGCGTCTAGCGCCGGTTGCGCACCAGCGTGATGCCGATCGACTCGCCCCGTTCGGCAATCGCAAGCTTCACGATCTTGATCTCGACGCGGCGGATGCGCTTGTCTGAGACGAAGAGGGTTTCGCAGATATAATCGGCGACGGCCTCGATCAGTTTGAAATGCACACCCTCGGGCAGCGCAGTCGCGGCTTGCTTTAGGTCGATATAGCTTTTGGATGCGCTGAGCGGCGTATCGGCGGTGAAGCGTTCGGGCATGTCCAGATCGACGTTCATCGAAATGCGCAGCGGCTGCGGCAGATGCGTCTCTTCCGAATAGATGCCGGTCAGTACATCGACTTCGAGATCGTGAACCTGAAGCTGGAGAAGATCGGACAAGACGGGCCTTTCGGGGAAACAGATTGCGCGGGCCCATAGCAGATGCGTTTCCGCGCGCCACATTCATCCTTGCGTCACCAGCCAACGGGTCTAAACGCCGCGCCCCGCAACTATAAGGATTTGCATGCAGTGATCGCGATGGTGCCGCTGGACAATATCGACCCTCTAGCGGTCGAGTCGCTGCTCGACCGTGCTTTCGGGACCGATCGACGAGCACGCACCGCATATCGCATTCGTGGCGGCACCGATCCGATCGCCGAACTGAGCTTTGCGGCGGTGCGCGAGGATGGCGCGATTGCGGGTACGATTCAGTGCTGGCCGATTTCGCTGACCTGTGATGATGGAGGAATTGTGCCGCTCAACATGGTTGGGCCGGTCGCGGTGGAGCCGGACTGGCAGCAGGCGGGCATTGGCCGCGCGCTGATGGAGCGGATGCTGGAGGCGGTGCCCGGTTGCGGAACGCCCGGCTGCGACGCCCTGATGCTGATTGGCGACCCCGAATATTATGAGCGATTCTTCGGCTTCAGCGCCGAGAAGACCGGCGGATGGCGCCTGCCCGGCCCGTTCGAGCCGCACCGATTGCTTGCGCGCGGGGATAAGGTGCCGGCCTGCGCGGGCGAACTTGGTCCGCGAATCCGGTTGGCGGCTTGAGGGCGGCGGCGGGCTAGCCTAACGCGTTTGGCATGCCCGCCGCCCCTCCCCCCGATTTCGCCAATCTCTCGCTCGGTGAGATCGCGCGGCTGGTCGAGGAAAACCGCCTGCCGCCGGTCGACACCTGGAACCCCACGCATTGCGGCGACAGCGACATGCGGATCGCGCGCGACGGGACGTGGTTTCATATGGGGTCGCCGATCGGGCGGATGCCGATGGTGCGATTGTTCTCCACCATCCTGCGCCGTGAGCCCGATGGGCGATTCGTTCTGGTCACCCCTGTCGAGAAGCTCGACATCCTCGTGGAAGACGCACCGTTCCAGGCGGTGGAGATGAAGGCCGAGGGCGAAGGCGAATCGATGAAGCTCGCGTTTCGGCTGAACACCGGCGATCTGGTGACCGCTGGCCCCGAGCGCGGTTTGCGATTCGAGGACACCCAAGAAGGCCCCCGCCCCTATCTGCATGTGCGCGGCGGGCTTGAGGCTTTGGTGGCGCGACCGGTTTACTATGAGCTGGCGCAGATTGCGCTGGCGAATGGCAGCGATCCGGCTGGGGTGTGGAGCGATGGCGCTTTCTTTGCGCTGGAGCCTGCCAAATGACGCTCGCCGAACGGCTGCGTGCCGCGCTCGATTCGCCACATGAAGCGGTGATGCTGCCGGGCGACCATTTCGCATTCGATCCGGAGATTGCCGGGCACGCTGCCGCGGTGCTGATAGCAGTGACCGATCGCGAAGAACCGGGGGTGATCCTGACCCAGCGCACCAACACCATGCGCCGCCACGCCGGGCAAACAGCATTTCCCGGCGGGCGAATCGACCCGGAAGATGACGGGCCGATTGGCGCGGCACTGCGCGAAGCCGAAGAGGAGATCGCTTTGCCCCGCAGCGTGGTGCAGGTGATCGGGACAGCGGAGCGGTATCGCACAGTGACAGGATTTGACGTGACCCCCGTGGTCGCCGTCGTGCCGCCCGATCTGGTGCTGGTCCCTTCCGAGGCCGAAGTCGCCAGTGTGTTCGAAGTGCCGCTCTCCTTCCTGCTCGATTCGGCGAATCAGCAGCGAAAGAGCGTCGAGTATGAGGGTCGGCAGCGGCGCTATTACGAGATCATGTGGGGCGAGCGGCGCATCTGGGGTGCGACGGCGGCGATGATCGTCAACCTTTCGCGGCGGCTGCAATGGCAGGCGTGACGCTTCCCGATGCCGATTGGCAGCACCGCGCGGGGCTGACGAAGCTGATTCGCGTGCTGGACGATGTGCGATTCGTGGGCGGGTGCGTGCGCGATACCCTGCTGGGTATTCCGGTTTCCGATGTCGATCTCGCGACTTCTCTGCCGCCGGAGAAGGTGGTCGAGTATCTCAAGGAAGCCGGGATCACCGCCGTTCCGACGGGAATTGCGCATGGCACCGTCACGGCGGTGATCGAGAGCGGGCCCGTTGAGGTGACCACGCTCCGCCGCGATGTCTCTACCGATGGCCGGCACGCCACCGTCGCCTTCACCGATGACTGGCGCGAGGATGCGGCGCGGCGCGATTTCACGATGAACGCGCTCTACGCCGATCCGAACACGCGCGCGATCACTGACTATTTCGGCGGACTCGACGATCTGGAGGCGCGTCATGTGCGCTTTATCGGCGATCCCTATGCGCGGATTGCCGAGGATCATTTGCGCATCCTGCGCTTCTTCCGCTTCCTCGCGCGATTTGGGGACGAGCCGGACGCGGCGGCGCTGGAGGCTTGCTCGGCGCGCGCCAACGACCTGATGGCGCTCAGCCGCGAACGGATTCGGGATGAATTGCTCAAGCTGCTGGTAGCGAAAGACGCGGTGCCTGTGCTGCGGCTGATGATCGAGCGGCGGATATTGGTGCCAGTGCTCCCGGAAATCGTGTCGGCAGATGCATTGGCGCAACTCATTACGCGCGAAGAGGGCGCGGATGTGCCCGGTGACAGGTTCCGGCGGCTGGCCGCTTTGCTTCCGCGCGATCCATCCATCGGAGACGCAGTCGCCAGTCGGCTGAAGCTTTCCAAAGCCGAGAAGAAGCGGCTCACGCTTGCCCTCACCGATCGTATCGGCTCGCCATATGAGGATGCGTATCGCGTGGGGCTAGAGGCAGCCACGGATCGCGCCTTACTTGTCTTCGACCCCTTCGACGCAGTTATGGCGGCCCGGCACCTGCAGCAGTGGGACGTGCCACGCTTTCCGCTGACCGGCGGCGCAATCGTCGCGCGGGGGATCAAGGCGGGGCCAGAGGTCGCGCGGTTGCTGCGTGCTATCGAAGATCGCTGGGTCGCAGAGAATTTCCCCGACTCAGCGCGGGTCGATCAGATCGCGGAGGAACTCGTCGGCGCGCCGTTGCGCTCGAACAGCAGCGAATAAGCGTCGTCGCGGGCGAGAGCGCGCGAATAGAGGAAGCCCTGACCGTAGGTGCAGCCCAAAGCCGCGAGGGTCTGGGCAAGTTCGTTGGTCTCGATGCCCTCGGCAGTGGTCCGCATACCCAAAGCCTGCGCCAGTGAGAGGATTGCGCGGACGATAGACACCTTGTCGCGATCCGCGAGCATGCCCGAGACGAAGCTGCGATCGATCTTGAGCACGTCGATCGGCAGCTTTTGCAGGAAGGCCAGGTTCGAATAGCCGGTGCCGAAATCGTCCATCGCCAGCGTAGCGCCGAGATCCTTGAGCGCATTCATCACGCGGGCGACGCGATCCGGATCGGTGACGATGGCGCTTTCGGTGAGTTCCAGGGTCAGCCGGTCTCCGCTGACCTTATGCGTGTCGAGCGCGGTCTTGACCATTTCCGGGATATTGTCGCGGTGCAGCTGGATCGCCGAGAGATTGACCGCGACCCGCACGCCGCAATCGCCGCCGGCGCCGCGATCCCATGCAGCGATTGTCTTCGCGGCTTCGTCCATCGCCCAGCGGCCGAGCGGAACGATCAGGCCAGATTCTTCCGCGACCGGGATGAAATCGTTGGGCGAAAGCCGCACGCCGTCTTCATTGGTCCAGCGCGCCAGCGCTTCGAATGACGAGACCTTGCCCGAATTCAGATCGCAGATCGGCTGGTAGTAAAGCGACATCTGGCCGTTCTCGATCGCGCGGCGCAGCTCGGTCTCGATGCTGAACTGCTCGCGGGCGATGTCGAAGGCGTGGGTTTGATAGACTTCGGGGCGATTGGTCTTTTTCGAGCGCTTAACGGCGAACTGAGCGTTGCGGATCAGATCCTCGGGGTCGCCATCATTGTCTGATCCCATCGCGATACCGATCGAGCATTCGACGCGAATCTCGAAATCGGAGAGGCGGAAGGGATTGATGAGCGCGGCCTCGATGCGCTTGGCGACATGGAAAGCGTCATCGGGACCGTCATCGAGCGTGAGCAATACGCCGAATTCGTCGCCGCCGAGACGCGCGAGAATGTCGCGGCCCCGCAGCGCGCCCTTGATCCGGCGAGCGACCGAGATCAGCAATTCGTCTCCGGCCAGTCCGCCCATGCAGGCGTTGACCCGGCCAAAGCGCGCCAGGTCGATGACCATCACGGCATGC
>JAZKJE010000025.1:9960-16033 GCA_040384525.1 Pseudomonadota bacterium
GCAGACCGGTGAGGCTGTCGGTCGCCATTTCGCGGCGCAGGCTCTGCTCTGTGCGCAATTCCGAGGTCTGATCGACCAGGGTGACCATGCATTTCAGCGATTCGCGATTGAAGCTGCGCCGGGCAAACATCACGCGGAAATGGCGGCTGTCGACTTCGCTGCCGAATTGCCAGGTGAATTCGCGGTGTGTGTCGCTCGATTCGATGAAGTCGCGAATGCGCCCGCCGAGCAAACGGATGACGGGCGAATCGGCAGCAACCGTGCCCAGGCCCGCCATGCGGAACGACTTGTTGACTGCCTCGAAAATGAGGGCCTGGCCGTCGAGCGCGACGAGAGCCGCGGGGATCGGAAGAAGATCGAGCACCATACCGGCGGCGCTAGGGCCGAAGGCGCGCGGATCCGGCGCCGGTGGCGTACACTCAGCAACCGTCATCGGCACAGGTTTGGCGCGGCGGAACCCCATCAGAGCCGGGCTAACCCGAAATGGTTAAAGCCGCCTGAACTATCCCGGAATTATCGCAGCAATCAGAAGCGGTTGTCGCGCGGGAAGCCGGTGGGCGGCATCCGCCCCGCCGCACCGCGCGCCGCGCGCCACTGCGAGAGATCGGTTTCGGTGCGCATCCGGCCGGTTTCGCCGCCCATTGCCCAGCTGAGGCCATCGGCCATTTTGAAGGTGGTTGCGTCCGACAAGCCGCCATCGCGGAAGCGCTGGAGCTGGACGCCCTGCCCGCGCGCCAGTTCCGCAACTTCGGAGAGGGGGAAGACCACCAGCTTGCGATTGTCGCCGATGGCGGCGACCATATCGTCTTCATCGCCGATGCCGCGCACGATTTTCAGGTGTGCGCCGCTGCGGGGATTCACGACCTGCTTGCCCTTGCGGGTTTCGGCCAGAACATCCTCCGCCTTCACCACGAAACCGCGACCGTCGCTGGCGGCGACCAGCAAACGCGGCGAGGCAGCCGCACGGCGCAGCGTGATGATCTGGCGGTCACCCTCAAGGTCGATCATCAGGCGAACGGGCTCGCCGAAACCACGACCGCCGGGGAGCTTGTCCGCCGCCAGCGTGTAGAAACGGCCATTATCGGCGGCCAAGAGGAGTTTGTCGGTCGTGTGGGCGTGGAACGATAGATAGGGGCCGTCGCCTTCCTTGAATTTGAGCGCTTCGCCGCTGCCGGTATCGGCATGGCCCTTCATCGCGCGAATCCAGCCGCGCTGCGACAGAATGACGGTGATCGGCTCGCGCTCGATCATCGCTTCGAGCGGGATTTCGCGTGCCGGGGCTGCCTCCTCGACCGTGGTGCGGCGCGCGCCGAGCGGCGTTTCGAGGCCGTAGCGGACCAGCAGCTTGCTCAGGTCGCGCTTCATCCGGGTGCGCTGGCGGGCATCGGACGAGAGCAAAAGCTCCAGCTCGGCCTTTTCCTTTTCGAGCTTTTCCTGCTCTGTCTTGAGCTCCATTTCCTCAAGGCGGCGGAGGCTGCGCAGCCGCATGTTGAGGATGGCTTCAGCCTGACGATCGGTCAGCGCGAATTCGGCCATCATCAGCTTTTTGGGCTCATCCTCGGTTCGGATGATCTCGATCACGCGATCGAGATTGAGGAAGGCGATGATGTAGCCCGCGACCAGTTCGAGCCGGTCGGCGATCTTGTCGAGCCGGTGCTGCGATTTGCGCTGGAGGACGATGAACTGGTGCTGGAGCCACTGGCTGAGCGCTTCGTGCAGGCTCATCACGCGCGGCGTGTGGTACGCATCGAGCACGTTCAGGTTGAGCGGAACGCGGACTTCGAGGTCGGACAGGCGATACAGGCTGTGGATCAGATCCTCGGCGCTGACGGTGCGGCTGCGCGGTTCGAGGACGACGCGGATGTCCTCGGCGGATTCGTCGCGGACGTCGGCCAGGATGGGCAGCTTCTTCTCGTTGATCAGATCGGCGATGCCTTCGATCAATTTGCCCTTCTGCACTCCGTACGGGATTTCGGAGACGACGAGGTGCCAGCCGCCGCCCTTCTCAACCACCTTTTCGATGCGGGCGCGGACGCGGAACGATCCGCGGCCGGTGTTGTAGCTCTCAGCGATCGACGCGGGGCTATCGACCACCACGCCGCCGGTCGGGAAATCGGGGCCGCTGACATATTCGAGCACGTTGGTCTGCGGATTGTCGATCAAAGCGATGGCGGCGTTGAGCAACTCAGCCGCGTTGTGCGGCGGGATGCTGGTGGCCATGCCGACCGCGATGCCGGCGGCGCCGTTTGCGAGGAGATTGGGGAACAGGCCGGGGAAAAGCTCGGGCTCTTCGTCTTCGCCGTTATAGGTCTGGCGGAAATCGGTGGCGTTCTCGTCGAGCCCGTCCATCAAGTCGATCGCGACCTGGGTCAGTCGCGCTTCGGTGTAACGATAGGCTGCGGCGTTATCGCCATCGATATTGCCGAAATTGCCCTGGCCGTCGACGAGCGGGTAGCGCAGCGCAAAGGTCTGGGCCAGGCGGACCATCGCGTCATAAACCGACTGATCGCCATGCGGGTGATATTTGCCGATCACGTCACCGACGACGCGGGCGCATTTCTTGTAGCCACTGGCCGGATCGAGCTTGAGCAGGCGCATCGCCCAGAGCAAGCGACGGTGCACGGGCTTCAGGCCGTCGCGCACATCCGGCAGCGAGCGCGCCGTGATCGTAGACATCGCGTAGACGAGATACCGCTCAGACAGCGCGCTATCGAACGGGACGTCGGTGGGGCCGGATGGTTCGCTGAGATCGGTATCGAGTGTCATTGGACACAAGCGATAGCAAAGCCGCAGCGCCCAAGCCAATCCGAAGCAGGGAATTTATGGGGATAGAAGGAGGCGGCGAACCGTGCCGTCATCTCCCACTATCATCTTGTACTACGAGATGGGGATTGCGGCAAGCGGGGGTCCCTGCGCCATAGGGGCTGCCCGATGATTCGCAGGAGGCAGACGATGATCGATATCAGCCAGATCTTTTACCACGGCACCAAGGCCGACCTGAAGCCAGGCGACCTGCTGGGGGCGGGATACAACTCCAATTACGGGGCGCGGAAGGCGAACCCATGGGTGTATCTGAGCGCGACGATGGATGCGGCGATCTGGGGCGCCGAACTGGCGGCGGGGGATGCGCCTGAGCGGATTTACGTCGTCGAGCCGACGGGTGAGATTTTCGACGATCCCAATCTGACAGACAAAAAATTCCCCGGGAACCCGACCCGCTCCTATCGCTCGCTGCAACCTTTGCGAGTGGTGGGCGAAGTGGCGGAATGGGAGGGTCATTCGCCGGAGCGGCTGAAGGAAATGCGCGATATGCTGGCGCGGTTGGATGCCGAGGGCGTGGAAGCAATCGACTGATTGCGGCGAAGGGCAAAAGGGCTTAGTGTATTGTTATGATGATACACCTAGTTCTTTTGCTCGCCGATCGGGTGGGGCAGACGCTCCATTTCGAGCGGACCAATCGCGACGGGAGTGAGCCCGAGCAAATCTACTTCCACCGCGGATCGAGGGACCGGATCGAGGTCTACAAGATGATCGAGCGCTGCTCGCGTGCGGCGTTTGTGACTGCGACGATCGATCCCAAGACGGGCGCGGCAACGGTGCTGGAGGCAGCCAAGCTGGCGCCGAATGCCGGCAAAGACGCGTTCGGAATGCTGACCGACGAGGGCGGCAACATCACTGCGCGGCTGGAGATGGAGGGCGGACCACGTAGCTTCACCACCAAAATCGAAGGGCGGCCCTGGCATCTTTACGATTACGATCTGGCGACGCTCTCCGCTGCGTTCGAAGCGCGAAAAGGCAGCCGTAAGGCGATGACCTTCCATCTCGCAGTGGTGTGGCCGGACGGGGATCGCTTTGTGGAATGGATGGGCCGGGCGGACGCGAAGTTCGTGCGGGCGGAGAGCCATCTGGGGCGGCAGACATTGCGGTTTGAAGTGAGCGGGGCGGCGTTCGGCGATGCGGGCGGCGGGCCCTTATGGGTGGATGCGAAGCGCGGCTATCTGGTGGACGTGCAATGGGGCCGACCGAACCATGACAATTACAAGGACTTTCGCCTGCGCCTGATCGGCGAGGAGGCCAAGGGAGAGGCTGCGTGGAAAGCGCTGCTGACGCGGCACTTTGCCAACTGCCCAAAGGACTAACCGAGCACAGGCACCGGCCGCTCCCGCCCCATTTCCTCGATCAGCCATTCGCGGAAGCGCTTGATCTTGGGGACGTTGCGGCGGCTTTCGGGCACCACGAACCAATAGGCATAGCCGCGCGTCGATACTTGATCGAAGGGCATTGCCAGCTTTCCTTCCGCCAGATCATTCCGCCAGAAAAAGGGCGTGAGCATCGCGACACCCTGCCCGGCCATCGCGGCATGCCCCTCATGCGCCTGGCTATCCAAGCGGATGCCGGGGCGGATCGCGCGATCGGGCACGTCTACACCCGCCTCCTGAAGCCATGCGGGCCACCACGGATCGTGCGGGCTGATCAGCGGCAGATCGAGAAGATCGGCAGGTTTCATGTCGCCGTGGCTGGCGAGGAATGCCGGGCTGACCATCGGCGTGAAATCGACCTCCATCAATTTCTCTGCCGCCAGCCCCGGCCATCCGCCGCGTCCGGCGCGGACGGCGCAGTCGATGCTGCCGCGCTCGAGATCGGCCATCGCGTCGCTGGTATCGAGCCGCACCGCCATATCCGGGTGCGCCATCTGGAAACTGCCTAGCCGCCACGCGAGCCAGGTGTTCGCGAACGTGTTCGACGTCGAGATGGTGAGCAGTCCCTCTTCCTCCGCACGGACAGAAGCAAAAGCCTGGTCGATCGCATCGAAGGCGCGGCTGACCTGTGGCCCCGCGCGAATGCCCGCATCGGTGAGCACGACGCCGCGGCCCTCCCGGCGGAACAGCGGCGTACCCAGTCGCTCTTCCAATAGCTTCACCTGATAGCTCACGGCCGCTTGTGTCATGCCGAGTTCTTCGGCGGCGCGTGTGAAATTGCCGTGGCGGGCTGCGGCTTCAAAGACGCGGACGGCCGAGAGCGGAGGAATGCGGCGCATCCTCAATATATAAGC
Source organism: Pseudomonadota bacterium (assembly GCA_040384525.1). Classification (GTDB taxonomy): domain Bacteria; phylum Pseudomonadota; class Alphaproteobacteria; order Sphingomonadales; family Sphingomonadaceae; genus Sphingomonas. The sequence continues at coordinate 15,014 of JAZKJE010000025.1, forward strand.
TGCACTTGTACATTACGTCTATCGATTTGTTGGCGCTCGCCACCTGAAAGGATCATCTGGGCGCTGCTGGAATGAAAAGGAAAAATGACGTGGGACGCGATTTCGACAGCAACGCATGGGCCGAGGGCCATCAGCACCTGAGCGAAGCGATTGCAGGCCTGATCGACAAGGTGACCTATGTGTTCGAACGTCTGCAGGCGATCGAGTATGACGCGCCGTGGGAACGGGTGAAGCATTGATCGCTTCCCAAAACCGCAGCACTTCTTCCCGAAACGGGAACCGGGCTTCCCAACGGCGCTGTTGGGGGCGCCCGCAAAACGCGTTACTCCCTGATTAATCAACAGGGAGGACTCAATGCGAGTCGTATGGGCTTTGGCAGCTTTGGCGCTGCTTGCGGGTTGCGATAATGCGGGCACGAAGCCGTCTGCCGCGAAGGATTCGTCCGAATTCGCAACCACCGCCGATGCCGAGGCTTTCGCCTCCACAGGCACCGGGTTTGACTATCGGTACGCCTATCGCCTGCCGGGCAACCGGCTGAAGGGCGTGCTGCAATCGAATGCCGATGCCTGCGACCGGCTTGGGCCCGCGCGCTGCCGCATCCTTTCGATGCGTTACCGGGTGGACGACCGCAATCATACCAAGGCAGTGCTGACGATCCGCATCGATCCCGCGATCGCGCGCAATTATGGCGACGCGGTCACCAACAACGTCACCGGATCGGATGGCGTGCTTGTCGATACCGAGATTACCGGTTCGGATGCGACCACACAGGCACGCAGCACCGCGGTGGTTAATCGCCTGCGCGAACGGCTGAGCAATATGCAGGGCATGCGCACGCCAGAGGGCGTTGCGCGCGCACAGCGTATTCAGGCAGCCTTGGCCGAGATCGCCGAGAGCGAAGCGAGCCAGGGCCAATCGCTGGCGACGGCGCCTTTGCTGCTCACCTATGAATCGAGCAACGCGCTGACCGGCCTCGGCTCTTCCAGCGCCAATTTTCGCAATGCAGGCCAGACGCTGAAC
>JAZKJE010000025.1:16043-27120 GCA_040384525.1 Pseudomonadota bacterium
CGTGGTGCTGATCCTGCGCTGGATCATCCATGGCCGCGCCGTTGGCGGTTCAGAAGCCGAGCCGGCCTATCATCACGGCGATGGCGAATATCACGCCCCCCCGCCCCCCGCACGCGACAAGCGCACCTTGATGCAGCGCTGGTTCGATCGGGATGACGACGGCTAAGGTCTAACATCAATCATGTCACAATCTCGCCTCAAATAAGGCAAGATTGTGGCTTGATTAAGTCATAGCTATGTGGTGGATTAGCTCCGGGACTACGGAGGAAACCATCATGCGTGCCTTATTTGCCCTTATTAGTGTCGGTCTGGGCCTTGCCGCCTGCTCGCCGGACAATACGACCCAGACCCGAAAAACCGGCGAAGCCGCCGACACTTCTGCGACTATGACAGAGGCCGCCGCGCCGAGGGCGGATGGCAAGCCCGCGACCGTCGCGGTTAGCGTGCCGCAATTGGCCTATGCCTGGTCACTCGGCTTCCTCGTGCCGGACGACAAGCTTGCGAGCGCACAAGATCGGCATCGCAGCATGTGCGAGGATATGGGCGCCGCGCGCTGCCAGATCCTGTCGCTCGAACGCGGCACCGGCACCGACCAGACCGGTGCGGGCACGCTCAAGCTGCGTGTTGTGAGCAATGAAGCGCGCGCCTTTTCGAACCAACTCTCCAACGTGATCGAGGATGCCGGCGGGCGATCGACCGACACCAAGGTGGAGGGCGAAGACGTCTCCAAATCGATCATCGATACCGAGGCGCGGATCAGGCAGCGCGAATTGCTGGTCGCGCGGCTGACCAACGTATTGCGCACCCGCAAGGGCAGCGTCGGCGAACTCGTCGAGGCCGAGCGTAGCGTGACCGCGGCGCAGGAAGAACTCGAACAGGCGCGTGCATGGCTGAAGGAGCAGCAGGGCCGCGTGGCAATGTCGGAATTCCAAATCCGCTATATGGCGATCACTGCCTCCGCCAATGCCGAGAGCGTCGGAGCGCAACTGGGCGATGCGACCCAGGCTTCGGCAGCGACCTTCCTGATCGGGCTGCGCACCTTCTTCACGCTGGCGATCTACCTGTTGCCATGGGCGCTATTGGTGTTCCCGGTGGTGATGGTGGTCCGCTGGCTGCGTCGTAAGAACACAGTGACCCCGGCGTAACCCTGATTGCGCGGGACCGGGCCTTTCGATATAGGCCCGGGCATTCCAAGGCCCCGGCGTGAAGCGGCCATCCGCGACGCCGGGGCCTTAATTTTTTAAGCCGTGATTTTCAGGGGATTCGAATGGCACGCCGCCGGCAGATCTACGAGGGCAAGGCGAAGATCCTCTATGAGGGCCCGGAACCGGGCACCTTGATCCAGTATTTCAAGGACGATGCCACCGCGTTCAACGCCCAGAAAAAGGGCACGATCAGCGGCAAGGGCGTGCTGAACAACCGGATTTCCGAGCATATTTTCACGCTGCTCGCCACAATCGGCATCCCCACGCACTTCATACGCCGTCTTAATATGCGCGAACAACTTATTCGCCAGGTTGAGATCGTGCCGATCGAAGTGGTGGTGCGTAACGTGGTTGCGGGATCGCTGGCCAAGCGCCTCGGCATTGAAGAGGGCACGCCCCTGCCCCGCACGATCGTCGAATATTATTACAAGGACGACGCGCTCGGCGATCCGATGGTCACCGACGAGCATATCCTGGCGTTCGGCTGGGCCGCGCAGGAAGAACTGCACGACATGGCCGACATGGCGATCCGGGTGAACGACTTCCTCGCCGGCCTGTTCGCGGGAATCGGCATTCGCCTGGTCGATTTCAAGCTCGAATTCGGGCGGATCTGGGATAACGACTATCCCCGCATCATCCTGGCCGACGAGATCAGCCCCGACGGCTGCCGCTTGTGGGACATGAAGACCAACGAGAAGCTGGACAAGGACCGCTTTCGCCGAGATCTGGGTGGAGAAGTTGAGGCTTATCAGGAGGTTGCGCGCCGCCTTGGATTGTTGCCGGAAGGTGAGGATTCGGCGGTGCTCGATCTGGAAAGCCATCGAAAGCGCCGGGGGAAGTAAGCCCCTAAGCTAAGAATTTGAAAGGCCGGGGCGATGCTCCGGCCTTTTTATTTGCCTCAGCCATGTTGCCGGGCGTGGAGATATAGCCCGAGTTCGCGGGCATGGCCGCCCCAGTGGTAAGCGAGCAAATGGAAGGCCCAGGCAGCATCGTCAGGCCCAAGGATCTCGTCTCGCCAAATCACTTCCCGCAGGTCGCGCGTCATATCGGCTAGGTCGTCGATCGCATCGGCCAGCATCTTGCCATCGTCGATCGGTGCCAGCGGATCCGCGACGGGGTACATGCCGTAGTGCGGATATCTTGCAGCTACCTGCTGATAGAGTTCCGCGCCGTCGATCGCAGGTGGCTCATTCCTGAACGGTCGCACGCGCCCTCGCGAACCTCAACGCCTGCATTCGGGCGGAGAGCGATGGAAAATCTTGCACGAACCCCCTATCTCGCGCCCATGAACTACATCGACGTCACCGCATCCACCCCCCGCGTCCGCACCAGCGCCATCAAGCTTTACGGCGCGGACGGGTTTGAGGGGATGCGGCGCGCGGGCCGGATCGCGGCGGAGACGCTCGACGCGTTGGTGCCCATGGTCGTGCCCGGAGTCAGCACGAGCGCGCTCGATGATTTCGTTCGCGACGCGATCGTCGCTGCCGGGGCGATCCCGATCAACATCGGGTACAAGGGCTATCAGCACGCCACCTGCATCTCGGTGAACCACGTGGTTTGCCACGGCATTCCGGGCGCCAAGATACTGGTGGAAGGCGATATTCTAAATATCGACCTGACTGCGGTGGTCGATGGCTATCACGGCGATACCAGCCGGATGTTCCTCGTCAGCGACGTGCCGATCAAGGCCAAGCGGCTGGTGGACGTCACCTATGAATGCATGATGCTGGGCATCGCGCAGGCGCAGCCGGGCAAGCATCTAGGCGATATCGGGCATGCCATCCAGAAGCATGCCGAGAAGCATCGTTATGGCGTGGTGCAGGACTTTGTCGGGCACGGCGTGGGGCTGGTCTATCACGATCAGCCGGACGTGTTTCACTATGGCCGGCCGGGCACCGGCCCCGAGCTGCGGCCGGGGATGATCTTCACGATCGAGCCGATGATCAATATCGGCAAGCCGGGCGTGAAGATCCTCGACGACGACTGGACCGCGGTGACGCGCGATCGATCGCTTTCGGCGCAGTTCGAGCATTCGATCGGGATTACCGAGGCGGGGCATGAGATTTTCACGGCGAGCCCAAAGGGGCTGGATCGACCGCCTTATTGAGCCTCCAGTGGCTCCGCGGCGAAAGCCGGGGCCCACGCGGAGAGGTCGCTGTAACGGAGCGCGGAGCTAGCCGACATATGGCTCCCACCTGGGTTCCGTCCTTCGCCGGGGAGCTGTGAGAGCAGTGGTTACCGGCCGCAAAACCCCGAATCCGCCGCCCGCATAAACAGCTTCTTAACCATGGCCGCTTACCCCTGCGTCAGAACTTTCAGGGGATTTTCGATGCGTTCGTTCCGCAACTTGCTGGCGCTCTCGGGCGCGGTCACGCTGGCCGCTTGCGGCGGCGACACGAGGCCGGCGACCGTCGGTGGCAGCGCGGCGGTGCCCAGCGGCACGCCCACACCGACGCACAGCTTTGTCACTCCGACCGAAAGCAAGACCTACGAGAGCATCGGCGGGGTCCAGCATTACGAATATTACACCGATTCGAATAAGGTCGGCCAAGGCGGCCAGCTATATGCGGGCGACGCAAATACGGCGCGCGATAGTGGCATCAGCGTCACCTATAATCCGCGCGACGCGATCTTCGAGCTGACGATCAACCGGCCCAACGGTCTCGTGAACGTTTCCGCATTCCGCTATCAGGATCCCCAGCACCGCACCGCATTTGGCGGGCCGCTTCAGCCGCAGGCGGGCGTTCCGAATTTCGCTTCGTCGCGCCAGATCCAGTATCTGGAGGCAGGCAGCTCGACCGGCAGCGCGCTGGCCAGCACCAGCCCCTATTATCCGGGCTCGGCCGGTTCGGAATATCCGGTGATGGACGATGCTTCGAGTTCGACCCGCCAGACGCTTTTCTATCAAAAGCCCGGTACGACGACCAAATACGTCACCTATGCCGGCTTCGTTCGCAACAACGTCACCGGCGCTTTGCAGACCCCGGTTAGCGGATCGTTCCTGCGCGAAACCTATAGCCTGGATCGCGCGGCCTTCGTCTTTGGTGAGCGCAGCGCAAATTCAGCGGTGCCCGGCAGCGGCACCGGCACGTTCAGCGGCGAGATGATCGCGTCGATGGTGGTCAATGTCGATCCGACGACGACGCTGGACGCGACGGGATCGAGCTACATCCAGTGGATGCAGGGCAGCCAGACCTCGGTGATCGACTTCGCGGCCAAGACCGTGAAGTCGAACTTCACCGGCACACTCTTCGCTCCCACGATCGATGCATACACCAATGCGCTCTATCCGCTCTCGGCCGGCACTTCGTTCAGCGCGACGGGCAGCGGCACGATCGACATGATCAACCGCGGCGGCTTCACCGGATCGTTCAGCCAGGCATGCTTCGCCGCAACCTGCACGGCGGGCAATTCGCTCAACATTGCGGGCTCCAGCCTCGACGGCACCTTCTTCGGCCCCAATGCCGAGGAAATCGGCGGCGGCTTCCGCATCGTGGGTGGCACGCCCGATCAGCGGATCGACATCCTCGGCGCATATACCGGCAAGAAGCCGTAACATGCGCCTTCCCGCGGCGTTGCTGGTGGCGCTGCTCGCGCCGCTGGGCGCGCTTGCCCAGACCGGGCAGCCGATCATCGACAAGTGCGTCGCAGAGACGTGCAAGGTACGCCTGACGCCGGACGCCATGTTCGGTGAAGTGCAGGCGCTGATCGCGGCCAAGCGCTTCGACGAAGCGCAGCCGATGCTCCGGGTTCTGAGCGGTATTCCGGCATATCGGTTCGAAGCCAGCTTTCTGAGCGGCCAGATGGCGGCAGGGCGCGGCGATCACAAGGCAGCGGCCGAGATCTACAAGGACATGCTCGCGAGCGACCCGTCGCAGACCCGCGTGCGGCTTGAGCTGGGCCGGGAGATGCTGGCGCTCGGCAAGTTCCAGAGCGCCGACAAGCAATTCCGCATCGCCCAGCAGACCGACGATCTGCCCGACGACGTCGCGCTCACGATCCGTTCGGTGCGCGACGTGATCCGATCGAAGCGCGCATGGCGGCTGAACGTAGACTTCGCGATTGCGCCGGATAGCAACATCAACAACGCCACTTCGGCCGACCAGATCACCCTGCAATGGGGCGGCGGGCAGCTTCCCGTGACCCTCGATGCGCAGGCTAAGGCGCGTTCGGGCACGGGGCAGACCGCTTCGATTTCGGGCGGCGTGAGGCTGCCGGTCGCCGAGAAGATAGCAGCGCTGCTCGATCTCGACAGCAGCGGCACCAATTATTCGGGCACCGCGTATGACGATGTCCAGGTGCAGAGCGCAGCGGGCGCCGAATATCGGCTGACCCGCAATGCCAGCGTATCGATGCAGGCCGTGGGCGCGCAGCGCTGGTATGGCGGGCAGCCGGTTACGCGTCAGGTTGGTCTCAAGGCAGGCTTTCAGGCGCGGCTGACGCGAGCGAGCCAGATCGGCGTGCAGATCGACAGCCGCAAGACCGACGCTCTGTTCGACGGCAATTACGATGGCTGGCAGACCGCGCTGTATGCCACCTATGAGCGGGCGGTGAGCCGCAGCCTGGTGGCATCGGGCGGCTTCTTCGCGCGGCGCGATTCGCTGGTGGCGAAGGCGTATTCGAGCAACGAAGCCGGCGTGATCGCGGGCTTTGGCGGCGAGCTGCCGCACGGCATCACCTTTGGCGTGAGCGGCACGGCCAGCCGCGCAGTGTTCGATGCGCCGATGACGATCTTCTCGGCCGATCCGCGCAAGGATTGGCGCTACAGCGCACGCGCGACTCTGGGCACGCGATCGATCCGCTTGTGGGGATTTTCGCCCCAGGTGAGCGCATCCTATTCGCGGACCAATTCGAGCCTGCCCTTCTTCGCCAACGACCGGCTGCGCTTCCGCTTCGCCGTTGCGCGGTATTTCTAGGGCCAATCACCCTATTAGCGATTGCGAGACTCGCGCCCGCACGTCATAGGGCGCGGGCATGAAGCTTCGCATCATCGTTACGCTGAAAAACGGCGTTCTCGACCCCCAGGGGAAAGCCATCGAACACGCCCTTAGCGGGCTGGGCTTTGATGGCGTCAACGACGTCCGGGCCGGCAAGATCTTCGAACTCGATGTCGCGGATTCCACCAGCGACGAAGCCGTGGACGAGATGTGCCGCAAGCTGCTCGCCAATACGGTGATCGAGAACTACCGGGTTGAGAAGCCCCAAGGGTCTTCAGAATGAAGACTGCGGTCATCGTCTTCCCCGGTTCGAATTGCGATCGTGACATCGCGGTCGCGCTGGAGAGCGTGACCGGCAAGAAGCCCGAAATGGTGTGGCATGGCGATAGCGAGCTTCCTTCGGGTCTCGGCCTCATCGCGCTGCCGGGCGGCTTTTCCTATGGCGATTATCTGCGCTGCGGCGCGATTGCGGCACGCTCCCCCGTGGTGCGCGCGGTGGTTGAGGCCGCCGGTAAGGGCGTTCCCGTACTCGGCATCTGCAATGGATTCCAGGTGCTGACCGAGTCCGGATTGCTGCCGGGCGCGCTGATGCGCAACGCCGGGCTGAACTTCGTGTGCCGTGACGTGCCGCTGACGGTCGAGACTTCACAGTCAATCTTCACTTCAGCGTATGAAGCTGGCGAAAACATCACGATTCCTGTGGCGCACCATGACGGCAATTACTTTGCCGACACCGCCACGCTCGACGAGATCGAAGGCGAAGGCCGGGTGGCGTTTCGCTACGCTGACGAGGTCAATGGCTCCGCGCGCGGGATTGCCGGGCTGCTCAACAAGAGCGGCAATGTGCTCGGCATGATGCCCCACCCCGAGCGCTGCATCGAATCGGCGCATGGCGGGACCGGTGGGCGGCGGCTGTTTGAAGGGCTGCTGGAAGCGGTCGCCTGACCTACCCCCCTGTCACCCCGGCCCTGTGCCGGGGTCCACCGGGAGGCACGTGCACGGCAGAAAACGCAAAAGACATCGCGATCAGCCGGGTCGACTCCGGCCAAGGCCGGGGTGACGGTAAAAGCTAGAGCCGCGCCTCGATCCATGCCGTGATATCCGCCATCACGCCTTCCTTGCCCATATCGGCGAGCAAATCGTGATAATGGCCCTCATATAGCTTGAGCGTCTTGTCCGCCGATCCCGCGGTCTTGTGGAAGAATACGCTGCCTGCGGGCACCGTCGCCTTGTCTTGCGTGCCGTGCAAGATCAGCAGGGGAATCCTGATCGTCGGAAACTCGACCTTCATCCGCTCGCCCGCGATGAGCAATGCTCGGACGGTGGCGGCGGGCTGGGTTTCGTTCTGCGTATAGGGATCGGCATCCAGCGCCGCGACCCACGCCGGATCGCGCGAGAAATCCTTGTTCTTGAGCTTGAGCACCGGAAGCTTGGGGAAGATGCCCCCGAGAAACTTGATGATCGCCAATGCGAAGGCAGGTGCGGGCACCTGATAGGCGAAGCTTTCGCAGATAAATCCGTCAATCTCGGCCTGATGATCGAGCGCGTAGATCGTGCTGGTCACCCCGCCGGCGCTGTGGCCGAGCAGGAACAGCTTGAGCCCCGGATAGGCTGCCTTGGCGATGGCGATCGTGCCTGCGTCGTCGCTTGCATAATCGGCGGCATCCGTGACGAAGAAGCGCGGTCCCTCGGAGCGCCCACGCCCACGCAAATCGAGTGCGAACACCGCAAAGCCGCTCTCGACAAGCCGCTCGGCCGCCCAAAGATACTGCCCGCCATGCGAATTGACGCCGTGGCAAATCACCACGACCCCGCGCGGCTTACCCTCGGGCTGCCACGCGCGATAGAAGATGCTGAGCCCATCATTGGTGAACGTTGCTTCGGTCGCTGCCATGTCTGCCTCCGCTTAAGTCAGACAAGATTGTTCCGAATGTGCAACGATATGCAAGTGCTGGCTGTGCAATCGTTCAAACCGTGTCTGCGCTCCCATCAAACAGAGGCGTAAATCGTGCCAGCAGCAGAATGGCAGTTGGCCAGAACATCGTGTTCCAGATATCGTGCCAGTTCTCCCAGAGGTTTACCGGCGTGTTATAGACAGCACTGTCGCGCAGATCCCACGCCTCACCGATCAGCGCCGCGGCGAGGACGACTGCCCAGGGCTTCCAGCTGCGCAGCGACCATTTGAACGCCAGCGCCACGCCGAACAACAGCAGCAAAGCGACGTAGATGTGCAGCGCGTCCTTCGCCAGATGGACATGCTCGATCAGCCATAGCTTTGACGCCTGAAGCGGGCTCATCAGACCTTAGCCGTGAACGGTGTGAAGTCGGTTCCCTCATCGAACACATCCACGCCTTCGCGGCGCTTGAGGAATCCGACAACCAGATAGGTGACCGGCGTGAGAAGGATTTCCCACGCAACCTTGAGCGCCCATTGCGTAAACAGCACGGTGACGACGAGATCGGTGGTCCAGCCCACGGCGCCGAGGAACGCGAGCGGATAGAAGATCAGGCTGTCGATCCCCTGCCCCGCGATCGTGGAGCCGATCGTGCGCGCCCAGAGCATCTTGCCCTGCGTCCATATCTTCATCCGGGCAAGGACATAGGAGTTGACCAGTTCGCCCGCCCAAAAGGCGCAAACCGACGCCAATACGATACGCGGGACCTGTCCAAAGATCGTTTCGTACGCGGCCTGATTGGTCCAGCTCGGTGCTGCCGGCAGGGCTACGACGACCCATGACATGAAGGCCATAAACAAAACCGCGATGGTGCCCGTCCAGATCACCCGGCGCGCGCGCGCATAGCCATAGACCTCGGTCAGCACGTCGCCGATCACATAGGATATCGGAAAGAACAGGATGCCCGCGCCGAACGGCCACCATATGTTCAGCCCGGGCAGCCAGACCTGCGCGACCTTGCCCGCGCCGATCACGTTCGAAAGCAGGATAATCGCGACAAACGCGGCCATCACGAAATCGAAATAGCGGAAATGGCCCCCAGCCACTTCGCGCGCCGTGACCTGTGCCGGTCCAGTTGCCCCCATGCTCATGAAACGAGTTTATCGCAGTTCCACGCTGGCGCAATCCGCGCTAACGGATTGCCGCGCGCGCCCGTAGCTCAGCTGGATAGAGCACATGCCTTCTAAGCCTGTGGTCGCTGGTTCGAATCCAGCCGGGCGCGCCAGCTTTTATTCCGAAGCCTCGCACAAGCGCGCGCAGCCATTCGACCTTGCGAACGCTGCCGGATTCGAGGGCGCTGCCCCAAACTACTTGAAACTATCAGCATCAGCGCCCATCGTTTCTTAATGCACACGGGTAGATCATCTTTGCCGATTACCGTGCCCGCGGGCAGCAGCACCGCGCGCCTGCGTCCCTAGATCGCCGCCGCTATCTAGGGTCCGCGCCTGCGTCCGCGCGCAACAACACCTCCCAATCCTCGTCGTCGTTCCGAATGCGCCATCTTCATGGCCGCGACACCTGGGTGCAGCTCCTCCGGAGTAAAATCTTGTTCTTCACTCGTTTCACGGCGCTGGGCCTTTGCCTCGCCGGCGCCATTGTTTTCGGCATCTATCTTCCCGCCCCATGGGCCGTGCTGCCGTTCATCATCAGCGCGTTCCTTTCCGCGCTGGGCCTCTACGATCTCGCTCAGCCTGCGCATTCGGTCCGTCGCAACTATCCGATCATCGGCCGGCTCCGCTGGTTCTTCGAGGAAATCCGGCCCGAGATCCGGCAATATCTAATCGAAGGCGACAATGACGAGACCCCCTTCTCGCGAGCACAGCGCACGTTGGTGTACGCACGCGCCAAGAACGAGAGCAGCGACCGGGCTTTCGGCACGCTTGTCGACGTGTACAAGAACGGATACGAGTTCATCGCCCATTCCACGCGGCCCGCACCGGTCGCCGATCCCTCCACCTTCCGGATACCGATCGGCGGTAATCACGGCGCGCCGCCCTACATGGCGTCGATCTTCAACATCTCGGCGATGAGCTTCGGGTCGTTGAGCGCGAACGCCATTCGCGCGCTAAACAAGGGCGCGCGGCTCGGAGGTTTCGCGCACGATACCGGCGAAGGCAGCATCAGCCCCCATCACCGCGAGCATAAAGGCGACCTTATCTGGGAAATCGGCAGCGGCTATTTCGGGTGCCGCACCGCCGACGGTCGCTTCGATCCGGTGCGCTTCGCCGAACAGGCAGCCGATCCGCAGGTCAAGATGATCGAACTCAAGCTCAGCCAGGGCGCAAAGCCGGGCCATGGCGGCATACTGCCCGCTGAAAAGGTCACGCCGGAAATCGCAGAGACCCGCGGCGTGCCCGTGGGCGAGGAGTGCGTCTCGCCCGCGCGTCATCGCGAGTTCTCCACTCCGATTGAACTGATGCAGTTCCTGGGGGAGCTGCGCCGCCTGGCTAAGGGCAAGCCCGTCGGCATGAAGCTCTGCGTCGGACAGCCATGGGAATTCATGGGCATGGTGAAGGCCATGCGCGAGACCGGCATCCTCCCCGATTACATCGTCGTGGACGGGGCCGAGGGCGGAACGGGAGCCTCCCCCGTCGAGTTCGCGGACAATCTGGGGATGCCCATGCGCGAGGGCCTGCTCTTCGTGCACAACACGCTCGTGGGCGCGGGCCTGCGGAGCAGGATCAAGATCGGCGCGGCCGGCAAGATCGTCAGCGCTTTCGACATCGCGGCGGTCCTCGCGCTGGGCGCCGACTGGACCAATGCGGGGCGCGGATTCATGTTCGCGCTCGGCTGCATCCAGTCGCTGACGTGCCACACGAACCGCTGCCCCGTTGGCGTGGCGACGCAAGACCCGTTGCGCCAGCGTGCGCTCGTGGTTGGCGACAAGGCCGAGCGGGTCCACAATTTTCACCGCAACACGATGAGGGCGCTCGCCGAGATGATCGCAGCCGCGGGCCTGGAACACCCTTCCCTGCTGGGC
>JAZKJE010000025.1:27130-31656 GCA_040384525.1 Pseudomonadota bacterium
CCCGCACCACCTTGTGCGCAGGGTCTCGCTGACGGAGATCCGCCTCTTCTCCCAGCTGCACATCTTCCTCGAGGATGGGGAGTTGCTGACCGGGTCGCACGACCGCGACTTCTACAGCGCGGCATGGAAGCTCGCACGCGCCGACAGCTTCGAACTTACAGCGTGACGCCGCGGTGACCCTGCGTCCTGAGCCGTCGAGCTTCTATCGGAGCCGATCCCGCGTGTTCGCTCTGGCGACCATGTGCTGCCTGCTTTGGGGCAGCGCGTATCCGGCCATTAAAGGCGGCTACGCGCTTCTGGCGATCACGCCCACCGACATCGCCAGTCAGGTACTGTTCGCAGGCTGGCGCTTCGTGCTCGCAGGAATCATCCTCCTCGCCTTCGCGTCAGCGATGCGCAAACCCATTTTCTCGATCCATACCCGGCAGGCGGGACAGGTCGCACTGCTCGGTCTGGCGCAGACCGGGGTGCAGTACGTCTTCTTCTATATCGGGCTCGCGCATGCCAGCGGCGTGAAGTCTTCGATCATGAACGCGACCGGCGTGTTCTTCAGCGTCATGCTCGCCCATTTCATCTACACCGACGACCGGCTGAACCTCCGCAAGGCAATAGGCTGCCTCGTCGGATTTCTGGGGGTGGTCGCGGTCAATCTGGGCAGCGGCGGCCAATTGACCTTCGACTTCACGATCCTCGGCGAGGGCTTTGTGATCATCGCCGCTTTCGTGCTGGCGGCGGCATCGATCTACGGAAAGCGCCTGTCGAACGCGATTGATCCGATGGTGATGACCGGGTGGCAGCTGCTGATCGGCGGTTGCCTCCTGACCGGCGCGGGGATGGCGTTCGGCGGCCGGATCGCAGGGCTCGGGGTCACCTCGGGCGCGCTGCTCCTCTACATGGCGCTGCTGTCCTCGGTCGCCTTCGCGGTATGGAGCCTGCTGCTCAAGCACAATCCCGTAGGCATGCTCGCCGCGTTCAATTTCCTGGTCCCGGTGTTCGGCGTCGGCCTGTCCGCACTCTTTTTGGGCGAGACGCTGCTGCGTTGGAATAACCTGGCTGCGCTCGTGCTGGTCAGCATAGGCATCCTGCTTGTCGCGCTTGGCCCGAAGGCAGATCCCCCGGTCCTTCAGCGCTGATCCCACCTAATCTGCGCGTCGCTCTGCTTAGTCGAGCATCACTTCGAGGCCCTTCGCGACGGCCTTTGTCGGCGCCTTCGCCCGATGAACGCGAAGACCCGTGAACTTCTCGACGCGCTCCGCGACCAATGCTGTCAGGGCGGCCCCACCGGTCAGCATTATCCCATCCTCAAGGATATCCGTCGCGAGGTCCGGGTCGGTCTGCGCGAACGCGGCACGCACAGCGGTGGCCACCTCGTCGGCATATTTCTCCACGATGGGGCGCAAATCCTTCACCTTCAGCGCGAGAAGCCGAGGAAGCCCCGACCTTATATCCAGCCCGCGGACCTCAACGTGCGTAGGGGTTCCGGATGCCAGCGCTTCCGACAGCGCGATCTTGAGGGCCTCGGCGCTCGACCGACCGACCTGGAACTGGCGCTTCAGGTGCAGGTGATGCAGCAAAGCAGCCTCGACGCCATCGCCGCCCCCGCGCACGGAACGGGAGGCGCATATCCCACCCAGCGAAAGCACGACCACATCGGTGGTGCCCGCGCCGCAGTCCACGATCATCCGCCCGCGCGCGGCCGTCACATCCATGCCCAGGCCAATCGCGGCGAGGATAGGCTCGGCGACGAGCAGCGGCTCCGCCAGTCCCGCGTCAAAGGCCGCGCGGGTCAGCGCCCGGCGCTCCGCCTGCGTGGCGTCAGAGGGCACGCCGAGAATGGCGCGCGGGCGGCGCAGGCGGCGGCGGGCGCTCACCGGCTTCATCGCGAACCGGAGCAACTCGCGCGTAGCCGCGACGTCCACGAGCACGCCGTTGCGCAACGGCCGCACCGTGCGCAGCTGCTTAACCTCGCGGCCGACGACCCGCTTGGCTGCGGCACCCGCTGCGTAAAGGGGGGTTGCGGCAAGGATGTCGTCGTCGAAGCAGCACACCGATGGCTGCTCGAACACCACGCCTGAGGAACGCTCCACGACAAGGGTGTTCGCGGTGCCGAGATCGATGGCGAAATCCGCCTTTCTGTGTGCCCATGCGGGCGCCTTGTCGAACATTGGTCGCTTTCGGATTAATGAGAGGCCCAGTAAGCTCCGCACCCCCGGATAGTCGAGCCGCCATTTCGCTCAGGCGGCCGGCGGCGGCTCATCGCCGGGGCCGTCGCTCCCTTCCGAATGCGATGGATCGAAATTGTCGTTGGCGGGAACTTCGCCAGCTAAGTGGATCGGGCGACCCGCGCGGGCAGCCACCACCCGCATCGACGCGCGCGCCGGCATTCCCACCACGCCGTTCTGACGGACCATCTCGATCAACCCAGCTTCGGTCGGTCGGGAGGCGAAATGTATCTGGATGCCCGCGACGCCCGCGAGCTTCAGAGCGCATGCTTCAGATATGCACCAGACCTTGCCGCGCCACCCTGTGCCGTCGAGCACCCGGGCGACCCGTATTGCCGCGCGTGGCGAGTGTACGAGAATCCCATCAATCGAGGAAAGCTCTGTCCTTATGTCGAGCAGCCAGCGCACAGCCACAGGTTGCGCGGCATATACTGCCCTGCGTTCGACCAGATAGCCGAAGCGGCGAAGGAAACCCTTCAGATCGCCCGCAACTTCGCGGGCGCCGAAGTGGACGAGACGCGCAGGCGGTGGCAGCTCCGCCAGAACCTTTCGTTGCACATCAACAATGTCGCCGTCCGCGGAACGGACATCCACATAGCCTGCCGCCCGGGCGGCTTCCGCCGTCCGCGTGCCTACCGCGAAGACGGGGATGTGGAACAGGCTGGAACATACCGGATGGTGCCGTACGCCATTGCTGCTCGTAAACACGATGGCGTCTGGGGCGTCGCGAAGCGGATCGCTCTCCAGAGCGCGAACCTCAAGCACGGGCGCGTTCAGCACGGCGTGCCCGAGATCCTCCAGGCTTGCCGCCGTGCTGGCGTTTTCCGGCGCAGTTCGGGTTACCCAAATACGCACGGCGTCCCCGCTTGTTGGCCGAGCGGCACATCCCTTCTCCCAGCGCTGATCGAATTCGCGACCTCCAGCAGTCGCACCTCGACCAGCCGCCCATGCGCAAGCGGCCATAGTATCGACCCGCCGGCCGGCATGCCCAGAAGCGCAGCACCGAACCGGGTGCCCACTCCCAGACGTCCGTCCTCCTCGGCAACGCCGTGCACGAGCGTTGCACGGGCCTGTCGACCTTGAACCGAATACAGGACCTTGCTTCCCTTGCGAGCGGCGTCATGGCGGGCAAGGACTCCCTTGCGCCTCCTCGCCAAGGCGAGCTTGACGCCCAGGAGCCTGGCGATGAGCTCATCGTCCAGCTCAATCATTACGCCGTGCAGGTACCGCGCCTCCGCGGGCTCGATATCCAGCTCCAGATCCTCGTGGAGCCTCGCCCAAATCCGCACAAGGGAGTCCACTGCCGAAGGGCAGATCAAATCCATCACCCGCCTCCCTAGTGCAACGAGGCCGTTTGCGTCCGGCGGGTACGCGCCAGATCGGCAACGCTGCTCGTCAATACCCGGGCGCGCCGGAAAACCCTGCTGTCCAGCGAGCGGAAAGCCGGATCCGAACACACGAACTGAAAGCCTCCACGCACACGGATCGCAATTCCCACGACCCGCCTGTCAGCCTCAACCACGAAGCGATCCATTCCCAACCTCCGAAACGGACGACGTGCGACGGGCTCAGCGCCTCGCCGCATCTCGTCACTATGCTTTGTGAATCCGGCGCGTTCGCCGGGTGGAGGGAGCCCCAGGTCGTCCGCCTGTTCTAAGGCGTCGCCCAGGGCCTACAGGCGCTCGGTGCTGCTGCCTGGGTGCACGACGTGCCGGATGTAACTCGTCGGGGACATGCCATGACCATGGACGTTCGCCGCCGAAAGTCAAACCCGCGCACCGTTTCCCTTCCCCGCCGTAAAGGGATAGGGCAGCCGCATGCGCCGAGTATCGCCACCGATCAAACCCGACCTCCGGCCGCAGCGCGATCCGGCACGCAGCTAGCGCCATCACGGAGCGCCCCGGCCCGGGGCTTCCACTCTACGCCGGATTACCGACATCCAAAGCCCCTGTCTCAAGGACGGGCGGAGCAGCAATGAGTTTTGACATGATCGATTCCCCTTCCTTCCCAGCGCGGCTGGCGAGGCGGCTCTGGGCTGCACCCTATGTTCTTCTCACGTGCACCGCTCTGTTCTGGGCCGGCAACTCGATCGTGGGGCGCGGCGCGAGTGAGTTGGTACCACCGCTCGCTTTGGCGTTCTGGCGCTGGAGTGGCGCCCTGCTACTTGTGCTGCCGCTGGCATGGCCGCACCTTCGGCGGGACGCGGCAATTCTCCGCAGTTCCTGGCGAACGCTCGTCATCCTGGGCACGCTCGGCATCGGCGCTTTCAATACGATCCTGTACATCGGCCTTCAGACGACTAGT
>JAZKJE010000026.1:0-13529 GCA_040384525.1 Pseudomonadota bacterium
AATCGTTGCCGGCCGCTGCTACCAGAACGGTGCCCTTGAGCTGTCTTAGGTGCTGCTCCCAGAAGACCTCGAAGCTCAGCAGCGGGAGCTGCTCCCGAGTGGGGCAGCCCGCGGACATCGAGATGATGTCCGGGCACAGCGCGCGAGCATCATACAAACAGCAGCCAGTTTTGACGCCTTTTTGCTTGGCTTCCGGCGAGGCGGCGATTAGACAGCTGCGGCCGACATCTTTGACGATGCCGACGGGCTTGCCATCGATCTCCGCCATCACCGCCTCGGCGGCGGGGCGATCGCCGCCGAACATCGCTTGCTGTAGCAATTCCTCGGTTGCGACGACCTTGTCCGCCTCGCGCTCGAACTCGGCGAGTTCTTTTACGAAGAACATGATCTGCGGCACATCGGCTGGGGCGGCGTTGCGGATGGTGATCATGAGAGGCCGGGCTCCACGGCTTGGGGTTTGCGGCGCAGCGCCAGCAGGCAGCCGGCGACGATCAGCAGCGTACCGGCGATCGTGGTGAAAGTCAGCTTTTCGCCGAACATCCACCAGCCCATCAGCGCCGCCCAGATGAAGGCGGTATATTCCACGGTCAGCAATATCTGCGCTTCGGCGCGGGCATAGGCCCAGGAGAGCAGCAGCAAAGATGCGATAGCGAGCAAGGACGCGGTGGCGATGCCCGGCCAATGCTGCGCGGCGGGGATTGCGAGCAGGAAGGGCGCGGCGAGGCTGAGCAGGCCGAGCACGAACAAATTTTGCCAGAAGGCGATCTCGAGCGGCTTGGCGAGCTGGGCCTGATGCCGCGCTACCACGAGGTTGCAGGCGTAGAACACTGCCGAGATTAGGACCGCGACCACGCCGTACATCGTATCCGGGGTATGGGTGCCGCCGAGGCGCCCCGAGAGGATTACCGCTACGCCCGCGAGACCGAGCACCGAGCCGATCACCGAGCGCGTGCCGACCTGCTCCTTGAGAAAGACTGCCGCGAGCCCGAGCGCGATCAGCGGGGCGATGAAGGACAAGGCGATAGCTTCGGCGAGGGGCACGCGGACGATGCCCCAGAAGAAGGCAATCGCCATTATCGCGACGAGGATGCTGCGCCCGAAATGCACGTGCATCGTCGCCCGAGCGGGAAGCGTGGGGCGGGTGAAGGCGTAGAGCAGGCCGGTGAGGATCACCGCGATGCCGAGCCGCCAGACCAAGGTGTTATACGCGCCGATCTCGATCGACACGGCCTTCATCACCGCATCCATCACCGAATAGAGCGCGATGCCGAGGCATGCGGCGGAAAACGCCGCGACGACCTGATCGGGCTTTGCGGTCACTCCGCTGCTTGAATCTGGGCTGCTTGCGGTTCGGCGGTAGCCGCTTCGATCTCTGCGGCCTTGGCCTCGACCAGTTTGACGATGTGTTCGAGCATGTCGGCGCTCTCGACGGTGTGATCGGTCACGCCGGAGAGGTAGACCATGTGCTTGCCATTGCCGCCGCCGGTGAGGCCGATATCGGTTTCGCGCGCTTCGCCGGGGCCGTTCACCACGCAGCCGAGCACCGAGAGACTCATCGGGGTGCGGATGTGCTGGAGGCGTTCCTCCAGCGCCTGCACGGTGCGGATCACGTCGAAGCCCTGGCGTGCGCAGGACGGGCACGACACCACCCGGACGCCGCGGTTGCGGATGCCCAGCGCCTTCAATATCTCGAAGCCGACGCGCACTTCTTCCTCGGGCTCGGCCGACAGCGACACGCGGATGGTGTCGCCGATACCGTACCACAACAGGCTGCCCATCCCGATCGCCGACTTGACGGTGCCGCCGACGAACCCGCCCGCCTCGGTGATGCCCAGATGCAGCGGGCAATCGACCACTTCGGCAAGCTGCTGATAGGCGGCGACCGCCAGGAACAGGTCGCTGGCCTTCACCGCGACCTTGAATTCGTGGAAGTCATGGTCCTGCAGCAGCTTGATGTGATCGAGCGCGGATTCGACCAGAGCCTCGGGGCAGGGTTCGCCATATTTCTCCAGCAGATCCTTTTCGAGCGAGCCGCCATTCACGCCGATGCGGATCGCACAGCCATTGGCCTTGGCTGCGTTGACGACTTCGCGAACGCGCTCGGCTGAGCCGATATTGCCGGGGTTGATGCGCAGGCATGCAGCGCCCGCATCGGCGGCTTCGAGTGCGCGCTTATAGTGGAAATGAATGTCCGCGACGATCGGCACGCGGCTGGCGCGGACGATCTGCTTGAGCGCGGCAGTGCTCTCCACATCGGGGCAGGAGACGCGGATGATATCGACCCCGGCATCCTCGCAGCGGCGGATCTGATCGATGGTCGCTTTGGCATCGGACGTGGGGGTGTTGGTCATCGTCTGCACCGTCACCGGCGCATCGCCACCGACGGGAACGTTGCCGACCATGATCTGGCGGCTCTGACGGCGCGCGATATCGCGCCAGGGGCGTAGGGACATGAGCGCTCCTATAGCCTTGTGCAGCGGGCACGCCAACCGCGTCTTTACGCGATGCTAAGGCGCGGCGCGGTATGCGCGACTTTCACTATTGCTGAGGCGCATTTCAACTTTGCGGCACGACCCGACTTTTGCTGCATCGCTCAAGGCCAGCCAGCGCCATTACGGCATGGACTGGCTGCGCATCGCCGCGTTCGCGCTGCTGATCGTTTATCATGTCGCCATGGTCTTTGCCCCATGGGACTGGGTGATCCACACGCCGCGCAGTTATGCCGCTCTAGTGCCGCCGATGGCGCTGCTGACGCCGTGGCGGCTGCCCTTGCTGTTCGCGGTCTCGGGCTATGCCTCTCGCAAGCTGTATGACCGCTCGGGCGGGCCGGCTGCATTCAGCACATCGCGCGCCAAGCGCCTGCTGATCCCGCTTGCCTTCGGCATGCTCGCCATCGTGCCGCTGGAGATGTGGGTGCGGGTGATGGAGACCGGCTACCGCCAAGGCTACCTCCATTTCTGGGCGGTGGATTATTGGCGGACCGGCGAGTTTTACGGGCGGGAATTCCCGAGCTGGGAGCATTTGTGGTTCGTCGCGTATCTGGCCGCTTACAGCCTGTTGCTCGCGGGCGCACTGGCGCTCGGCGGCGCGCGGGTGCTGGGCTGGATGAACCGGGTGGTGGACTGGCTGGCGACGGGCTGGCGGCTGATATGGGCGCCGATTGCGGCGCTCGTCGCGATGCGGTTGGCCTTGCTGTTCGTCGTGCCCGAGCGGCAGGGGCTGTTCAGCGATTGGGCCGGGCATGCGCAATTCCTGCCACTATTCCTGTTCGGCTTTGCCTTTGCCGGGTCGCAGCGGCATTGGCCGGCGATCCGCCGCGCATGGAAGCCGGCTTTGCTGATCGCGGCGCTTTCGGGGATACTGATCGTGGTGACCGAGACCATCTGGCCGGGCAGCGCGGTGCCGCCGCACGAGATCATGGCGCTGGACCGGGCATGCCGCATGGCGATGTCATGGGGGATGATCCTGGCGCTGTTCCACGTCGCCGAGACGTATTGGAACCGCGATCATAAGTGGCGCAAGCCGCTCGCCGAAGCGGTGTTCCCGTTTTACATCGTCCACCATCCGGCGATTGTGCTGATCGCCTGGTACACGCTGCCGCTTAACCTGGGGCCGTTCGAAGAGTTCGGGTTGCTGCTCGCCGGCACGCTCGCGGCCTGCATGACGGTCTATGCGATCGGCGGCCGGATCGGCTGGATCCGGCCGCTGATCGGACTATCTCCCCGCGCTTAGCTCTTGCAGTCGCCGACGCGCTTGCCGGTGGAGCGGAAAGTCATCTTCGATTCCGCGGTTTGCCCCGGAAGCGACTGCGACTGGGTCATGGTGATGTCATAGGCAGTTGGGCTCTGGGTGCCGGCGATCGTCATCTTGACCGGCCCGAACGGCCCCTTGCAGACCATGTTCGCATCGATCTTGCCATCGGCGATGATATATTTGGGGAAGGTGCAGCCCTGTGCGGCGGGGGCGAGCTTGGTGAAGTCGACTGCCTTTACGTCCGCTGCGGTCTTGCATTCCTTCTTCACTTCGGGCGGCTTCTTGGTCTCTGCCTCCATCTGCTTGCGCAGCATCTCAGGCGCGCCCGGCATTTCGGCGGAGACGATCTGGACGGTGTTTTCCCACTCGCCCGGCTGGGTCTTGTTCTTGTCCTGCGCGGCCGCGGCCTGCTTCATCACTTCTTCGGCAGAAGCATTTTCGAGGCGGATATCGCCGGACGCCTTCGCGCTCTCCTCGGTCGAAGGACCGCTCTTGTTGCAGCCGGCCAGCACCACGCACAGACCCGCTACCAGAACCAGTTTACGCATCCAGACTCTCCCTAATATTTCGCAACCTCTACAGACCAAATTTGGCGCGAGGGCAATTGCATGGGTTGCAGGCGGGGCATGCTGTGGTCCGCCAAGTTTACACCAAGTTTACACTATCGGCATGGTTTCGCGCAGGGCCAGCTTCCAACGATTCGAAAGAGCAAGCACGGGCGATCAGGGCTAGCGCCTGATGAGCCAAGCAGGTGAAATCCTACATTGCAACCCGCGTGAGAGGCCCGTTCAGCGATTGCAGGTGATCGACGCGCCCAGCGAAGCGCGCGCAATCGCGGCGGTTGATCGCGGCTTCGCGCGCATTTGCTCTAACGAGCGGTGCGGAAACTAAAATGTTCTTGCTTTGTTCCACCGCTTGTGCCATCCGATACTCCGGGGGTGTCATGCAGAGTCGCGAAAATATTTCAGCGTTTGAGATTTACCTTCGGACCGGCAGGCGAATGTCGTCGGGCATTGAGGTCAAATTCAATCCTTGGCACGATCCGGAAGATGGGCGGTTCACCTTTGTAGGCAGTGGGCAGTATTTTGCTGGCGGTCGGCCACGGGATAGTCGCGCGCGAGCGCGTGGCAGCCAGAACCAAGCCCATTCGCGGTCAGGGTTAAGCGGGCATATTGGCCGCTCCAACGATTCAGATTCCATTGACCCGGATTACAGTCGATTTGATCCCAAGAGCCCACGCAATCATTCGATCTATGTCGTGCAGCGTGGTGATACGCTGACTGAAATTGCGCGGCAGCGAAAAGGGCTGACCGCATCGGATCTGGCGTGGTTGAATGAAATTCCATTCGAAGTGCGCCTGCGGATCGGGCAGCGAATTAGGGGCCCGCATCAGCAGTTCCTCGAAACCGGCCGTGAGGCACGGAACGCTTTTCTTGCGCTAAGTTATTATACGCGCACCCATGGGGGAAAGCTGCCGCCAGATCCAGGCAACCCGCCGTCATTGGAAAGTCAGATACTCGATACGAACTGGCGGCGGGAGAGCAGAAAAGGATATGATTTTCAGATCGATATCATGTCGCGACCGCGTAAAATTTATGGATCGCTCTCGTTAGCCGAATTGCCCGAGCGGTCGCGGAAGAACCAGGCACAGGCTGGCAAGCCGGATCGTCGAAGTAGCGATGATGGCGGGCACTATATCGCCGCCCGCTTCAATGGCCCCGGCGACGGATTTAACCATTTTGCCCAAGACGCCAATTTCAACCGCGGCGCTTATCGAGCGCTTGAAGATGGTTGGGCCAAAGAGTTACGTGCGGGACATACGGTATTTGTTGATATCGTTCCGCACTATCCCGGCACCTCGAAACGACCAGGCACTATCCTCATCACGTGGTATGTCGATGGGGAAAAACATAGAAAGAAGCTTCCCAACGAACCCACGAGGAGGCCAGATGGAAAACGATAGCCTAGATACATTGGGTCCGCTCATGAACGAGCTGGGGCAAATGCTGACTGAGATAGCGGACGGTGATCCCAATGGAATTTTTCTTTACGCCGAAATTGCCGAGGGTTCGGTTAGCGCAAGCGTGTTCAAGGATGACGGGAAGACCGTTCGATATCTCGATGCCGATGAATTGGATGCTTCGGATATCCTGTTCGATATCTGGTATTCGGTTCCTGAGGAAAAGCGCTGGTCGGTGATGGAATACAGCATCGATGACGGCGAGTTCGAGGTCTCCTTCAAATACCCTGAAGACGTGGAGGTCGAGGTTTACGATAGAGGGCGACGGCAAGCTGCGCTGCTTGCACGTTATGGCGACAAGCCCGTTATTTATCCGCCGCCGCCGGAAGGCGCGTTCGAGTTAAAGCCTTGATCTTCAATGCGCACCTAAGACTATCGATTGCAGCCGCTCGTAGTACGCCCCACATTGGTGCGTGATGGTCATCCAGATTCGCACCAATCTCGACGAGCCCGAAACCGGGCAGTCGTTCATCCCGCATCGGCCCAATCGGCCGGACAAGCTGGAGGGCGGGCGGCCTTTCAAGATCGTTTCCGACTACACCCCCTCGGGCGATCAGCCGACCGCGATTGCGGAGATGGTGGCGGCGGTGAATGCCGGGGAGCGCGATCAGGTGCTGCTGGGCGTTACCGGTTCGGGCAAGACCTATACCGTCGCGCAGGTGATCGAGGCGACGCAGCGGCCGGCTTTGATCCTGGCGCCGAACAAGATCCTCGCGGCGCAATTGTACGGCGAGATGAAGTCGTTCTTTCCCGACAACGCCGTCGAGTTCTTCGTCAGCTATTACGATTATTACCAGCCCGAGGCCTATGTGCCGCGATCGGATACGTACATCGAGAAGGAAAGCTCGGTGAACGAAGCGATCGACCGGATGCGGCATTCCGCCACGCGTTCGCTGCTCGAGCGCGACGATGTGATCATCGTGGCTTCGGTTTCGTGCCTGTATGGCATCGGATCGGTCGAGACCTATTCGGCGATGATCTTTGACCTGAAAAAGGGCCAGACGGTCGATCAGCGCGAGATCATCCGCAAGCTGGTTGCGCTCCAGTACAAGCGCAACGATCAGGCGTTTCAGCGCGGTAATTTCCGGGTGCGCGGCGACACGCTGGAGATTTTTCCGTCGCATTATGAGGACAGCGCGTGGCGCATCTCGTTCTTTGGCGACGATGTGGAGGAGATTGTCGAGTTCGATCCGCTGACGGGATCGAAGGTGGCATCGCTCGACTATGTGCGCGTGTTTGCGAACTCGCATTATGTGACGCCGGGGCCGACGCTGAAGCAAGCGGGCGAGGCGATCAAGCATGAGCTGGCCGAGCGGCTGAAGGAGCTGATGATCGAGGGCAAATTGCTCGAGGCGCAGCGGCTGGAGCAGCGGACGAACTTCGACCTGGAGATGATCGCGGCGACCGGTTCATGCGCGGGGATCGAGAATTATTCGCGGTTCCTGACCGGGCGGATGCCGGGGGAACCGCCGCCCACCTTGTTTGAGTATCTGCCCGAGAACGCGCTGCTGTTTGTCGATGAGAGCCACCAGACGATTGGCCAGATCAACGGCATGTCGCGGGGCGATCATCGGCGCAAGATCACGCTGGCGGAATATGGCTTTCGGCTGCCCTCCGCGATCGACAACCGGCCGTTGCGCTTCAACGAATGGGACGCGATGCGGCCGCAGACGGCCTATGTTTCGGCGACGCCGGGCAATTGGGAGATGGAGCAGACCGGCGGCGTCTTTACCGAGCAGGTGATCCGCCCGACGGGGCTGATCGATCCGCCGGTGGAGATCAGGCCGGTCGAGGAGCAGGTGCAGGACCTGATCCAGGAGTGCAACAAGACGACCGCGATGGGATACCGTTCGCTGGTGACGACGCTGACCAAGCGGATGGCGGAGGATCTGACGGAGTATATGCACGAGGCGGGCATCAAGTGCCGCTATATGCATTCGGATACCGAGACGCTGGAGCGCATCGAACTGATCCGCGATTTGCGACTGGGCGTGTATGACGTGCTGATCGGGATCAATCTGCTGCGCGAGGGGCTGGATATCCCGGAATGCGGGCTGGTCGCGATCCTCGATGCGGACAAGGAAGGCTTCCTTCGGTCCGAGACTTCGCTGATCCAGACGATCGGCCGCGCGGCGCGCAACGTGGAAGGTCGCGTGATCCTGTATGCCGACCGGATGACCGGGAGCATGGAGCGGGCGATTGCCGAAACCGACCGGCGGCGGGCGAAGCAGGAGGAGTATAACGCGCTCCACGGCATTACGCCGACGACGATCAAGCGCGATATTGGCGACATCATCGCGCATGTTTCGAACCGCGATCAGGTCACGATCGAGATCGACGCGGACCGGCCGCACATGGTCGGGCACAATCTGCGCGCGTATATCGAGAGCCTTGAGAAGAAGATGCGCGATGCGGCGGCGAATCTGGAGTTCGAAGAGGCCGGGCGACTGCGCGACGAGATCCGTTCGCTGGAGGCCGAAGAGCTTGGGCTGCCGGCGAGCGAGCATAAGGCGCCGCTGATGGGACGCAGCAACGAAGGCAAGCCGGGGACGCGCAAGGGGCGCTATGGGAAGTCTAGCAAGACGAAGTTTGGCGGGCGCTAATGCCGCGTCTGGCCGCTAGCGGTTGAGCCTGGGGGCGACTTCCCGCATAAGCCCGGCCATGCGCAATCTGTTCCTCGCTTCGTCCGCGCTGCTTGCGCTTGCTTCCTGTTCCACGCCGGAATTGGTGCCGCAGCCGGCGCCTCCCGCTCCGGTGCCGATCCCCACGCCTGCGCCCGCACCGCGCCCTGCGCCTACGCCGCCGGCGAGTGCGGATTGGCGCGACTGGCCGCTTACGCCGGGGACTTGGGCGTATCGGCAGGATGCGCGCGGGAGCATCGCCTTGTTCGGGCGGGCAGGCGAGGACGCGGTTCTGACGTTGCGCTGCGACAAGAGCCGCGGCCGGATTTATCTGTCGCGCCGGAGCGATGCTGCGGCTTCGCTGACGGTGCGCGCATCCACGACGCTCAAGACGTTCAACGCGCTGGCGAGCGGGGGCACGCCTGCTTATGCGGCAGTCGAGCTGGTGCCACGCGATCCGATTATCGATGCGGTGGGCTTTAGCCGCGGGCGTTTCGTGGTGCAGGGCGGCGGCGCGGATCTGGTGCTGCCCGCGTGGCCCGAAATCCTGCGCGTTGCCGAGGATTGCCGCGGATAGCGCGAGCCGTATCAGGCCGGAAACTCTGATTCTGACGGCAAACTAAATTAATACAAGTCTTGTGCTGCGACTCGCGTTGATTCAGTATGTTGGGGTGCCCAGATGGGCGCGCCGTTTCAACTAGCGAAAGGAGGTGATCCGATGTCTCATGGTTCAGCAATGGGGTCGGTTCAGTTCGTTCGGGAGACGCGCCGCTAAGCTGAAGCTGCGGATGGAAGACCTCCATCCGTTTCGTGCCGGGAGGTATCCTCCTCCAATCAACGGTACGCGCTGACGCAAAGCGGTCCGCCTGGTCTCCCGGGCTGGAACTCTCCGGCCGCTGACCATGTCGGAGGTCGCCGGAATCCTTGATAGGGTTCCGGCGGCCTTCTTCGTTTTGGGAACCGCGCAAAGCCATCTGCCGTTGCCTTCCAATCAGTTTTGGAGAGCGATGATGGAGACGATGGAATTGTTTCGCGGGCGCTTGATCGATCATGTGCAACTGGTGGTGCGCGATCTGGCGGAGAGCCGGCGCTTTTATGGCGCTTTGTTCGACGTGCTGGGCGTGCCGATCGTCGATGCCGAGCAGGGTTTTTTCTGGGCCGACGAATTTGTCGTATCGACTGCCGATAGCGATGCCGCGCAGGGAAAGTTGACCGGGCGCAATCACGTTGCGTTTCAGGCGAAGGACAAAGCGATGGTCGATGCCTGGTACAAAGCCGGGCTGGCGGCGGGCGGCACCGACAATGGCGCGCCGGGCGACCGCGCGGAATATCATCCGGGCTATTATGCCGCCTTCCTGATCGATCCCGACGGCAACAATGTCGAGGCGGTGTTTCACGGGGCACATGAGCGCAGCGTGGAATCGGTGAGGATCAGCTTCTAGCCGCTGTTGCGCCGCCCATTCCTGTGTCATTCCTGGCATGGGGAATGGGGGAAATTCGATGCGGGCGATGCTTGCGGGGCTATTGGCCATCGGCTTGGGCGGGTGCGCGGCGCAGCCTGCGCGACCGGCGGCGGCGGGCGTTTCTTGCGATGCGGCATCGCTGAGTTCGGCGCCGGGCAAGGCATGGTGGCGCGAGCAGCGCTGGCGCTATGCAAGCGACGAAGCGGCGGGAGCTGCGTATGCCGCTCTGCTCGATAAGACCCCCGCCTGGCCCGATTGGTTTGTCCCTGCAGATGGCACATTGGCGCCGGGCACGCGGCTGCAAATGGCGCTTTCGCCGGGGCAGCCCGAGACCCAGCCGGGGGGCTTTGCGACCTTCGACAATATCTTCGGCGCGGGGGATGTGCGGCAATATCTGGCGGTGCGCGAGGCGTGGAAGCCAAAGGTCGACCGGGTTGTCACCTATGAAGTGATCAAGGAATTGCCGGTGCAGATCGGGCCGGTGGGGCCGCAGGTGGATCCGCAATTGTGCGTGATGCTGCCGGGGCGCTGGTCTCAGGCCAAGATGCTGGTGCCGGCGGAGGCCCGGATGGAGTATTTGCGGGTGATCGAAGTGCGCGCGGTTCGCTAAATTCTGGGTTCGAAGATCGACCAGCCGGTGCGCTGCACCAGCCGCTCGAGCGCCAACGTGCCGAGCTGCGAATTGCCGCGCTCGTTCAGCCCCGGCGACCATACGGCGATCGAGGCAATGCCGGGCGCGACCGCGAGGATACCGCCGCCGACGCCCGATTTGCCGGGTAGGCCGACGCGATAGGCGAACTCGCCCGATCCGTCATAATGACCGCACATCAGCATCAGCGCGTTGATCCGGCGGGCGCGCTGGGCGGAGACGATCTGGCGGTCGGTCTGCGGATCGCGGCCGCCGTTCATCAGATAGCGCCCGGCGAGTGCCAGCTGGCGGCAGCTCATCGCGATCGCGCAATGGTGGAAATAGACGCCGAGGACACGCTCGGCGGGGTGATGCAGATTGCCGAAGGCGCGGATGTAATTGGCGAGCGCCACGTTGCGGAAGCCGGTTTCGGCCTCGGCCTGCGCCACGGCCTGATCGATGAAGATCGCATCGTCGCCGGCAAGATTGCGGACGAAGCGCAGCATCTCGCCGATCGCCTCGCGCGGTTCGCTGCGGCCGAGGAGGACATCGGAGACGACGATGGCACCGGCATTGATGAAAGGATTGCGCGGAATGCCCTGTTCGGTTTCCAGCTGGACGATCGAGTTGAAGGCGCTGCCCGAGGGTTCTCGGCCAACGCGGTTCCACAGCTGATCGCCGATGGCGCCCAAAGCGAGGGTCAGCGAAAAAACCTTGGAGATGGACTGGATGGAAAAGGGCGTGGTGGCATCGCCCGCGAGGTGCGTGGTGCCATCGGCCTCCACTACGGCGATACCGAAGCGTTCGGGGCTGACTGCTGCCAGCGGCGGGATGTAAGTCGCGGGCGTTCCGCGATCGCTTGCTTCGGCCATTTCCTGCGCGATCTCGGCGACGATCCGGGAGAGGTCGGACATCCTATAGTTTCCGGAACATCATGAGCGAATCCACCGGACCATGCCGGGGGTGATCGAACCCGCCGGGGGTGCGCCCGATCTCGCCAAAGCCCATTGCCTGCCACAAGGCGATGGCGCGGGTGTTGGTCGATACGACGAAGTTGAATTGCATCGCGCGGAAGCCGCGCGTCCGCGCGAGATCGAGCGAGTGTGCGCACATTGCCCGGCCAACACCGCGGCCCTGCGCCGATTGCGCAGTCATATAGCCCGCATTGGCGATATGCGCGCCGGGGCCGGGATGGTTCGCGCGGATGAAATAACTGCCGAGGATCTCGTCATTCTCGACAGAGACGAAGGGCTGGCGATCGGCTGCGAACCAATATGCGAGCGCCGCCGCGCGCGACATGTCGCGATCCAGCGCCCAGGTCTCTCCGGCGCGAATTACCGGCTCCAGGATCGCCCAGATGGCGTCTGAATCCCCGGCAGTGGCGGGGAGGATCGAAGGGGCGTTCGTGGCAAGATCGGGCATTAATCGACCACGATCGGATGTTCGCTGCGCAGTTGGTCCGCGAGGCGTTCGACCGCGGCGTTTTCGTATGCATCGCCGCTGGGGCTGATCAGCCAGTTGCAATGCGGGTGGGTGGCGATGCTGTAGAGCTTCACTTCACCCAGCACCGCGCGCCAGCGGCGGCGGGTGCCGCTGCCTTCGCGGAGGAGCTTGCGGATGAAAAGGTCGATCAGCGCGTCGCGGGTCATTCGGCTGCGAGGCCTTTGAGGTGGTATAGCGCTTCGAGCGCATCGCGCGGGGTGAGGGCGTCTACGTCTATCGCGGCCAGTTCGGTGCGCAGCGCATCCACGGCTTCTTCTTCGATCTCCGCAGCGGCGGCGAACAAAGGAAGGTCGTCAAGACCGGCGGCCAGGCCGCCGGTTTTGGCGCGGCCTGCTTCGAGTTTGTCGAGGACGGCTTTGGCGCGCTTCAAAGCCCCTGGGGGCATGCCCGCAAGCCGCGCGACGGCGATGCCGAAGCTGCGATCGGCGGGGCCTTCGGCGACTTCGTGGAGGAGGACGAGATCGCCCTTCCATTCGCGGGCGCGGACATGGTGGAGGGAGAGGGCGTCGCAGCGTTCAGCCAGACGCGTCAGCTCGTGATAATGCGTGGCGAACAGGCAGCGGCAGCGATTGTCTTCGTGGATCGCCTCGACCACGGCCCATGCGATGGCGAGGCCGTCATAGGTGCTGGTGCCGCGCCCGACTTCGTCGAGGATGACGAAGCTGCGTGGGGTGGCCTGGGCGAGGATCGCGGCGGTTTCGACCATCTCGACCATGAAGGTCGAGCGACCGCGCGCGAGATTATCCGATGCGCCGACGCGGCTGAACAGGCGATCTACCAGGCCGAGTTTGGCGCGGGCGGCGGGGACGTACGACCCCGCCTGGGCGAGGACAGCAATCAGCGCGTTCTGGCGCAGGAAGGTCGATTTACCGCCCATATTCGGGCCGGTGACGAGCCAGAGGCGCGAGCTTTCGGAGAGGGTGAGATCGTTGGCGACGAAACGTCCGCCGGATTTGGCGATGGCGGCTTCGACCACGGGGTGGCGACCGCCTTCGACTTCGAAGCAGCTGTGATCGACCAAAATTGCCCGGGCCCAGCCGCCTTCTGCGGCGCGCTCGGCAAGGGCTGCGCTGACGTCGATGCGGGCGAGGGCGTCGGCGGTGGCGGCCACTGCTTCGCGGGATGCCAATGCAGCTTCGGTAAGGTCTTCGAGATGGGCGAATTCGGCGGCCAGCGCGTGTGCGCCGGCTTGCGTTACCCTGATCGCGACTTCGTGGAGTTCCGGGGCGTTGAAGCGGACGACGCCGGCGAGCGTCTGGCGGTGGGTGAAGCCGCTTTCCTGCTTCATCAGGGGATCGGCGTTCTTCGCGGGCACTTCGATATGATAGCCGAGCACGCCATTGTGGCGGATCTTGAGGGCGTTGATGCCGGTGCGGGATTTATACTCGGCTTCCAGCGCGGCGATGGCGCGGCGGCCGCCTGCGCCTGCGTCACGCAGATCGTCGAGCGCGGCGTCATAGCTTTCGGCGATGTATCCGCCTTTGTCTGCGTCGATGGGCGGCTCGGGGACCAATGCTCGGCTGAGCAAATCGATCAGCGCG
>JAZKJE010000026.1:13539-57305 GCA_040384525.1 Pseudomonadota bacterium
GCCGTGGCCGCGCAACTGGGGCGCCAGTTCGCTCAGGAGCGCCGGCGCTTGATCGATCCTGGCGAGGCGTTCGCCAAGGCGCCATGCGCCGTCCAGGCCATCGCGGAGCTGACCCAGATCACGGGGGCTGCCGCGCCCGGCAGCGATGCGGCCAAGGGCGCGGCCTATGTCGGGAAGGGCGCGCAAGCCGCCGCGTATGGTGTCGCGCAGGCCGCTATCGTCGTGGAAGCGCTGGACCAGATCCAGACGGGGGTTGATCGCGTCCGCGTCCATCAGCGGGGCTGCGATATCGCTGCCGAGCAAGCGCGCGCCTGCGCCGGTTACGGTGCGGTCGACGGCGTCGAGCAGGCTGCCCTTGCGTGCGCCGTTGGCGGTGGCGGTGAGCTCCAGGCTTTCGCGGGTGGCGGCATCGATTGCCATCGCGGCTTCGGTGCGCGTGACGCGCGGCGGGCGAAGGAAGGGCAGCGAGCCCTTTGCGGTGTGTTCCAGATAGGCGACGAGGCCGCCTGCTGCAGCGAGCGCGGCGCGGGAGAATAAGCCGAAGCCGTCGAGCGTGGCGACGCCGAACAGGCGCTTGAGCCGCGCCTCGCCGTTCGCGCTGTCGAAATCGGCTTTGGGGCGCTGGGCAGTGGCGAGTTCGGCGAAGTCGGACGCTTCGGAGACGATGGTTTCGGCAGGCGAGAGCCGCGCGATTTCAGCGTCGGCGCGGCCGCTATCGGTTTCGATGACATGGAACAGGCCGGTGGAGATGTCGGCGCAGGCGATGGCGACCTGTCCGCCGACTTCGCCGATGGCTGCGCACCAGTTTGCGGCGCGACTGTCGAGCAGCGACTCTTCGGTGAGGGTGCCGGCGGTGACGACGCGGACGATGGCGCGGGCGACCAGCGCTTTGGAACCCGCGCGGGCTTTGGCTTGCTCGGGCGTCTCGGTCTGGTTGGCGATGGCGACGCGGTGCCCCGCCTTGATCAGCCGGGCGAGATAGCCGTCCATCGAATGGGCGGGGACGCCGCACATCGGGATGCGTTCGCCTTCATGCTCGCCGCGAGCCGTCAGCGCGATATCGAGCGCGGCGCTGGCGATTTTGGCGTCCTCGAAGAACAATTCGAAGAAGTCGCCCATCCGGTAAAACAGCAGGCAATCCTCTGCCTCTGCCTTGAGGGCGAGATATTGGGCCATCATCGGAGTGGGGGCGGCGGAGGACATGCTCGCCCTCGCTAGCCACGCGCGGTCGATTCTCCAAGCGAGTGCGTGACACTAGCTGTTGGCAACGATAAGCGCGCGGGGATGGATGACCGGCCAGTCGCTTCGGAGAATTCGGGCGTGGGGCCTTGGCTCCTGCGCTGGCCAGCGATTGCGGTCTTTGCCTTTGCGGCGGTGTTGCCGCTGCTGTTCACCGCGATCCCGCCGCTGATCGATCTGCCGGGGCATCTGGGGCGCTATGCGATCCAGGCGGCCGGGCCGGATAGCCCGTTGCGCAATTATTTCGATTTTCATGGGTCGCTGTCGCTCAATCTGGGCGTCGATCTGGCGGTTGAGGGGCTGCGCGGCGCGTTTGGGCTGGTGGGTGCTTTGTGGGCGGTGGTCGCGGCGACCACGGTGATGACGGTGCTGGGGCTGTTCCTGATCGCGCGGGCGGGCAATCGCGAAGGTGCCTATGCGCTGAGCTGGGCGCTGCCGTTCGTGCATGGCTTCGCGTTCCGGCATGGCTTTGTGAATTACTCGCTGGGCGTGGCGCTATCGCTGCTGGGCTTCGCTTTGTGGCTGCATCTTGCGCACCGGCCCAAGCTGCGGGCGGCATTGACCCTGCCCCTCGCGCCGATCCTGCTGGTGGTGCACGCAGTGGGCGGCGGGCTGCTGATGGTGCTGATCGGCGGGCGTGAGGCGTGGATCGCGTGGCGCGCGGGCGACGGGCGCAAGCTGCTTGTGGCGTGGCCGCTGGCTGGTGGAATCCTGTTGGCGGCGGCCTTCATCCTGTTTGGCAATTCGAGCGGGGGCGCGACGCGCTGGGTGCTGGAGCGCAAGCTCGACGGGCTGATGATGCCGGTGCGCGATCAATATATATTGCTGGATATCGGCACGGTGCTGCTGACCATCGCGGTGCTGGCGACGGGGTTTCGGGCAGGTGCGAAACTGCGTGAGGCGGGCGCAGTGGTGGCGCTGGCATTGCTGTTCGTCGTGACACCGGCATTGCTATCGGGCGTCGCGCATGTCGATTCGCGGCTGGTGCCGGTGCTGGCGATGCTGGCGATTGCGCTCCAGGATTGGAGCGCGGTGCTGCCGGGGCTGCGCCGTGCAGTGATGGTTGCAGGGCTGGGGCTGTTCGCGGTGCGGCTGGCGGTCACCACCACGGCCTTTGCCGGGTATAATGCGAGCTATCGCAGCGAGCTGACCGTTATGCCGCACATTGCGCCGGGCAGCCGGGTGCTGGCGCTCACCCAGATTGAGTGCGGGCTTGCCGGGTGGCGTGAGGCGCGGCTCGATCACATCTCGAACCTTGCCAGCCTGTATCGCGACGCATGGGTCAATTCGCATTGGGCAGCGGAAGGCGTGCAATTGCTGCAGGTTCGCTATCGCCCGTCGAACGAATATTATGTCGATCCGTCGGAGTTTGTCTGGCCCGAGCGCTGCATTGAGATGGCCAAGCCGTTCGAAGCGCGATCGCGGCATACCTTGGCCGAGACTTTGCCGCGGCTGCCCGTGGAGCGGGTCGATTATGTCTGGCTGCTCGGCGTGCATACGCCCGCCGGTTTTGCCGATCCGCGGCTCACCAGAATATGGTCGAACGGCAGGAGCGCGCTATACGCTGTGCGCGCACCGGTTCACAATTCCGCTTCACGGCCCTAAGAGACCGCGAGACCTTCCCCGGAGAGACAAGAATGGCTGAAGACAGCAGCGTCCAATTCTCAGAGCGCGAGGCGCTGCTCTATCATAGCGAAGGCCGCCCGGGTAAAATCGAGATCATCGCTTCCAAGCCGATGGCGACGCAGCGCGACCTGGCGCTTGCTTACTCCCCTGGCGTCGCCGTGCCCGTGCTGGCGATCGCCGAGAATCCGGCGCTTGCGTATGATTATACCGCCAAGGGCAACCTAGTCGCCGTCATCTCGAACGGCACGGCGATCCTGGGCCTCGGCAATCTTGGCGCGCTGGCTTCCAAGCCGGTGATGGAAGGCAAGGCCGTGCTGTTCAAGCGCTTCGCCGATGTCGATTCGATCGATATCGAGCTGAAGACCGAAGACGTGGATCGCTTTATCGACGCAGTGGAATTGATGGAGCCGAGCTTTGGCGGCATCAATCTGGAGGACATCAAGTCCCCCGAATGCTTCGTGATCGAGCAGACTCTTCGGGAACGCATGAACATCCCGGTATTCCATGATGATCAGCACGGCACGGCGATCATCGCCGCAGCGGGGCTGATCAACGCGCTGTATCTGACCGGGCGCGATATCAAGAAAACGCATGTCGTGGTGCTGGGTGCGGGTGCCGCGGCAATTGCGTGCGCCGAACTGATCAAGGCGATGGGCCTGCCGCACGACAATCTGCTGATGCTCGACCAGACCGGCGTGATCTATCAGGGTCGCGAAAAGGGCATGAACCAGTGGAAGTCGGCGCACGCCGTCGCCACCGAGCGTCGCAGCCTGGCCGATGCGCTGGATGGTGCGGACGTGTTCCTGGGGCTTGCCTCCGCAAACTCGCTGCCGCCCGAATTGCTGAAGACCATGGCGCCGAAGCCGATCATCTTTGCGATGGCGAACCCTGATCCGGAGATCAGCCCGCCGCTCGCCAAGGCGACCCGGCCGGATGCGATCATCGCCACGGGCCGCTCGGACTATCCGAACCAGGTCAACAACGTGCTTGGCTTCCCCTTCATCTTCCGCGGTGCGCTCGATGTACGCGCGACGACGATCAACGACGAGATGAAGATTGCGGCGGCGAACGCGCTGGCCCAGCTGGCGCGCCAGCAGGTGCCCGAGGAAGTCGCGGCGGCCTATGGCGTGAAGCACAGCTTCGGCCCCGAATATATCATTCCCGCGCCATTCGATCCGCGGCTGATGGAGATCGTTCCGGCAGCAGTTGCGCAGGCGGCGATGGATTCGGGCGTGGCGACCAAGCCGATCGCGGACATGGCGGCGTATCGCCAGCAGCTGCGCGCGCGGCTTAACCCGACCACGTCGGTGCTGAGCCTTGCCGACGAAGGCGCACGCGCCAATCCGAAGCGCGTGATCTTTGCCGAGGCCGAGGAAGAAGTCGTGCTGCGCGCGGCCATCGCCTTCAAGGCCGAGGGCTATGGCACCCCGGTGCTGGTCGGGCGCGAAAGCGTAACCGAGAAATTGCGCTCGCTGGGCGCGGACCCGGATGAGTTCGAGCTGCATAACAGCGTTAATTCGCCGCTGGTGCCCGAGATGGTCGAGTTCCTCTACAAGCGCATGCAGCGCCGCGGCTATCTGCGCCGCGATGCCGAGCGGATGGTCAATCGCGACCGTAACATCTTTGGCGCTTTGCTGCTCCAGCTGGGCAAGGCCGACGCGATGATCACCGGGGTGACCCGCACCTGGGCTGAATCGATGCGCCAGGTGAAGCGCGTGATCGATGCGCAGCCGGGCCGCACACCCTTTGGCATGCACATCATGGTCGGCCAGACGCACACGGTGTTCATAGCCGACACCACGGTGAATGAGCGGCCCAATGCCGAAGAACTGGCGGACATTGCCGAGGGTTCGGCATTGGTCGCGCGCCGCATGGGGCATGAACCGCGCGTGGCATTCCTCAGCTATTCGAACTTCGGCAATCCCGAGGGCAAGTGGCTCGAGAATGTGCGGGCCGGCATCAAGGTGCTCGATCAGCGGCAGGTCGAATTCGAATATGAAGGCGAAATGTCGCCCGACGTCGCGCTCAACCCGCGCCAGATGGCGAATTATCCGTTCTGCCGCCTTTCGGGTCCCGCGAACGTGCTGATCATGCCGGGGCTGCAATCGGCCAATATCTCGGCCAAATTGCTGCGCGAGCTGGGCGGGGATTCCACCATCGGCCCGATTTTGATGGGCATGGAGAAATCGGTGCAGATCGCCCCCATGACGGCGACGGCGAGCGAATTGGTGACGCTGGCGGTGCTCGCGGCGGGCGGGATCGCGCGCTGAGCTGGTCTTAGGCTTCCAACCGATCCAGCCAGGCGCGGGCTTGCTTGGGTTCGCCCACGGCATGCGAGGGGGCCTTGCCGCGTGAGCGGAGGAATTCCTGATGCAGCGCGAAGGGCTCGAGCCCGAGCTTGTCGCGCATTGCGTCGATCGAATCGGCCAGGTCGATGAGGTTGTCGACCACGGGCGCGATCTTCGCGCGCGTCACGCGGTCCTGATTGTGGCCGAACAGGCCCCATGTGCCTGCCGCGGTGGCGCGCAGGGCGGCGAGCAGGGCGTCGGTATATTCGACCTCCTGCTCGGCACGCCGTGCGTCCATGATTTCGAGACGATCTGCCTTTGCCATCAGCCGTCTATGCTGCCGCCCATATTGGCGTTGACCACGCCGCCATCCACCGTGAGCGTCTCGCCGACGACATAGTCGCCCGCACGGCTGGCGAGGTAGATTGCGGCGCCGGCCATATCCTCGGTTACGCCGATGCGTTGCGCGGGGATGCGCTTGGCTACGCCGTCTGCGTGATCGCGTGCAGCCTTGTTCATGTCGGTGGGGAAGGCGCCGGGTGCGAGCGAGGAGACGACGATGCGGTCCTCGATCAACCGCGCGGCCATGCGGCGGGTGAGGTGGATCAAAGCGGCCTTCGACGCCTGATAGGAGTAGGTTTCCCACGGATTGACGCGCTGCCCGTCAATCGAGGTGATGTTAATCACTTTTGCGGGCTGGGCCTCGCTTGCCGCCGCCTTCAGCAGATTGTGTAGCGCTTGCGTCAGGAAGAAGGGCGATTTGACGTTGAGGTCCATCACCTTGTCCCACCCGCTTTCGGGGAATTCGGTGAACGGCACGCCCCATGCGGCGCCGGCATTGTTGACGAGGATGTCTAGCTTCGGCTCGCGTTCGGCGATGGCTGCGGCGAGCGCCTTGCAGCCGTCGACTGTGGAGACGTCCATCGGAATCGAGATGCAATTGGGGCCGAGTTCGGCGGCGGTGGCGTCACAGGCATCGGCCTTGCGCGCCGAGATATAGACTTTGGCGCCTTGCTGGATGAAGCCGTCGGCGATCATCTTGCCGATGCCGCGCGATCCGCCGGTGACGAGGGCGACGCGGCCGTCGAGGCGGAAGAGCTTGCTGGTGTCCATGGGTTATCCTCCCCGTTTCAGTGTTTCGCGCGCGATGATGAGCTGCTGGATCTGGCTGGTGCCTTCGTAGATCCGGAACAGGCGCACGTCGCGGTAAAGCCGTTCGATGCCATAATCGGCGATATAGCCCGCGCCGCCGAAAATCTGCACGGCGCGATCGGCGACGCGGCCGACCATCTCGCTGGCATAATATTTGGCGGCGGCGGATTCCATGACGACGTTGTTGCCGGCATCCTTGGCGGCAGCAGTTTCCATCACGAGCGCCCTGGCGACTAGGCTTTCGGTTTTGGAATCGGCGAGCATTGCCTGGATGAGCTGGTGCTCGGCGATGGGCTTGCCGAACTGCTTGCGCTCGCTGGCATAGGCCACGCAATCGGCGATCAATCGCTCGGCGACGCCGACGCAGACTGCGGAGATGTGGAGGCGTCCGCGATCGAGCACCTGCATTGCGATCTTGAAGCCTTCCCCCTCGGCACCGAGGCGGAGCGAGGCGGGGACGGGGCAATCGTCGAACACCACGTCCGCAACCTTGGCGCCCTTTTGCCCCATCTTCTTTTCGGGCTCGCCGATGCTGATGCCGGGCAGATCGCGCGGCACGAGGAAGGCGGAGACGCCGCGCCCGCCGGGCTCCTCTCCGGTGCGGGCCATCACGGTGAAGACGTGTGCCTTGTCGGCATTGGTGATGAAGCGCTTGGTGCCGGTGAGGCGGTAGACGTCGCCATCCTTGACCGCGCGGGTTTTCACAGCGCCGCTATCCGATCCGACATCGGGTTCGGTCAGCGCGAAGCTGGCGACGACTTCGCCGCTGGCGATCCGGGGCAGCCATTCGGATTTCTGCTCGGCGGTGCCGGCCATCACCAGCCCCTGCGAGCCGATCCCGACATTGGTGCCGAAGGTGGAACGGAAGGCGGGGGTGGTGCGGCCCAGTTCGACTGCGACCTTGCACTCCTCGAGCATGGTCAGGCCGAGCCCGCCATATTCCTCGGCAATCGAAAGCCCGAACAGGCCGAGCTCCTTCATCTCGGCGATGATATGCGCCGGGATGGCGTCGGCTTCCTCGACTTCGCCCTCCAGCGGACGAAGCCGTTCGGCGACGAAGCGGCGGATTGTATCGATCAGCGTATCGAAGGTTTCGGGATCGAGCGCCATCTTGCGGACCGTTCTTAGTGTTCGAAGGCTCAAGGCTATAGCGCAGGCGCGGCGCGGAACAAGCCATACCCGATATTCCAATCGCTTTGGATTGACGCGCGGGACGGGTGCAACCATGCTGGCGCAAAGCGATCAGGAGAAGTGGATGTCCGAGGTGCAGCAGGCGGGGAGTTTGCCGCCGGTTCGAAGGCTCGGGCAGCGTTCGACGCTGGCTTATGGATTCGGTGCCTATGCGTATGGCGTGAAGGATTTCGGTTTTTCGACCTTCCTGTTGCTGTTCTACAATCAGGTGCTCGGGCTTCCTTCGGCGCAGGTCGGCTTTGCGATCATGTGTGCGCTGATCCTCGATGCATTTATCGATCCGGCGATCGGATTTTTCTCTGACAATACCCGCAGCCGATGGGGGCGGCGGCATCCCTGGATGTATGCGTCCGCGCTGCCGATTGCAGTCGGCTGGCTGTTGCTGTGGAACCCGCCGGAAATGTCACAGGGCGCGCAGTTGATCTGGGTGTTCGCCATGTCGGTGCTCGTGCGCACGGCAGTGTCGGCCTATGAAGTGCCGTCACAGGCGCTGACGCCTGAGCTTTCCGCCGATTATGACGAGCGGACGCGGATCACTGCCTATCGCTATCTGTTCGGCTGGGCGGGAGGCATGGTGACGTTGTTCGTGACCTATGCCTGGCTGATGGCGGGCGCGGACGGCAAACCCGACCAGCTCAACCCGGCCAATTATCCCGGCTTCGCATTGTTTGGCGCCGTCGCGATGTTCGTCGCGATCCTCGTCTCGGCGCTGGGTACGCATAAAGAGATCGAGCGGCTGCCGCGGCCCGAGATCGTTCGTAAGTCGTTCGGCGCGCATATGCGCGATCTGTGGGAGACGGTGCGCAACCGTTCGTTCCTGATCCTGATGCTGGCGGGGCTTTGCTATTATTCGGCGCAGGGGATCAGCTTTGCGCTGTCCAACTATCTCTACATCCATGTCTGGCAGTTCGACACCAAGTCGTTCGCGCTGCTGGCGCCGAGCCTGTTCCTGGGGGTGGCGCTGGCATTCTTCATCGCGCCGCGCGTGGCGAGGCGTGTGGGCAAGCCGCTGGCCGCGATGGGCTTCATGACTGCAGCAGCGCTTTTATTGTCCTCGCCTTACGTGCTGCGCCTGATCGGCATTTTCCCCGATCCGAGCGACGCCGCGATGTTGCCGCTGCTGCTGACGATCTTTGGCATCAACACCGCATGCGGGGTTTCGGCCACGATGCTGGGCGCTTCGATGATGGCTGACGTCGTTGAGGATTCGGAGGTGAAGACCGGACGGCGATCCGAGGGCGTGTTCTTCGCGGGCGCATTCTTTGTGCAGAAATGCTGCAGCGGGCTGGGGATTTTCGGGGCCGGACTGATCCTGCATTTCGCGGAATTCCCCGAGGGCGCGAAGCCGGGAATGGTGGCGCCGATGGCAATCGACCGGCTGACGCTCTATTTCTTCCTGGCCTATCTGGCGCTCGGCTTCGCGGCGGCCTGGGCCTATCGTCATTTCCCGTTTGGGCGGGACGAGCACAAGGCGCGGATTGATGTGCTGGCGGCGCGTGGGGAATGATGTTATAACTTTCGTATGAACAAGCCTGCCGCCCTCCGTAAGCCGCTCAAGCTCGTGAAGATCGGCAACTCCACTGGCGTGATTCTTCCGAAGAGCGTGCTGTCGCGGTTGGGTGTGTCGGTTGGTGACGAATTGAGCATCAATGAATTGCCCGACGGAATTGAGCTTCGCGCGCACGACCAGGGCTTTGAAGAGCAGATGAAGGCGGCCCGCGAAGTGATGGCGCGCCGCCGCAACGCACTGCGCGAACTCGCCAAGTAAGTGGCCGGGCGAGACTGGGTCTGGGTGGACTCCGCAGTCGCTGTTGCCGCGCATAACGAGCAGCTGGCCGAGCATGGCGGGCCGGCAGGTATTCGCGATCCCAATATGCTGGAAAGCGCGATGGCGCGTCCGCTAAATCTGGTGGCGTATGGCGATCCGGATGTGGCTGAACTGGCGGCAAGCTATGCGTTTGGCATCGCTCGCAATCATCCCTTTGTGGATGGAAACAAGCGAACTGCAGCTGTGGTGAGTGAAACCTTTCTAGCGCTCAATGGCTACCTGCTGGATTGCAGCGATGTGGAATTGGTCGTCACATTTCTTGCGCTGGCTGCAGGCGAGTTTACCGTCGAGGCACTCGGCGACTGGTTTCGCGCGCACATCGTATCCGCCTAAACGGTAAATGCCCACCCGGAGCGAACTCCGGGCGGGCATCCTTTCCTCCCCAGGAAAGCTGTAGGCTCCGATCGGAGCCGGAAGCCCCGGCGCAGGCCGGGCTCCAGTATCGAAAGCGCCTAGCCGCCGACGCGGCCCAGGCGGTGGAAGAGATTGGCGTATTTCACGGACTCGGGCTGGTCCTTGATCGCCTGAAGATGGGTGCCGACGGCTTCGCGGATCAGGCGGAAATCCTCAGTCGAGAAGACTGCGCGGCTGCGCTGTGGTTCGTTCGTCATGGGTCGATACTCCTCTACGCTGCTGGCGGGTTGTCATGTAGTTGACTGTTTACGTAGGTTGAGAAACGCCTTTTCCGAGCTTTGATCTAGGTTGTAGTGCAGAAAAGCGGGTCTCGCTGTGGCGCCCCTTCCCGTGGGTCGTGTTGTTCTGTAAAGAAAGTTACAAGACTTTTACGGGGGACATATGGCCGAGGGTAAATTGCTGGCGGGGCATTCGGTGCGGCGGTTGCGGCGGCAATTGGCATTGACCCAGGCAGCGATGGCGGAAGCACTGGGCGTGAGCCCGAGCTACCTCAATCTGGTCGAGCGCAACCAGCGGCCGGTGTCGGCGACTTTGATCCTGCGGCTGGCCGAAGTGTATGATTTCGATCCGCGCAAGCTGACCGCAGGCGAGCCCGGCGGCGGTGCAGTGGCGCTGCGGCGGCGGCTGGCCGATCCGCTCTTCGCCGATCTCGATGTGGACCGGCATCAGCTTGAGGAATGGCTGGCGGGGGCACCGGGCGGGGCGGAGGCGTTCGCGCGGGCCTATGACCGGATTGGCGGCGGGCATTCGGGCGAAGGCGATGCCCCCGATCCGCATGCCAGCGTGCGGCGCGAGATCGAGCGGTGGCGCAATCACTTTGCCGATCTGGATGCAGCAGCCGAGGCTTTGGCCGATGAGCTGCGCATGGCGGGGGCGGACTTGTATGGCGTGATGGCCGAGCGGCTGCGGGTGAAGCACCAATTATCGGTGCGCGTGCTGCCGGGCGATGTGCTGGCGGGCCGCATCAAGCGGCTGGATATGCACGCGCGGCAATTGCAATTGTCCGAGATGCTCGATGCTCCCGCGCGCACCTTTGCATTGGCGGAGCAACTGGCGGGGGAGGTGCGCGAGCAGATCGATGCCCTGGTGCGCGGCGCGGGGATGGACCGGGTGGCGGAGCGGCTGTTTCGCCGGCATCTGACCGGCTATTTCGCGGCGGCGGTGATGATGCCCTATGCGCGGTTCCTGCGCGCGTGCGAGGCGACGGGCTATGATCTGGATACGTTGCAGCGGCGCTTTGGCGCGAGCTTCAGTCAGGTCGCGCATCGGCTGACGACGCTGCAGCGCGTGGGCGCGCGGGGCCTGCCT
The DNA here is from genome assembly GCA_040384525.1 of Pseudomonadota bacterium. GTDB lineage: Bacteria > Pseudomonadota > Alphaproteobacteria > Sphingomonadales > Sphingomonadaceae > Sphingomonas. Next base: position 24,586 of record JAZKJE010000026.1, read on the forward strand.
TTCTTCATGCTGCGCACCGATCGCGCGGGGCAAGTTTCCAAGCGATACGCCGGGGCGAGCGGATCGCCGATCGCCGAAGGGGTGGCGGTGTGTCCGCTCTGGGATGTGTTCGCGGCGTTCGCGCGGGCAGACGAGACGGTGACCGATCTAGTCGAGACCGAGGATGGCCGGCGCTGGCTGACGCTGGCGCGCTGCGTGACGCCGCAGGGTGCGGGCGTGGTCAAGGCGCGGTTTGCGGTGGCTTTGGGGCTCGAGGCTGCGGAAGCGCGGAACCTGAACGCGGCGCGCGGGCGCGATCTGGCCGCACACGCGACGCCGATCGGGCTGGGGTGCCGGGCATGTACGCGTGAGGATTGCCCGCAGCGCTCTGCACCGCCTGCCGGGCGCGGACTGGTGGTTGGCGAGCGCGAGACGGGAGTCACGCCGTTCGGGTTTGTCGGGGACTAAATCACTGGCGAAGCGGGGGGCGGTGATCGAGCGCGATCGGTTTGCCGCCCAGCACATCGGCGAAGGGGACCGTTGCCAGCCGCATGCCCGCCTGATCCATGATGCGAAGCCGCCAATCGAGATCGATGCGGCCCTCGCGCAGATCGAGCGCGACCATTTCGCGGATGATCTCAATGGCGCGAACCAAAGCAGCGGCGGGATCGGCGCATTCCGAACCTTCGGTGTCGGGTATCTCCCGAGCACCATGATCGAGATGGAAGAAGTAAAGCGGCATGGCGGTTCCCGTCTGGCGGGAGCGCTAAGGGTCTCTCAGTCGGCGAAGGCCAGGACTGTTCGCACGATAGTCTTGCAACCACCGCGCGATCCCAAGGTTCCGTTTCTAACATTTGTTAGGCCACCCAAAACAAGCATGTGATAAGCCTCCGCAATCGCTGGCACGCTAATCGGGTCGCGGCGACTGAGAGATGCGTGAGCTCCCGCCCTGAGGAGCCACCGTGTCAGATCCGATTTCGTTCGATCCGTTATTTCACAAGCTCGCTTTGCGTGCGCGGATCGATGCGGGCGATCGGGCTGCGGTAATGGCGCTTGGCTGGAAGCGGCGGACCGTGACGGCGTCCAGCTATGTGGTGCGCGAGGGGCGGCCGCCGCTGCGCTGCGGCTTTATCCTGGAAGGCTTTGCGTATCGCCAGAAACTGGCGCTGGATGGTGCCCGCGAGATCGTTGCGATCCTGGTGCCGGGCGATCTGATCGATTTGCAGAACCTGTATTTCACGCAATCCGATCATGACGTGGTCGCGCTGACCCAGTTGCTCATCGCTGAAGTGCCGATCGTTGAATTGCGCGCATTGGTGGCGGGGCGACCGGCGGTGGCGGCGGCGATGTGGACCGATACTCTGGTCGAGGCATCAATCTATCGCGAATGGCTGCTCAATATCGGGCGGCGCGCGGCGCGGACACGGCTTGCGCATCTGCTGTGCGAGTTTCAGGCGCGGCTGCACGCAGTCGCCCGTTCGGAAGACATGGAATATGAGTTGCCCATGACGCAGGAGCAATTGGGCGACACGATGGGGCTGACCCCGGTGCATGTGAACCGCGTGCTCAAATTGCTCGAGCAAGACGGGCTGGTCGCGCGCAACAAGCGCCAGATCAAGGTGCTCGACTGGGACCGGCTGCGCGCGGCGGCGGACTTTAACGACCGCTATCTGCATCTCGACGCGATGGGCGCATAGGCCCTAGTCGAGGTTAGGGCGCAGATAGCGCTTGGCGAGATCGAGATCGATGCCGCGGCGCTGGGCATAATCGGTCACCTGATCCTCGCCGATTCGGGCGACACCGAAATATTCGGCCTGCGGGTGGCCGAAGTAGAAGCCCGAGACCGCTGCGGTGGGCAGCATCGCGAAGCTCTCGGTCAGCGAAATGCCGGTCGCGTGGTGCGCGTCGAGCATCTTGAACAGGATCGGCTTCAGGCTGTGCTCGGGGCAGGCGGGATAGCCGGGCGCCGGGCGGATGCCGCGATATTCTTCCTTGATCAGCGCTTCGTTGGTGAGCTGTTCGCCCTCGGCATAGCCCCACAAAGCGGTGCGGACATATTTGTGGAGGCGTTCGGCGAATGCTTCGGCGAGCCGGTCGGCCAGCGCCTTTAGCAGGATGTCCGAATAGTCATCGATCGCGTTCTTGAAGCGCGCGAGATGCGGCTCGATGCCGTGGATGCCGACCGCGAAGCCGCCGATCCAATCGCCCTGCGGATCGATGAAATCGGCGAGGCACATATTGGCGCGGCCTTCGCGCTTCTGGATCTGCTGGCGCAGCATCGGCAGCGTGTAATGCACTTCGTCTTCGACATGGACGATGATGTCGTCACCCTGACGGCGGCAGGGCCAGAGACCGGTGACGCCGCGCGCGGTGAGCCATTTCTCGTCGATGATCTTGTCGAGCATCGCCTGGGCATCGGCGAACAGCGAGGTCGCGCTTTCGCCGACGACCTTGTCGGTGAGGATCGCGGGATAATTGCCGGCGAGTTCCCAGGCGCGGAAGAAGGGCGTCCAATCGATATAGTCGCGCAGATCCTTCAGATCCCAATCGAGGAAGCTGTGGACGCCGGGCAAGCGCGGCTTGCCGGGCTTGAGCGACATATCGGCGTCGAAGCTGTTGTCGCGGGCCTTGTCCAGCGGCACGAGTTCGCTCTGGCCGCGATTGGCGCGAGCGACGCGAACGGCTTCGTATTCCGCAGCGATCTTGGTGACGTAATCGTCGCGGATCGTGTCGGAGACGAGCGTGGTGGCGACGCCAACGGCGCGGGATGCGTCGAGGACATGAACGACCGGACCCTTGTACGCGGGCTCGATGCGCAGCGCAGTGTGGACGCGGCTGGTGGTCGCGCCACCGATCAGCAAAGGCATGGTCATGCCCGCGCGCTGCATCTCCTCGGCGACCGTCACCATCTCGTCAAGCGAGGGGGTGATGAGGCCCGAGAGCCCGATCATGTCGGCGTCATTCTCGTTGGCGGATTCGAGGATCTTCGACCACGGCACCATCACGCCCAGATCGACGACTTCGAAGCCGTTGCACTGAAGCACGACGCCGACGATGTTCTTGCCGATATCGTGGACGTCGCCCTTGACCGTGGCCATGATGATCTTGCCCTTGCCCTTGGCGCCGGGCTCCTTGGCGGCTTCGATGTACGGCAGAAGATGGGCGACTGCCTTCTTCATCACACGGGCCGATTTCACGACCTGGGGCAGGAACATCTTGCCGCTGCCGAACAGGTCCCCGACGACGTTCATGCCGTCCATCAGCGGGCCTTCAATCACTTCGATGGGGCGGGCGAAAGCGAGGCGACATTCCTCGGTATCTTCGACGACGTGCGCGTCGATGCCCTTTACGAGCGCATGCTCAAGCCGCTTCGAGACTTCCCAGCTGCGCCACTCGGCGGCCTGCTTTTCGGCCACGGCATCGGTGCCGCGAAAGCGCTCGGCGAGCGCCACCAGACGGTCGCCGGCTTCGGGGTCCTTGTTGAGGATGACGTCTTCGACCGCAGTGCGCAGTTCGGGCTCGATCTGGTCGTAAATATCGAGCTGGCCGGCGTTGACGATCGCCATGTCCATGCCCGCGGGGATGGCATAATATAGGAACACCGAGTGCATCGCCTTGCGGACGACTTCGTTGCCGCGGAAGCTGAAGCTCAGGTTCGAGAGGCCGCCCGAGATGTGAACGTGCGGGCAGCGCGCCTTGATCTCGCTGCACGCCTCGATGAAGTCGACGCCGTAATTGTTATGCTCTTCGATGCCGGTGGCGACTGCGAAGACGTTGGGATCGAAGATGATGTCTTCGGGCGGGAAGCCGATGCCGACGAGGAGCTTATAGGCCCGCTCGCAGATTTCGACCTTGCGCTCCTTGGTGTCGGCCTGACCGACTTCGTCGAACGCCATGACGACCACGGCGGCGCCATAGGCCATGCACTTGCGGGCGTGCTCCAGGAACTGGTCGACGCCTTCCTTCATGCTGATCGAATTGACGATCGGCTTGCCGGACACGCACTTGAGGCCAGCTTCGATGACGTCCCATTTTGACGAATCGACCATCACCGGAATGCGGGCGATATCGGGCTCGGCCTGAATGAGTTTCAGGAAGGTCGTCATCGCTTCATGTGCGTCGAGCAGGCCCTCGTCCATGTTGACGTCGAGCACCTGTGCGCCGGCCTCAACCTGCTGGAGCGCGACTTCCACGGCGGCGGCATAATCGCCCGCCATGACGAGCTTCTTGAAGCGAGCCGAGCCGGTGACGTTGGTGCGCTCGCCGATATTGACGAAACTGGTGGAGGAAGCGGTGGTGTTCAAAACTCAGTACTTTCCTAGACGGCTCAAGCGGCCATCGTGAAGGGTTCGAGGCCCGCGAGACGCGTGCGGACTTCGGTGGTCGGGATTGCGCGGGGCGGCAGCGCGGCTACTGCGTCGGCAATCGCCTTGATATGCGCCGGCGTCGAACCGCAGCAGCCGCCAAGCACGTTGACCTGGCCGGCATCGGCCCATTCCTTGACCAGACCCGCAGTCGTAACCGGCGCCTCGTCATAAGCGCCCAGTTCGTTGGGCAGGCCGGCATTCGGATAGACCATGATCAGCGTGTTGCAGAGCGCGCTCAGCACCTTTACGTGCGGGCGAAGCTGCTCGGCACCGAACGAGCAATTGAGGCCGATCGTCAGCGGGTTTGCGTGGCGGACCGCGTGCCAGAAGGCCTCGACGGTGTGGCCGGAGAGGTTGCGGCCCGAGAGATCGGTGAGCGTCATCGAGAGCATGATCGGCAGGTCGCGGCCCAGATCGTTTGCGGCTTCGATGCACGCCATCACGCCGGCCTTGGCATTGAGCGTGTCAAACACGGTTTCGATCAGGATGAAATCCACGCCGCCTTCGACAAGCGCATCGATCTGCTCGCGGTACACGTCCTTGAGATAGTCGAAATCGATCTCGCGATAGCCGGGATCGTTTACGTCTGGGCTGAGCGACAGGGTTTTGTTGGTGGGGCCAAGCGCGCCCGCGACGAAGCGGGGGCGGCCATCTTTGGCCTGAAACTCGTCTGCGATCGAGCGGGCGAGTTTGGCGCTTTCCACGTTGATCTCACGGACGAGATGCTCGGCGCCGTAATCGGCCTGGCTGATCTTGTTGGCCGAGAAGGTGTTGGTCTCGGCAATGTCCGCACCTGCTTCGAAATAGGCGCGATGAATGCTTGCAGGCACCTCGGGCTTGGTCAGCGCGAGGATGTCGTTATTGCCCTTCTGGTCGTGCGTCAGGCCGAGATTGCCGGCATAATCGGCTTCGGCGAGCTTCCAGTTCTGGATCTCGGTGCCGAATGCGCCGTCGGTGATCAGGATGCGCTTGGCGGCTTCAGCGAGCAGTTTTTCACGCGGCGTCATTTCGGGCGCACTCCCAGCAGGTGACAGATCGCGTAGCTCAGCTCGGCGCGATTTAAGGTGTAGAAATGGAATTGGCGGACGCCGCCGGCATAGAGCTTGCGGCTGAGCTCAGCTGCGAGCGTGGCGGCCACCAATTGCCGCGCGGCAGGGCGATCGTCGAGCCCTTCGAACAGGCGCTCCATCCATGCCGGCACGTCGGTATTGCACATCGCCGACATCTTCTTGACTGCGGCGAAGCTCATCACGGGCATGATACCGGGGACGATTTCGGCAGTGATGCCCGCCGCTGCGGCATCGTCACGGAAGCGGAAGAAGGTTTCCGGTTCGAAGAAGAATTGCGTGATCGCGCGGGTGGCGCCGGCGTCGATCTTGGCCTTGAGATTGTCGAGATCAGCCGTCGCGTGCGGCGAATCCGGATGGCATTCGGGATAGGCCGCGACGGAGATTTCGAACGGGTGGAGCTTAAGCAGGCCCGAGACCAGATCGGCGGCGTTCTCATAGCCGCCGGGGTGCGTGCAGTATTTCTCGCCCGCACGGGGCGGATCGCCGCGAAGGGCCACGATGTGGCGGACGCCGGCTTCCCAATAATCATGGGCAACCTGATCGATTTCCTCGCGCGTCGCCTCGACACAGGTGAGGTGCGCGGCGGCGGGGATGCCGGTCTCGCGGGCGATGCGGGCAACCGTGTTGTGGGTGCGCTCACGCGTGGTGCCGCCTGCGCCATAGGTGACGCTGACGAAACGGGGGCCAAGCGGCGAGAGGGTCTGGATCGAATCCCAGAGCGTCTCTTCCATCTTCTCGGTCTTGGGCGGGAAGAATTCGAACGACACGTCGATATCGCCGGCCACGTCCGCAAATAGCGGCGCCGCCAGCGGGTTCACGTTAGGGTCTGTACCCATCACCGGCAACGCCCGTGATCGCCCAGAGAAGGGCGCTGGCAAGGAAGCTCGCGCAGCGAGGGCTGGAGGCCCGTGCAAGCGAACTGACGCAGTTCAGCGTTCTTCACTGGGCGACCGCGAAGCGGCGGGCGGCTTTTGACGCACAGCGGCGTCGCGCGTCGGTCACGATGAATGCTCATCGCTCCCTCCTTGCTCCTACCTGTGCGCCAAAATCCGCTCCGTCCCGGGCATTGCCGGTGATGGGTACAGACCCTTATCATGCCGCTTTCACTTTCCTGGTCGTTTCGCCGGTTTTCCGGCCAAGCCACAATTTAACGGTCAGTTCGCCGCCCTCGAGCGTCTCGACCTGCACCGGGGCAAGGCCGTGGGCCTCGAACCAGCCGAGCACCTGCTCGTCCGAGAAGCCCAGGCGTGTGTGCGCGTCCTGCTGGCGCAGGTCCTCGCGCTCATGCGGCGCGAAATCGGCAATCAGGAGCCGCCCGCCGGGGGCGAGCACACGCGCGGCCTCGCCGATCGCAGCGCCGGGCTGCTGGGCGAAATGAAGGACGTGGTGGAGGATTGCCGCGTCGGCGCCGCCATCGCTGAGCGGGAGCGCGTAGAGATCGGCCTGGCGCAGCTCGGCATTGGCAAGGCCGCGCTCGGAGAGCTTGGCGCGCGCAAGACGGAGCATTTCGGAGGAGCGATCGATGCCGAGCGCATGATCGGCCTGTGGCGCGAACAACTCCAGCATGCGGCCCGTGCCGGTGCCGATATCGATCAGTGTGCCGATCGGCGCAGCGCCGAGCGCCTTTGCCATCGCGGCTTCGACTTCGCTGTCAGCGACATGGAGCGAGCGGATTGCATCCCATTGGCCGGCATTGCTTTCGAACCAATCGGCAGCGGCACTGGCGCGGTCTGCGCGGACGGCGGCCAATCTCGCTTCGTCGGCGACGGTCCAGTGATCGGCTTCGCCCCAGCTATCGAGCGCGGCGAGAATGGGTTTTACCTTGGCATCGGGGCCCAGAGCTACGAACACCCAGCTGCCTTCCTTGCGCCGTTCGGCCATGCCCGCATCGCAGAGGATCTTCACATGGCGGCTGACGCGCGGCTGACTTTGCCCCAGGACCTGCGCCAGTTCGCCGACCGACAGCTCCATCGAGCGGAGCAACGCAAGGATGCGCAGCCGGGTGGAATCCGCGAGGGCGCGGAAGATGGCGAGGGCCTGATTCATCGTGGGGGATAGAGATATAAAGATATCTTTATATCAGGTCAACGAGACACTTTGGGTTGCGCTGGCAAAGGCGGGCCGGTTAGTCCGGTTTCGACCAGGAAAATGAAAAGGGAATTCGATGCGCAAGGCTCTCCTCCTCCCCATCGCCGCAGTCGCGGTACTCAGCCTCTCGGCGTGCGGCAAGAAGGCTGCGAACGAAGCCGCCGAAGCCAATGAATCGGTCGGCGGCGACAGCAACACGATGGGCGAAGCCGTGGCTGACGTGAACGCGGCCGAGAATGCAGCGTTCGGCGCGGCCGAAAACAGCTATGCCTCTGTGCCAGCGGGCGACCAGGGCGGCGACGCCAACGAGATTATGGAGTGATGTTGCGCGCCGCGCCCTTGCTTCTGCTCCTCGCGCTGGCCGGATGCGGCGGCGGGAGCGATCCGGCGCCGGGCGGGCTCACCCGCAGCGAGAATAAGGAACTCGATGCGGCGGCAGCGTCGATCGACATCAACGCGATGGACAATCAGGAAAGCGCGCAGTGAACACCGCGCGGGCCCAAGCCCAGCTGCGAAATTTGGGCGGTAGCGGACTGACTACGCCGCCGCTTGTGCTGGGCGGCAATGTGTTTGGCTGGACCGCGGACAAAGCGGCCAGCTTTCGCGTGCTCGATGCGTTCGCCGATGCAGGCGGGACGATGGTGGATACCGCCGACGTCTATTCGGCCTGGGTGCCGGGGCACAAAGGCGGCGAATCCGAGACTTTGATCGGCGAGTGGCTGCGCGTTTCGGGCAAGCGCATGCAAGTCGCCACCAAGGTGGGGATGCTGCCGGGCAAGGGCGGCGAGAAGCTTGCGCCCGCACGGATCGCGGCGGCGTGCGAGGCTTCGCTCAAGCGGCTCGGCGTGGAGACGATCGACTTGTATTTCGCGCATCAGGACGACGATGCGGTGCCCCAGGAAGACGCGCTCGCGGCGTTCGGCAGGCTGATCGATGCGGGCAAGGTGCGCGCGCTGGGGGCTTCGAATTTCACCGCCGAACGATTGAAGTCTGCACTCGACGTGGCGGCGCGCGATGGGTTGCCGCGCTATGAAGTATTGCAGCCCGAATATAATCTGGTGAGCCGCGACACGTTCGAAGGCGCGCTGCAGGATCTGTGCGTGGCCGAGAATATCGGGGTGGTGCCCTATTACGGGCTCGCTTCGGGATTCCTGACGGGCAAGTATCGCTCGACGGACGATCTTGGCCAATCGGTGCGCGGCGGGCGGATGGCAGCGTTGCTCGAGGGCAAGGGCGCGCGGGTGCTGGCGGCGATGGACGCGGTGGCAGCGGAAACGGGCGCGAGCCTGGCCCAGATCGCCTTGGCCTGGCTGGCGGCGCAGCCTGCGATTACCGCGCCGATCGCGAGCGCAACGCGGGTGGAGCAGATCGACGAACTGACCGGGGCCTGGGATGTGGCTTTGAGCGACGATCAACTGGCGCGGCTGACAGCGGCGGGGGCCTAAACCCCTAAAGGACGTGCCGCACCTGCAGGAACAGATATTGCCCCTGCCGGAGCACGCGCTCTTCGCGAAACGCGAGCGGCGTGGAGTTGCGCGGGCCGGTATGGACTTCGCGGCCATTCTCCAGCCGGAAATTGGTGGCATTGCCCAGATCGACTCGGACGGTCATTTTCGGGTTGGGCTTCCACTGGCCATAGATGGTGACGAACGGCGCATTGTTGACCGTGCGCACTTCGCGGACGCGATAGGCGGTGTGCCGGTCGACGTTGCAGCCATGGTCGAACCCGTATGAGAATTTGCCGCCGCTCAGATCGTGATTGAACGAGACACTACAGCCGAACGGGATTTCGCGCGGCAGGCGGCGATGCTGGCCGGTCAGCGGATCGGTGACCTCGGAGCGCTGGGCGGCGAAGCGCGCCGATAAAAGCGCGTTGCTGATGCCCAATTTGTCGAGCGGGAAAGTAAAGCGGGCCTGAGCGAAATCGACCGTGCCCTTGCCGATATTGCCGACCGCGTCGAGCCCGCCGACCAGCGGAATGATGTCGATCACATCGTCGAGCGCGACATGCTGGAGCGTCAGTTCGGCCACGCCCTTGCCCCAGAAGCGATACTCGTAAACGGCTTCGTACGTGGCCTGCTTTTGCGGCTCGAGATCGGCATTGCCGCCCGCGACGGTGCCAAGATTGATCTCCGTCGAGGCGGAGAAATCCCCGAAATTGAGCTGGCCGACCGACTTTTCGGCGCGCAGCCGGAACTGGTGGCCCTTGCCGGGAATCCAGGTGAGCTGCAGGCGCGGCTTGGGATAGACGAACGATTTGGACTTATCGGTGTCGCCGGACTGGCTGATCGTCGATTGCTCCACCCGGAGCCCGCCTTCCAGCGTGAGCGAATTGCTCGGCCGGAACGTGGTCTGGCCGAAGACTTCTCCGCGCAATTCGCTGACCAACACCTGGGCATTGGGCAGGGCCACCGCTGCGCCGTTCTGACTATAGAGGCTGGCGTTATCGAGGAAATTATACGCAGCCTCACCGCCGGCCTCGAACGACCAGCGGTCGCTCTGGCGGAACTTCAGCGTGCCGCGAACGATGCTCTCGCCGCCGAGTGAATCATTGTCGAATTCAGAGGTCGATCCGCTGCCGTTGAAGCTCGATGAATCATAGCGCCTGCGCGAGCCGCGCTGGAGGGCGATGAGGTTGAGCTCAGTGCGGGGGCCGAGCGCCTTGGTCCAATTGACGCCGAGCTCGCCGCTCCAATTATGGTTCACGTCCTGGTTGTGATCGTCGAAGCCGGGACCGGACAGGATCGTGATGTCCTGGCGGTTGTTGAAATTGGTGTAATCGAGCAGCGCGTTGACGCGCAGCTTGCCGCCGCCGAAGGGGCGCAGGATCGAGCCGCGCACGCTGCCGTTGCGAAAGCGATCCCGCAGATCGAGATCGGCCTGCTGGAAAGCCGCACCGCTGGCATCATAGCGGGTGCGATGGCCCTGTGCGGTGCCGCCGGTGCGATCGGTGGTGGCGGAGAAGGCGATCTCGGTCTGCTTCTCGCCCTCACGCCGCGAATATTGCGCCTTGAGCAAGGGACCGAGATAGGCGTCGCGGTAGAGATAGAGATTGGTCTCAAGCACCATCTGAGTGCTCGCGGTGCGCTTCAGCACGACATTGGCGATCACCGAGCGCCCCTGCATATCGATGCCCGGCGCGCCGCCGCGGATCAGCTCGATCCGCTCGACGCTGGCGGCTGGCGTGCGGCGCAGGATCTCGAAAAGATTGTCGGTCTTGGACGAGGGGCGGCTGCCATCGATCAGCACATTGCCCTGCGCCCCGGCGAGCCCGCGCGCATCGGCATTGCCGGTCTCGAGCCCGAAGCCGGGAACGCGCTGGATCATCTCGTACGCGGTGTTCGGATTGGAGCTGGCGAAGAATTCGGGCGGGTAATTGAGGATGCCGGTTTGCGATGCCTCTACAGGTGCAGCGGCGCGAGCAGGCGCGGCGGTCTGCGCAGCAGTTTCCTGGGCCACGGCCATGCATGGCCATGCGGCAAGCGCCGTCCCTGCCAATGCGATTGCGCGGTTCATCCCCTGTCTCCCTAACGTCGGGCTTGTGTCCGATCTTTTGCTGGTGTGCTAGTGAATTGCTGCACCGAAGCTGAACGGATTGTAAGAAATCCTGCCGCGCACTGTATGCCTCAGGGGCGCTTGCCGCGCGTTGTCCGGTGTCGGCGCTTGCCGCGCGTTGCGCAGTGTCGGCGCTTGCCGCGCCGGGCGCACGCGCTAAGGTTCGGGCAAAAGCCAGGGGGAGGCAGAAATGGCGACGGGAGAGCCGACGGCGAAGGAAATGCGACTGGTGATCGGCGCGTCGTCGCTGGGCACTGTCTTTGAATGGTATGACTTCTTCATCTGGGGAACGTTGACCACCACCGGCATCCTTGGGAGGACCTTCTTTCCTGCGGACAATCCGGTGCTGGGCGATTTGCTCGCCTGGGCAACCTTTGCAGTCGGGTTCGGCTTTCGGCCGCTGGGCGCGGTGTTGTTTGGGTTTCTGGGCGACAAACTAGGCCGCAAATACACGTTCCTCGTCACGATCACCTTGATGGGTCTGGCGACTGCCGGGATCGGCTTGGTGCCGAGCTACGCCGTGATTGGCGTGGCGGCACCGGTGCTGATCCTGCTGCTGCGCATCCTGCAGGGGCTGGCGCTGGGCGGCGAATATGGCGGCGCGGCGATATATGTGGCCGAGCATTCGCCCGGCAGGCGCGCGGGCTTCCACACCAGCTTCATTCAGGCGAGCGTGGTCGGCGGCTTCATCCTGAGCCTGATGGTCGTCTTGCTGTTCAAGATGGCGCTGAGCGACGTGTGGGATGCATGGGGCTGGCGTGCGCCCTTCGTATTTTCGGTGGTGTTGCTCGCGGTGTCCTTGTGGATGCGGCTGAAGCTCTCCGAGAGCCCGGTGTTCAAGCAGATGAAGGAAGCGGGCGAGACCGCGAAGAACCCCTTTGTCGAGAGCTTCACCTATCCGGGGAATTGGAAGCGGCTGTTCGTGGCATTGTTCGGGATCGCGGCGGGGCTGACGGTGATCTGGTATACCGCGATGTTTTCCGTCCTGTCGTTCCTGCAACAGCAGATGCATGTGGATGCGACGGCGGCGCAACTGATCTGCGGGGGATCGGCGCTCGGCGGGCTGGTTTTCTTCATCTATTTCGGTTCGCTGTCCGATCGGATCGGGCGCAAAAAGCCGATCGTCTGGGGCTATGTCGCGACGCTGATCCTGCTTTTCCCGGCTTTCTGGGTGATCGGCAGTCAGGCCAATCCGGCACTGGCTGCGGCTGCTGCGCGCGCGCCGGTCGTCGTCTCGGGCCCGCAGTGCAGCTACGATCCGTTTGCGGCCAAGCAGAAGGATGAATGCGGCCGGGTGCTCGAATTCTTCGCGAAGAAGGGCGTGGCATATACCAAGGCCGAGGCGTCTGCGATCGACGTGACGGTTGGGGGCACGAGGCTGCACGATACCAGCCCGGCGGGGCTGGAGGCGGCGCTGACGGCGGCGGGCTATGATCTGAAGCCAATGGTGCCGCCGGCAAAGAGCATCGCGATCATCATGGCGGCGATCCTGGTGCTGATGGCTCTGTCGGGCGCGACCTATGGCCCGGTGGCGGCCTTGCTCTCCGAGATGTTTCCACCGCGGATCCGCTATTCGTCCATGTCGATTCCCTATCATATCGGCACCGGCTATTTCGGCGGCTTTCTGCCCTTTATCAGCCAGTCGATCGTGGTGAAAACCGGCGATCCCTATTCGGGGCTTTGGTACACGATGGCGGTGGTGGCGATGGCTTTGGTGGTGGCGATGTGGGGACTGAAGGAGACAGTGGCGCCGCGCGCCCCCGCCCGCTAACCGGGGCGGATGTCTGCACCCCTTCGCCTACGCCTGGACGCTGACGCGCTTTTCGCGAACTGGACGCTGCTTGCGCGGCTGAGCGGCAATGCTGCGTGCGGCGCGGCGGTGAAGGCCGATGGCTACGGGCTGGGCGCGCGTGAGGTCGTGAAGCGGCTGGCGGCGGCGGGGTGCCGCGATTTCTTTGTGGCGAACTGGGCAGAGGCGCGGGCGATTGCCGATCTGGGCGTGTCTGTCTCGGTGCTGCACGGGGTTCGGCGCGAGGATATGGCGAGCGAGCGCCCCGCGAACGTGCGGCCGGTGCTCAATTCGACGGAGCAGGTGGCTTTGTGGCGCGATTCCGGCGGGGGACCGTGCGATGTGATGGTCGATACGGGCATGAACCGGCTGGGGATTGCGCCGGGCGATGTCACGCGGCTGGACGGGCTCGCGATCGAAACGCTGATGAGCCATCTGGCCTGTGCCGATGAGGATGCCGCGATGAACGATGTGCAGCGCGATGCCTTTGCGGCGTTGCGCGGCAAGACTTTGGCCAGGCGCATGAGCCTCGCCAATTCGGCGGGGATCGCGCTGGGGGCGGATTATGCCTTCGACCTGACCCGGCCCGGCATCGCGCTTTATGGGGGGCGGGTGCGCGCGGAGCATGACGGGATCGCGCAGGTGGTGACGCCCGAAGCACAGATCATCCAGCGGCGCCGCGTGCTGGCGGGCGAGGTCGTGGGCTACAACGCCACCTTCCGCGCCACGCGCGACACGCAAGTGGCGATCCTCAACATCGGCTATGCGGACGGCTATCTGCGCTGCTTCTCCGATAAAGGGCTGGCGCGCGTGGATGGCGTGGCGCTGCCGGTGATCGGGCGCGTTTCGATGGACATGATTGCCGTGAATGTTGGGGAGATGCCGGGGCTGGCCGAGGGCGATTGGGTGTCGCTGGATTATGCGCTGCCGGAGACTTCGGCGCTGAGCGGACTGTCGCAGTACGAGCTGATTACCGGGCTTGGGCCGCGGTTTGATCGGGTTTGGGGCTGAGCTAAAGCCCCTCCCCTGACGGAGAGGGGCATTTTAGCGGCTCAGTCGCGCGCGATGCACATGGCGATGCCCATGCCGCCGCCGATGCACAGGGTAGCGAGGCCCTTTTTAGCGTCGCGCTTCTGCATTTCGTAAATGAGCGTGGTCAGGACGCGGGCGCCCGAGGCGCCGATCGGATGGCCGATGGCGATGGCGCCGCCGTTTACGTTGACCTTGCTCGCGTCCCAGCCGAGTTCCTTGCCAACCGAAAGCGCCTGCGCCGCAAAGGCTTCGTTGGCCTCGATCAGATCGAGATCCTGGATGGTCCAGCCCGCCTTGGCGAGCGCTGCCTTGGAAGCGGGGACGGGGCCGATTCCCATGATCGACGGATCGACGCCAGCCGAGGCCCAGCTCTTGATCACGGCCAGGATAGGACTGCCGCGCTTTTCGGCTTCTTCGCGGGTCATCACGACCAATGCAGCCGCGCCGTCGTTGAGGCCCGATGCGTTGGCGGCGGTGACGGTGCCGTCCTTCTTGAAGGCGGGGCGCAGGCCCTCGACGCCGGCAACGGTGGCGCCGGCGCGGATATATTCGTCCTGATCGACGACAGTGTCGCCCTTGCGGCCCTTGATCGTGACCGGGGCGATCTCGTCCTTGAACTTGCCTGCCGAGCGCGCGGCTTCGGCCTTGTTCTGGCTGGCGACAGCAAACTCGTCCTGCTCGATGCGGGTGACCTGATATTGCTCGGCCAAATTCTCGGCAGTGATGCCCATATGATAGCCGTTGAACACGTCGGTCAGGCCGTCCTTGATCATCGTATCGACCAGGCTGAGATCGCCCATCTTGGTGCCCGGACGCAGCGACTGGGCGTGGGTGGACATCGACATCGACTCCTGACCGCCTGCGACGACGATCGTGGCATCGCCGGTCTTCACTGCCTGATAGGCAAGCGCGACGGCACGGAGGCCCGAGCCGCAGACCTGCTGGACGCCCCATGCGGGCACTTCCCTGGGAACGCCGGCGGCCATCGACGCCTGACGCGCGGGGTTCTGGCCCTGTGCGGCGGTGAGGACCTGGCCGAGGATCACTTCGCTGACTTCCTCGCCCTTCACGCCAGCCTGTTCAAGCGCGGCTTCGATCGCGATGCGGCCGAGTTCGTGCGCAGGCGTAGCGGCGAAGGCACCGAGGAAGCTGCCCACGGGCGTGCGCTTGGCGGCGGTGATGACGATATCGGACATAGCTCGACTCCGGCTGAATTCGTTGGGCGCTACTTAGTGTGCGCCGCAGCGATTAGCCAGTCGCGCAGCGGCTCCCAGAGTTGCTGCTGCGCGCGGCCCCCCACGACCATGCCGACATGGCCGGAGCGGAGCGTCGTGCTGCCGGGCAGGCCGATCGCGCTGGCCGCGGGAACGATGCGATCGGTGGCGGAGATGAACTCGGTTGCGGGGCAGGCGAGACGCGATGGCAGGATGCGCGTGCCGCTTACCCACCAGCGCCCCTGGCCAGGGCGGTCGGTTGCGAAGAAGCGCTCGAACATCTGCTCGCCCACTGCATAAGTGAGCGGGGCGCCGCCATTGGCCCAGTCTTCGAGGGTCACGAAGCCGCGTGCTGCTGCGCTGCCGGGGTCCATCGCGGCGAACTTCTCGAACTTGGCGACGGTGCGGGCGGGGTCGAGTTGCCAGAATCCCGATTGGAGGACCTCCATGGGAACGAGGCCGAGCGCCTGGCAGGCGGGCTTGGCAGCTTCCCACTGCGCCGCAATGGCTGCAAGTGCGAGATCACCGTATCGCTTGAAGCGCCAGGGTGCAGCAATTGTCGCGACGCCGGCGACCGGACGCAGCGATGCTGCGGCAATCGCGAGGGTTCCGCCTAGGCAATAGCCCGCGAGCAGAGGGGGCTCACCGAGCGAGTCGATAAGGGGCAGCAGGAGCTTCTCGATATGGTGATCCAGGCCCTCGTCCCGAGCTGCGGGGCCCGGGCTGCCCCAATCGACCAGCAGTGGCCGCAGGCCCTGCGTCGCGAGCCAGCGCAGCATGGAATTGTCGTCTGCAAGGTCGAGGACGAAGGGCGGGTTGATCAGCGAGGGCACGAAAATCACCGGGGGGCCTGAACCGCCATAGTCGCGCAGATTCGCCCGGCCCGATTCGGCGATTGCGGGAGGCAACACACGTGCGGGCGGCCGTTCGGCCTCCTGATAGGCCTTTAGACCCGCCAATGCGGCGTGCCGTCTCTCTGGCGATGCTGCGGTTTCGCTGCGCAGCAGAGACAGGAACAAGGGAAGGGGGCGGGGCCCGTGTTGCGCTGCGGCATTAAACGATGTTAGGTGGCTGTCAGTCACTGACGGGGTTCCCATGAAGAAAGCAGCACCTGGCAACGGTCCGGTCATCATCAAGAAGTATGCGAACCGCCGCCTCTATAATACCGAGACTTCGTCTTATATCACGCTCGACCATCTGGCGGCGATGACGCGCGAAGGCCGCGACTTCAAGGTCGTCGACGCCAAGACCGACGACGATATCACGCACAATGTGCTGACGCAGATCATCATGGAAGAAGAATCGCGTGGCTCGCAGATGCTGCCGGTCAACTTCCTGCGCCAGCTGATCGCGCTGTATGGCGACAGCATGCAGGCGATGGTGCCGGGCTATCTCGAAGCATCGATGGAAAGCTTCAAGCGCAATCAGGAGCAGTTCAAATCGGCAGTCGAGGGCGCGTTCGCCAATTCGCCTTTCGCGGAGATGGCCAAGCGCAACATGGCGATGTTTGAAGCAGCGGCCAGCGCATTCAAGCCCGGCCAGCCGGGGCACCCCGATACGCCGGTTACGCCCGGTGCTGTTCCTGCAGCCGAGGGCGGCGATGACGTGTCAGCGCTGAAGGCGGAACTGGCGCGGCTTCAGGACAAGATCGAGAAGCTGGGGAAGTAAGCGGTTAGCGCCGCGCGCTGCGCGCGCGGAGGCCACCCAACGCGGTGTCGATCTCTTCGGCGCTCAGCATCTTTTGTTCGATGACGCAGCGCAGGCCGAGGCCGTCAAAACCCAGATAATCCTGGGCGGTGGCGAAGGCGATGGTCGATTCGCCGCGTACTTCGGCGCCGCGCACAGCGTTGGCGGGCAAAGGCACGATCTCGCCGTAACGCGAGCCCGATGAATCGGCGACGACACGATCGGACGCATCGACGATGCTGATTCGGGTGCGCGCCCAGTCCATCTCGCCGAACAACGACCGGTCGGAGATCATCGCCTGGATGTGGTTCTCCCAGTCAAACTCCAGATAAAAGGCGCCTGCGGGTGCACCCTCGACACCGCGGGCGCGGATGCCGGTGACGAAGACCAAAACGGCGCGATTATCGGACCAGGGGTTTTGCCAGACCGCGTCGGTGAACCATTCGCCGCTGCGCCAGCTGCCCATCGCTTTGCGGAACTGGACCGCATCGGCCAGATTGGTCTGGCGGATGCGGGCGTGCGGATTGGAGCAGAGGGTCACCCTCCCCTCGGCATCCGCGATGAAAGCGGTAACATAATAAGGCGAGGTTGCGGTCAGCGATTCGATCCGCGCCTGGCCCGCCGCGAGATTTTCGGGCGAGGGATCAAGCGTGGCTGTGACCAGTTCTGCGTCCGTTGCGAGCAGGCGCAGATCCAGGCTGCGGCCATAGAGCTGGCGGGTAACGTTCTGGATCAGCGCCTGCGCCAGCTCGACCAGACGGCTGCCTTCTATTTCGGCGACCATTTCATCGGCAATGCTGGCGCCCTTGGCCAAGCGCTCACCGACTTCGGAACGGAATTCGTGGGAAGCGCCGCGTGCCTGTTGGGCCAGCGCCTTCACCTCCTGGGCCACGACCGAGAAGCCGCGACCAGCCTCGCCCGAGCGCGCGGCTTCGATCGCCGCGTTCAGCGCGAGCAGATTGGTGCGGGTGGCGATTTCCTCGCTGGTGGCGGCATAGCTATCCACTTCCTCACGGAGAACAGACAGCAGGGATCGGATCCGGCGCGGCATTCGAGAATGCTACGCCGCCAATGGTTAACGCACAGTGTTTCAGTCGCTTAGGCGTTTTGCCGCGCTTATGGCTTGACGAACTTCAGCGTCATCCGGTCGCTTTCGCCGATCGCCGCATATTTCTCGCGATCCTTGTCCTTCAGGCGATAGCTGGGCGGCAGCGTCCAGACGCCGTCCGGATAATCGGCGGTGTCCTTTGGATTGGCATTGACCTCGGACGCGGCGACGAACCTGAAGCCGGCGGCTTCGGCGAGGCGGCGCACGGTGGAGACCTTCATGTAGCCGCTGGTCCGCTCGCGCTCGCTGCTGGCGCTTTCGGGCAGGCGGTGATCCTCAATGCCGAGCGTGCCGCCCTTTTTGAGCATCGCGAACATTTGGGCAAAGGCTTCGGCCGCATAATCCACGCCCTCACGCTGGGCGCCCATGCGCCAATTATGGACGTTGCGGAAGGTTAGCACCACATCTGCGGTGCCGTCTGCCACGCGCGGCTGGCCCTGCGATGCGGGGAAGGCGACCGGCTGGATGTGGCCATAAAGAGCGCTGTCCTTGGCTTGCAACGCCTGCACGCCCTTCAGCCCATTCGGCCAGAAGCCGGCGGCGTAATAGCTGCCCGCGCCGCGCGTATAGGGTGCCAGAATCTCGGTGTACCAGCCGCCGCCGGGCCAGATCTCGACCACGGTGTCGCCCGGCTTCACGCCGAAGAACGCCAGCGTTTCGGCGGGGTGGCGATAGGGATCGCGGGCGACATTGGCGGGCGTGCGCGTGGGCGCGGCCACGCTGGCGTCTAGCGCGGGGCGATGGTCTGTCGCAGGGGCGCAGGCGGCGAGGCTTGCGAGCGCTATAATCGCGAGGGTCTGGCGCATCGATCTTCTCTCCCTAGATATGTGACCGTCGGCTATATGGGCGGCAAGTGCGGGGAAATGGGCGCTCGATGCAACAGGAATTATGGACGAGCGTGGGCGTTGCGGTACTGGTGGCGGTGGTCGCCGGCCTTGGCGAGCGGCAGCGCAAGCGCCGCACGGACATGGACAGGATCGGGCTGATGCCCTGGCCGCTGATCCAGGTGCTGGCTTTGCTGGCGGCGTTGATCTTCACCAGCCTGGCGTTGCACCTGAACTAGACCGCGAACCCATAAACGGCCGCTATCGGCACAAGGGCTTAACTTCCGACATTGGGTGGGGACCGGACGCTGGATTTCCTAAAGCGTTTCGCTACCCTTCGTCCTGGGATTGATCCTCGGGGGCCGTGATGTTGACTTTGCGAATGGGCGTAGCGGCAATATTGTTGGGCTGGATTTTGGCAACGCCAAGTCTTGCGCAGGATAAGACTGCCGCAGCTCCGGCGCCGGCCCAACGCGCCCAGCTGTGGAACACCGAGCAATACGTGCTCCACTCGAAGATCCTTGGACGCGACATGCTCATTCAGATCGTGAAGCCGCTGATGCCTGCCAAAGGCAAGGTGCCCGGGGTCTATCTGCTCGACGGCAACCTCTATACCTCGTTCGCGCTGAACCCAGTGATGGGTGCTTTCGGCGGCGAATATGCGCCCGCTTACTTTATCGGCGTGGGCTATACCGAGCAGAGTGCGCTTCACTGGTTCAGGCAACGCACCACCGACCTCATCCATGCCCCCGACGTCGATATGGATGATCCCATGCTGAAGGGTGTGCGCAGTGGCGGCGGCGCGCTGTTCCAGCGCTTTCTGGTGGAGGAGCTGCGTCCCGAAGTGGAGAGCCGCTATCCCATCGATCCCGACCGGACCGTGCTTTCGGGAATATCCTTGGGCGGTCTTTTCACCACCCGCGTGTTGCTCGACGCGCCAGGCGCCTTTGGTGCCTATCTAATCGGGAGCCCGTCGATTTGGGCGGAGCCGGGCCTCATCGCGCGGGCTCGCGGCGCACGTCTGCGCAGCGGCACGAAGATCTATATCTCCGCCGGAGGTTCGGAGGACGCCGAGCAGCTTACGAGCGCACGGGCGCTGGCGGCGGCTCTGCGCGGGAACCCCTCGGGCGTGGCTGTCACCGAATGGATTGTTCCCAACGAAGGGCATGCCGGCTTTGCGCCGGCCTTTTTCGGCCAGGGGCTCAAAACGGTTTTGCCGCCGTCAACCTCGTCCAAGTAGGAAGCGTCGAGTGCCCGCTAGTGGGTCGATTGCCGACAGGCCGCTTTTATGAGTCTGCGATCTAATAAAAGGCGCGAAGTGTGATGCTGCGTTCGCGGCCGTCACACTCCTGAAGACGGACCACGCGACCCGGTGCGCCGATAGACCAATCGACGTTTCCATCGGCCTCTACATCCTCGCGCACCGATGCGCCGTCGGCGGCGCAGATGCGCTCGCCGGCCTTGAAGCCAGCGGCTTCGGCGGGTGAACCGCGCATGACATGGAGCACATCGAGCGCGCCATTTGTGTAGTTGAACAGGAAGCCGCTGGTGGAGCGGAGCGGCGCGGCGTTCGCATTGGGATCGGGTTGCAGCACCATCCGGCCCGCGCGGGGATCGAGCAATACGCGGTACCGCAACAGCAGGCCGGTGCCGATGCGGCCCGCGGTGCCTGAAGTTTGTGAGAAGCCGCCGACTGATTCGATGCGGATCTCGGTTTCGCCCGTGGCTTTGCCGCCAAGCGTGATGCCCGGCAGGATCGCGGTTTCACTGACGATGGGCCCGCCCGCGCCATAGCCAAGCGTGGTGGTGATGCGGGTGCCCGCGGGGCGGGCTGCGGCCCATGCCTGTTGGGTCAGCGTTAGCGAAGAGCCGTCGCCGGTATCGACGAGGATCGGGCGGAGGCGGCGGGTGCCAAGGGTGAACTCGGTGACGAACACACCGGTGCCACGCATCCGGGCGAGGGGTGCGGTGTCGCCGGTAAAGGGCATGCGGCCGCTGGGCAGGATGCGGAAGCGGCGGGCCGCATAGTCGATCTCGAGCGCGCAGCAGCCGAGCAGATCCGCACCGACGAATATGTCCGCCGCGATTCCGGCGATCGCAGGCATGTTCGCAACCGCCACGCGACCTCCGCTGCGGCTGAGGCCGCCGAACGCGACGCGCGGGGCTGCGGCGAAATCGATCGCGATGGCACCGCCGATCGCGGTCGCGCGCCCGCTGCTTTGGTGCTTGAGGCTGAGTTCATCGGCGAAGTTGCGCGTGACGACAGTGGTGCTGATGCCGGTATCGAGGATCGCGCTGGCTTCGCGCCCGTTCGCCTGCATCGTGAAGCGGATCTGGTTCGACGCGGTTAGCTCAAACGGCACCCAGCGTGCTTCGGTGTCCGGCGCGAGGACAGGCTCCTGAACAGCGAGAGCGAGGAAAGCGAGCATCGAGCCAACCTAGCGCACAACGGGTGTTAGAGGCAGGCCTCAAGCATCGCATGGTCGAAGCCATATTGCTTGGCCTTGTCCAGCGTATAGGGGCGCAGGCCCATCGAGCGGTATTCGCCGATGATCTTGCCGTCTGCGCTTTCGTCGAGATATTCGAACTTGAAGAGCTGCTGGGTGACGATCACCGGCCCTTCCATGCCGATCACTTCGGTTACGTCCGTGATGCGGCGCGAACCGTCGCGCAGACGCTTCACCTGGATGATCAGGTCGACCGAATCGGCGATCTGGCGCGAGATGGCTTCCTTCGGCACCTTGATGTCCGACATCATCACCATGTTCTCCATACGCGCGAGTGCTTCGCGTGGGGAGTTGGAGTGAAGCGTGCACATCGAGCCATCATGGCCGGTGTTCATGGCCGAGAGCATGTCGAAGCATTCGCTTCCGCGAATTTCGCCCAGAATGATGCGATCCGGGCGCATACGCAGCGCGTTCTTCACGAGATCGCGGATGGTGATTTCGCCCTGACCTTCAAGATTGGGCGGGCGCGTTTCGAGCGGAAGCCAGTGCGGCTGTTGCAGGCGCAATTCGGCGGCGTCCTCAATCGTCAGCACGCGCTCGCCCGGGTCGATCATCTTCGACAGAGCGTTAAGCATCGTGGTCTTGCCCGAACCGGTACCGCCCGAGATGACAATATTGAAGCGGCTGGCCCCGGCGATCTTGAGCATCGTCGCCATCTTGACCGACATCGAGCCGCCAGCGGCCATCATGTCGAGCGTGATCGGCTTGGCCGAGAATTTACGAATCGAGATCGCCGTGCCGCGTAAGCTGAGCGGCGGCACGATGACGTTGACGCGCGAACCGTCTTTCAAGCGAGCGTCGGCCAGCGGCGTAGTCTGGTCGACGCGGCGGCCGACCGAGTTGCAGATGCGCTGGGCGATCTGGAAGAGATGCTCTTCGTCGCGGAACTGGATGTTGGCGAGTTCGAGCTTGCCCTTGCGTTCGATAAAAGTCTGCTCGGGGCCGTTGACCATGATGTCCGAGATGGCCGGATCGCTGAGCAATTCTTCCAATGGCCCAAGACCGAGAAGCTCGTCGACCAGCACCTTTTCGAGCGCGAACTGCTCGCGGCGATTGAGCGTGAGTTTTAGTTCGGCGAGCACTTCGCCGATGATCGGGCGGAATTCCTCGGCCAGCTCATCCTTGGTGAGCGTGGAAGCTGCTTCGGGATCGACGCGCTCGAGCAGGCGCGGAAGCACCTGTTCCTTGATGCGATGGATCGAAGCTTCGAAACCTTCGACGCGGCTGTTGCCGGCTTCGCCCGAGGTCGCCTGACGATCCGCAAGGCGCTGAAGCGCATCGGCATTGGCGAGGCTGCCACCGGCAGGATCGCGCTCGGCCATGATATCGGCCGGCGGCGGTGCACCTGCACCGGGAAGCGGGACGCTGTTGACCGGTGGGAATTGCTCGCCACCGGGGGGCATGGGATCGGCGGGGCGTGGCGCGGAACCGCCGCCCTGCATCGGACGCGCGACGCCGAAGGCTGGCCGTCCACCGGTGCCGCCCCCCAATCCGCTGCGTCGTCCAAATGCGCTCACGAGAATCCCTGCAAAACAAGCTCTGGAGACGAGGGTTAGCGGCCAAGCCTGAAAAATTGCCTAACCGAATATTGCGGAACCAAAATTTGTCCCGCGCATCCAGTGGGGATGCGGATCGCGACCTATAATGTGAACGGGGTTAACGGGCGGCTTCCCGTATTGCTGCGCTGGCTGAGCGAGACGCAGCCCGATGTGGTGTGCTTGCAGGAGCTGAAGGCTCCGCAAGAGAAATTTCCCGAAGCGGCGATTCGCGAGGCCGGATATGGTGCGATCTGGCATGGGCAGAAGAGCTGGAACGGCGTCGCGATCCTCGCCAAGGGCTGCGATCCCGTCGAGACGCGGCGCGGTCTGCCGGGCGATTCGGAGGATGCGCAGAGCCGCTATATCGAGGCGGCGGTGAACGGCGTGCTGATCGGAGCGCTGTATCTGCCCAATGGCAATCCGCGGCCTGGCCCGAAGTTCGATTACAAACTGCGCTGGTTCGAGCGGCTGATCGCGCATGCCGATGAGCTGTTTGCCATGGATGCGCCGGTGGTGCTGGCGGGCGACTATAATGTGATGCCGACGACCCACGACGTCTACAAACCCGAGCGCTGGGTGGACGATGCCTTGTTCGCTCCGGAGGTGCGTGCGGCGTATTTCCGGCTGCTGGATCAGGGATGGGTAGATGCGTTGCGGCATCTGCATCCGGGCGAGACGATCTACACCTTCTGGGATTATTTCCGGAATGCCTATGGCCGCAACGCCGGGTTGCGGATCGATCATCTGCTGCTCAACAAGCGCGCGGCGAAGCGGCTGAAGGCGGCAGAGGTGGATAGCCATGTGCGCGGCTGGGAAAAGAGCAGCGATCATGCGCCGGTATGGGCCACGCTCAAATAACTGACGCATTTTGTCAGATAGGCCGGCTAAAAGCAGGGCATGACAAACACCAATAATGACTTCGCATGGCAGGAAGGCCGCTGGGCCGTACGGCACCGCAAGCTGCGCGAGCGGCTGACGGGGTGCCAAGAATGGGACGAGTTTCTCGGCAGCTGCACCGCCTGGCGCGTGCTGGGCGGGCAGGGCAATATTGAAGACAATGTGATGGTGACGCCGGCTGGCACCTATCGCGCGATTGCGGTGCGGGCGTTCGATCCGGCGAGCGGATCATGGTCGATCTGGTGGCTCGACGGGCGCTGGCCGGGGGCAATGGATGTACCGGTGCGCGGGAGCTTTGAGGAGGGCGTTGGCACCTTCCTCGCCGACGATGTCTTTGCGGGAAAGCCAGTGAAGGTGCGCTTCGTGTGGAGCCACATCACCGAGGGGAGCGCGCGGTGGGAGCAGGCGTTTTCGGGCGATGACGGCGCAAGCTGGGAAGTGAATTGGGTGATGGACTTCACCCGCGCGGGCTAGACGCGCGTGTAACGGAAATACCACATTTTGAGGCCGACTGAGATCGGTGTAGATCTTGTTTTTAAAAATCAGTGTTATAGAGCAATAATTCTGCGATGTAGGCTGAAGACATCAGCTTCAGCAATCACGCAGCAATCACCTGGTTTCAATTAATTGATTTGGAATCGTGCTTTTTCCAGCGTGCGTTCAGATGCGCATCTCGACTGACACGACTTGCCGATGCTGACTAGAGCTTAGCCGGCGTCATAATCCGCATCCGCCGCCTCTTCGCGCGGCATTACCGGAGCCCATTCCGGCCTTATCGCGACAACGACTGTCACGGCTCCGAGTACAAGAAACGCAAAGATCAGAGTCATTGGCGCTACGAATGAGCCGGTCAAGTGAAGCAGCCAACCGGTCATCAGCGGGGCGACGATCCCAGCAATCGCGACTGCGGTATTCTGAATGCCCTTCACCCGCCCGACAATCGGCGCGGGGATCAGCATGATGCTGCACAACGCAAGCATGTTGGCCGTCGCGAGCCCAAGCCCTGAGAGGGAAACCACGTTCCAGAACAGCGCAGCTTGCAGGCTTTGCGTATTTGCCCCCAGCACCACGGTACTGGCGACTGCAAACCCGGCGAGCACGAACGCCTTTCGCACAAAAATCGGCCGCCCGATTCGTCCGATGATCACATCGGCAAGCCATCCGGATACGAAGGCCACGATCGCAATCCCTGCGAAGCTGAAGAAGGTGTAGAGGCCCATCCGCTCGAGCGACAGGCCGCGTTGCTCGACCAGATAAGCAGGCATCCAGGTGATGCAGAAGAAAGTGAAATAGTTGTAGCAGAAATAGACGACGAGCGTTGCCAGCACGAACTTGTTCGTCAGGATCGCAGCGAAGCTGACCTTTGTGGTCGCACTGGATTGGAGCGGCTTCGCCCCGGCAGGCGTGGCGACTTCACCGATGCGCTCACGCGCAAACAACATCCACGGAACGAGCCACACAAGCCCGGCAAGGCCGCTGATCAGGAACATCATCCGCCAATCGAACGTGACGATCAGCCAGGCCGCCGCAGGCGCACCGAGGGCCGGTCCAAACTTGGTGCCCAGCGCGTAAAATCCCAGTGCGGCGCCGCTTCGGTTGGGGTCGAAATTGTTGCGCACCCAGCGATATGTGGCCGGCACCACCACTGCTTCGGCCGCGCCGATGATGAGCCGCATGAGAATGAGGGCCCATAAGGTCGACATCAAGCCGATGACCGCAGATGCGACGCACCAGATACCAAAGCAGATCGCGTAGGGCCATTTGACGCCATACCGATCGACGATCCAGCCCATCGGGATCTGCATCACCGCATAGGACCAGAAAAACGCCGAGTTGAGCCAGCCGCGGCCGACATCGGTCAGGCCGAAATGCGCCTTGAATGAAGGCACCGTCATGGCCGAGGAGATGCTGACGCGATCGACAAAGGCGATGAGCGCACCCAGCATCAGCAGGGTGAGGATCGCCCAGCGAACCAAAACCACTCGCCGGGGCGTATCCTGGGGAACACCTAGCTCGACCATCTGTCCTCACCCTTTGACCGATCGCCCCGCACACGAGAGCGGGACTCAGATTGTGTCTAGTTTTTCGGGAATTCACTCCCGCTTGCCCCCAAAGGCGCGCCCTTTGAGTTAACATCAACCATGCGCTTGCATTTCCTGCAGGATGTGATGCGTTTCCTATCGCCCGGGCGGGCGATACAACGGGCGGGCTTGGGCCAAACCGTTGTTTTCCAGGTCCTCCGGGGTCAGTTGTTCACCTGGCGAGCGATGAAGGCCCTGGCCATCGCGTGCGCGCGGTTCGTCTGCGGCCCCGGCTCGTACACCCACTGATGATCGGAATCCTCAAATATCGAATAATCGACTTTGCCGCCGGCTGCTTTGAACGCGTCAACGAAGCGGGTCTGCACCGCTGGAGGCATGTCATCCAACTCGCCTTGCATAAGGAGTAGAGGCCGCAAGGTAACGTTTTCGCGACGTTCGAGAATCTCGCGTGGATTGGCTTCGTGGATTGCCTCGAATGGAGAGAAGAAGGCCTTGGTCTTATCCATCATGCCGGTGTTTTTCTGCTCCACCTCGTGTTCATATCGCGCGTACGTATCGGTTCCCGGCGATCGGGCGATCACGTAGTCGATAGTCGCGTCAATCGAGGGGCTTTCGACAAGCGGGAATGCGCTGTACCGCGGGTCGTGCGGCCGGAACATCAGGAGTAGACCGATATGCCCTCCGGCCGAGCTGCCGAACACGCCGACCTTCGACGCGTCACCGTTCCACTTTGCGGCGTTGGCCTTCAGCCAGCGCACGGCGTAGTTGGCATCCTGGACGGCGGCCGGATACGGTGCCTCATTTGACAAGGTGTAGTCGATGGCGACGACGAGCGCGCCGGCAACGGCCATCTTGCGGTCGAACAATTCCTCGGCAAAGCGGTCTTTCTCGGCCCACCCGCCACCGTGCAGGTCCATGACCACCGGCCAGGGACCCGGGCCGATCGGCTGATAGATGCGGGCCAGCAAAGGGGTGCCGTTCGCGGTTCGGCGGAATTCGACTTCGCTGACCTTAAGCTTGTACCTTGCCTTGGGATCGTAGCGCGCGCCGGGCGCCAGGGCAGTTGCAAATGCCGAGGATGGGAAGGCACCTGCCAGCGCCACCGCGGCGGTGCCCCGTAGAAGTTCCCTGCGCCCCAATTCGATTTGCTTCACGGCGTTACTCCCGTTGATTGCTTCGCTGTCCATTTGACGGGCACCTTGCGCCGGGCGCAGGTTTCCGCTCCGCCCGCTCTCGCAGGATCGTTCAAACAGGCGAGATCGGCCATGTTCAAAGTCCCTACGCCGCGCAGCGAGCCGTCTTCTTCATCGAAGCCGGTCAACGCGATTCCCACTTCTGCCTGCGATTTGACGGAGGCTGCCAGATCGTACCGGCCTTCGACCGTCGCGCTAAGGTAAAACGCAGACCCGTCGGGATCGCGACGACCCTTCAGTGCCGCCTTCCCAGCGTTCGCGGGATAGACGCTCTCCAGAAAGGAGACTGTTCCGGTTGCCCGATCAGAAGAATCGATCCCGAATGCGATGGGATAAGAAGTCTCGACACCCTGGCGCTTGAGCCAGCCTGCGCCCGGTACAATCTCGCCTGCCCATTGAACACGTGACGGCTCCGAAGCCGTCACGCAACCGGTTGTCATCAGCGACGCCAAGAATAAGCCCATAGCCGTATTCCCAATCCTGAACATCGTCATGGCTATCAGTCAGCTCCCAAAAAGGCGGCGCATCGGTTCTGGCAAAGCCTCCAGCGTCAAAACTGAGGAATTACTGCGTAGAGCAAACCACGTTTTGCTGAGCGCGCCATCAGCCGTTGATCTGACGGGCGATGAATTCCCTGGCCAATTTATGCGCGCGGTCGGTCTGTGGTCCTGGCACGGACACCCATTGATGGTCGCTGTCCGGGAAGACCGTATAGTCGCACTGGCCGCCAGCAGCCCTGAAGGACTTGACGAAATGGTCCTGCGCTTCGGTCGGCACATTGTCGTCCAGCGCGCCCTGCATAACCAGGAGGGGCTTCAGCGTCACGGCCTCGCGGCGATCTAGAATCTCGCGCGGATTGGCCTCGTGAATGGTTTCCCAGGGCATGAAGAACAGCTTCATCTTGTCGGCCAGGCCAGGGTTTTTCAGCTCCACCACCTTTTCGTACATGGCGAAAACGTCGCTGGCCGGCGATCGGGCGATGACATAGTCGATCGTAGCATCGAGCTCGGGATGTTCGGGGAAAGACAGCGCGCCAAAGCGCGGGTCCTTCGGCCGCATCATTAGGAGCTGGGCGATATGGCCGCCGCTCGAGCTGCCGAACACGCCGATCTTCGACGCGTCGCCATTCCACTTGGACGCGTTGGCCTTCAGCCAGCGTATCGCGTAATTGGCATCCTGGATGCACGCCGGATACGGTGCCTCAGGCGCCAGCGTATAATCGATCGCCACGACCAGCGCGCCGGGTACTGCCATCTTGCGATCGAACAGTTCTTCGGCCTCGCGGTCCTTTTCGTTCCAGCCGCCGCCATGGAGATCCAGGATCACCGGGAACGGACCGGGGCCGACCGGCTCGTAGATCCGCGCCAGCAACGGCGTGCCCTTCGCGGTACGGCGAAATTCGACTTCGCTAACCGTGAGCTTGAACCGTGCCTCCGGATCATAACTGGCCTTGGCTGCGGCTCGCCCGACAAAGGCAGCCGCGTGCCCAACGGAGGCAAAAGCGCCGGCCAGAGCGGCAGCGGCGGTGGTCAGCAACAGGTCCCTGCGCCCGACTACAGTGCGTTTCATCGCTTTCGCTCCCTTATTTCTTCGCCGTCCATTTGACCGGCACCATGCGCCGCGCACAGGGCGCCTTGGCCACGGATCGCACCGGATCGGTCACACAGGCGAGATCGGCCATGTCGATAATTCCGACGCCGCGCAGCGAGCCATCTTCCTCGTCGAAACCGGTCAGGGTTATCTTGGCCTCGGCCTGGGCCGGGGCGCCGTGACGGCTTTCGATCGTAGAGAACAGATAGAAGGCCGAGCCATCGGCATCGCGCTCACCCTTCAACGCAGCCTTGCCGGCGGTCACGGGATAGACGCTTGAGAACTGGATGGTTCCCGTACCGCGACCGTCCGCGTCAACGGTGAAGCTGATCGGATAGGATGCCTCCAGGCCCTGGCGCTTGAGCCACCCGGAGCCCGGCTGCACTTCGCCCGTCCAAAGCTCCCCGGCCGGCGGCTCCGTGGCACCCACCAAACCCGCCGCGACTACCGACGCCATCGCGACCGCCACGGTCCGTTTCATCCAAAGCATTGCCATGACCTCGTCCTCTCCCAACCATATCATTTCGTCCGTTTCCTCCGGGCATGTTGCCCGGAGAATTCAGGCCGGCTGCATCAATTAGAACCTGATCCTCGTGGCGACCGTGAAGGCACGGCCCACTACTTCGTCGGAAGCGGCAAACCCGCCCAGATTGCCCGGCAGGGCGCCGGTGCCGACGGCATTGCCCACCGGCGGATCGGCGTCGAACAGGTTTTGGATGTTGAGCGAGAGTTCGAACTGCTTGCTGACGGTGTACGAAATGTTCAGCGAGGTAGTGGCCGATGGCCTGATCCGGTTATCGCCGGCCACGAAGGCCAAAGTGGGATCACCCGAAATCTTCAGCGCATTCCGCCAGCGCTCCAGAATATCGATGCGCAGATTGTCGGTCACTTCATAACTGACGATGCCCGTGAGACGCAGCGAGGGGCTGGCGGTCAGACCTGCCGAACCAAACGCAGCGCCGCCTTGATCGACCGTCGGCACGCCAGGCTGGATGTAGCGGATATGCGGCTGGTAGGCCGCGAGGCCCCGTGCCGACAGGCGATTGCCGAACAGGCTGCCACTATAGTTCAATTCCACATCGACGCCGCTCGTCGTGATTTTCGCCAGATTGACGGGCTGGGTGACGACACCGATAAGCGTGCCGGCGCCGTTGCGCTCGATCAGATTGCAATAAAGCGCAATCCCCGAAAGATTGCAGCCGTTCTGAATGATCGCCTGTGCACCCTGGACGGACAGGATCGCGTTGTTGATCGCGATATCGTAATAATCGACCGCGAGGCTGAAGCCGGGCAGGAAGCGCGGCTTGAACACAAGCCCGGCAGTTTTGGTGTTGCCGATTTCCGCGGTCAAATTGGGGTTGGCCTGGTTCCGCTGGGTCACCTGCAGGCTCGCAGTGTTCTTCAGATCCTGGACGGTCGCCACGCTCGACACGGTGGGCGCATACAAATCGCCCAATGTGGGTGCGCGGATGTCACGCGAGATCGTGCCACGAAAACGAAGGTCGTCGCTGACTTCCCAATTGGCGCCGACCTTCCAGGTGACGTAGCTGCCGACTGTGTCATACTTGGTGTAGCGCACGGCCCCGGTGACCTCGAACAATTTGAGAAGCGGCCCATCCTTGATCAGCGGGATGCTGGCTTCGGCCGCCGTTTCCCAGACGCCGATCGAAACCTTGGGGCTGGACGAGAAGACGTTCTGCAACAGCAGCGTCCGGCTGCCGGTCGCCACGCAATTGTAGCGCAGGCTGGTGCAATCGGCGACGCCATCGGCGGCGGAGTTGCTGCGCGACTGGAACGACTGCCGGCGCCACTCGCCCGAAACCGCAACATTTACCGGGCCGGCCCAGCTCGAGAAAGGCGAGCCGCTAATGCTGCCGGCAATGTCGTCCTGCTTGGTGGTCGCAACGTAATGCGTGTCATCGAAAATGTAGGCGCGCGCCGCTGCGCTCGATGCGCTTGGCCCGAACACGTTGAGCGGCACGCAATCCGCATAAGCTGCAGCCGTAGCCGCCTGGGTCGAGGCGTAACATACGGTCTGCCCGCCGCTGCTTACCGCGTCGAGGGCGGCGGAAAGCTTCTGCTGATTGGGATTGTTGTGGATGTCCGTCGTCAGGCGGGCTTCACCGTGAACATAGCCAATGTCCCATGAAAAGTCGCCGAGCTTGCCTTCTAGGCCGGTGACGAACGACAGCTGACGGGTTTTCGGCTCCAATGTGAGCCGCGCGTCCTGATTGAAGATCTGGTTGAAGGTAAAGGTCGCGCCCGGAATCTGCGCCTGGTAGATCGCCGGCAGGAACGCGTTGTTCTTGTTCATCGTGATGCCCGACAAGCTCAGGTCGATGCCGAAGAACCGGTTCTTTTTGTAATTGGCGCTGCCGGATACGTAGAATTTGAGATTGTCCGAGATCTCCGTATCGAACCGGGCGAACAGCTGGTGCGATTCCTGCGACGCTTTCAGCGACGTGTCGTGATAGCCGCCGGCCCCGCCGCTCTGCGTGGCGGTAACGCCGGTATAGGTCGTGCCGTTGATGAACGGCGATAGCACGCCATCGGTCGCAAAATACTGGCCGGTGATCGGACAAATGCCGGCGCAGGTGATCCGCCCGCCAAACGGCTGCGCGGGGAGAGTCGAGTCTCCGATCGATCGATAGGGAACGGTGGTGCCATTGCCGATCACGGTCGCCCGGTTGAACCAATCGCGGCCGGAGCGGCGGTTAATGCCTTCGCTATTGCGATACTCATAGCTGATTTCGAAATGGCTGCGATCGCCGATCTTGCTGCCCCAGGCGACGCCCAGTTCCTGCGACCCGTCATCTCCGCGCTGGGAAATGCCGGCCTGCGCCTGCACCTTCAGACCCTCGAACGTCGTGTCGGTGATGAAGTTTATCACGCCGGTGACAGCGTCGGAGCCATAAACGGCCGAAACGCCGCCGGTGACCACGTCAACACGCTTGATGAGCAGCTGCGGGATGACGTCGGCGTCGACGATGCCGGTGAATGAAGTCGGCGGAACGCGCCGGCCGTCCATCAGCACGAGATTGCGCTGCGAGCCGATGTTGCGCAGGTTGAGCTGCGCGGCGGATCCGTTGCCGCCGCCGGTGGCGCCGGTTGCCGAGGGGTTGGCGGTCTGACCGCGCGAGCCGGAGAACACCGGCATGACCAGGATCGAATCGGTGAGGCTGGTCGGCCGTACGTTCTGGAGCGATTCGGTGGTGATGACGGTTACGGGCGTGGGGCTGGCGTCGCCATTCTTGATCGTTCGCGATCCGGTAACGACGATGCCGCCGGTGTCGTCGACGATAGGCTCGTCCTGCGTATCGGCGGGCACTTCGCTCTGATCGGCGGCAGGCGCGGTCTGCGCAAAGGCGGGTGAAGAGATCGCCAGCAAGCTTGCGCTTGCAAACAAGGTGGTCAGCAACCTGCGATGATCGATCATTAGAGTTTCCCCTCCCGGCATGGCTTTTCTGTTTCTCCCTGATCGATAGGCTCGCAATTTCCGGGTCGAAATTAAGAACCTTAGGCCCGGTGATAGGTTTTGGGGCTTCAACATGGCGCTTTCAGGCGGTTCGCGGGCAGGCTCGACTTCCCGGCTATTCATCCCATCCAGCGGCTGACCGGCACGGCGGATTCTTCGAGCGGCTGGCAAATCACGTCGACGAGGCTCGGCCCATCATGCGCAATGGCTGCAGCGATAGCGGCATCGATTTCCGCCGGGTCCTCGACGCGCCATGCCTTGAGTCCAAAGGCCTCGGCGATGCGAGCGTGATCGGAGCGGTTGAAGTCAACCGAGAAATAGCGGCCGCCATACCCGTCCTTCTGGCTCGCCTTGATCCAGCCATAGGACGAATTGGAGAAGACGATCAGCGTGATCGGCAGATTCTTACGGACGATCGTCTCCAACTCGCCGACCGCGAAACCGAAGCTGCCATCGCCCATCGCCGCGACAACCCGGGTGCCCGGGCGACCATAGGCCGCGCCGACCGCGGCGGGGAGCGAGAAGCCCAATGCGCCGTGCGCGCGATTGGTGATGAAGCGGCGGCCGCTGCTGTCGAAATCGAAATGGCCGGAGAAATAGGGGCAGGGCGTGCCGGGATCGGCGACGATGATCCCGTCGGCGGGCAGCGCCTTCTGGACGGCGGCAAGCACGCGCTCGGGGCGGATGGGGCGCTCGTTCGATTGCGCCAGCCGCTCGAAGCGCGCACGCTTGGTGGCCGAGCCGATCAGCCCGAAGAAGCCGAAGT
>JAZKJE010000026.1:57315-58860 GCA_040384525.1 Pseudomonadota bacterium
TGCGCAGGGCAGCAAGGCGCTGTGCGGCATCGGTGCTGCGTGGCTGGTTGCCAATGCGGCGGACGATCTCGGCGGTGAGTGCGCGCAGACAAAGCAGAGCGTCGCCGACGAGTCCCGCCTCGATCCGATAATTAGCGCCGACGACCATCGGATCCACGTCGATATGGACGATCGGGACGTCGCGGCCGGGAACGCTGCCATGCTCGGTGGTGGTCGAGCCCGCGCGGCAGCCGATGAAGACCACCGCATCCGCCGCCGCGACGACGTCGCGCGTCTCGTCGGTGCCGCCATTGGCGCCGACCACGCCGACGGCGAGCGGATGGTTGTCGGCGATGGTACCGTGCCCGCTGACCGTCGACGCGACCGGCGCAGCGAGCAGTTCCGCGAGCGCGACCAGTTCGCCGCAGGCGCCCGAGATGATCACGCCGCCGCCACAGACGAACACCGGGCACTTTGCCGCCAGAAGCACCGCCGCCGCTGCGCCGACCATGTCCGGATCCGGGCCGGTGCGGAACGCAGGGAAGCTGCCATGCTCGACCTGCGCCCATATCTGGTCGGCATCTAGCGACTGCTTCTGCAAGTCATAAGGCAGGCCGATATGCGCCGCGCCCGGGCGCCCGGTCGTCATCGCGCGGAAGGCGGTACGGAAATAATGTGGGATCTGCGTGACGTGATCGAGCACATCGTTCCATTTGGTTAGCGGTGCAAACAGGGCCTTCTGGTCGAGAGCCGTCAACGGATAACGACCGCGCGCGGTCACTGGCACGTCCGAGGTGATCGACAGCAAGGCAATCGAGGATTCGTTCGCCTCGACCACGCCGGGCAGGATGTAGGTCGCGCCGCCGCCGCTTGGCCCTTCGCATACGCCGACCTTGCCGGTTACCCGCGCATAGGCGTCCGCCATATACCCTGCGCTGCGCTCGTCGCGCGTCAGGATATGCTCCATGCCATGATCGAGCCGGGCGAGCGCGTCATAAAATGGCAGGCTGGTATCGCCGCATAGCCCGAAGATGTGCTTCACATCGTGATGCTGGAGCATGCGCACCACGGCTTCGGCGCCGGTGATTATGGTCATTGGGATATCCTGTTCGAAGATGGCCGCGCTTCCTCAAAGCTGCGCGCCTGGCGCAGCGACGGAAACCATTTGGCCCAGAGCAAGGTGATGAGCACCGCGCCGACGCCGCCGGCGATCACTGCGGTGACGGGGCCGATTAGTGCCGCGAGAAACCCGGATTCGGCCTCGCCCAATTCGTTGGAAGCCGAAACGAACAGCGACGAGACCGCGCCGACGCGGCCGCGCATCTCGTTGGGCGTGGAAAGCTGGATCAACGACTGGCGGACATAGACCGAGAGCATGTCCGCCGCGCCGAGCACGGCGAGGCAGGCGAGCGACAGCGGCACCCAGCGCGACAGGCCGAAGCCGATCGTCGCCACGCCAAACACTGCGACGCTGGCGAGCATCTTGGCCCCGACATTGTGCCGCAGTGGCCGCCACGCGAACCAGCCCGCGCATCGGCAGATCCAACGGCTACCGGAACTCCGAGC
>JAZKJE010000027.1:0-36945 GCA_040384525.1 Pseudomonadota bacterium
CTCGCGGATCTCGGCGGTGCCGCTCTCCACTGGCGCGGTGTTGCGCGGACCCCAGCCGGCGAGTTGGGCAATCAGGAACGGCGCCTTCGGGCTTTCAAACTGCGCGCGCCATCCAGCCATCATGCCGGCCAGGCGATCGGCATAGCCCGCAGCCTTCCCGGCATCGCTCTCACCCTGATACCAGGCGATGCCGCGCAAGCCATACGGCCCAAGCGGTGCGATCATCCCGTTATAGATGCCCGCCAGCCCCGTAATCCCATCCCACGGCGCACGCGGCGGCTCACCGGCGCCGGAGGGCATCGCGACCATATATTGCCAGTCCTTGGCCTCAGGCAGCGGCAGCGTCGTCCCATCGGTAAGCCGGATGCCGAACTGATCTGCAGTGCCCGCCAGCCCGCCATTCCCCCAGCTGTCATAGACGCCGATCACGATCCGGTTCTTGCCGGCGTGCAGCGTGCCCGGTGCCAGCACATATTGGCGCGGCACGCCCCAGGCCGTGTTGGTGCCAACGCCAGTGCCGTTGATCCAGGTCATGTCCGTGTCGTCGGGCGGCCCCAGAATCAGCGCTGCACCCTGCTTGGCTTGCGCCGCAGTCAGCTGAACCTCGGTGCGGAAGAAAACCAGCCCGTTAAACTCCCGCAGCGCCTCGACGCCCCAACTCTCCCAATTGTCGAAAGAGGGCAGGGACCTCCAATCGCCCTTGGCGCCCGCCGCCCAAGGTTCGACAGCGCCTTTCGCCTTGCCTGCCCACCACGGCGACCAGTTAGCGGCGAATGCGGCGGTCGCCTTGGCCGGATCGCTGCGATAGGCGCGGAGCAGCTTCAGGCGCTCGGTGGCGCTGGAGTCGCGCTCCAGAGAGGCTTCGCTCCGCCACGCGTCGATCGCGGCGCCGCCCCAGGATGCGTTGATCAGCCCGATCGGCACCTTCTCGGAAAGCCGCAGGTCGCGGCCCATGAAATAGCAGACCGCGGAGAAGTCGATGACGCTCTTGGGGTCGGCGAGCTTCCAGCTGACCGGCGTGCGAAACTGTCGCTCGGCACCCGCGCTTACATTTTTGCCAACGGTGAGCAGCCGCACCTGATCGTCAGTGCCCGCGGCCGCCTCGGCACCGCCATTCAGCGCGCCACGCACCTGAAACTCCATGTTCGACTGCCCCGAACACAGCCAGACATCGCCGATCAATACGTCCTGCGCGGTTCGAGTCTCAGCGCCGTTCGATACGGTCAACGTGTAAGGCCCACCCGCAGGCATGGCCGACAGTTCGACACGCCAATGACCGGCGGCGTCGGTCTGGCCCGCAACCTTCTTGCCCGCGATCGCGACGCTTACATCCGTGCCCGCTGTCGCATCGCCCCACACCGCGATAGGCCGATCGCGCTGGAGGACGGCGTGATCCTGAAACATCGGGTGGAGCAGGGGTGTGGCCTCCTGCGCCAAAGCAGGCGCAGGCAGCAGAACAAGCGCAAGCGCCGCGCGAATCATCCGGTGCATCAGGCTCTCCCTCGTTAGCGCTAACAAGCACGCGGCGGGGGAGCGAAGCAAGCGCTAGACGAACCCGAGATCCTTGGGGCCGAATGCGGCGGGGAGCAGCTCGGATAGCTTATACGTCACCATCGCATCGCCGGTCGCGCCGCCGCAATGCACGGGCAGATCGCGCCCGCCCAATTGCGCGGCCTCGTTGATCACCTGACGGCAGCGCCCGCAGGGCGAGACCGGTGCGGTATCTTCATGATCCATCCGCCCGCCGATCACGCCGATCGCAACCACGTCGCGCAGGCGCCCCATTGAGCTCACCGTGCCCAAAGCCACGGTCTCGGCACAGAGCGTCAGCCCATAGCTGGCATTCTCGAAGTTCGCGCCGGTGACCACGCTGCCATCGGTCAGCAGCACCGCCGCGCCGACTGCGAATTTCGAGTACGGCGCATAGGCATTCTTCGAAGCCTCACGGGCGCGGGCGACAAGCATTTGGGGATCATAATCGGTCATTGCGCCATCACATTCCAGTTCACGGGTCCGCTAATCCCTTCGATACGGCGGAAGCTCGACGCCTGCCATACGGTCCAGGGGCGGGGGAGGTAATAGGGTGGGAAAAAGGCCTGGCGGCTCCACAGGATGCGCGGGAAGGCTTCGCTGATCTGGTAGGCGGCCTCGAAATTCTTGCCGATGCGTAACACCGCATGCTCGCCGAGATGCGTCTCGATTGCCGCCAGGAAGCGGCCCAGTTCGCCGATCACAACATCGCGCTCGGGCCGCGCTGCGCAATCGGCCTGGAAGTCCAGATCCACCGCAGGAGGAAGTTGGTCCGCCGAACGCGGCACGATGCTGACGAAATTGCCCGCCTGATCGCTGGCAAGCTGGCAGAGCGAGAAAGTGTGCAGCGCACCGCGACGGATGCCTGTTTCAAAGGTGCCGCGCCAATTCTCGGGGAAACGCAGATCGGTTTCCTTCGCGCCGGTGGTCGCGTGGATATAGGCGAATTGCGCGCCCGATTTCTTGACTGTCCACCATTCAACCGGTCCCTGCGAATCGCTCACGTCCACACCCTGCACAGGGAAATCGGCGGGGCGGGGGCGCCAGTTGATCGCGAACAGCCAGGCGCACAGGCCACACACTGCCAGCGCGAGGACAATGCCGCCGATCACACGGGCGCGGCGCGCGAAGATGCGGATGTGCACGCTCAGCCTTTGATGTGCAGCACGCAGATCAGCGTGAACAGCCGCCGGGAGGTGTCGAAATCCACGTCGATCTTGCCCTCCAGCCGTTCCCTGAGCAGCTCGGCCGCTTCGTTGTGGATGCCGCGCCGGGCCATGTCGATGGTTTCGATCTGTGCAGGCGATGCGTTGCGAATCGCCTGGTAATAGCTGTCGCAGATCGCGAAGTAATCGCGGATAGGGCGGCGGAATCGCGCGAGGCCGAGTACGAGCGTTTCAAGCGGCGTGCCATCCTCGCGGCGAATCTCCAGCGCGAGTCGGCCTTCCTCCACGCTCAAATGCAGGCGGTACGGCCCCGAATAGCCATCGGCATGGACGCGCTGGGGGCCGAATCGATTGTCTTCGAGCAGGTCGAAGATCGCAATGCGCCGTTCCTGCTCGATGTCCGCAGACCGCCACAGGATAGTGCGCTCGTCCAGAGTCACGTCTATGATGCGCGGATCGGCCATATCGGCTTCGCTTTGCGGCCAATCACCGCTTTCCACAAGCATGTGCGATTGCCGAATCGTCCTGTATCGGCGAAGCGATCTCATGGTCCAGCCGATCCCCTTCCCAGCACCCGACGCGCCCGAGGGGCTGCAACTGCCCCAGAACATCGAGGCGGAGGCCGCGTTGCTGGGCGCGATGATGATCGACAACCGCGTGGCGGAGGACGTTCTTCAAAAGCTGCGCCCCGAGCATTTCTTTGAACCGCTCCACGGGCGGATCTACGACATGATCTCGATGCTGGTGGGCGATAACCGGCTGGCGACTCCGGTTACGCTGCGACCCTTGTTCGTGAACGACGCTGCTATGAAGGAATTGGGCGGTCCGGCCTATCTCGCGCAGCTGACCGGCAATCCGGCCAGCCTGATCGGTGCGCGGGCTTTTGCCGACCAGGTCTATGACCTCGCCGTGCTGCGTGCATTGGTGACTGTGGGGCGCGATCTGGTCGATTCGGCGCTCGATACCAGCGAGGATATCAATCCCGCGAAACAGATCGAGCAGGCTGAGCTCAAGCTCTACGAAGTCGCCGAAACCGGCGGCGAGGACACCGGCGCAAAGAGCTTCATGCGAGCGGCGACCATGGCGGTGCGCAATACCGAGCGGGCGATGAACTCGGGCGGCAGCGTCTCGGGCGTCACATCGGGCCTGACCGATTTCAACGCGATGACCGGCGGTCTCAATCGCTCCGATTTGCTGATCCTCGCGGGCCGCCCAGGCATGGGTAAGACCTCGCTGGCCACCAACATGGCCTTCAACGCGGCCAAGCGGTATATGGACGACATGGAGGCAGGCATTCCCGAGGAGAAATCCATCGGGGCACCGGTCGCGTTCTTCAGCCTCGAAATGTCGGCCGATCAGCTGGCGTTGCGTATTCTATCGGAGCAGTCCGAAGTCTCGTCCGAGAAGCTCCGCACGGGCAATATTTCGCCTTCGGAGTTCCAGAAGTTCGCGCGTGCATCGGGCGATATCGAACGGCTGCCCTTGTTTATCGACGATACGCCCGGCCTCACCATTGCGGCGTTGCGCACCCGTGCCCGCCGCCTAAAGCGCCAGCACAAGATCGGCATGGTCGTGGTCGATTACCTCCAGCTGCTGACCGGCTCCGCCAAGGCCGCAGGGGATGGTCGCGTGCAGGAAATCTCGGAAATTTCGCGCGGGCTCAAGACGCTGGCGAAGGAACTCAACGTGCCGGTGCTGGCGCTCTCTCAGCTCAGCCGCGCGGTGGAAAGCCGTGAGGACAAACGCCCCCAGCTATCGGATCTGCGCGAATCGGGCTCGATCGAGCAGGACGCGGACATTGTTCTGTTCGTCTATCGCGACGAATATTATCACGATTTCAAAGCGCCCAAGGCGGTGGATGGCAATTCGTCGGCCGATGACATTGCCAAATATCAGGCGTGGCAGGACCACCAGCTTCAGGTGGCGAACAAGGCTAGCGTGATCATCGCCAAGCAGCGTCACGGCGCCACCGGCACGGTGGATCTGCGCTTCGATCGTCAGTTCACCAAGTTCAGCGATCTGGCGCCGGGTTATTGACGTTCCTTATTGATGGGTAGCGTGTTCCGGAACGACACCGGTAAGGGCTTCCTGCATATCGCTGGCGGGGCCAACGCGCTGGCCGATCCGCGGATCACACGTGCTGGGAAATACCGCATCGAGCCGCTGACGTAGCAACACGTCGAATTCCGCCTGACCGTGCTTGGCTTTGCGCGACACGGTAATATCGCTCGCAATGGCGTTCTTAATCCGCTCGACTGCCTTGTCATCCAGCACGCCGACTGCGACCAGCTCGGCACAGAGCTGCAAGAGGCCCACCGACGTCGCCTGTGCACGCAAGCCGATGTAATCGAGGCACGTATGCAGGCGGAGCGCTTGCTCCTTCTCGCTTCGGTCCATCCTCACCTCCATCATCCGGCTGGCGGGTTGATCCCGCCATTCCGATGATGAAGGCTATGCTATTGAAACTCCGCGCGTCAATCTTGCGGTGCAGCGTTAGAACACCGGTAGATTTGCGTCGCCGTCACCATCCACGGCGGTGTGGATGCCGCATTCGGTCTTGTCCCAGCCGCGCCAGCGGCCTGAGCGGGGATCTTCGCCCGGCTTGACCATCGAGGTGCAGGGCGCGCAGCCGATCGAGAGATAGCCCTGCTCGACCAGCGGGTGCTGCGGCAGATCATGCTCGACGAAATACGCGGCGATATCCTCGCGCGTCCAATCGGCGAGGGGATTGAACTTCAGGCGATCTCCATCGACTTCGAAGCGAGGAAGGGCGCTGCGAGTGCTCGCCTGATGCGCCTTGCGACCGGTAATGCTTGCGTCGAATCCGACCATCGCCTTTTCCAGCGGGAGTACCTTGCGGATCTCGCAGCAGCCGTCGGGATCGTATGACCAGCGCAGACCGGTATTGTCGCGCGCTTCGAGTTGCTCGGCATCGGGCTGGAGGATCTGGAGGTTGAGGCCGAGGCGCTCGGCCAGCAG
Organism: Pseudomonadota bacterium; assembly: GCA_040384525.1. GTDB lineage: Bacteria > Pseudomonadota > Alphaproteobacteria > Sphingomonadales > Sphingomonadaceae > Sphingomonas. Next base: position 5,676 of record JAZKJE010000027.1, read on the forward strand.
ATCGCGATAGGCGAGCGTTTCGGGGAAGTGTTTGCCGGTATCGAGGAAGAAAACGGGCACATTTGGGTCGACCGACGCGACAAGATGCAGCAACGCCGCCGATTCCGCGCCGAAGGATGAAACCAAAGCAACTTCGCCCAGCATATGCTCGCCCAGCACGGTGCGCAGCAGATCCTGCGTGCCGGTGCCGCGAAACATGTTGTTGAGCCGGATCGCGTCATGCGCGGTGACGCGCGGCGACACGTCGATCCGGTCTACCTTACGGGCAGTCTCAGCCATGACGGAGTTTCCACACCGGCACATATTCGTCCGCTGCAGCCTGATAGGCGAATTCGTAGCGCGCGAGGCATACGGCGAGCACTGCTTCATCCACCGGCGCTTCGGGCGCAAAGCTGTCGAAACCGCAGCGGCGCATCAGCGGGATCTGATCTACCAGCACATCGCCCTGCGCGCGCAGTTCGCCTGTATAGCCCGCCTCACGTAGCACGCGGCCCGAGGAATAGCCGCGGCCATCGCGAAACTTGGGGAAGCTGACTTCGACCAAGGCAATGCGATCGAGATGCGGCAGCAAAGCGCGCGCATCGTCGCCCGCTTCGATGCGGACGGCGGTGGCGTTCGACTGGCCCAGAAAGCTGTCGAGCGTGACGGCGGGTTCGTCGTGCGGCTCGTCCTCGCGGTAGCGCAGCAGCCCGTCTGCGTTCGCCGACAGATCAGACGGATTACCCATAGAGAGCCTCCTTGAACGGCTCCATGCCGATGCGGCGATAGGTATCGAGGAAGCGCTCACCCTCGGTGCGATTGGCGAGATAGACGTCCGTGGTCTTCTCTACCGCATCGACGATGCCATCCTCAGAGAAGCCAGGGCCGGTGATCTTCGCAAGGCTCACATCCTCTGCGCCCGATCCGCCGAGCAATAACTGGTAATTCTCGACGCCTTTGCGATCCACGCCGAGGATACCGATGTGACCTGCGTGATGGTGGCCGCAGGCGTTGATGCAGCCGCTGATCTTGAGTTTGAGTTCGCCCAGTTCGCGCTGGCGGCCAAGGTCGCTGAAGCGCGTCGCGATCTTTTGCGCCACGGGGATCGAGCGGGCGTTGGCGAGGCTGCAATAGTCCAGGCCGGGGCAGGCGATAATGTCGCTGATCAGGTCGAGATTGGCTTCAGCGAGGCCGTTCTCCGCCAGTACCTGCCAGATCGCATAGAGATCGGCCTTGCGGACGTGGGGCAATACGATGTTCTGCGCATGGGTGACGCGCAGTTCGTCGAAGCTGTATTTCTCGGCAAGGTCGGCCATCAGGTCGATCTGCGCCGAGCTGGCGTCGCCCGGAATACCGCCCTGCGGCTTCAGGCTGATATTGACGATGGCATAGCCCGGCGCCTTGTGGGCGATCACGTTCTGATCGAGCCACACTGCGAAATCGGGGTCGCTGCGGTCGAGTTCGTCGCTCAGGCCGGTCTCGAACGCAGGCGGCGCGAAAAATGCCGAGATGCGATCGAATTCCGCCTGGGGCGGATCGATGCCGAGCTTCTTCACTTCGAGGAACTCTTCCTCGACCTGACGGCGATATTCATCGGCGCCGATCTCGTGGACTAGAATCTTGATCCGCGCCTTGTAGATATTATCGCGGCGGCCATAGCGATTATAGACGCGCAGGCAGGCCTCGACATAGCTGAGCAGATCGCCCGCCGTGACGAAATCGCGGATTTCGGGAGCGATCATCGGGGTGCGGCCCATGCCCCCGCCGACGAAGATCTTGCCGCCGAGTTCGCCATCCCGCTCGATCAACTGAATGCCGATATCGTGGAGTCGCATCGCGGCGCGGTCCTCGTCCGAAGCGATGACCGCGATCTTGAACTTGCGGGGCAAGTAGCTGAACTCGGGGTGGAAGCTGCTCCACTGGCGCAGCAATTCTGCCCAGGGGCGCGGATCGGCGACTTCATCCGCGGCGGCGCCGGCAAACTGGTCCGACGAGATATTGCGGATGCAGTTGCCCGAGGTCTGGATCGCGTGCATCTCTACCGATGCGAGATCGGCGAGAATGTCGGCTGCATCCTCCAGCTTGATCCAATTATATTGGAGGTTCTGGCGGGTGGTGAAATGGCCGTAATCGCGGTCATATTTGCGGGCGATATGCGCGAGCATATGCATCTGGCGGCTGTCGAGCGTGCCATAGGGCACCGCGACACGCAGCATGTAAGCGTGAAGCTGGAGGTAGAGCCCATTCATTAGCCGCAAAGGCTTGAACTGATCTTCGGTGATCTGGCCTGCGAGGCGGCGGTTCACCTGATCGCGGAATTCCTCCACCCGGGCATCGACGATCGACTGGTCGAACTTGTCATACTTGTACATGTCAGATCACCCAGCTGCCGGCGTTCGGGTCGGCGGGTTTTAGCGTGAGATCGGGGCGCACCGTGGGGCCGAGGGCGCGGACGCGGTCCTTGATATGGGCGGGGCGGGGGCCTTCGTCGGTCAGCGTCGCATCGATAATATACGGCGCGTTGACGCGACGGGCGGCGTCCTCCTGTGCGGCGGTCGCTTCGCCGGTTTCGCCGACATCCACGGCGTCCTCGACATGGCGCGACCAGCCGGAGCCGTTCCACCATGTGACGTCGCCGCTGGCGAGATCGTTGCCGGTGAGAATTTTCATGCCATCGCCTCCGCGGTCTGGGCGAAGGCCATCAGCTTGTCCTCGGCATCGGCGAGCAGCGTCACTTCGCCGACGACGATGATCGCCGGGCTCTTGACCTTCTCGCGCTCGACCATTGGTCCGAGATCGGCGAGCAGGGTGCGCATCGCACGACTGCCCTCCAGTGTGCCACGCTCCAGCACCGCGACGGGCATGTCCGGGGCGACACCATCGGCCATCAGCTTGTCGGCGATATCAGGGCAGGTGGCGACGCCCATGTAAATCACGAGCGTGCGGCCCTTGCCCGCGAGGCCCGACCAGTCCTGATCCTTGAGGCCCTTGCATTGGCCGGCGACGAAGCTGACTGCGCTCGACCAGTCACGATGCGTGAGCGGGAGCATGGCTTCGGCCGCAGCGCCCAGCGCCGCAGAGATACCGGGAATGACTTCCACGGGGAGGCCGGCAGCGCGCACCGCTTCGACTTCTTCGCCACCGCGCCCGAAGATGAAGGGATCGCCGCCCTTCAACCGCACCACGATTGCGCCGGTTTTCACATGCGCGACGATCAGCGCGTTGATCGCATCCTGCGAGAGGGTATGCTTCGAGCGCTGTTTGGCGACCGAGATGCGCGAAGCCTGCGGCGCCATATCGAGTACGCGCGGATCGACAAGACCGTCATGGACGAGCACGTCTGCCTGCTTGAGCGCGTCAACCGCGCGCACCGTGAGCAAGCCGGGATCGCCCGGGCCTGCACCGACAAGGATGACGCGTCCGCGAGCGCTTGGATCGAGTAGGGTAGCCATGTGCGTGGAGATGCGCCCGGCGGCCTTGTGCTTCAATCCAAGGTTGCTTGGGGTCCGGGTAGCGAAACTATCCCGCGAGCGCCTGTGCATGCGCCCTGATGATCGCCTTGGTGCTCGCGTCGCTGTCGAACACGCCGTACCAGCCCTGTGGCTCGTGTGGAGGGTCGCCTAGCCACGCGGTGTCGCCGGAGCGGAAGCGGTAGTCGGCGTGGGCAGCGCGGCCTTCGCCGTTCCAGGCCCAGAAGTTTGAGCCGACAATCGGCCCGCTTGATCGCACCGATTGCTCCACGGCCGCGTAGATCAGGCGGTAATACTCGTCTTTGAAGCGTGTAGAGGCCTTGGGGTCGTAGCTGCCACCGTCTCGCGGATAGCCGAACTCCTCGATCACCAGCGGTTTGCCGAGTTCGGTGGCGAGCGCGATGTGCTTGGCGATATAGTCGCCGACCTTGCGCAAGCTGCCCTTGTGCGTGCCGGCGATGTTCTTCGCATCGAGCCAGCTCCAGTTGAGCGGCCAGATATGCGCGGTGAGATAATCGATCTCCGGAATGGCGTGTGCCCTGCGATAGACTTCGGCGCGCTCGATCGAGCCTTTAAGGCCTTCGCTTCCTGTGGAGACGAGCTGGTTGGGTGCGATGCTCTTGATCAGCTTCGCGGTGGATTCGATCCAGCCATAATATGCCGGGACCAGCGGCTCGGCGACACGATCGCTGCCGCCGGGGCGAGGCTCGTTGGCGAGCTGCCAGCCCATGACCGTCGGGATATGGGCATAGCGCTTCACGATCGAGGCGACGTACTCGTGGTAGAGTTTCACGGCTTCTGCATTCGCGTAGAATTGCGCAGTCATATCCGGGAATTCGGGCCAGGGATGCGCGGGATCGTTCATGTCGATGAACTTCCCGCCATTCACATAGCTGAGATAGGTCATCATGCCGCCTGACCATTCCCAGAAATTGGTGAGGTAAAGCACCGCGCGCATGCCGCGTGCTTCCATCTGGGCGAGGAGATGGGTGAGGCCGTCGATCAGATCGGGGTTCCAAGCGCCGCCTTTATCGCGGAATGCAGGGCTGACGGCATTTTTAAGCGGTGAGGTTTCAGCCGAGGCGATGATGCGGAGATTGGTGACGCCAAGCGCAAGGAGCGCGTCGAGCTCGCGGGCCAAGCGGGCGCGGTTGCCGAAATCGGGTCGTGCGGCGAGCCATGGGCCGTACCAGAGGTTGGCCCCGACGAAGCGATAGGGCTTACCGTCAAGCGTGAGGCCGGCGCCCTTGCGACGGATGAACGGGTCGGGAGCAGCTGCGGAGGCGGGAAACGCCGCGAGCGCTGCGCCTGCGCCCAGAATCAATCGCCGTGTGACCATGCTGCCTCTCCCGCGTTGTTAGCGGTAGCATAGCCGCCCCGCCGCGCTTTGGAAGCGGGCGGGGCGTGATGGGTCAGTCGAACAGTTCCTCGAAGAAGGATTTGCGCTTCTTGTGCGGATGATAGCCGCCCTGGTGCCCGCGACTGTCATATTGCGTACGCTGTTCGCGATAGGGCTCGGGCGCATGCTGCTGGGAAGCAGGCGCCGGCGCTTGCGCCGCGCTCCGCTCGATGATCTTGTCGAGCTCGCCGCGATCGAGCCACACGCCGCGGCAGGTGGGGCAGTGGTCGATCTCGATGCCGGAGCGCTCGACGGGAACCAGTGTTGCGCCGTCTACGGGACATACAAAGTTGCTCATGTGGTTACTCCTTCTCGCCCATCAGCCCCAGCAGCAGCTGGAACATGTTGATGAGGTTCAGATAGAGCGAAAGCGCGCCCATGATCGCCAATTTGTCGGCGGCTTCGCTGCGGCCATAAGCGAGATACTCGCTCTTCAGACGCTGGGTGTCGTAGGCGGTAAGGCCCGCGAAAACCATCACGCCGACCACCGACAGCACCATCTGCAGCACCGAAGAACCGATGAAGAGATTGACCAGGCTCGCGCCGATCACTGCGATCAGGCCGACGAACAGGAAGGTGCCCATGCCGCTCAGATCGCGGTTTGTGGTGTAGCCCAGCAGGCTGAGGCCCGCGAACATTGCAGAGGCCGTGAAGAACGCCATCGCGATGCTGGTGTTGGTGAAGACCAGGAAGATACTGGCCATCGAGATACCCATCACCGCCGCGAAGGCGAAGAATGCGGTGCGCGCGCCGGCAGTGCTCATCCGCTCGATACGGAACGTAAAGAAGAAGACGAATGCCAGCGGCGCAAACATCGCGACCCACTTTAGCGGTGTACCGAAGATCAAGGCGACAAGCGCCGGCGTCATCGACACGCCCAGCGCGACCAGACCGGTCAGCGCGAGGCCGATGCCCATGTTTCGGTAGATGCCGAGCATGTGGGTGCGCAGCCCTTCATCGAAGCGCGCCTGCGCGCCCGATGCGGCTGTGGAATTAAACTGGGAAAGGTTTTCCAAAGGGATTCTCCTAGGCGGTGCGAGCGCGACGCATCACGTCACGCGCGACGCGGCGCATCTGGCTCGCGTCTGGGAAATGGCGGAACAGCCGGTCCTTGATCGCCAGCCGCTCCTTCTTCAGCCTGACAAGCCGTGTGCTGTCAGGGAAGCGCCGCGCGACTTCGCGGCGGATTTCGCGGTTGAGAAGGCTGTGCGCGGCGATCAGGCGCTGGATAAGATCGTTCATAACTCGGCTCCATCGATTAGAAATCGATCGAGCGGCCCGGTAGAGCTTTGGTGGGGAAAGGAGGGGGCCTTGACCATGTCCAAACCTGCACCGAGCACGCTCGATGCGGTCCGACATCACGATGGCTATTCAGCCGCCGCCAGAGGGGCCCGGTCCCGCAGTCTAAAGGATAGGGGCGCGGGCGCCGGGTTACAAGAGGGCGTGCTGCGGGATTCCTGCCCGCACGTTCAGGCGTCGCGGAGGCCAAGGCCGATTGCGGCGCGGGCGCTATCGGATTCGGAGCTGACCACCGGATAGGCGCAATAATCCGCAGCATAATAAGCACTCGGGCGGTGGTTGCCCGACCAGCCAATGCCGCCGAACGGTGCCGAAGAGGATGCGCCGTTGGTGGGGCGGTTCCAGTTGACGATGCCGGCGCGGATATTGGCCCAGAACTGATCGTAGAGCTTGGGATCCTGGCTCACCAGCGACGCCGATAGGCCGTAGCGCGTGTCGTTGGCTTCGGCGATGGCCTCTTCGAATGTATCGACACGGAAGACCTGAAGAATAGGGCCGAACAATTCGACATCAACCTTCTCGTTCGCATTGGTCATGTCGATCATGCCGGGGGTCAGGAACGGGCGGCTCTCAATCGGGCGCTCCATGTGGCGCAGCGGGCGCCCGCCCATGGTGGATAGTGCAAGGAAGCTCTCAGTCAGCATGTCGGCGGCGTCGTTGTCGATCACCGGGCCCATGAACGGAGCGGGATCGGCGTGCGGCTCGCCGATGATCAGGCGACCAATGAGCTTGTTGATCTCGTCGATCAGCGGATCGTAGAGATTCTGATCGACGATCAAGCGGCGCGCGGCGGTGCACCGTTGGCCGGCGCTCGTAAACGCCGATTGCACAACGAGTACCGCGGCTGAGTAGAGATCGGGGGTGTTCCAGACAACAATCGGGTTGTTTCCGCCCATTTCGAGCGCGAGAATCTTCTCGGGGCGCGTGGCGAACTGGCGGTTCAGGGCAATGCCGGTGTTGGCCGAGCCGGTGAATAACAGGCCATCAATGTCTGGATGCGCCGCGAGCGCCTTCCCTTCGTCCGCACCGCCGACGAGCAAGCGGACGCAGCCCTCGGGGATGCCAGCTGCGTGGTAGCAATCCACGAGGAACGCGCCCGATGCGGGTGTCTTTTCCGATGGCTTGAACACCACAGCATTGCCCGCGAGCAATGCCGGGACGATGTGACCGTTCGGCAGATGCGCTGGGAAATTATAGGGCCCGAGGACTGCGAGCACGCCGTGCGGCTTGTGGCGCAGCGCAAGGCGGGTGTTCATTGGTGCGTCGATACGGCGCTGGCCGGTACGCTCCGAGAATGCAGTGACCGAGATATCGACCTTGGCGATCACGGTTTCGACTTCGCTGCGGGCTTCCCATAGCGGCTTGCCGGTTTCGCGGGCGATTATATCGGTGAAGGCATCGGCCTTCTGCCGCACGACATTGGCGAAACGACGCAAAGCCTCGATACGATAGGCGAGCGGACGCGCGGCCCATTCCGCCCAGGAGCGGCGAGCGTGCGCGACTTCAGTGTCGGCGTCTCCGGACTTCTGGCGCCATAGAACGGCCCCGGTCGCGGGTTCGGTGGAGATGATTTCCTGTCCGGCCATTTTGGTCTTGGTGTCGGCGCCCCGAGAGAAAGTTGCGTGGCTCTTGCACCAAATTTAGCAGCTATGCCAGAGCCTCAGCCATGCGGCGGATTGCGGCCACCTTGTGGTTCAAAATGGACCAATCGTCACGTTCGGCGATTGGCGCCCAGTTCGCCTCGACTTCCTCGATGAGCATCGAGCAGGGCTCGGGATCGCTCCAATAGGGATGATCGCGGGGCTTTCGTGGTTCATAGCCAGCGAGTTGCGCGCGGAGTTCGACGAAGGGTTCGCCATAATTCGCGGGGAGTTGGCCGCCGAACGCGTCGAAGTAGAATCGGTCGAGTGGGGCCTTGCTCGAGGTTAGGGCGCGTTCAGTGGCCTGGACCAGGGCGCGGTCAAGTTCCGGCGTTTGCGGCTTGAGACCGAGGCGCCAGAGAACGGCGGCGGTGACTTCGCGTGTGTAGGTCGTCGCGAAACGGTCCATTGCCTCGACCAGAGGCTCCTCCTCGCAGATCAGCCGCAGCGAGCTGGCGAGTTGCATGACGTCCCAGAAGATCGCTTCGGGCTGGCGACCGAAGGCGTAGAGCCCGGCATGGTCGAAATATGCGGCCGTGAAGGCCGGATCCCAGCTGGGCGTGAACCGCCACGGGCCGTAATCGAAGCTCTCACCCGTCACGTTGATATTGTCGCTGTTGAGCACACCGTGGACGAAGCCTGCGCTCATGAACTGTCCCGCGAGTTTCGCCGTACGCTCGGCGACGTGCGCAAGCAGCCGCTGGGGGGCGTCATTGCCGGCTTCCTCCCCGAAATAGTGCCGCAGCACATAAGCGGTGAGGCGCTTCAGGTTTTCGGTGTCCTGAAAATAGGCGAGCCGCTGAAATACGCCGATGCGGATATGGCCGTGATTTAGGCGCACCATCACCGCCGAACGGGTGGGCGAAGGCTCGTCGCCGCGATGCAATTCCTCGCCAGTCTCGATCAACGAGAAGGTGCGCGAGGTCTCGACGCCCAGGGCTTCCAGCATTTCGGTGGCGAGGATTTCGCGGACGCCACCCTTCAGCGTCAGCCGTCCGTCGCCAAAGCGGCTATACGGCGTCTGGCCCGAACCCTTGGTGCCCAGATCCATCAATCGCCCGGCAGAATCGCGAATTTGGGCGAACAGGAAGCCTCGGCCGTCACCGATTTCGGGATTGTACACCCGGAACTGGTGGCCGTGATATCGCATTGCCAGCGGGCGGGGCTGCGCGCCCGGCAGCGGATCGAAACGGCCGAAATGTGCCAGCCACTCGGCGTCGCTCAGCCCCTCAAGGCCGACTTCTGCTGCGGCGCGATCATTGCGGAAGCGCAGGATCGTCTCTGGAAAGGGGGCGGCGGAGACGGGATCGACGAAATCGTCGCCAAGTTCGTCGATGGCGTGTTGCGGAGTGAAGAGCATGCCGCGATATGGGGAGCGATGGGCGAACGGCGCAACTATGAAGACGGCTATTGGTGGTCGCGCGATGAGCTAAGGCTCCATTATCGCGATTATGCAGGCCCCAAGGACAAGCCGCCGGTGCTGTGCTTCCCCGGCCTGACGCGCAATGCGCGCGATTATGAGCTGCTTGCCGATCGGCTGGCGGGCGAATGGCGTGTCATTCTGGTCGAGTTCCGCGGGCGCGGCGAAAGCGCTTATGCGAAGGACCCGATGAGCTATGTGCCGCTCGCCTACCTTCAGGACGTTGAGGCGCTGCTGGCCGAAGCGAAGATCGAAAAATTCGTGGCAATCGGCACGTCGCTGGGCGGGATCGTGACGATGCTTCTGGCGGGAACGAATCCCGAGCGGCTGGCCGGCGTGGTGCTCAATGATGTCGGCCCGGAGATCGCCGAGGCCGGACTGGCGCGCATCCGCACCTATGTGGGCAAGGGCGCGTGGCACCCGACCTGGATGCATGCGGCGCGCGCTGTCGCGGAGAGCAATGCCGATATTTATCCCGGTTACGGGATCGAGGATTGGCTGCGCATGGCCAAGCGACTGTACCGCGTGAACAGCTCTGGCCGCATCGTGCTCGATTACGACATGAAGATCGCCGAGCCTTTCCGCATCCCCGGCAACGAAGCCGCACCCGATATGTGGCCGACGGTCGACGCGCTGCAGGGCAAGCCGCTGCTGGTGGTGCGCGGGGAGAATTCGGACATTCTGGACAAGGGTGTCGCCGCGAAGATGATCAAGCGGATCAAGGGCGCGGAGCTGGTGACGGTGAAAGGCGTGGGTCATGCCCCTACGCTCGATGAGCCCGAAGCGGTGGCGGGGATCGAGCGGCTGTTGGCGCGGGTTTCCGCTTAGCCGTCATCCCAGCGAAAGCCGGGATATTGTGCCACTAGCTTCTCCCTTGCTGCCTGAGATCCCAGCTTTCGCTGGGATGACGAGTTGGCTAAGCACCGTCCCAACATGTCGATCCACATCCTGCACCTCCATTCCACCTTCAACCTTGGCGGCAAGGAAGCGCGTGCCGTTCGGCTGATGAACGCGTTTGGTGACAAGGCCCGGCACACCATTGTCTCGGCGATGCCCGATCAACTCGCGGCGCGCGATGCGATTGCCAAGGGGATCAAATACGAGATCGCGATGGACCCGCCGCCGCTTTCGGGGCGGCCATCGGTCAAGCGCTACGAGACGATTGCTCGCTATCTGAAGCGTTTCGATCTGGTGCTCACCTATAATTGGGGGGCGATTGATGGCGTGATGGCGGCGCGGGTGTTTGGCAAGGATATGCCGCCGATCGTGCACCATGAGGACGGGTTCAACGCCGATGAGGCTGTGCGGCTCAATCCGGTTCGCAATATGTATCGCCGGATCGCTTTGCCCGCGGCCAATGCTTTGGTGGTGCCCTCGGAGAAGCTCCAGCACATCGCGATAACGCAGTGGCGGCAACCTGCGGATCGGTTGCGGCGCATTCCCAATGGCGTGCAGACCGGGCTTTTCTACCCTGCGAAGACCGATCCCAGGCTGATTCCACAGCTGCAGAAGCGCAAGCCGGGCGAGATTTTCATCGGTGCGGTGGCGGGTCTGCGGCCAGTGAAGGACCTGCCGATGCTGGTGCGTGCCTGTGCTGGGCTCAACAGCCGCTTCAAGCTGGTGATCGTGGGCGAGGGGCCGGAGCGCCAGGCGATTCTGGATGCGGCAGAGGGGATGGGGATTGAGGACAATGTGATCCTAACCGGATTCCTGCCCCAACCGCACAAATATATGGGGCTTTTCGATATTTTCGCGCTTTCATCGAGCAGCGAGCAGGCGCCGCTTTCGGTAATCGAGGCGATGGCCGCTGGTTTGCCAGTGGTGGCGCCGGATGTGGGCGATATCTCCGCGATGGTTTGTGAATATAACCGCAAATATATCGCGCCGGAGCGCACCGAGGTTTTGCTGCGCGACCGGATCGAGATCTTTGCGCAGCATACCGATCTTCGCCAATATGTTGGCGCAGCGAACCGTGAGCGTGCTCGTGCGTTGTATGACGAGGGCGAAATGGTGTCCTCTTATGCGCGGCTCTATGCCGAGGCGATGGGCCGGCCAGGCATTTTAGGGTAACATTTGTTACTCGCTTGTTGCCCGGGTTCGGGCTAGGCCGCCCGAGAATTTTTGTGGAGGCGATGTGTTCAAGGGTCTGAAACCCATTCTCTATAGCGGCCGGGAAGTATGGCCGTTGGTCGAGGGCGGGAAGGGCGTTGCCGCCACGAATCACGCAAGCGCAGGTGCCTGGGCGGCTGCCGGCGGTATCGGCACGGTCAGCGCGGTGAATGCCGACAGCTATGACGCCGAAGGCAAGATCATCCCCCAGATCTACAAGGCTTTGACGCGTCGCGAGCGCCATGAGGAGCTGATCGAATATGCCATCGAGGGCGCCGTCACCCAGGTGAAGAAGGCGTATGAGATCGCCGATGGCAAGGGCGCGATCAACATCAACGTCCTGTGGGAAATGGGCGGCGCGCAGCGCATCCTGCACGGCGTTTTGGAACGTACCAAGGGCATGGTGGCTGGCGTCACCTGCGGCGCTGGCATGCCGTATAAGCTGAGCGAGATCGCTTCGTCTTATGGCGTTACCTATCTTCCGATCGTCAGCTCCGGCCGCGCGTTCAGCGCATTGTGGAAGCGGGCTTATTCCAAGGCCGCTGAGTATCTCTCGGCAGTTGTCTATGAGGATCCGTGGCTCGCGGGCGGGCATAATGGCCTGTCCAACGCGGAGGACCCGCTGAAGCCGCAGGACCCCTATCCCCGCGTGAAGGAACTGCGCGACGTGATGCGCAAGGGTGGCATTGCGGACAGCGTGCCGATCGTGATGGCTGGCGGCGTCTGGTATCTGCGCGACTGGAACAATTGGATCGACAATCCGGAACTGGGCAGCATCGTCTTCCAGTTCGGCACCCGTCCGCTGCTGACGCAGGAAAGCCCCATCCCGCAGGGTTGGAAGGACGAACTGATGAAGATCGAGCCCGGCGACGTGCTCCTCCATCGCTTCTCGCCGACCGGCTTCTATTCGTCGGCAGTGCGCAATCCGTTCCTGCGCCTGCTCGAAGCGCGTTCGGAGCGCCAGATCGGCTATCTGACCGAGTCAGCGGGCGACCACACCTATCAGCTCGATGTGGGTGTGAAGGGCAAGAATTTCTGGGTGACGCGGAACGATCTGCTGCGCGCCCGCGAATGGTTTGGCCTTGGCCACACATCGGCGCTCAAGACCCCGGACAACACGCTGGTGTTTGTCAGCGAGGAAGAAAAAGCGTGGATCCGCAAGGATCAGACCGATTGCATGGGCTGCCTGAGCCAATGCGCTTTCTCGAGCTGGGCCGACAGCGAGACCAATTCGACCGGGCGGCTGGCCGATCCGCGCAGCTTCTGCATCCAGAAGACGCTGCAGGACATCGCACATGGCGGCGAGACCGACGAGAATCTGATGTTTGCGGGCCATGGCGCGTATAATTTCAGGAAGGACCCGTTCTACTCGAACGGGTTTGTGCCCACGGTGAAGCAGCTCGTTGATCGTATTCTCACGGGCGATTGATTTTACCGCGGCCAAGAAACCCTAGGGTAGCGCTGCGCTGCACAATCACTAGCTTGGCCCAAGCATGAAAAAGGGTCTGATCGTTCGGCACGTTCCCTATGAGGGGATCGCGGGGTTTCGCGAGCCAATCGAGGCTGCGGGATACGAACTCGACAGGTTCGACGTGACCGATCCCGGCTTTTGGGAGCTGGATCTCAACGCGCCCGATCTCGTCATCCTGATGGGCGGGCCGATGGGCGTGTATGAGCTTGGGGCGCATCCCTGGATTTGCTGCGAGATTGACCGGTTGGCGGCGCGGATCGAGCGCGGGCTGCCGACGCTGGGGGTTTGCCTGGGCGCGCAGATGATCGCGGCGGCGATGGGCGCGGAGGTTTATGCCGGACCGGTTAAGGAAGTCGGGTTTGCGCCGGTGACAATACTCGCGGATTCGCCACTAAGGCATGTCGGCGATGTGCCGGTGCTGCATTGGCATGGCGATACCTTTGCGTTGCCCGAGGGTGTGGAGTTGCTCGCGTCTTCCGAGGCTTATGCGCATCAGGCATTTCGGCGGGGGCCGGAGCTGCTGGCGCTGCAATTCCATGCCGAGATGGGCGAGGATCCGCGCTTTGAGGCGTGGCTGGAGAGCGGGGGCGACTATGCTGCGCTGGCGGGCACTTCGCCTGAGCGGCTGCGGACGGAGCATGATGCGCTGGGGCCGAGTGCGGCGAAGGCCGGGCGGGCGATGATCGCGGAGTGGTTGGAGGGGCTTTAGAGCCAGCCGTCGAGCACCTGATCGGGTGGGCGATCGCCGCGGGCCCATACGCCGATATTCACGATTACCTTCTGACCCATCGCTTCGCGGCCCTCGAAGGTTGCGGAGCCGAGGTGCGGAAGGAGGACGACGTTATCCAGGTCGATCAGCCGGGCATCCACGGCGGGCTCGCCGACATAGACGTCCAAGCCTGCGCCAGCGATTCGACCGGCTTTCAGCGCCTGCACCAAATCCTCGGGTTCGACGATCTCGCCGCGCGCGGTGTTGATCAGCCAGCCTTCGGGGCCGAGCAGATCGAGGCGGCGGGCATCGATCAGGCCGTGGGTCGATTCGCTGTGCGGCGTGTGGATCGTCAGGAAATCGACGGCAGACAGCATCGAATCCAGATCTTCGTGCCAGGTCGCGCCCAATTGGGCCTCGAGCACTTCGGCGACGCGGTGGCGGCCGTGATAGTGGATCTGGAGGCCGAAGGCGCGGGCGCGCTGGGCGACTGCCTGGCCGATGCGGCCCAGCCCCAAGATGCCGAGCTTCTTGCCGCCAATCCGGTGGCCGCGCATGCCGGTGGGCGCCCAGCCGGTCCAGCCGCCGCTGCGGACGAGCTTGTCACCCTCTACCAGCCGGCGCGGGGCGGCGAGGATCAGCGCCAGAGCCATGTCGGCGGTGTCTTCGGTGAGCACGCCCGGCGTGTTGGTGACGACGATGCCGCGCTCGCGGGCGGCTTTCATATCGATATGGCCAAAGCCCGCGCCATAATTGGCGATGAGGCGGAGGCGATCGGGGGCACCAGCGATCAGATCGGCGGTGATCCGGTCGGTCACGGTGGGCACGAACACATCGCAATCGGCCATCGCGGCGCCAAGCTGCTCGCGGGTCAGCGCCGCGTCATCCGCGCTCAGCCTGGCGTCGAACAACTCACTCATGCGCGCTTCCACGCTCGTCGGCAGCGAGCGGGTGACGAACACGCGCGGACGGGTGGGGCGGGGTGCTAGTGCCATAAAGAGCGATTGGCCCGCCCGCCAAGCGCAGTCAACGGCTTGAAGCTTTGCGTGTGCTCGGGATAAGGAATGGCGATGGCAAATCGGCGCATGCGGATAATCGGGTGGATCGTGCTGGCGCTGGTGGGCATCAGCATGGCGATCCCTGCGTTCGCCCAGCGCAAGGTGCCCTATTTTGCATCGATCAGCGCCGATAAGGCGCGGATGCGCACCGGGCCGGGCAGCAATTACCCGGCGAGCTGGCTGTATCGGCGCGCGGATCTGCCGATCAAGGTGCTCGATATTTATGGCGAGTGGCGCAAGATCGAGGATCCGGACGGCACGCAGGGCTGGATGTTGCGCAACCTGCTGAGCGACACGCGCACCGCGATGATCACGGGCACGATCACCGAAATGCGCTCGGCACCCAATCTGAACGCGCGGATCAACTGGCGCGCGGCGCCGGGTGTGGTCGGGCGGATCAGCAAATGCGACGGCGGCTGGTGCTGGCTCGATGTGCGCGGGCGCGGCGGCTATGTCGAGCAGAGCCACTTCTGGGGCACCGAACCCGGCGAAACGCTGAATTAGTGGCGTTTTTTCGGCGAAAGATTACACTAGGTTTACACTATCAGCGTACTTTCGCGGCGTAAAAGTTCGGGCGAAGGCGCGGGTTTTCGGGGCACGGAAGGTCACATTGAGGTCACACTATGCCCGCTGTGTTCGGCGGCATCAGAGCTGAGCATTTCAAAGAGCGGAAGGCGTTGCCGCCAAGGTACGCCGAGCTCCCAGCCAAGCAGGCGAATTCCTACATTGCAAGATGCGGCGGCATCGTTTCCCGCGCTAGACCGTTCGGCCTGCGAAGATACCGCTTTATGGAGCCGATCTGGCGATGACTGATTCGATCGACGATCACATGATCGATACGCCCGACGGACCGATGCGCTGGGCGGATTGGAAGAAGAAGAACCCGGTCCAGATCCCTTCGCGGCGCACCAAGGGAAAGGATTTGCCGGTGAAGGTGAAGCGCTTCACCGACAAATAGGCGCTTAATCCAGCAGTTCCACCGCAACCGCAGTCGCTTCGCCGCCACCGATGCACAGCGAGGCGAGGCCGCGCTTTTGGCCGGTGGTTTCGAGTGCGGACAGGAGGGTCGCCATTACGCGGGCGCCGCTGGCGCCGATGGGGTGGCCGAGCGCGGTGGCGCCGCCGTGAATGTTGATCTTGTCATGCGGGATGCCGAGATCGTGCATCGCGATCATCGCGACGCAGGCGAAGGCCTCGTTGACTTCGAACAGATCGACATCGCCCACCGACCAGCCGGCTTTCTCCAGCGCCTTGCGCATCGCGAAGACGGGCGCGGTGGTGAACAGCGAGGGGGCATGGGCATGGCCCGCGTGCGACACGATGCGCGCGACGGGGGTGAGGCCGAGCTTTTCGGCGACCGACATGCGGGTCATCACCATCGCCGCGGCGCCATCCGAGATCGAGGACGCGTTGGCGGCGGTGATGGTGCCGTCCTTCGAGAATGCGGGGCGGAGGGTCGGGATCTTCGAGGCGTCGCCCTTTGCGGGCTGCTCGTCGAGGGTGATTGTGGTGACGCCCTTGCGGCCCTTCACGTCCACCGGCGTGATCTCGCGATCGAATGCGCCGGATTTCTGGGCTTTTTGCGCGCGCTCGAGCGACGCGATGGCGTAATTGTCCTGGGCTTCGCGGGTGAACTGATATGCTTGCGCAGTCTCTTCGGCAAAGCTGCCCATCAGGCGGCCGGGCTCGTAAGCGTCTTCGAGACCGTCGAGATACATGTGATCCTTGAGCACATCATGGCCGATCCGCGCGCCGCTGCGGTGGCGCATCGAAAGGTATGGCGCGTTGGTCATGCTTTCCATGCCGCCCGCGACAAGTACATCGATCGAGCCTGCCGCGAGCGCTTCGGCGGCCATGATCGCGGCCTGCATGCCCGACCCGCACATCTTGTTCAGTGTGGTGGCTTCGATGTGATTGGGCAGGCCCGCCTTGAGCGCTGCCTGGCGCGCGGGGGCCTGGCCGAGGCCAGCCGGAAGCACGCAGCCCATATAAATGCGCTCGATCGCGTCGCCCTTTAGCCCTGCGCGCTCGACTGCCGCTCCGACTGCAGCTGCGCCGAGATCGGTGGCGCTGGCGTCAGTCAGGGCGCCCTGAAAGCTGCCCATCGGGGTGCGGGCATAGGATGCGATTACGATGTCGTCGGCGGACATATTGGATCCTTTGAAGTGTTGGGCGCGATCTAGTGCCTTGCATGGCAGTTTGCAAAAACGGCGCACAGCCCACAGGAGCATCCGGCATGACATTCGTGGACATCTGCAAATGGTTCGCTTCGATCAGCGGCGTGATTGCGTGCCTGATGGTGTCGCTGGACAATGGCCGGCGCGTGACCGGGTGGGGATTTGCGCTGTTCGTCGCATCCAGCGTGGCGTGGATTACGGGCGCGCTGATTTCGGGGGATGCGCCGCTCTGGTCGCAGAATCTGGTGCTGTTCTGCATCAATTGCTTTGGCGTCTATCGCTATTTGATCCGCAAGCGGGCGCCCGGTGCGCATGACTGACGCTTGGCTTTGGCCCGCGGGGCTGGGGCTGCTGGGGGTGATCCTGGGCAGTTTTATCGCGACGTTGGCGATCCGCTGGCCGGAGGGGCGGAGCATTTCGGCCGGGCGGTCCGCGTGCGATTCCTGTGCAAAGACGCTGGGGCCCGCGGAGCTGGTGCCGGTGCTGAGCTATGCGGCGCAGCGGGGGAAATGCCGCAGCTGTGGCGCGCGGATTTCGGGCTGGCATCCGGCGATTGAACTGCTGGGGCTGGCGATTGGCGTGCTGGCGGGATTGCAGGCTTCTCCGCAAGGCGCGGTGTTTGGCTGGCTATTGCTGACGCTGGCGGCGGTGGATTTGCGGGCGTTCTGGCTGCCGAACCTGCTGACGGGCGCGCTCGCGGTTTTGGGGCTGGCGACCGGGTTTGGGCCCCTTCAGGAGCGGATTATCGGCGGGATCGCAGGGTTTGCGGTGTTGTGGCTGGTCGCGACCGGATACCGGCAGTTGCGCGGGCGCGAGGGGCTGGGCGGGGGCGACCCCAAGATGTTTGGCGCGATCGGGTGCTGGCTGGGGTGGCAGGCTTTGCCGATGGTGCTGCTGGGTGCTTGCGTGATCGGGCTGACGCTGGTGCTGGCGTTGCGGCTCGCGGGCAACAGGATGGCGGGGACGGACCGCTTGCCGCTGGGTGCGCTGCTGGCTCCGGCGGCATTCGCGGTGTGGCTGTTTACCGCGATCCCCTAACCCCGCTCATGCTGAGCCTGTCGAAGCATGCTTGTGTTTAGGGGGGTGTGCGGACAACAAGGGCCCTTCGACAAGCTCAGGGTGAGCGAGCGGAGAGGCTGGTTGCGCATGCAGGATATTCTCGAGCTTCAGCGCAAGGCCTTCATGGTCGAGCTTCCCGTGTCGCTGGAATCGCGGCGGGATCGGCTGACGCGGGCGATTGCGATGCTGACCGAGAATGCCGAGCGCTTCTGCGACGCGCTGAGCGAGGATTTCGGGCATCGCAGCCGGGATCAGTCGATGGTCACCGATATTGCCGCTTCGGTGGGGCCGCTCAAGCATGCGCTGAAGCATGTGAAACGCTGGATGAAGCCCGAGAAGAAGCCGGTGCTGTTTCCGCTGGGGCTGCTCGGCGGGCGCGGGTGGATCGAGACGCAGCCCAAGGGCGTGGTGGGCATCATCGCGCCGTGGAATTTCCCGGTGCAATTGGTGATGAGTCCGCTGGCCGGCGTGTTTGCCGCGGGCAACCGGGCGATGGTGAAGACCAGCGAGTACACGCCGTGCGTGGCGGCTTTGTTCGAGGAACTGGCGGGGAAGTATTTCGCGGCGGACGAGCTGGCGTTCGTCAGCGGCGGGCCGGAGGTGGGCAAGGCCTTTGCCGAATTGCCGTTCGATCATCTGCTGTTCACCGGGGCGACGGGGATCGGGAAGCATATCCTGCATGCGGCTGCCGACAATCTGACGCCCGTGACGCTGGAACTGGGCGGGAAATCGCCGGTGATTTTGGGGAAATCGGCGGATATCGCGCAGGCCACCGAGCGGGTCGCGCTGGGCAAGATGATGAATGCGGGGCAGATCTGCCTGGCGCCTGATTATCTGCTGGTGCCCGAGGACAAGGAGGCTGAGGTGGTCGCGGGACTGACTGCGGCGGCTTCGGCTATGTATCCCACGCTGCTGAGCAATCCCGATTACACCGCGATCATCAACGACCGGCATTTCCAGCGGCTGACAACGTGGATCGACGATGCCCGCGCAAGGGGCGCGGACGTGATCACGGTCAATCCGGCGGGCGAGGATTTCAGCTCGACCAATTCGCGCAAGATGCCGCTCCACATCATCCGCAACCCGACCGACGACATGACGGTGATGCAGGAGGAGATTTTCGGCCCGATCCTGCCGGTGCGGACGTACAAGACGCTGGACGGCGCGATCGAGGAAGTGAACCGGCGGGATCGTCCGCTAGGGCTCTATTATTTCGGCAGCGATGCCGATGAGCGGCGGCGCGTGCTGGACCGGACGATTTCGGGCGGCGTGACGATCAACGATGTGATCTTCCATATCAGCCAGGAGGAGCTGCCCTTCGGCGGCGTGGGGCCTTCGGGTATGGGGGCTTATCATGGGGCGATCGGATACAAGACGTTCAGCCACTCGAAGAGCGTGTACAAGCAGCCGAAGATCGATGTGGCCGGGCTGGCGGGGATCAAGCCGCCTTATGGGAAGAAGACGCGGGCTGCTGTGGCGCGGCAGATGAAGTGAGGGCATTCGCGCCGGCTCTGCTGTCACGGGGGTTCGGGCGGGACATAAGGACAAGGGGCCCGTCGTGGCTAAGCCACGCCGTCGGTCGGCGCCTTAGCGCCGCCGGCCATGCGCGGCTTTAGCTTGGCGATAGCTTCGCTATCCGCCTAAGCCGCCGCGCAAAAAAAGGCCGCCCGTTAGGGCGGCCGTTTGAAAGTTTTAGGAGAGGATGCCTGAAAGGCCCGTTCTTTGTGCAGTGCAGCGAGATATTGTGCAAGTGCGTAATGTTACCGGTAGCAGTGCAATTTTTGCAACTGTCCCGCGTTGTCACTTGCAAGCGGGGGCGCGGGGAAGCACGGTGACTTCATGTCGAACCTGATCCTCGACGATTTCCTGCCCTATCGGCTGTCGATCGCATCCAATGCCGTTTCCGATGCAGTGGCGGGGGCGTATCGCACGCTGTTTGGCCTGCGCATTCCCGAATGGCGGCTGATCGCGGTGCTCGCCGAGGGTGGCAATATGAGCCAGCAGGCTTTGTGCGGGCGCACGCGGATGGACAAGGTGACGGTCAGCCGCGCCGCGATTGCACTGGCCGAGCGGGGGCTGATCGCGCGGGCGAGCAACCCGGAGGATCAGCGATCGCATCTGCTGACGCTGACCGGCGAGGGTTGGGCGCTGTACGAACAGGTGGCGCCGCAAGCATTGGCATTCGAGCAGCGGATATTCGCGGAGTTCAGCCAGGCCGAGAAGACGCAGTTGCAGGAGATGCTGCTGCGGATCGAAGATGCAGTCGAGGCATTCGACGGCCGATAGGATTCTTGGGGCTTGATCCCGTCCGCGTGGCTAGACTAATCGCATCCGCGCCCTCCCCAGGCGATACCGAATAGCCTGTGAGGAGTATTTTCATGACAGCCGACCGATCGAACCTCCGCGTTGCCGAGCCGCTCGCGCGATTCGTCGAGGATCAGGTGCTGCCGGGTCTTGGGATCGAGGCGCACGCGTTCTGGGCCGGCGCGGCGGCAATCTTCGCGCGGTTTGCGCCGGAGAATCGCGCATTGCTGGCGCGGCGAGACGAATTGCAGGCGCTGATCGATGCGCGCTATCGGGCGGGCGAAGCGGTGGACGAGGCCTATTTGCGCGAGATTGGCTATCTGGTGCCAGAACCCGCGCCGTTCGCCATCGGCACCGCAAATGTGGATCCTGAGATCGCGACGATGGCGGGACCGCAATTGGTGGTGCCGGTGCTCAATGCACGCTTCGTGCTGAATGCTGCGAATGCGCGGTGGGGCAGCCTGTATGATGCGCTATATGGCACCGATGCTTTGCCGGGAGTGGCGAAGCCGGGCGGTTATGACGAAGCGCGCGGGGCGCAGGTGATTGCCTATGCCAGGGCGTTTCTCGATTCAGCGGTGCCGCTGGCTGCGGGGAGTTGGGCCGATCTGAGCGGCGAGCCGGTGCTGGCCGATCCTTCGCAGCAAGTGGCACCGATGCTGTTCAAGCATAACGGGCTGCATATCGAAGTGGTGATCGACCGGGAGCATCCGATCGGGCGCAACGACCCGGCGGGGATTGCCGATGTCGTGCTCGAATCGGCGCTGACTTCGATTGTCGATCTGGAGGATTCGGTCGCGGCGGTGGATGCCGAGGACAAGGTGGCGGCCTATGCCAATTGGCTGGGGCTGATGCGCGGCGATCTGGAGGAAAGCTTCGAGAAGGGCGGCAAGACGCTTACGCGGCGGCTGAACCCGGATCGTAACGGACTGCCTGGCCGCTCTTTGCTGTTCGTGCGCAATGTCGGCCATCTGATGACCAACCCGGCGGTGATGCTGGCGGATGGCAGTGAGGCGCCCGAGGGAATTCTGGACGCGATCCTGACCAGCACGATCGCGATGTATGACCTGCGCGGGCTGGGCAAGTATCGCAACAGCCGCGCCGGCTCAGTCTATATCGTGAAGCCCAAGATGCATGGGCCGGAGGAATGCGGCTTTACCAACCGGCTGTTCGACGCGGTTGAGGATCTGCTGGGGCTGGCGCGCAACACGATCAAGGTGGGCGTGATGGACGAGGAGCGGCGGACTTCGGCCAATCTCGCCGCGTGCATCCATGCGGTGAAGGACCGGATCGCCTTCATCAACACCGGCTTCCTTGATCGCACCGGCGACGAGATCCACACCGCGATGCATGCGGGTCCGTTCATTCCGAAGGGCGAGATCAAGGGCGCGGCGTGGATCAAGGCGTATGAGGACCGCAACGTCCGCATCGGGCTGGCCGCGGGGCTGAGTGGCAAGGCGCAGATTGGCAAGGGGATGTGGGCCGCGCCGGATCGGATGGCCGATATGCTCGAGCAGAAGATCGGGCATCCGATGAGCGGGGCGAACACCGCATGGGTGCCTTCGCCGACCGCTGCGACTTTGCATGCGCTGCATTATCACCAGGTGGATGTGTTTGCTCGCCAGAAGGAAATTGCCGGTGAGGCGATTCCGGGGCTGGCGCCGCTGCTGACCGTGCCGATTGCGGTGGGGCGCAACTGGAGCAGCGATGAGATCGCCCGCGAGCTCGACAATAATGCGCAGGGTATCCTTGGTTATGTCGTGCGCTGGATCGATCAGGGCGTGGGCTGCTCGAAGGTACCCGACATCCATGACGTGGGCCTGATGGAGGATCGCGCGACCCTGCGCATTTCCTCGCAGCATCTGGCGAACTGGCTGCTGCATGGCGTTGCGACCGAAGCCGAAGTCGATGCGGCGCTGACGCGGATGGCGGCGAAGGTGGATGGGCAGAATGCAGGCGATCCGCTGTACCGGCCGATGGCGGGCAATCAGGATGGGCTCGCCTTTACGGCGGCACGCGCGCTGGTTTTCGAGGGGCTGACCCAGCCAAACGGCTATACCGAGCCGCTACTGCACGCCTTCCGCGCACGCGCCAAAGCAGTGTAATTGCTTTTGCGCGCTTGCCGACTAAGGCTCGATCGTGAACGCCAAGGAGATGCCATGCTTTCGGGAAAACTGCTCGCCGCGCTGGTTTGTGGCTCTGTCACTCTGCCTGTCGCCGCAGCGGCGCAGGACGCCAAGGCACGCGGCATCTTCAAGACCGGCGAGCAAGTCTATGTCGATTGCATCGCTGCGGATGCGGCTGCGGTCGCGCGCTGCGACTGGTTTCTGATGGGCGCGCACGACATGGCTACCTATTATCAGGACACAAACCAGATCGAAGCCACTTTCTGCACCCCGAAAGGGATCGGTGCCGAGACGATCCGCAAGGTCGCGGTCGATCGTTGGCGGGCCAAACCGGAATCGCGCAGATATTCTGCGGTGAGCGGCTTCCTCAACGCGCTTGATGCGAAATATCCCGGGCCCTGCACCAGGTGAATCATGCGCTAGCCACTGGTTTCCTTACAGAATTACCCGCCTACGGACCCAAAGCCGAAGTCGGTCGTTACGCTTGCGTGTGGGCCGGGAAGAGACCGGCCGGAGGAAGATCGTTTGCGTAGAGGGGTTAAGGCGGTTTGGCTCGCCGCACTGGCGGGGACGGCGTTTATGCCGGGTGTGGCATGGGCGCAGATAGCGGACCCGAAGCCGGGCCAGGGTGCGCCCGTCGACAAGCCGAAAGCGCCGCCCGAGGCGGAAGCAGCGGTTATTGGCGAGCCTGTGCCGATTGTTTCCGACAAGGAATTCGACGCAGCGATCCCCAAGCTGAGCGACGATATCAATGCGCCGCTGGAGCCAGTCGAGGGCTTTATCCCCGCACCCACACAGGGCCAGCAGGCTGCCGAAGTGAAAGTGGACGTGCAGGAGAGCTTTGCTGAGGCGCCCGCCGAGGATCCCGAGTTCAATGCGCCTCTGCCTGCGCTGGCAGACTTCAAGGTCGAGCCGCCGGTGGAGATCAAGGCGGCGGACACCAAGACAGTGACGATCCGCTACAAGACGGTGCTGGAGGGGCTGGAAGAAATCGGGCTCGATGGCCGGTTCAAATCGCTCTCCGCGCTGGAGCAGGGCGACGGCAAGGCAGCGAATGCGGCGATGGTCGCGGCGCGCGCGCGCGAGGATGAGAAGCTGGCGGTGCGGCTGATGCAGTCGCTTGGCTATTACGACGGCACCGCGATCTCGACCGTGGAGCAAACGCCCAAGAATTCCGGCAATGTGCAGGCGAGCGTGATTGCCAGCCCCGGCGCGATCTATCGGCTGGGGACCGTGGCGGTGGTGGCCGATCCGACGGTGCCCGTTGGACTGATCGAGCGCGAACTGAACCTCAATACCGGCGATCCGATCGAAGCGGACCGAGTGCAGGGCGCCGAGGCGAATGTGAGCCTGCGCCTGCCGCAACAGGGCTATCCTTTCGTCAAGGTCGGCCAGCGCGATATCCTGCTCGATGAGGAAGTGCACACAGGCGATTACACGCTGCCGGTGACGCTGGGTCCGCGCGCGGTGTTTGGCGATGTAGTCACGCAGGGCCGGCGGCAGGCGCTGAGCGGTGAGCATATCAATATGCTGCGTCGCTATAAGACCGGCGCGCTATATGACGTGCGGGCGACGGACGATCTGCGCGATGCGCTGATTGCGACGAGCCTGTTTTCCACGGTTTCGGTGGAGCCGGTGCGGACGGGCGAGCCGGGGCCGGACGGAACCGAGGTGGTCAACATATTGGTGCGGCAGGCTGCGGGGCCGCCGCGTACTTTGGCGGGCGAAGCGGGCTATTCGACGGGGCAGGGTCTCCGGCTGGAAGGCAGCTGGACGCACCGTAACCTGTTCCCTCCCGAAGGCGCGCTGATCGCTGCCGGCGTGCTGGGCACCCAGGAGCAGGGGCTTTCGGGTACGTTCCGCCGATCCAATGCCGGGCAGCGCGACCGAACCTTCCAGATCCAGGCATCGCTCAACCATTCGGACTATGACGCGTTCGAATCGTATACCGGCACGCTTTCGGTGCGCTGGTCGCGGGATTCGACGCCGATCTGGCAGAAGCGCTGGACCTATTTCTATGGCGCGGAAGTCGTGGGTTCGAACGAGGACCGATATAGTTTCAGCCGGAATGCGCGAGATCGGGGCACGTACCTGATCGCGGCGCTGCCGGGGTTTGTTGGGTATGACCGTTCGGACAATCTGCTGAACCCGACGCGGGGATACCGGATCAAGGCGAATGCCAGCCCCGAAGTATCTGTGCGCGGCGCGGCGCGGCCCTATGCGCGGCTGATGCTGGAGGGGACATATTACCAGCCGGTATCCAACAATATCGTCGTGGCGGGGCGCGCACGGATCGGTTCGATCCCCGGCATCGGGCGCGATGAGCTGGCGCCCTCGCGGCGTTATTATGCGGGCGGCGGTGGTTCGGTGCGCGGCTTTGGCTATCAGGAATTGGGCCCCCGTTCGCCCGATGGAAAGCCGGTGGGCGGGCGCAGCTTCAACGAGTTTGCGATCGAGGCGCGCTACCGGATCGGCGATTACGGGATCGTGCCGTTTATCGACGCGGGTCAAGTCTATGAAGGCATTTACCCGACCGGCAAGCGGATGCGCTTTGGCGCGGGCATCGGCGGGCGGATGTACACCAATTTCGGGCCGATCCGCGTGGATGTCGCGACGCCGATCAACCGGCAAAAGGGCGAATCCAAGGTCTCGCTATATATCTCGATCGGTCAGGCTTTCTGATGGCCGAGGATACGCCAGAGGTTATTGTGGTGCGCCGGCCCGTGTGGCGGCGGATTTTGATCTGGGCTTCCGCGGGACTGGCCGCGCTGGCGCTGTTGCTGCTCGCGGCGGTGCTGCTGATCAACACCCAGCCGGGGCGCAATTTCCTGGTCTCGCAGCTTAACAAGTTCACGCTGGCGTCAGGGCTGAACTTCCGGGTGCAGCGGATCGAGGGTTCGCTGTACGGCGCGATGGTGTTGCGCGGGGTTGAGGTGCGCGATCCGCAGGGCGTGTTTGCGACGGCGCAGGAGATGCGGGTCGATTGGCGGCCGTTCAGCTATCTCAGCAATCATGTGGACGTGCGCAGCCTGACCAGCCCGGAAATCAAGCTGGCGCGGCTGCCTGCGCTTAAGCCTTCGACCGATCCCAATGCGCCGTTATTGCCTGATCTGAACATCGATGTGGCGCGCCTCGATATCGCGCGGATCGATATTGCGCCGGCGGTGGCGGGGCAGCGTTATGTCGCGAAGCTTTCGGGCAGCGTGCATCTGGCGGGCGGCCGCGCGCAGATCGTTGCGGATGGTGCGACGGTTGCGGTGCCTGGGCTTGCTGGCGGCGACACGCTCGCGCTGCGGCTGGATGCGGTGCCGGACAAGAACCGGTTCGATATCGTGCTGAAGGTGAATGGTCCCGCAAATGGCCTGATCGCGGGGCTGGCGGGGCTCGATGTGCCGCTGGCGGTCAGCGTGGACGGCAAGGGCGATTGGGCGAGTTGGCAGGGCAAGGCCGTGGGCACGCTGGGCGGGGAGACGCTCGCCGACCTGACGATCACCGCGAAGGATGGTCAGTTTCAAATGCGCGGGCCGACCAATCCGGGGCTGTACATGAAGGGCCCGGTCGAGCGGCTGGCTTCGCCGCGGCTCGATCTGGAACTGGACGCCAAATGGGCGAACCGCGCGGCGGATGGCGTGCTCAAGCTGCGTTCGTCGGCACTGTCGGTGGAGGCGAAGGGGATTGTCGATCTGGGGCGGAACCGGTTCGGCAATCTGAACGTGGATGCGCTGCTGCTGACGCCGGGGGCGATTGCGCCGAATTTGCGGGGCAGGTCCGTGCGGGTCGCGCTGGCTCTCGACGGGGCGTTCAATGCGCCCGTGGTGGATTACAAGATTACGGCGGCCTCGCTGGCGTTTGGCGAGACGGGTGTTGAGCAATTGCAGGCCGAGGGCCGCGCGCGCGTGGATGCGGATCGCATCCTGATCCCTGTGAAGGCGAAGGCGGCGCGGGTGACCGGGCTGAACGCCGCGGCGGGCGGGCTGGTGACCAACCTGACCGTGAATGGCGATCTGGCGATTTCGGGCGACCAGATCCTTTCGGACAATCTCAAGCTGCGCTCGGACCGGATTGACGCGACTGCAATCATCGCGGCGGACATGAGCACGGGGCGCTATACCGGTGCGCTGAAGGGCCGCGTGAACGATTACCAGATCGACGGCGTCGGCGTGGTCAATCTGCGCACCGATGCCGAGCTGTTTGCGGCACCCGGCGGTGGCTGGGGCATTCGCGGGCAGATTGCTGGCGAGACACGTCGGATATTCAGCGATGGCGCGCGCGAGTTTCTGGGCGGCAATGCGGTGGCGTCCGCGCGGCTTTCGCTCGATCCCAGCGGCATTGTAACGATCACCGATGTGAAGATGCGCGCGCCCGAATTCCGCGTGACACGCGGTTCGGGGCGGTACGATCCGGCGGGTCCGATCCTGCTTAATGCGGATGCGGTGTCTAACGCTTATGGGCCGCTGACGGCGCGGGTGACGGGCACGCTGAATGCGCCGCTAATCCTGCTGAAGGCAGCGCGTCCTGGGCTGGGGGTGGGGCTGGTCGACCTCACCGCGCAAATACGCGGGCGCGGCGATGCTTATGCGGTAACGGCGACCGGCGGCACCGATTACGGGCCGTTCAGCGCCGATGTGCTGGTGCGTACCGGACGGCAATTGGCGATCGATATCCAGAAGGCGCGGTTTGCGGGGATGGATGTTGCCGGGCAGCTTGTGCAGACCGCAGCCGGGCCCTTTGCCGGGCAGTTGAGTTTCAACGGATCGGGCGTGGCGGGCACAGCGAACCTCTCTGCGCAGGGGAGCTTCCAGCGCGCCGATGTGGACGCCAAGGCGCTCAATGCGATCATTCCGGGCGATGCGAAACTGAGCATCGGGCGGGCGATTATCAAGGCGAGCATAGTGTTGGCCGACACGCCCGAGATCGTGGCGGACGCGCAGGTCGCGAACCTGCGCTATGGCGAGACGACGACGATCAAGACCGGCCGCGTGAAGATCGACTATCGGGGCGGGGCGGGCAATGCGCAGGCCTTCGCTACGGGCTCGTCGGGCGTGCCTTTCCGCATCGCCGCCAATGCGCGGCTTACGCCCGAGCAATGGCTGATCGCGCTGCAGGGACAGGCGAGCGGCGTGAACTTCAAGACCGTCGAGCCCGCCAGGATCGATATTCGTGGCAGCACCTATACGCTGGCGCCGTCCAAGATCGATTTCGACAAGGGCAGCGCGCGGCTGGCGGGTAGCTATGGCAATGGCATCGTGCTGCGCGCGCGGCTCGACAGCCTGGATCTGGCTCTGCTCAATGTGCTGATGCCCGGCGTCGGGATCGATGGCGCGGCGAGCGGGAGCCTGGATTTTGCGCAGGCGACACCGAGCGCGTTCCCGAGCGCCGATGCGCGGATCGAGCTGAAGAACTTCACGCGAACCGGCCTCGCCAGCATCTCGACGCCGGTGGATATCAGCGTGGTCGGCAAGCTGCTTCCCGATGGCGGCGATCTGCGCGCGCTGGTCAAGCGCGGCGGCACCACGATCGGCCGGCTGGTCGCCACGCTCAATCCATTGGGACCGGAAGCGGGATCCTGGACCACACGGATGCTCGCGGCGCCCCTGGGCGGCGGGATTCGCTATAACGGCCCGGCGGCGGTGCCCTTCTCGCTGGTCGGTTTTTCCGATCAGCATCTCGACGGACAGATCGGCATTGCCGCTGATTTCTCGGGCCGGGTGCGCGAGCCCATGCTCAACGGCGTCGTGCGGGCGAATGCCCTCACCTATGAGAACGAAACGTTCGGTACGCGGCTGACCAATATGAAGATCGACGGGCGCTTCTCGAACGACGAGTTCATCCTCAATTCGATCACCGCCACGGCAGGAGAGGGGACCGTCAGCGCGAGCGGCAAAGTGGGCCTGTCACAGGCGGCGGATTATCCAATCACGCTGACCGCCGATCTGAATAATGCGCGTCTCGCCCGGAGTGACTCGCTGGGCGCGACGGCGACCGGCCAGATCACACTGACCAAGGCGCCGGGCGTTGCCAAGATCGAGGGGCGGCTGACCATACCCGAGGCGAAATACGAGATTATCCGCCAGGGTGCTGCCGAAGTTTCCGAGCTGACCGGCATCCGCCGCAAGAGCGAGATCGCGCAATTTGGCGCCGGGCCTCCGGCCAAAACGCCGGGCTTTGCCGGGGTCTTCGATCTGGCGCTGCGCATCCGGGCGGATAACCAGCTGACGGTATCTGGGATGGGCCTGGAATCCGAATGGCGCGCGAACATTGTGATCGGCGGCACCTCTGCCGAGCCCGATGTGCGCGGGACGATGGAGGTTGTGCGGGGCACATATAGCTTCGCCAGCCGGCGCTTCGACATCAGCCGGGGGACGATCCGCTTTGCGGGCGGGAAGCTGTACAACCCGACGATCGATATTCAGGCGAACACCAGTGCCGAGGGCGTGACGGCGATCCTGAATGTGAGTGGCACGGCGCAGCAGCCGCGCATTACGTTCACTTCATCGCCGAGCCTGCCGCAGGAGGAAGTGCTGTCACGATTGTTCTTCGGGACCAATGTGACGAACCTGTCGGCGACGGAGGCGATCCAGCTGGCGGCGGCGCTCAATTCGCTGCGCGGCAGTGGCGGCGGGCTCAATCCGTTGGGCAAGCTCAAGTCCGCCACAGGCATCGATCGCCTGCGTATTCTTGGCGCCGATGACGCCACCGGGCGCGGCACGGCGCTGGCGGCGGGCAAGTACATCACCAACAATATCTATATCGAGATCATCACCGACGCGCGGGGCTTTGCCGCGACGCAGCTGGAGATTTCGCTGAACCGGGCGCTGTCCATCCTGTCGCAAACAGGGTCGTTCGGCGGATCGAGCGTCTCAATCCGCTACTCGAAGGATTATTGAGGGTGGCAGCTTTACTTACCACTGTGTAAGTAGGCGCTGACCGGAGGGGCTGATGACCGAGCATTTCGACGTGGTGGTGGTGGGCGCCGGGATTTCCGGCGTGGGCGCAGCATATCATTTGCAGGCCAACACGCCGGATCGCAGCTATGTCGTGCTGGAGGGCCGCGAGCGGCTGGGCGGTACCTGGGATCTGTTCCGCTATCCCGGCATCCGTTCGGACAGCGACATGTATACGCTGGGTTTTTCGTTCAAGCCGTGGACGCAGGCCAAGGCGATTGCGGACGGCCCCTCGATCCTCAATTACCTCGACGAGACGGTGCGCGAATACGGCATCGACAAGCATATCCGCTACGGCCACCGGCTGACTTCGGCGGAATGGTCGAGTGAAGAGGCACGCTGGACGGTGACGGCCCATCAGGGCGGCGAGGAAGTGCGCTTCACTTGCGCGTTCCTCTTTATGTGCACCGGCTATTATAATTACGCGAAGGCGTTTTCGCCGGAGTTCGCCGGCGCCACCGACTTCAAGGGGCGGATCGTCCATCCGCAATTCTGGACCGCCGATGTGGACTATGCGGGCAAGAATGTGGTGGTGATCGGCAGCGGCGCGACGGCGGTTACGCTTGTGCCCGAGATGGCGAAGCAGGCGGCGCATGTGACGATGCTGCAGCGATCGCCGACCTATATTGTCTCGATGCCTTCGGAGGATGGCTTTGCCAATTGGCTGCGCAAGGTGCTGCCGGGCAAGATGGCTTACGGCATTACGCGATGGAAGAAGGTGCTGCTGCAGCAATTCTTCTTCCGCCTTGCGCGCAGTCGTCCGGAGAAGGTCAAGGAGCGGATCATCGGGATGGTTCGCGACGAGCTTGGGCCGGATTATGACGTCGGCACGCATTTCACGCCGAGCTATAATCCGTGGGACCAGCGCGTCTGTCTGGTGCCGGATTCGGATCTGTTCGCGGCATTGAAGGGCGGCAAGGCCGAGGTGGTGACCGACACGATCGATCACTTTACCGCGGACGGGATCACGCTGAGTTCGGGCAAGAAGATCGCGGCCGATCTGGTGGTGACCGCGACGGGGCTGGAGTTGCAGCTGATGAACGACGTGCCGTTTGTGGTGGACGGCAAGCCGCTCATCTGGGCCGAGCACACCATGTATAAGGGCATGATGTTCTCTGACGTGCCCAACATGGCGATCTCTTTTGGATACACGAATGCGAGCTGGACGCTGAAATCGGACCTGACGGCGGGCTATGTGACGCGGCTGCTCAATGCGATGAAGAAGCGCGGCATGCGGCAGGTGACGCCGCGCGTAGAAGGTGCCGTAGAGCCGACGCCGTTCCTTGATTTCACATCCGGCTATGTGCAGCGCGCGATCGCGAAATTCCCGCGTCAGGGCACGCGCAAGCCGTGGCGGCTCAACCAGAATTACACGCGCGATATCATGGCGCTGAAATATGGCGGGATCGATCAGGAGATGGAGTTTTCCAATCCTGAGCCGGCGAAGGCGAAGGCCGCCTAATTCGAATATTGGTCACTGAGTGCGGTTGTTCTCCTGCGAAAGCAGGAGCCCAGGGTACGAGCGCTTCGTCCAGCCAAATGGACTCCTGCTTTCGCAAGAGAACAGGAAAGGGTTCGGGGTGAGGGCAGGGGTGGGAACTAGGCGGCCTTGCTGCGCAGCAAAGCCGAGCGCAGGCATTCGCAGACAAGCTCGCCGCGCTGGTTGTGCATTTGATGCCGCCAGGTGACGATGCCCTGGCCGGGGCGCGATTTGCTGGGGCGCAGTTCGAGGACTTCGGTCGAGGCGCGCAGCGTGTCGCCGATGAAGACGGGCTTTGGCATGACGAGCTTGTCGTAACCGAGGTTAGCGACGAGCGTGCCTGCGGTGGTGTCACCCACGGTGATGCCAACCATCAAGCTGAACGTGAAAGTGCCGTTGACTAGGATCTGGCCGAACTCGCTGGCTTTGGCGGCTTCCGCATCGATGTGCAGCGGCTGGGTGTTGTGTGTCATCGTCGAGAACAACAGATTATCCGTCTCGGTGACGGTGCGGCGCAGTTCGTGCTCGATGCGGTCGCCGATCTGCCATTCGTCGTAGAATTTTCCGGCCATTTTCTTCTCCAAGTCACCCTCACCCTTCCGGCGCTTCGCGCCTCCCTCCCTCTC
>JAZKJE010000028.1:0-78322 GCA_040384525.1 Pseudomonadota bacterium
ACCTTGATCACGGCGAGATCGATGCCGCGCTTCAGGTCCATCGGGTTCATGCCGGCTGCAACCGACTTCATGCCCTCGCGCACGATTGCCTGAGCAAGCACGGTTGCGGTGGTGGTGCCGTCACCGGCAACGTCGTTGGTCTTCGAAGCAACTTCGCGGACCATCTGCGCGCCCATATTCTCGAACTTGTCCTTGAGTTCGATTTCCTTGGCGACGGTGACGCCGTCCTTGGTGATGCGCGGCGCGCCGAACGACTTGTCGATCACAACGTTGCGGCCCTTCGGCCCCAGCGTAACCTTGACTGCGTCTGCGAGAATATCGACGCCGCGAAGAATGCGCTCACGCGCGTCACGGCCGAATTTTACGTCCTTGGCTGCCATGTTGGCTACCCTTTCAAAACTGGAAGTTGACACGAGGTTGACACTGTCGCGACCTCGCATTCGTTACATGAACGAAACAATCAGAAGGTCAGCCGACGATCCCGAGGATGTCGGATTCCTTCATGATCAGCAGGTCTTCGCCGTTGACCTTGACCTCGGTGCCCGACCATTTGCCGAACAGGATGCGGTCGCCAGCCTTGACGTCGAGCGGGGTGATCGTGCCGTTCTCGGCGCGGGTGCCGGTGCCGATGGCGACGACTTCGCCCTCTTGCGGCTTTTCCTGCGCGGTGTCTGGGATGATGATGCCGCCGGCGGTCTTCTGCTCGGCTTCGACGCGGCGAACGAGCACGCGGTCGTGCAACGGACGGAAGTTCATTGCTATGGTCCCTCTCGGATTGTGACAGTTTGGCACTCGTCTAATGCGAGTGCCAGCAAGGCGCATATGTGCAGGCGGACCCCCATCGTCAACCGGGCCGTGCGCAAAAAAATCAGCCCGGCAGGAGTCCGAGACGGGCGCGGCTGTGCCAGCGCCAGAGCAGGAGGATCGAGACGACGAGCAGCCCGACCGCAAGGCCGGTCCAGATGCCGACGCCCTGCCAGCCAAGCCCGAAGCCCAAGGCGATCGCAGTGCCGAAGCCAGCGCCCCAATAGCCAAGCCCGGCGATGATCATCGGTATGCGGGTATCCTGCAGCCCCCGCAGCACGCCCGCGCCGACCGCCTGTGCGCCATCGACCAATTGGAAGATCGCCGCGAGCGCGAGATATTGTGTCGCCAGCACCACCACCCGCGCATTTTCGGGCGCGTTGATGTCGATATAGGCCGAGATCAGCAGCTTCGGCATCAGCCAGATCAGGCTGGCGGTGAACGCCATCACGCCGATGCCGAGCAAAATCGCTGCCTTGCCGGCATTGGCGATCCAGCGATGATCGCCCGCGCCATAGCCCATGCCGACACGGATCGTGGCAGCCTGCGATATACCGAACGGGATCTGGAAGGTGACCGCCGCGATATTGAGCGCGACTGCGTGCGCCGCGACTTCGGCCACACCGATCAGCCCCATCAGGATCGCCGCGCCACCGAACAGGGCACCTTCGAAAAACCAGGTGAACATGATCGGCGTGCCGATGCGGACGATATCGCGGAAGCGCGTCCATTCGGTGCGCCACCAGCGACCGAACAAGCGGAACCGGCGCAGCTTGCCATCCACCACGAGGATCAGCGCATAAGCAAGCATCATCGCCGTCATCGTGACCACGCTGGCGAGTGCCGAGCCCTCGAGGCCCATTGCCGGGAAACCGCCATGGCCGAAGACGAACAGCCAGTTGGTCAGGATCGCGACACCAAGCGCGAGCGCAGTAACCGCGAACGCCCAGAAGGCGCGGCCCAATGCGGCGGCGGTGGTGCGCATCACGCCCGCGAAGACGCCGGGAACCAAAGCGAACAAAATGATGTCGAGGAAGCTGCCGGCGCGGCTGGCGACGAGCGGATCCTGCCCCGCGAGCAGCAACAGGCTTTCGCCATGTGCGAGGATCAGGATCACCGGCACCGATCCGGCAGCCGCGACCCATAGCGCCATGCGGAAGCTGCGGCGCACTTCGCGCACGGCATGCGCGCGGCGGCCGAGCTCCGCTGCAATGATCGGAGCTGCGGCGCTGGTGAGTCCGATCAGCGCATACATCAATATGTTGAACAGGAAGACGCCAAGCGTCGCCGCCGCCAGCTCGACCGTGCCCAATCGCGCGACGAAGATCACGTCGACCGCCGACACCGCCATCTGGAGCAGGTTCGCGCCAACCAGCGGCCCCGCCAGCCAGGCGAGCGCGCGAAACTCGTCTTTGAGCGTCGCGGGCGCGGGGCCGGTTGCAAGCGTGGAAGGGATCGGGGCGGACATGGCTGGCGGGAGTTAGAGGGTTCCGCCCGGAAAGGGAAATGGCCGCTAGCGACTGTATTGCCGGAACAGAGCGCCGCCCGCTATGAGGGAGCGTGCCGCGCGCAAGGCCTGGCCCAAGGAGACGCATGTGAAGCTGGTCAAAGGCGCCTGGAAAATCCTGGTCGGGATCAAGGACTTTCTTGTCCTGGTCTTCATGCTGCTGTTCTTCACCGGGCTGTTTGCGGCTTTGTCGCACAAGCCCAATGCCGCGAGTATTCGCGAGGGGGCTCTGGTGGTGGCGTTCAATGGCGTGCTGACCGAGCAGCCGAGCGATCCCGATCCCTTTGCCGGGATCAGCGGCGCTGGCGCGGCGACGAAGGAATTGCGCCTGCGCGATGTGCTGCGCGCGCTGGATGCTGCGCGGACCGACGATCGGGTCAAGGCCGTGGTGCTCGATATGGATCGCTTCATGGGCGGCTATCCTGCTGCGGTGAGCGAAGTCGCCGAAGCGGTGGGCAAGGTGCGCGCCGCGAACAAGCCGGTGCTGGCTTATGCCACCGGCTATAGCGACGACAGCTATGCGATCGCGGCCAATGCCAGCGAGATCTGGGTGCATCCGATGGGCGGCACCTTGTTTGCGGGGCCGGGCGGCACGCAGCTTTATTATAAGGGCCTGCTCGATAAATTGGGCGTCAACGCGCACGTCTATAAGGTCGGCAAGTTCAAGTCGGCGGTTGAGCCCTATATGCTGACCGGCATGTCGCCCGAGGCGCGCGCGGCCAACGAGGCTTTGTACGGCTCGATCTTTAGCCAGTGGCAGGCGGGGATTGCCAAGGCGCGACCCAAGGCAAAGCTCGCCGATTTCCTCGCCAAGCCCGACGAAGCGGTGCTGGCGGCGAAGGGCGATATCTCGCAGGCCAATCTGGCGGCGGGGCTCGTCGACAAATTGGGCGACCGGCTGGCGTTCGGCAAGCGGGTGGCGGAGATTACCGGTGCTCCCAGCGGCAAGCCCGCGGGCAATTTCAACGCGATCAAGCTCGCCGATTTCGTGGCGGCGAATCCGGCATCGACGAGGGGCGATGCGATCGGCGTGATCACGGTTGCGGGCGAGATCGTCGATGGCAAGGCCGGGCCGGGCACGGCGGGCGGCGATACGGTTTCGTCGCTTTTGCTGAAAGGTCTGGCGACCAAGAATTTGAAGGCTCTGGTGGTCCGCGTGGATTCGCCGGGCGGTTCGGCTTTGGCATCCGAGCAGATCCGTCAGGCAGTGCTGCAGGCCAAGACGCAGGGGCTGCCGGTGGTGGTCTCGATGGGCAGCCTGGCGGCGAGCGGCGGCTATTGGGTGGCGACTGCGGGCGACACGATCTTTGCCGCGCCCGATACGATCACCGGATCGATCGGCATTTTCGGCGTGCTGCCGACCTTTGAAAACAGCCTCGCCAAGATTGGGGTCACCACCGACGGCGTGCAGACCACGCCGCTTTCGGGCCAGCCCAATGTGATGAGCGGAACCAACGCCGTGACCGATCGCATCCTGCAATCGGCGATCGAGCAGGGCTATAACCGCTTTATCGGACTGGTCGCGGCCGCGCGAAAGATGACCCCGCAAAAGGTCGACGAGATCGGGCAGGGCCGCGTGTGGATCGGCGGCGTTGCGCATCAGCTGGGGCTGGTCGATCGCTTCGGTGGATTGCCGGCCGCGATTGAAGAGGCCGCGCGGCGCGCCAAGCTCGATCCCGCCAAGGTGCACGCCGTCTATCTCGAGAAGGAAAGCTCGGGCTGGATGAAGTTCTTTGGCGATATCCTGCGCGACGACAGCAACAAGGGCGATGACTGGGCCGATGCGCCCGGCGGCGAGGATGCGTTCGCGCGGATCGCGAGCCAGCAGCGTGCCTTGGTGACGCAGGCATTGGGCGATGCGCGGCGGCTGGCCAAGGCCGGGTCGGTGCAGGCGCGGTGCCTGGAATGCGCAGGGCTTGGTCCGGTTGCGGCGAAGGCCGAGGATCGCAGCCTGTTCGAACTCCTGCTGGCGCGTTTCGCAGGATGATCGCGATCCGCGCAGCTACGCCCGAAGACGCGAACGCAATTGCGGCAATCTATGCGCCGCATGTGCTGACCGGCACTGTATCGTTCGAAACCGATCCGCCGGACGCCCGCGCGATGCGGACGCGGATGGCGGCGAGCGACGGGCTGTATCCGTGGATCGTGGCTACCAATGGCGACGAGACGGGGGGCGTGATCGGCTATGCCTATGCCACCAAGTTCCGCGACCGGCCGGCCTATCGCTATGTCTGCGAGACTTCGATCTATCTGACTGACGCATCGAGCGGATCGGGCGTGGGGCGGCTGCTTTACAAGTCGCTAGTGAATACGCTGCGGGCGCAGGGCTTCGTCCATGCTTTTGGCGCGATTGCCTTGCCCAACGATCGCTCGATCAAGCTGCACGAAGCGGTGGGGTTTCGCCGCGCGGGGGTCTATCGCGAGGCGGGGTTCAAGCACGGGCAGTGGATCGATGTCGGCTTCTGGCAATGCGAGCTCAACGATCCCAGCGTGCCGCCGGTCGAGCCGAAAAACTTCAGTCAAGTCGGCGTCGTACGCGAGTGATTCCCGAAACAATTTGGCAGGGATAGTGCGTTAGACCGGGCGCATGCAGACACCCTCTCATCATGTGAGCGTGGATGCCAGCCGCAAGCTGGTGGAGGTCAAGCTCGTCGGCATGCTGACCCCCGAACATGCGGCGTGGATCGGCGAGGAAGTGCGCGCCGCGGTGCGCTCGCTGGGCAAGCATGTGGGCCAGCACGTGACGTTGTACGATGCGACCGACGTGCCCGTGGTGCCGCTCGCGACGGTCGACCTGATGCAGCAGAGCTGGGCCAATCCCGAGGTTCGCGAATTATGGGCGCGCAAGGTTGCCTATGTGGTGGGCACGGCGATTGCCAAATTGCAGGTCAGCCGCTTGCGCGAGGCACGTAGCGACATTGCGGTGTTCGCGGATCGGGAGTCCGCAATCGCGTGGCTGCTCGAGGCTTAATCTACGCGGGTATAGCGCACGGTGTGATCGAAGCGCGGCGCACCGGGTGCTGAATCGATTGCGTCATAGGCTTTGTCGCCGACGGGCATCCAGCGGGTGGCGACGGTGACCTTCTTGTCGCCGGTGGCATATTCTGTGCTGCCGAAATCGAGCCCGCCTTCGATCGCCTTGACGGTGCCCTTGCCGATCGCTTTGCCGCCACTCGAATAGGTGAAGCGGATCGCGGGGGCGTCCCACGCATAAAGCGTCTCGCCGGAGTACACGATCTTACCCCCGCGATAGACTTCATGGCGGTCTTGCACGCCGTTCGCTTCGCGGGTGAAGCAATGCTTGTTGGCGTCACCGTTGGGGAGTGTGCCCTGCCAGCAATGGCCGGCCAGAAAAGCGAGCGGCTCAAGCCCGAAGCGCGCGACGAGCTTGTCGAGCGTAATGCGGTTGCCCTTGCCGAAAAAGCCGAGCAGCGCATCGCCCTCGGCCCCGGCGGGGTAGCCGGTGCTGCTCAGGCGGACGCGGGTGCCGCCCGGTTGCGCTTCAAGTTCGAGGAAGTTGGTGACGCGCATATAGGCCTGGGCATGCGGGAAGCCGGCGGGGGTCTTGATCGTGCGGAACACGAGCATGCGGCGCGGCAGCGTGGCGATGAAGCGCTGCTGGATGTTGCTTGCCGCACCCGGCCGGGCGGCAGGATCGTACGCGGTTTCGAGCAGATCCGGGTCGGTCGGCGAAACCCACGCCATCGGCACGGCCCAGCTTTTCCAGCCCTCTGCGGTGGTAACGGTATCCCAGAGCTTTTCGAGGGGCGCGGGAACAAGCGCTTCGGCCACAAGAGTGCGCGAGCCATTGGGCTCCGTCACGATATCCTGCGCGGTGAGCGCGAGGCTGAGTGCGATCAACATAAGGGGAGCTTAGTTGAACGATCAATCAAGTCAACTTCGCCTGTGATAATGCGGCATCGCTATCTTCCAGTGGATTGCCGCGCCACGCAATGCAAAGCCCGCGAGTGCAGCGATCAGCCCGGCAGCAAAAGGTGGCAAACCCGCTAGCGACAGCCCGACCTGCAACGCGGCGGTGACCGCAGCGGCGGTGACGTAAAGCTCGGGCTGGAGCAGGATTGAGGGCTCGCCGGCAAACACATCGCGGATCATGCCGCCCGCGCACGCGGTGAGCACACCCATCACGGCGGCGGGGACGGGCGGGATGCCATAGCTCAGCGCCTTGGCCGCGCCGAACGCAGCATACGCGGCGAGGCCGGCAGCATCGAGCCAGTCGAACACGCTGGCGGTCCACCAGCGATGCGGCGTGAACCAGATGAGCACCGCCATCGACAGGCACAAGGCAGCGACGCTGGGCGCGTGGACCCAGAATACCGGCGCGCCGATCAGCAGATCGCGGATCGTGCCGCCCCCCACGCCAGTCATCAGCGCGAAGAATGCGAGGGTGATAAAGGTTAGTTCGCGACGCGCAGCGGCAAGCGCCCCGGTCATCGCGAACAAGGCAAT
Organism: Pseudomonadota bacterium; assembly: GCA_040384525.1. Taxonomy (GTDB): domain Bacteria; phylum Pseudomonadota; class Alphaproteobacteria; order Sphingomonadales; family Sphingomonadaceae; genus Sphingomonas. Next base: position 6,779 of record JAZKJE010000028.1, read on the forward strand.
GCCGAACAGATCGAGCCAGGGCAGGATCGGCCCCAGGCGTGCGGCGGCGGCGATTGGGTCCATGAATCGGCTTTTCCCTGTTTGGCGCGGGCGCGTCAAACGCTAGAGAGGAGCATGGACCGCACCCCCCAACCGCTCATCGTCGTCGCAATGTGTCTCGCCGCCCTGGCAGGGTTCGTCGATGCGCTGGCATTCACCAGCATTGGAGGGTTCTTCGCCAGCTTCATGAGCGGCAATTCTACCCGGCTCGGCGTGGGGCTGGGCGGTCGCGGATTGAGCGATGCGGCGATGGCGCTGGGGCTGGTGATGAGCTTTGTCAGCGGCGTGATCGTAAGCAGCGTGATCGCCCGTGCGCGCCGCGAGCGGGCGGGCGAATCGATCATGGTGGTGGTCACCGGCTTGCTCGCGGCGGCGGCGGCGATGGCGATGTTGCAACCCGGCCCGATCGTATTGATCTTCCTGGCCATGGCGATGGGCTGCGAAAATGGCGTGTTCAATCGCGATGGCGAGCGTGGCTTTGGCGTGACCTATCTCAGCGGCGCATTGGTGCGAATGGGGCAGAAAGCCGCAAACGCGCTGATGGGTGACGCCGACCGCTGGGGATGGGTGCCGTATCTGGCTTTGTGGCTCGGCTTTGTTGCGGGCGCAGTGCTGGGCGCGGCGAGCCAGTTCCGCTGGGGCTGGGATGCCTTGTGGGCGGCGCCGGTGGCCGCGGCGGTGATTGCGGTGGCGCTCCGACGGATCAGAGCGCCTGCCGTCTGATTATTTGCGGGTCGCTTTGGTCTTGCGGCCGTTCTGCTGCATCTCCGCGCCAATGATCTTGCCCGCGGCATCGCGGACGAAGACGATCTGGGCGTCGACAACCTTGAAGAAGAAATGATCGGGCTTCTCGGCGAACAGGTCGAGTTCGGGCTGTTTGGTAGCCTGTGCGATCAGCTTGGCGCCGTCCGAGCGGATGGTGAAGCCGAAGGTCGGCGAGACTTCGTAGGTGCCTTCATATTGCTTGAGCGCAGCTGCGGGGAGCGTGATCGCCTGCCGCTCGGCGCTCAGGGTCACGGTGCCGCCGCGCGCGAGCGTCATCAGCGATTTGCCCAGCCGATCCGGCGCACCGCTATTGAGATTGGCGAGCACCACCACGGTGATCTTGGCATCGGGATCATAGCCGAGCCAGGTGTTGAACCCTTCGATCCCACCGCCATGCGAGATCGTCGTTTTGCCAGCGTCCGTGGTTACGGTGATGCCGAGCGCGTAATCGCGCAGTGATGGCGTGAGGAATGCCTTGAGCGATTCCGGCTTGAGCATTTTGCCACCGAACAGCCCGGTCTGCCACTTCAGCAGATCGTGCGTGGTCGAATACAGCGCGCCCGCGCCCTGCGGGATAGACATGTCGATATAATCGGCGTTCGAAAATACGCCCTTTGCTTGGGTATAGCCCGATGCGCGGCGCGCGATCACTTCGGCATGGCTGTCATGGCCACTATCCGCCATGCCGAGCGGCCTGAAGATATTGTCGGTTACGAACGCGGCATAGGATACGCCGCTCGCCTTTTCGATGATCATGGTGAGCAGGACGTAGCCGGAATTGGAGTAATTCCACTTCTCGCCCGGCTGAAAATCGAGCGGCTTGTCGCGGAAGCGCGCGGTCAGGCTGGCGGTGGTGGCGGGCAGGGTCTTCTGCTTGGCGTAATCGTCGAAGCCGGTGAAATTCGCGATGCCCGACATGTGGTGGAGCAGATGACGGACGGTGATCTTGTCCCACGTCGCCGGGGCATCGGCGATATAGGTCTTGATCGGGGCATCGAGGCTGACCTTGCCCTGCTCGGCCAGCAACAGGATCGAGACGGCGGTGAACTGCTTGGTGATCGAGCCGAGGCGGAACTTCGTGTCGCCGTCATTGGCGATCTTCCATTCGAGATTGGCCGAGCCATAGCCCTTGTCGAGCAGCGTCTTGCCGTCCTTCGCGACGAGCACCGCACCCATGAATTCGCCGCTATCGGCGTCGGCGCGGATCACCGTCTCCATGCGCGTAGGGTCTTGCGCATAAGCGGGAGCAATGGTGGCGAGCGTGGTGGCGAGCGTGGTGCCGGCGAGGAGGGCGAGAGCGAGAATGCGCATGGAATATCCCTTTTACGTGTGTTGCTAAACTAACACGCTAAGGGGAGTGTGGCAAGATGGCCCTACCAGCCAAACCGTTTCAGCATCTCTGCTGCTTCGGCGGGCTCCATGCGCGAAATCAGCACGCGCATCGTTGCGCCGCCCTGCATTTCACCGTCGCGGAAATAAGCCCAGTCGATCAGTTGCGCGTCGCGGATCGTGACCTGGTCGCCGAGCTTGAGCCGGCGATCGGCGGGAGCGTTGAGCAATTTGGCGATGCTGACGTCGCCGCGGTGCGAGATTATTTCGGCCCAGACGAACTCGGCATTGTCCTCGGGGATGATGTCGTACTTCACGATAAAGCGCGTCTCACCGGGGCCGGGCGAGGTGGCGTGGCCGAAGAATACGGGCAGGCCGCGCTTTGCCTCGGCAATCGCGGCGCGCATTTCGGGATCATTGGCGGCGACCGCGATGGTCGCGTCCTGCGCGTGCGCGGGAAGGGGCGCGGCTAGCGTTAGCAGGGCCGCGCCGATGAACCTCATACGTGGATCGGTTTGCCCAGGACGGCCATGGATGCTTCCTTGATAGCCTCGCTGTGGGTTGGATGCGCGTGACAGGTGTAAGCGATGTCTTCGGACGTAGCGCCGAATTCCATCGCCTGCGCCACCTGAGCGATCATCGTGCCTGCGGGGACTGCGACCATCCATGCGCCAAGGACGCGATCGGTCTTGGCGTCGGCGATCACCTTCACCCAGCCATCGGGCTCATGATTGGTCTTGGCGCGGCTGTTGCCCGCCATCGGGAACTTGCCGACCTTGATCTCGCCGCGCTCTTTGGCCTGTTCTTCGGTCAGGCCGACACCCGCGATTTCGGGCCAGGTGTAGACGACGCTCGGGATGATATCGTGGTTCACGATGCCCGTCTGGCCGGCGATATTCTCGGCGACCGCGATGCCTTCGTCCTCAGCCTTGTGCGCCAGCATCGGGCCGGGGACGACATCGCCGATCGCCCACACGCCCGGCGTGGCGGTCTTGAAGCTATGGTCGATCTCGATCTGGCCGCGCTGATTGGTGCTGAGACCGGCGGCTTCGAGGTTCAGGCCGTCGGTGTTGGGGCGGCGGCCGATCGAGACGAGCACGCAATCGGCTTCGAGCGTTTCGGCAGCACCTCCCTTGGCGGGTTCGAGCGTGAGGATGGCTTTCTTGCCCTTGACCGTAGCGCCGGTCACCTTGGTGCCGAGCTTCAATTCCATGCCCTGCTTCTTGAACAGACGGCCGGCTTCCTTGCGGATTTCGCCGTCCATGCCGGGGAGGAGCTGATCGAGGAATTCGACCACGGTGACCTTGGAGCCGACGCGGCGCCACACCGAGCCAAGCTCGAGCCCGATCACGCCGCCGCCGATCACGACCATATGCTCGGGGACCTTGGCGAGTTCGAGGCCGCCGGTGGAATCGACGATGATCTGCTTGTCGTTATCGACTTCGACGCCGGGCAGCGGGGTGACCGACGAGCCGGTGGCGATGACGATGTTCTTCGCGCGGACTTCGCGGTCGCCGACTTTTACGCTGTCCTTGCCAGTGAACGCGGCGCGGCCCTTGAGCCATTCGACCTTGTTCTTCTTGAACAGGAATTCGATGCCCCCGGTGAGCCCCTTGATCGCATCGATGCGCTGGGCGTGCATGGCTTCGAGATCGAGGCTGACTTCGCCGGTCTTGACGCCAAGCTTGGCGAGCTTGCCGCTGGCGGCCTCCTCATAGAGCTCGGAGGCGTGGAGCAAAGCCTTGGACGGAATGCAGCCGACGTTGAGGCAGGTGCCGCCCAGCGTCTCGCGCGATTCGGCGCAGGCGGTCTTGAGCCCCAGCTGTGCCGCGCGGATCGCGGCGACATAGCCACCGGGGCCAGCACCGATCACGAGGACGTCGAAGTCGTATTGGTCTGCCATCTTCAGCTCCGTTGTTCTCCTGCGAAAGCAGGAGCCCAGGGTTATATAGGACGTCGCTTGGAACTCTGGGCTCCTGCTTTCGCAGGAGTAGGAGTATCAGAACAAGCTATCCCACAAATCCTTCCATTGCGGGTTCTCTCGTTCGATTAGCTCGATCTTCCAAGCCCGCTTCCATTTTTTCATCTGCAGCTCGCGAAGGCGGGCTGCGTCCAAATCTTCATATGCCTCGTACCAGACTAGGAGCTTGCAGCCATGTTCCTTGGTGAAGCCTTCGATCAGCCCGTTTCGGTGCTGGTATATCCGACCGGGCAAGTCGCTCGTAACGCCGGTGTATGTCGTGCCGTTACGCTTGCTCGCCATGATGTAGACGCAACCGGATTTCGTATGCCTTCTCCGTCTCGTTCTCCTGCGAAAGCAGGAGCCTAGGGTCGCAAACGGTGTCCTTCAGTAATCCTGGGCTCCTGCTTTCGCAGGAGAACAAGTAGTTATTACAGATCGATCAGCAGTCGGGTCGGATCCTCGATCGCGTTCTTGAGCGCGACGAGGAACGTGACGGCTTCACGGCCGTCGATCAGGCGGTGATCATAGCTGAGTGCGAGATACATCATCGGGCGGATGACGATCTGGCCGTCGCGTACCACCGCGCGGTCCTCGATCCGGTGGAGGCCGAGCACGGCCGACTGCGGCGGGTTGATGATCGGGGTCGACATCAGCGAGCCGAACACGCCGCCGTTGGAGATGGTGAAGGTGCCGCCCTTCATCTCTTCCATCTTGAGCGTGCCGTCCTTGGCGCGCTTGCCGAAGTCGCCGATGGTCTTTTCGATGCCCGCGACGGTCAGGTCCTGCGCGTCGCGGATGACCGGGACGACCAGGCCGCCCGGCGCGGAGACCGCGACCGAGATATCGGCATAATCGTGATAGACGATTTCATCGCCTTCGATCGATGCGTTGACGCTCGGGATGTCCTTGAGCGCCATCACGGCGGCCTTCACGAAGAAGCCCATGAAGCCGAGGCGAACGCCGTGCTTCTTCTCGAAGAGATCCTTATACTTCGCACGCGCTTCCATGACCGCAGTCATGTCGACATCGTTGAAGGTGGTGAGGAGCGCGGCGGTGTTCTGTGCGTCCTTGAGGCGCTTGGCGATGGTCTGGCGCAGGCGCGTCATGCGGACGCGCTCTTCCTTGCGATCGCCGGGTGCAGCCGCGGGTGCGGGCGTTGCTGCCGGGGCAGGCGCGGCGGCAGGCGTTGCGGGCTTGGAGCTGGCGGCGGTGACCACGTCTTCCTTGGTCAGGCGGCCATCCTTGCCGGTGCCCTGCACAGTCGCGGGATCGACGCCATGCTCGAGAACCGCGCGGCGCACCGACGGCGAAAGCGCAGCGGCCCCAACTTCGCGGACCTGCTCGCCAGCACCGCTCTGCGTTCCGTCAGCGGCAGGGGCAGGTGCGGCAGGTGCCGATGCGGGCGCTGCGGCAGCGCTGCCTTCGCCGACGGTCGCGATCACGGCGCCGACCGAGACGGTGTCGCCGACCTTGACCAGATGATCGCCCATCACGCCGTTTACCGGCGAGGGGACTTCGACCGAGACCTTGTCGGTCTCGAGGCTTGCGATCGGCTCATCGATCTTCACGGCCTCACCCGGCTGCTTGAGCCACTCGCCAAGCGTTGCTTCGGTGATCGATTCACCCAGAACTGGGACGGTTACGTCTGCCATTTTCTTTCCTCGTTCCCTGGGGGAGGGCTTAGTTCTTGCGGGTCCGGCGAATTTCTTCGCGGACATTATGGCCGAGCGCGTCTGCGACGAGCGCGGCCTGTTCCATCTGGTGGCGCTTCATCAGGCCCGTTGCGGGCGATGCAGCGGCGGTGCGGCCGGCATAACGCGGGCGCTGCGGCTTGATCTTGGCATCCACCATCGACTGCTCGACGAACGGTTCGACGAACGACCAATAGCCATTGTTCCTCGGCTCTTCCTGTGCCCAGACCACTTCTTCGAGGTTGGACATGCGCGAGAGGCGCAAAGTCAGCGGATCACCCGGGAAGGGATACAGCTGCTCGATGCGGATGATCGCGGTGTTCTTGTCGCCGGCGGCATCGCGTGCCTCGATCAGGTCATAGGCGACCTTGCCCGAGCAGAGCACGACGCGCTTCACATCCTTGTCGGCGGGTGCTGACGGATCGGAAAGGATGCGGCGGAACTGGCTGTCGCCCTGGAACTCGGCTGCGGTGCTGACTGCCATCTTGTGGCGAAGCAGCGACTTGGGCGTCATCTGAACGAGCGGTTTGCGGAAATTGCGGCGCATCTGGCGGCGCAGCAGGTGGAAGTAATTGGCGGGCGTCGTGATGTTGACGACCTGCATATTATCCTGCGCGCACAGCTGGAGGAAGCGCTCGGGGCGAGCCGAGCTATGCTCGGGCCCCTGACCTTCATACCCGTGCGGCAGCAGCATCACGAGGCCGTTGGCACGCAGCCACTTGGCTTCGCCGGACGCGATGAATTGATCGATCATGATCTGCGCGCCATTGGCGAAATCGCCGAACTGCGCTTCCCAGAGAACCAGCGTCTTGGGATCGGCACCGGCATATCCATATTCGAAACCAAGCACGCCATATTCGGAGAGCGGGCTGTCGAGCACTTCGAACGTTCCGTGCGGGATCGTCGAGAGCGGCACATATTTGGCTTCGGTGTTCTGATCGACCCAGACGGCGTGGCGCTGGCTGAACGTGCCGCGACCCGAATCCTGGCCCGACAGACGCACACCATAGCCTTCCGACAAGAGCGCGCCGAAGGCCAAAGCCTCTCCGGTTGCCCAATCGAAATTCTCGCCGGACTTGAACATCGCACGCTTGGCATCGAGCACGCGGCCGAGCGTCTTGTGGATCTGGAGATCAGCAGGAACTTCCGTCAGCGTGCGGCCAAGGCTGTCGAAAAGCTTCTTCTCGATGCCGGTATCGACGCTACGCCGTGCGCTTTCGGAATCGCCCGGCGCGCCAAGGCCCGACCAGCGACCGGCGAACCAGTCCGCCTTGTTCGCCAGATAGGATTTGCCGGCTTCGAACTCGCCTTCGAGCAGATCGGTGAATTGCTGGACCTTCTGGCCGGTGAATCCATCGTCGATCACGCCCTGCTCAACCAGCCGCTTCGCATAGACTTCGCTGACGCCCGGATGGTTCTTGATCTTGGCGTACATCAAAGGCTGGGTGAAGCTCGGCTCGTCGCCTTCGTTATGGCCGAAGCGGCGATAGCACCACATGTCGATGACGATGTCGCGCTTGAAGGTCTGGCGATATTCGATCGCGACCTTGCAGGCGAAAGTGACGGCTTCGGGATCGTCGCCGTTCACATGGAGGATCGGCGCCATCACGCCCTTCGCCACGTCGCTTGGATAAGGCGACGAACGCGCGAATTGCGGGCTGGTGGTGAAGCCAATCTGGTTGTTGATGACGAAGTGGATGCAGCCGCCGGTATTGTAGCCGCGGATGCCCGAGAAGCCGAGGCATTCCCAGACGATACCCTGGCCCGCAAACGCCGCGTCGCCATGGATCAGCACCGGCAGAACCTGGGTGTGATCCGCCAGATCGCTACGCATCGTTTGCAACGCGCGCACCTTGCCGAGCACGACGGGATCGGCGGCCTCGAGATGCGAGGGATTGGCGACCAGCGACATATGGACGTTGACGCCGTCAAACTCACGATCGGTGCTGGTGCCGAGATGGTATTTCACATCGCCCGAGCCTGCGACGTCATCGGGATTGGACGAGCCGCCGCCGAATTCGTGGAAGATCACGCGGAACGGCTTCGACATCACGTTGGCGAGCATGTTCAGCCGGCCGCGATGGGCCATGCCGTAAACGATCTCGCGAACGCCAGTGGCGCCGCCATATTTGATGATCGCTTCCATGGCGGGGATCATCGACTCGCCGCCATCCAGGCCGAAGCGCTTGGTGCCGACATATTTCTTGCCGCAGAAACGCTCCCACTGCTCGGCTTCAATCACCTTGGAGAGGATCGCCTTCTTGCCCTCGGGCGAGAACTGGATTTCCTTGTCCTTGCCCTCCATGCGCTCCTGGAGGAAGCGGCGCTCCTCGACATCGGCGATGTGCATATATTCAAGGCCGACATTGCCGCAGTAATTTGCGCGCAAAATGCCGACGATTTCACGGACGCTGCCCCATTGCATGCCGAGCACGCCGCCGAGATAGATCGGCGTATCGAGCTGATCGTCGGTGAAGCCGTGATATTCGGTGCGCAGATCGGCCGGGATATCCTCGCGGGTGAGGCCGAGCGGATCGAGATTGGCAGCGAAATGCCCGCGCACGCGATAGGTGCGGATGAGCAGCATCGCGCGGATCGAATCGCCCGCCGCCTTGGCGATCTCCGATTCGGACGGGGCGGCCCTGGGCGCAGGCGCAGCAGCGCCGCCCTTTGCGGGCTTGGGCGCAGGCTCCATCTGGGTGGGATCGAGCGCGGCGGTGAGGGCATCGGTTTCCGATAGTGGCCAATTGGCCTGCTTCCAGCTTGGGCCCTGGGCACTGCCCTCAAGCCCTTCGAACCAGGCACGCCAGCCCGGCTCGATCGCAGCCGGATCGGCCTTGTACTTCTTGTACATGGTCTCGACGAAGGCAGGGCTTACGCCGCCTGCGATGTCGTCGAAGTCGAGGCCCTCATAGCCCATCGTCACATCCAATTCGTTAGTCGAACGCGCGCGATACACTGTGCGCGTTAACCATTTATCCTCGGCGTCAGCCCTTGAGGACTTCCAGTAGCGTCTCACCAAGCAGCGAAGGGCTGAGCGAAACGCGGATGCCGGCGGCTTCCATCGCTGCGATCTTGCTCTCCGCATCGCCCTTGCCGCCCGATACGATCGCGCCGGCATGGCCCATGCGGCGGCCCGGAGGCGCCGTGCGGCCTGCGATGAAGCCGGCCATCGGCTTTTTGCGGCCACGCTTGGCCTCGTCGATCAGGAACTGCGCCGCCTGCTCTTCTGCGTCGCCGCCGATTTCACCAATCATGATGATCGACTTGGTGGCTTCGTCGGCCAGGAACAGCTCCAGCACGTCGATGAAGTTGGTGCCGTTGACCGGATCGCCGCCGATGCCGACCGCGGTGGTCTGGCCGAGGCCCGCGTTCGTGGTCTGGAACACGGCCTCATAGGTCAGCGTGCCCGAACGCGAGACGACGCCGACGCTACCCTTGGAGAAGATGCTGCCGGGCATGATGCCGATCTTGCACTCGCCGGGGGTGAGCACGCCGGGGCAGTTGGGGCCAATGAGCCGCGACTTGGAGCCCGAGAGCGCGCGCTTGACCTTGACCATGTCGAGCACCGGGATGCCTTCGGTGATGCAGACGATCAGCGGGATTTCGGCGTCGATGGCCTCGAGGATCGAATCGGCAGCGAAGGGGGGCGGCACGTAGATCACCGATGCATCGGCGCCGGTCTTGGACTTGGCTTCTGCAACCGTGTCGAACACTGGCAGATCGAGGTGCGTGGTGCCGCCCTTGCCGGGGGTCACGCCGCCGACCATCTGCGTGCCGTATGCCAGCGCGGCCTGGGTATGGAAGCTGCCGGTTTCGCCGGTCATGCCTTGCGTCAGGACCTTGGTGTTCTTGTCGATGAGGATAGACATTCGATCTTTCTCCGCAGCGCCGCCCGCTTCGCGATGTCGACGGCTGTTATATGGCCGGGGTCCCGCCCCGCGTTACTTGCTCACCGGCAAGGTGAAATTCGCACTGTAGTTCAGGCCCTGCTTGCGCTTCTTGGCAGGATCGCTGGGCGGCAGGAAATGCACGCCGGCGTTCTCGGCAGCGGGGCTGAGGCCGGGCACCCAGCGCTGCAGCACGATGCCGTCGCTATCATCGAACGGCGAAGGCAGCGGCTTGGCCTTGGCCCAGGCGAGCACGGCGGCCGTGGTCACGCCATCCTGTGCGGCGAAATCGTAAATCTCGCACGACAGGCCATGGAACGGCCCGTCGTCGCTCGCCTGCTCGATTTCGGAAATATAGGCGAACAAGGTGCGGCCTGCGACCATGCGCGTGAACGTCGCGTCGGTCACCTTGTTGGTCGCGCTGTCATTGGCGTGGTTGCGCTTGATCCAGTCGGCCAGCCAGCTGCCCGCTGCCGGCGTCGCCGGCTTCCAGCCCTTCGCCGCCAGATTGCGCCGATAGTCCGCCAGCGGCGCCTTGACCGAGCAAGTTGCGCGCGCTTCGTTGAGCACGGCAACGAGCGGATACGGCGCCTGCGCGGACGCAGCGGCAAGGAGCGCGAGCAGCATCACGCCAGGCTGCCGTCGATCGCCTTACACGCCACCAGCAGTTCCTTGACCGCGTCGACCGAGACAGCAAGGTTGCCCTTGGCTTCGTCGTCGAGCTTGATCTCGATGACCTTTTCGACGCCGCCTGCGCCGATGATCACCGGCACGCCGACGTACAGATCGTCCACGCCATATTGGCCGGTCAGGTGAACGGCGGCCGGGAGCAGGCGCTTCTGGTCGTAGAGATAGGCTTCAGCCATCGCGATGCCGCTGGTGGCGGGCGCATAATATGCCGAGCCGGTCTTGAGCAGAGCAACGATCTCACCGCCGCCCGAACGGGTGCGTGCGACGATCGCGTCGATGCGCTCCTGGGTCGAAAAGCCCATCTCGATGAGGTCGGGAACCGGGATGCCCGAGACCGTCGAATACTGGATGACCGGGACCATCGTGTCGCCATGGCCGCCGAGCACGAAGCTGGTGACGTCCTTGACCGAAACCTTGAACTCTTCGGCGAGGAAGTGGCTGAAGCGGCTCGAATCGAGCACACCCGCCATGCCGACAACCATGTGGTGCGGCAGACCTGAGAATTCGCGCAGCGCCCAGACCATCGCGTCGAGCGGATTGGTGATGCAGATCACGAATGCGCCAGGCGCGTTGGCGGCGATGCCTTCGCCCACTGCCTTCATCACCTTGAGGTTGATGCCGAGCAGATCGTCGCGGCTCATGCCGGGCTTACGCGCGACACCCGCGGTGACGATGATCACATCGGCGCCTGCGATATCGGCATAATCGTTGGTGCCGGTGATCTTGGCGTCGAAGCCCTCGACCGGCGAGCACTGGCTCAGATCGAGCGCCTTGCCCTGCGGAACGCCTTCGACAACGTCGAACAGGACGATGTCACCAAGGCCTTTCAGCGCTGCGAGATGGGCAAGCGTGCCGCCAATGTTGCCGGCGCCGATGAGTGCGATCTTCTTGCGGGCCAATTGAATCTCCCTTGGCTGTGCTCAGGCACGCGCGCGGACCTATCCGCCGCGAATTTCGCGGGCGGCTTAGGCCGATTGGGCGCGGCCCGCAACCTCAGAAGCTCATTATCTTTGCGACTAGTTCGCAAGTGCAATAAGGGGGGTTTAGGATGCTTTCCGCAAGCGCAACAGATGGTCCTCGGCAACGCCCGCTTTATCTTTCAGCCGGATCGTGACGAGCAGCTCCTCGCCTTCGCGGCGTAGCCACAGCCCCTTGAAGCGCAGGCTTTCCTTTTCCGCCGATACAGGCTCGAAAGAATGCCAGCCGGCTTTGTCTTCCCATGCAGTGAAGTCCGGGTTGAAATGCTTCACGCGCAGGCGGATGCCGGTGGGCTGCACATCCATCAGCATGATCTCGTAAAAGACCGGCGCCTTATCGTTGAACAATGCGAAATGCCCGACCATCTGGCCGCCTTGCACCGGCGACCAATTCTCCTCGATCTGCCGGCCCAGCCCCTCGCCCACCCAGCGCCCGGCTAGCCAGGATGCGTCGTGGATGGTGACCGGGGCCTGCTGTGCGAATGCGGGGAGTGGCGTCAGCGCGAGGAGCAAGGCGAAGCGATCAGGCACCCGACAGATCCTGATAGAACATCAACGCATTGCCGTCGGGATCGTAGAAAGTGAGAAGGCGGACCATGCCCGGTACGTCGATGATCGGTCCGTCCTGGCGGATTCCTTTTGCATCAAGTGCTGCCTTGGCTGCGTCGAGATCGACCACGCCAAACGTCAGAGTCGCGCCGCCGCCCTGGGGCACGCTCTCGACCTGGCTGAGCCCAACATTGACGCGCGCGACCGGGCTGATCAGTTCGCACCACGCCATTTCGTCCATCCGGTAGAGCAAGGTCATACCGAACAGCTCTTCATACCAGGGGATCGCCGCATCGAGGCTCGTCACGCTGATCGCGCAGGTAAGCCCGCCATCATAAGTGATCCCGTTCGCGAGCGTCTGGGGTTCGGCGGTTGCCATCATGCTTCTCCAACTATATGGTTCCGTTTGTATAGTCGATATCATTACGGAGCCGCTGTCAACTTTGGTTTCAACGCCGCCTATTCCGCCCGAAATCCTGCGCGCGCTCGGCGGCAATCGCTGGGCGGTGCCGGTGATGGCGTGGCTAAGCCGTGAAGAGGGTTCGCGCTTCGCGGTGATCGCGCGGGCATTCGGGCTGTCGCACCACAGCCTGACGCGGTGCTTGGCCTATCTGCGCGAAACCGGCTGGGTGATCCCCAATCCCGGCCACGGCCACCCGCTGCGCCCCGAATATCTGCTGAGCGAGGCGGGGCTGGCGGTGGGCGCCTTGTGCGAGCGGATCGCGGCGCAGCGCGAGCAACTGAAGCTGACGGCGACCGATCTGCCGCGCTGGTCGCTCTCGGTGGTGGCCGGGCTGCCCGATTGGACACGTTTCGGCGAATTGCAGACGCGGCTGAATCCGGTGACCCCACGCGCGCTATCGCAAACACTGCAGACGATGATCGGGCACGATCTGGTCAAGCGCCGGCTGGAGGACCGCTACCCGCCGGTCGCTTTATATGGGCTGACCGGGCGGGGGCAGGATCTGGCGGGGGCAATTCTGGGTTAGGGCTGCGCCGCCCGCTTCCGATATTCCTCCGCCAGCACATGGAATGCCGCTTTGCGCGTGCCGGTCTCGGAGATCAGTCCCTTGCGGTTCCAGCCCTGCTGGTAGACCGGATGCTGGCGGCGCGGGGAGCGGAAGTCCTTGAGAATCCATGGGCTGAGCCCGGCAAGGAACGGCACTTTTTCGGCCATCGCCAGCGTCTTGCGATAATATTCCGCCTGGAATTCCTCGCTGAATTTGTGCGCAAGGGCAGCGGAATCGTGGAAACCTGCCATCGCATCTGCGCCGAATTCGGAGAAGATCAGCGGCTTTTGCGCGGGTGTGCGCCACTCGAAGCTGGGCAATGCGGACAAGGGATCGTCCGAATACCAGCCATTATAGGTGTTGATCGCCATCACATCGAGATCGGCGACCAGGGGATCGTCTATCGTCATGATCTTGCCCTCGCGCTTGCTGAGCAAGGCGGCGGTGACGAGACGGCTGCTATCCAGCGCGCGGACATCCGCGATCAATGCGCGCAGGAAAATGTTGCGCGCGTCGCCGATGGGCGTTTCGTTAGCGACGCTCCACAGCATGATCGAAGCGCGGTTGCGGTCGCGGCGGATATTCTCCGCAAGCATCGCGCGGGCGTCCCGCAGCGTATCGGGATTGTCCCAATCGACGCGCCAATAGACCGGCACTTCGCTCCACACGAGCAGGCCGAGTTCATCGGCCATGCGCGTCATCACTTCGGTGTGCGGGTAATGGGCGAGGCGGACGAAATTGCCGTTCAGGCCTTGTTTGATCTCGGTGAGCAAGGCGCGGGCGGCTGCCGGCGTGATCGCGCGGACGGGGTCTTTGCCGAGTTCTTCCTCGTGCATCGAAATGCCGCGCAGGAAGATCGGCTTGCCGTTGAGCAGGATTTTGGTGCCTTCGACCGCGACGGTGCGGAAGCCGATCCGATCGGTCAGCACGTCCGCGCCCGCTTCGATCCGCACATCGTAAAGCGTCGGATGATCAGGCGACCAGCGCTTGAGCGCGACGGGCGCGGCAATGTTGCCGGTCCAGTTGCCGAGGCCATCGCTATGCCCGTTGAGCGTAAGGCCGAGCGCCGGAATGCGAATCTTGAGCGGCACCGAAGGATCGCCGCCAGCAATGCGGACGGTCGCTGCGATGCGCCCTTCGGGAGTCAGGCGGATGAACGCATCGTCGACATAGGTTTCGGGCACTGCGATCAAATTCACCGATCGCGTGATCCCGCCATAAGTCTCCCAATCGGTGACCGGCGGCGGCACATCGGCATTGGTGCGGACGCTGTCCACGCCCACGGTGATCTGGTTTTTGCCGGGGCGCAGCAGTGCGGTGACGTCGAACGCAAAGGGCGTGAAGCCGCCGCGATGGTTGCCGACATGCTTGCCGTTGAGGTAGATTTCCGCTGCATAATCCACCGCGCCGAAGCGGAGGAAGACGCGCTTGCCGGCAGCGGGCGGATCGTAGGCGAAGCCGCGCTGATACCAGACCAGCCCCTGATACAGCCGCATCTCCGGCGCATGGCCGATCCAGCTGCCGGGCAGGTGCGTGATCGGCGATTGCTGCATGTCGAATTCGAACCATTTGGCCGGGTTTGCGTCCGCCACATCGGCCTGGCGGACGTCCGCCCAGCGCCTGGTGCTCTCATTCGGAGGTCCGCCATGAAAGCCGGCGACGCCGTCACGATAGGGATCGATCGACCAATGCCATGCGCCATCGAGGCTGGTGGAAGGCCGCATGTCTGCCGCGACGAGGGTTTGCGCAGCGGCGGGGAGGGTGAAACCAGTCAGCGCTGTCATCAGCGTGACGATGCGAACGAGCAGTTTCATCGATCCCCTCCTTTTTATATTTGACGCACCCTAGCGCTCGCCATGACCCTCGGCCAGATATTCGTCCGAGCGCATTTCCATCAGGCGGCTGACGGTGCGGTCGAATTCGAAACGCCCATCGCCGGCCTCATAGAGATGCTCGGGCTCGGCATCGGCTGCGGCGAGCAATTTGACCCGATGCTCGTAGAGCGCGTCGATCAAAGTCACGAAGCGCGCCGCCTCATTGCGGTTTTCCGGGCCAAGCTTGGGAATGCCGACCAGGATCACGGTGTGGAAGCGCCGCGCGATGGCGAGATAATCCGCAGCGCCGCGGGCTTCGCCGCACAGCCGCTTGAACGAGAAGACTGCGACGCCCTTCAGGCATTTGGGCACGAGCAGTTCGCGCCCGCCCTGCACGGGCAGTTCGCAGGCCGGGACATGTTCGCGGTCTTCGGGCGGGTAATCGGTCAGGCGGAAGAAGGCGGCGGAAAGCTGCGCAGTCGCCTCGGCCCCGTTGGGGACCAGCCAGGTTTGCATGCTGCCCAGCCGATCGAGCCGGTAATCGACCGGGCCGTTGAGCGCGAGCACGTCCATCTTCGCCTCGATCAGCGCGATGAAGGGCAGGAATAGCTGGCGGTTGATCCCGTCCTTGTAGAGATCGCCGGGCACGCGATTGGATGTCGCCACCACGGTCAGGCCGTGCGCCATCATCTCGGTGAACAATCGCGACAGGATCATCGCGTCGGCGGGATTGTTGACCACCATCTCGTCAAACGCGAGCAGGCGGATGTCTTCGACCAACGCTTCGGCGACCGCGATGACGGGGTCGGCTGTGTTCTTCTTGCGCTCTTCGTTGAGGCGCGCATGCACCTCGATCATGAATTCGTGGAAATGGACGCGGCGCTTGCGGCGGATATCGACGCATTCGAACAGCAGATCCATCAGCATGGATTTGCCGCGCCCCACGCCGCCCCACATATAAACGCCGCGCGGCGCTTCGGGTGCGCGGCCCAATGCGCGCCACAGGATGCTGCCTTTTTTCGGCACGGCTTCCAGGTGCGAGGCCAGGATGTTGAGCCGCATTGCGGCCGCTTCCTGTTCGGCATCGGGACGCAATTCGCCGGCTGCGACCAACTCTCGATACCGCTCGAGAACGCGTGTCATCTGGCCGAAGGCTTGCGCACGGTGCCCGAGAAGCTTGCGACATTGCCGTGCGACTGACCGATCAATCCGCGCAGGAACAGCATCCGTCCAGTCTCACGCAACAATTCTACGCGTGCTTCCAACGGCTCGCTGAGTTCCGCGCCGGAGATGAACTGCGCCGAGAGATCGATCGTCGAGGCGGGCCCTGCCGTCAGCACGCCAAAGCCGCGCACTGCTGCGAACAATGCGATGTCCATGAAGCCGAGCAACGCGCCGCCATGCATGTGCTCGCGCAGATTGGAATGGCGGACTTCGGGCACCATGCGCACCCGGACCACGCTGTCTTCAGGGCGCACATGCACCGCGCCCATATAGCCGTTGAACCGATGCGCGGTGTCTTTCAGTTCCCAGCGCTTCCAGCCGGGAAGGTCGGGATCGTCCTGATAGATGAAATGCGCTTTGGCGTGTTCGCTCAAAGCGTGCGCTCTGCTTCCATCTTCTTGATCTCGGCAATCGCCTTGGCCGGGTTCAGCCCCTTGGGGCAGACGTTCGCGCAGTTCATGATCGTGTGGCAGCGATAGAGGCGGAACGGATCCTCAAGCTGGTCCAAACGCTCGCCGGTCATCTCGTCGCGCGAATCGGCGAGCCAGCGATAGGCCTGAAGCAGGATCGCCGGACCCAGGAACTTGTCGCTGTTCCACCAATAGCTGGGGCACGACGTAGAGCAGCAGGCGCACAGGATGCACTCATAGAGGCCGTCGAGCTTCTCGCGCTGCGCCGGCGACTGGAGGCGCTCCTTGCCCGAAGGCGTGGTGCTGACGGTTTGCAGCCACGGCTTGATAGAGCTGTATTGCGCATAGAAATGCGTGAAATCGGGGACCAGATCCTTGATCACGTCCATATGCGGCAGCGGGGTGATCTGAACCTCGCCCTTGATGTCTTCGATCGCCGTGGTGCAGGCCAGGCCGTTGCGGCCATCCATGTTCATCGAGCACGAACCGCAAATCCCTTCGCGGCACGAGCGGCGGAAGGTGAGCGACGAGTCGGTCTCGGACTTGATCTTGATCAGCGCGTCGAGGACCATCGGGCCGCATTCGTCGAGGTCGACCTCGAACTTGTCATAGCGCGGATTCTCGCCCGCATCGGGATCGTAGCGATAGATTTTGAACGTCTTGGTGCGCTTGGCGCCGGGAGCGGCGGCGTGGGTCTTGCCCTTCTTCTGAATCTTGCTGTTCTTGGGCAGGGCAAACTCAGCCATTTCCGAACGGTCCTTATCGCGTCACGTGTCGAGCGCGGGCTATGCCTTTCGCACTCGCAGCGCAAGTCCTCAGGATGCTTCGCGGGCGCTTAGGATCGCATCGAGCAGCCCGGGGAAGCGCGCATCGAAATCCTTGCGGCGCAGGCGATTGATCCGGTCGCGGCCCTCGGCGCTGGTCTCGACCAGCCCGGCACTGCGCAGCACGTTCAGGTGATTGGATAGTGTGCTCTTGGGAGTGCCCGCGCAGGAGGCGCTGGCGTTGACCGCTTCGCACTCGATCAAATTGGCGACGATCGCCAGCCGCGTCGGATCGGCGAGCGCATGCAGCGCGGCCGCGAGGCTGACGTCTTTCAGATTGGGGTGCACGAAGCGATCCATTGCCCCGATATAGGAAAAGTTCTTCATTTCCATAGTTCGGGATTATTGAACTATTTTTCATGGCTCCCAAATCTCCGTCCGACCCCGGCAGCCGGTGCACGATCGGCGGGGGATGGAGATTGAAGCAATGTCGAAGAAACTCGCAGGCAAGCGCGCGCTGGTAACCGGCGGATCGCGCGGGATCGGCGCCGCGATCGCAAAGCGGCTGGCTGCAGACGGTGCGGATGTGGTCATCACTTATGCCAGCAATCACGAAGTTGCAGCCGCGACCGTCAAGGCGATCGAAGGGCAGGGCGTGAAGGCACTTGCGGTACAGGCCGACGCTGGCGATTCCGATGCGGTGACCGCTGCCGTGAACAAGGCGGCCGATGCGCTGGGCGGGATCGATATCCTCGTCCACAATGCCGGGGTTTTTGGCGGCACGCCGATTGATCAGGGCGGATATGAGGACTTCCGGCGGGTGTTCGCGGTGAATGTGGATGGCGTGGTTGCGGGCACGGTGGCGGCGGTTCCACATCTAGCCGATGGCGGGCGCGTGGTGATCGTGGGCAGCGTATCGGGCGATGTCGCGATGATACCGGGCATGGCCAGCTATGGCGCCAGCAAGTCTGCGGTGCAGGGGCTGGCACGCGGCTGGGCACGCGATTTCGCGCCGCGCAACATTCTGGTCAACGTGATCCAGCCGGGGCCGATCGATACCGATATGAACCCCGCCGATGGCGACATGGCGAAGATCATGCTGCCTAACATTCCGCTGGGCCGCTATGGCCGCGCGGAGGAAGTTGCGGCGCTGGCAGCGTTCCTGGCGAGCGACGAATCGTCGTTCATCACCGGCACGACGATCGATATCGATGGCGGCGCTACAGCGTAATTTGGCGCCTAAATCACGTCGAGTACGAGGCCGAGGGAGCGCGCTTCCTCGGCCTCGATGTACCAATTGGTCGGGGCCCGTTGCTGCAGATCCTCGAACGGCACGCGGGATCCCGCGACGATATCGCGGAAGCCCTCTTCCTCGATCCGCACCGATTCCTCGATCTCATGGAGCGCGGCCTTGAGCCCCGAGACGCAGGATTTGAGCGGGCCGGAAACGTTGATCGTCTTCTCGATGCTCCGCTCGTGCAGCATCAGCCGCGTGCCGCGCGTCAGGAAGCGCTTGTCGACCGGGAAGCTCGCCATGAAGGTCGCGCCCGCTGAATAGACTGCAACCTTCCCGAGAAAGAGCATCTCGCGCCCGGTATATTCGCGGATCAGCCGCAATTCGTCGCCCATCAGCCGCGCGACTTCTGGATCGCCGCCCAGCGTCGATAGCGCGACCACCAATGGGCCTTCGCGAGGCGCCTTGGCGAGTTGATCACGGAAGCTTTGGTACATGGCCTGATCGACCGTGCCCGAAAGGTGGATGTGCGGATTGCCGAGCAACGGATAGCGCGTCGCGCGGCCTTCGGAGGACGCGGTCGCGGGGATATGGGGTTGGGGCGGTTCGGACATGGGCTGCGAAACCGGCGCAGCGGCAACGGGTTCCGCGAAAACCGGACGCGGCAGCGATTCGGGCCGCGGGGCGGGGGCGAGCGCAGCCTGCTTATTCTCGCGCTTCTCCAGTATCCGGCGCACCACGAACGAAAATCCGAAGGTGATCAGCGCGCCGAGGACGATCTGCATGAACCGGTTCTTGAACCCGCCAGGCAATACTTTCTCAACGGCTGCGGGTATCTGGTGCTCCAGATCGCCCGGGATCAGCCGCTCGAGCAGAGTCTCCGGGCGCTCGGCCATTTATCCGCCCTTGAGCGCGTCGGTTGCGGGGCGGCCCACGGGTGCAGTCGCGGCTTTGGGCATGCGCGCCTCCAGCGGGGCCAGCCAGCTCGAGACCTTGTCGCCGATGCTCACTTGCGGGTTTGATGGCTGGAGGTTCGCGTTGCCTTCCCATTCGCCGATCAGCCCGCGTGCTTCGTCGGAAGCCTTGTCGAGCGGCTGAGCTTTGCGCAGGCCATGATTGATCATCGCATCGCCGAAGAAGGTCCAGTCATTCTCGGCCATGCAGCCGAATGAGGGACGATCGGACGATGCAGCCGTGAACAATGCGGTGGTGTCGTTGGACAGCTTGTCGACGAAGATTCCCGAATAACAGGCCGAGAGAATCAGCACGCGGTTCTTGATGCCCAGCTCGTCGAGGATGCCGGCGAGTCGCGTGGGGGTGAGGATGCCGAAGCCCTCGTCGCCGTCATGATAAGCGATGCCGACCTTCGCACCGTGGCTGGTGGAATAGAGCACCAGCACGTCCTGGTTCTTGTCCATTACCTCCGCCACGCGGGCGAGGGCGAGGGTCAGGCTGGTGAGGCTGCCCGCCGGCAATTCGCTGGGTGCACTGCCATTTGTGCCGCCGAGCACGATCGTGCGCCCCTTGGCATCGTAGCGTGCGCCGAGCACCTTCCCCGCTTCCCGCGCCTCGCGTCCGAACACGGGGTCGCTGTCGAGCGCGACCGAGACGACATAGGCATCGACCAGCTTGGGCCGCTGTGGCTGGAGCGCCGCGAGCGCTGCGGAAAGCTTGCGGCTATCGGCCAGCATTGCGGCGGGCGGGCGTCCGCGCTGAAGCTCGGGGCCGAATTCGAGATCCGCAGCGGTGGCGGCCATCGGCGGATAATCGGCGGTGTGTTTGGGCGCCTGATATTGGGCGAGCGCCGGCGAAGCGACGGAGGCGGCAAGAGCGGCAAGCAACGCGAACGAGAAACGCATGACGGTAAAGGCCCCACGGGAATTGGTTAACGCCAGTCTCGCGGGTGGGGCCGAGGAGTCAAGCCGTTGGGAGAGGCTATGGGTCCGATTGCGGGACCGCGCCTCCGCGTGGTGCGAGCAAGGCAGCACGGGTGGAGGCAAGAAGATAGACTATAATCACGTTAGAAGGAGCAGTCAGGTCAGATGAAAGGATCGACATAGCCGCCATCATCACCACGCCCAGCATGGCACCACCAAAGATAATCGTGACGCCCCACGAGCGGACCGGCCAGCTTCGGTTCCAGTGTGTGAGCGGCACGGGGAGAATTCCGAATCCAGCGCTTATAAACAAGCCGATCAGCATCAGTATCGGGGTCAGGACCATGAGACTTATGCCGAGACCAGTGATCGGAATACCGATTGAGTCGGCACACACCGGAAAATAGCGCCGCTCGAGATCGAGCGAGAGGCCGTGGATGATGCCGGGCACATAACCCACCAGCGCCACTGTACCCAGAACAAAGTAAATCCAGCGGTTTGCGGGAGTCCGAAACCATGGCCAGTCTGGCGCGCCCATCCGCAATATCAGCGCAAGCGCTGCGGAGGTGAGCGCGGCCGCAGCGACGGCGGTACCGGCATTCATCAATGCGTAGTGCCAGCCGAACAACGCAAGGTACCGTTCACCTGCGGCGTTATCTACGCCGCCCGGCGTGCACCAAGCGATGAACGCCGCTTCGGCTTGGGGGTATGGAACGATGAACACTGGCAGCGAATGACCATAAGCGACGAGCAGCATGCCGATGGCCGCAAAGCCTGCGCAGGCTATTATCACCGCCCAAAAAGAAACTGATCGCATCGCCACACTCCTTTAGTGCAGCGATGGCGTGATCAGCGCGATCGGTAATGAGCGATTTGTGAGGAAAGGCTGAAAGGCGCGATCGCGCTCTCAGCCCGCCCTCAATAAACCCGCTTCTTCGGCTTGATATACTCGATCGCGTCGGTGAGCGTGTAATCGTGCACCGGGCGGTAGTCGATCGCGGTCGTGCCGCCCTTGCCGCCCCAGCCTTCGAAGGTGGCGACGGTGTGCTTCATCCATTCGTCGTCGTGACGATCGGGGAAGTCTTCGTGCATATGGGCGCCGCGCGATTCCTTGCGGTTGGCGGCGCATTCCATCGTGACGACGGCCTGGCTGATGAGATTGTCGAGTTCGAGCGTCTCAACGAGATCCGTATTCCAGATCAGCGAGCGATCGGTGACGCTCACGTCCTGGAAGCTCTGATAGACCTTGCCGATCTTGTCGACACCCTCGGCCAGAAGCGCGCTGTCGCGGAACACGGCGCAGTTGCGCTGCATCGTCTTCTGCATGTCGGCGCGGACCTGCGCGGTGGACACGGCGCCCTTGGCGTTGCGGAAGTGATCGAGGCGGGTGAGCGAATATTCCTCCGAGCCCGCAGGCAGCGCGTTGTGCGGGGTGCCGGGCTTGAGGATTTCCTTGAGGCGCAAGCCCGTGGCGCGGCCGAACACGACCAGATCGATCAGCGAGTTGGAGCCGAGACGGTTGGCGCCGTGGACCGAGACGCAGGCCGCCTCGCCGACTGCGAACAGGCCCGGGATTACGCTATCCGGATTGCCATCCTTATTGCGGACGACTTCGCCGTGATAATTGGTGGGGATGCCGCCCATATTGTAATGGACCGTCGGCACCACCGGCAGCGGCTGGCGGGTCAGATCGACATTGGCGAAGATCTTGCCGGTCTCGGTGATACCCGGAAGCCGCTCGTGCAGGATCTTGGGATCGATATGGTTGAGGTGAAGGAAGATATGGTCCTTCTCCTTGCCCACGCCGCGGCCTTCGCGGATTTCCATCGCCATCGAGCGTGAGACGACGTCGCGCGAGGCGAGGTCCTTCGCCGACGGAGCATAGCGCTCCATGAAGCGCTCGCCTTCGGAATTTGTGAGGTATCCGCCTTCACCGCGTGCGCCCTCCGTAATGAGCACGCCCGCGCCGTAAATGCCGGTCGGGTGGAACTGGACGAACTCCATGTCCTGCAGCGCGATGCCTGCGCGCAGGGCCATACCGTTGCCGTCGCCGGTGCAGGTGTGGGCGCTGGTGGCCGACTGATAGATGCGCCCGCCGCCGCCGGTGGCGAGGACCACGGCATGGCTGCGGAAGCGATGGATCGAGCCGTCTTCCATGCACAGCGCGATCACGCCCCGGCAAACCCGTCCGTCCGGGCCGTCTTCCATGATCAGATCGAGCGCGAAATACTCGACATAGAAGTCCGCGTCATACTTCAGGCTCTGCTGATACAGCGCGTGGAGCATCGCGTGGCCGGTGCGATCGGCAGCAGCACAAGTGCGCTGCACGGGGGGGCCTTCGCCCATATTCTGCATATGGCCGCCGAACGGGCGCTGATAGATCGTGCCGTTCTCATTGCGGCTGAACGGCACACCGGCATGCTCGAGTTCGTAAACCGCAGCCGGCGCCTCACGGACCATATATTCGATCGCGTCCTGATCGCCGAGCCAGTCGGATCCCTTGACGGTATCGTACATGTGCCACGACCAATGATCGGGCGAATTGTTGCCGAGCGATGCCGCGATGCCGCCCTGTGCCGCCACGGTGTGGCTGCGGGTCGGGAACACCTTGGTGATGCAGGCCGTCTTCAGGCCCGCTTCGGCGCAGCCCATCGTGGCGCGAAGCCCGGAGCCGCCTGCACCCACGACGACAGCGTCATAAGTATGGTCGATGATTCTATAGGCGGCCGTGGCCATCAGATTGCTCCGGCAGTGAACGCAGTCTTGAGGATCGCGAAAATCGCGGTCGTAGCGGCGGCGAGGGTGAAGAAGTTCAGCACCACGATCGCAACGATGCGCGTCTCATTATGCTGATAATCCTCGATCACCACCTGAAGCCCCAGACGGAAATGATAAAAGGTCGAGACGACGAGCAGGATCAGCGGGACGGCGACACTGGGCTGAGCGGCCCAGCTATGGACGGTTTCCCAATCATAGCCCGGTAGCAATGCGATGCTGAGCACGAACCACAATACCAGGATCAGGTTCGAGCCCGCGGTCAGGCGCTGGTGCCACCAGTGATGCGTGCCCTCATGCGCCGAGCCAAGCCCGCGCACGCGGCCGATGCCGGTTCCATCACCCATTGCTCTTCTCCACGATCCAGAACCAGAAGGCCGCCGTGGCGACGATCGACACAACGAACGTCGCGATCGCGGACTGCTTGTTGCTCTTCAGCTCGAAATTGGCGCCCTGATCGAGGAACAGATGCCGCACGCCGGACGCCATGTGCTGGAAGAACGCCCAGGTCAGGCCGATTCCGAAGACCCAGCCAATCGCGTTAAGCTTGCCCGAACTATACGTGAAAACGTCGAGAAACGCCGAATATGCGGCGGGACCCGAAGCCGTGGCGGTGAGCCACCAGACGAACAGGATGGTGCCGACGGTCGCCATGCCGCTGCCGAGTACGCGGTGGACGATGGAGACGGTCATGCCCGGCCCCCATTTCCAGATGGAGAGATGCGGCGACAAGGGTCGCGAAGTATTGCGGACGTCGGCCAAAATGGCGTTCCTTTCGGGCGTGTTGCCGCTTCCTTAGTCACGCACACCGGGGATGCAAGCCGGGATGCTCGTCTACCCACTTTGGCTAACCCGGTCTTAACCAGTTCGGCGCATAGGTTTCCGTAACAGATCGAGTGGCTTGGCTGCTCGTGCCAAGGGGACCCCTGTGACGATTGCCGCTTCCAATGCCAGCATGCCAGCGCCCGGCACCATGACCGCGCGAATCGATGTGCGCTCGCGTTTGCGCATTTTCGACTTCGAAGGTTCGCTGATCGCGAGCGGCCGTGAGGTGTGGGATATGCTGGAGCCCGAGATCCAGGCAGTCTCCGGCGCTTATTGGCAGCAATGGCTGCGCTGCTTCGCCGATGAGCGCAGCTGGGCAACCGACGATACCGCCAAGATGATCGAAGTCGGCGCGGTTTTCCTCAAGAATCGCTTCCTCGACACTGCCGGCACCGCATGGATCGAATCGATCGAGCGTTCGGTGGCAGCGGCTTATGCCAAGGATGTGCCGCCGATGGCATTGCTCTCGATGATCAGCGCCAGCGATCGTGCTGCCCTGGAAGTGCTGATGCGCCGGGTGGGTTCGGACAATCCCAAGCTTCCCGCGCTGATCGACACGCTGATGCGGCTCTCCGCACTCGAAGGCGACATCACGGTCGAGATTTACAATATGTACCGCGAATATAGCGCGCAGACGGCGCGCGATGTGCTTGCCGCCGACTTTCGCGACTCGATCGGCGCCACCGTTGAGCGCGCATCGCGCGAAGGCGATGCGCTGCGTATCCAGGCCGTCCACACATCGGCTTCGGCTCGCGGCATGCTGGGCAAAGCCAGCGAAGTCGCCGCTGCCGCCGAGCAGTCCGCCGTCGCGATGCGCGAAGCAGCGCAAACCGCAGCGGGCCTGATCCGCGCCATCGAAGACGCCCGAATGGAAGTCGAAGCCGCAGCAGAGATCGCGACGCGCGCATCGGGGCAGGCAGGCGCAGCCGTCAGCACCAGCGAAGCGCTTTCCGATCATGCCAAGTCCATCGAATCGATCCTTGGCCTGATCCGCGACATTGCCGGGCAGACCAACCTTCTCGCATTGAACGCCACGATCGAGGCCGCCCGTGCGGGCGATGCCGGTCGTGGTTTCGCGGTGGTGGCACAGGAAGTGAAGAGCCTCGCCAACCAGACTGCACGCGCAACCGACGATATCGCCGCCAAGATCGCCGCGATCCAATCGGCCACCAAATCGACCGTAGAGACCAATGTCTCGATCCGCTCGACCGTTACCGAAGTGCAGGAAAGCGCCGATCGCATCCGCAGCGCGATGGAAGTGCAGGCGCAGACCGTGACTGCGATCACTGCCGCCGTGGATGAAACTGCGTTGGCGGCGGATTCCATGTCGGCCACGATCGGCGCGATCCGCGAGGATACCGAAACGGTCGCAAGTGAAATCGATCGGGTGGGTCAGGGCTTCGCTGCCCTTGATGGCCAGCTCGGCAGCCTGAAGACCAGCGCCGGCGACTTTGTCGCCAAGGTCGCGGCGTGAGGAGAGCATGATGGTAGAAACTCGCGAACCCGGCCAGTGGAGCGGCGGCGCCCGCTCGTTGAGCGATCATCGCCGCGAATATGATTGGGACGGCGCAGTCGGCCCAGCCTGCAAGGAGATTTCCGAGCTTGTCGGAAGCCGCCAGCGCGAAGTCGCCGAAGCCTTTTGGCGGCACTTCAAGTCGATGGCGAGCAGTGGCCCGATGCAGGCATTGCTCGACAATCCCAAGACTTATGAAGAGCAGGTCGCGAACGGCACGATTTACGGCACGCTCAAGTTCGAAAAGCCATTCAGTGACGAATGGGTCGATATGGTGTGCGGTTATGCCGCGCAAACCTACCGAATCGGCATCCCGCTCCCTTCGGTCATCGCCGCATTCTCTTATGCCCACAGCGAGACGATGCGCGTCCTGCGCGAAGCCATTCCGGACGATTCCGCACGGCTAGGGCGACTGTGCGACGTCGTCCAGCGCATGGCGATGGCGGAGGCCGATCTGATGGCCGGGCATCTTGGTGCACGCGACGCGGCGCAAGCGGGCGAGTCCCGTCGTGAGCGCTCGGTGCAGTTTCAGGCGAGCATCGCCGAATCGATCCAGAGCGCCACCGAGGCCGGCAACCGCATCCGCGTGCAGGCGCAGGGCGCTTCCAGTTCGGCTCGGGGCATGCTGGGCAAGGCCAGCGAAGTCGCGGCAGCCGCCGAGCAATCGGCAGTTGCGATGCGCGAAGCGGCCTCCACCGCAGCGGGGCTTATTCGCGCGATCGAAGACGCCCGTATGGAAGTCGAAGCCGCAGCCGAAATTGCTACGCGCGCATCCAGCCAGGCTAGTGTCGCGGTGGGTAGCAGCGAGGCGCTGAGCGATCACGCGAAGTCGATCGAATCGATCCTCGGCCTGATCCGCGACATTGCCGGACAGACCAATCTTCTCGCTTTGAACGCGACCATCGAGGCGGCTCGCGCAGGCGATGCGGGCCGTGGCTTCGCGGTTGTCGCGCAGGAAGTGAAATCGCTCGCCAACCAGACGGCGCGCGCGACCGATGACATTGCTGCCAAGATCGCTGCGATCCAATCGGCAACGAAGAGCACCGTCGAGACCAATGTCTCGATCCGCTCGACCGTCAGCGAAGTCCAGGAAAGCGCGCATCGCATCCGCGCCGCGATGGAAATCCAGGCGCAGACCGTGACGGCCATCACCGCCGCCGTCGATGAGACTGCGTTGGCGGCGGATTCCATGTCGGCCACGATCGGTGCGATCCGCGAAGACACCAAATCGGTGACCACCGAGATCGACACGCTCCAGCGCGACGTGACCGAGGTGGACGAAAAGCTCCACCGCCTGCGCGATGCGGCGGAAAGCTTCTCCTCGTCGGTGGCGGCCTGATCCGATAATCGCTAGTGGGTGGCCATGGCCACCCACATCCTCCTCACCGGAAGCAGCCGCGGCATCGGCGCGGCGATTGCCGAATCGTTCGCGAAGGACGACGTCCGCCTGATCGGACACGGCACGAAGAGCGGCATTGCCGCCGATTTCGACGCCCCCGGCGGCGCGCAGTCGCTCTGGCAGAAAGCGCTCGATGCGCTCGATGGCCGCATCGACGTGCTGATCAACAATGCCGGCATCTTCGAAAGCAACCCGATCGACATAGCCGATGACGCATGGGTCACGGGCTGGGAGCGCACGATGCGCGTCAACCTCACCGCCTCCGCCGAACTCTGCCGCCTTGCGATCCTGCACTGGCAGGCGGGCAATCGCGGCGGCCGCATCGTCAACATGGCCAGCCGCGCTGCCTATCGCGGCGACAGCCCCGCACACTGGCATTATGCCGCATCCAAGGCCGGCATGGTCGGCATGACCAAGAGCATTGCTCGGGGGTACGCGCGCGAAGGGGTCCTCGCCTTCGCGATCTGCCCCGGCTTCACCATGACTGGCATGGCTGACGATTATCTCGCCAGCCGGGGCGGCGATAAATTGCTCGCCGATATTCCGCTCGGCCGCGTTGCCGAGACTTCCGAAGTCGCGACTTTGGCCCGCTTCTGCGCACTCGAAGCACCTCCCTCGATGACCGGCGCGGTGCTCGACGTAAACGGCGCGAGCTATGTCCGATGAGCAGCTGGAAACTGATCCTCCCCTGCACCCGTGACGAGGCCGAAATGCTCGAGGTCGAGGATTTGGATCTCGATCCCTTGCCCGTATTGCTGACCACCGAGTTGATCCCCGATGATCACAATAGCTGGCAGCTTGAGGCCTATTTCGACGGCAAGCCGAACAGCGCGGCGCTGGCGGCGGTGCAAGCGCTGGTGCCGAGCTCCGCTGGCACCAAGGCGGTGGCGGAGAAGATTCGCGACGCGGACTGGGTAACGCTCAGCCAGTCGGGCATCGAGCCGGTCCATGCAGGGCGCTTTTATGTGCACACCGCGACGAACAAAGGCGCGGTGCCGGAGGGTGCCAAGGCGTATCGCATCGACGCCGGGCTGGCGTTCGGCACGGGCACGCACGAGACGACTTCGGGCTGCCTGATTGCTTTGGGCGATCTGCACGCGCGCGGCATCCGCGTCAGCAACCTCGCCGATATCGGCACCGGCACCGGGCTGCTCGCCTTCGCCGCGATGCACCTGTGGCCGCGCGCGTATGCGACAGGATCGGACATCGATCCGCGCTCTATCGACGTGACGGCTGAGAATGCCGCGTTCAACGGCGTCGCCCTTGGCGGCGGACGCGGTGCGCTATCGCTGGCGGTCGCGCCTGGGCTCGAGCACCCGTTGCTGATTGGACGCGCGCCCTATGATCTGATCGTGGCCAATATCCTTGCGGGGCCACTCACCGAACTCGCTCCGACCATCGGCATGGCGCTCGAAGAAGGCGGCACTTTGGTGCTCGCGGGCCTGCTCCACAATCAGGCCGAAACCGTCGCGCGCGCTTATCGCCGGCAGGGGCTGCGCCTGGTGGCGCGCATTGATCGCGGCGACTGGCCGACTTTGATCCTCACCAAACGCCATCGTTTCGGCACCGAACGCGTGACCCGGATGAGCCGTGGCAAAGGCGAAGCGCCGGGATTTGGCAGCTGGTAGGCTAGGCTTTCGACGCCGCATATTCCTGCGTGCCGCGCGTCACCACGCGGTCTTCGGGCAGGATCGCAGCAATCGGGATATCCGGCTGGGCGAGGATTTCTTGATATAGCGGCGCGAAGTCGGTCTCGACTGTCACCCGCAGCAACTCGTCGAAGCTGCGCACGACGAAGTAATTCTGCTGGAAATCGTCGATCCGGTAATCGGTGCGCATCACGCGCTTCAGATCGAAGCCGATCCGATTGGGGCTCGGATCTTCCAGCGCGAACTTGCTCTCGGCGAAGCTCGACACGATGCCCGAACCATAGATGCGCAGATCGCCCTCTTCCTCGATCAGCCCGAACTCGACCGTGTACCAATATAGCCGCCCGAGCTGCTTGAGCGCGCCCAGTTCCAGCGCGCGATTGCCGCCGCGGCCATAGGCTTCGAGATAATCGGCGAAGACCGGATCGGCCAGCATGGGCACATGGCCGAACACGTCGTGAAAGACGTCCGGCTCCTGGATATAATCGAGCTGATCCGGCCGCCGGATGAAATTGCCAGCGACGAATCGGCGATTGGCCATGTGATCGAAGAACACATCGTCCGGCACCAGCCCCGGCACCGCGACAACCTGCCAGCCGGTCAGCTTCATCAGGCGTTCGGAAAGCTCTTCGAAATTGGGGATGCCGCCGTTCGACAGGCTCAGTGCGTCGAGGCCCTTCAAATATGCCTTGCTCGCACGGCCGGGCAACAGTTTGGCTTGCCGCGCGTAGAGCGTATCCCAGGTGGCATGTTCCGCAGCTGTGTACGCTTCCCAATTCTGCGGGATCGTCCAGTCGGCCGCGGAGCCGGCGGGGGGATGTTCCAGAACGTGGGTGGTTTCTGCCATGCCGGTCGCATAGCATGATCGCGATAAGTACCAAATGATACGAAACATGACGCACACCCTAGACAGGCTATCGCCCAGCAATGCCGCCGAGCCGCCGCCCAAATTGGCGATGGCGCTCGAATGGCCGCGCGCGATGTTGACGCTGATGCAGCTGGCGAGCAGCGGCTGGGCGAAAGGCCTGCCGCCGGGCGATGGCCGCCCCGTGCTGGTGCTGCCGGGGATGTTCAACACCGATCGATCGAACATCGCGCTGCGCCACATGCTCCGCAAGCTCGGCTACCGGGCCTATGGCTGGGGCCTGAAGCGCAATCTCGGCGTGCGCACCGTTGGCAGCGAGAATGAGCGGGTGATCGAGCGGATTGCCGAGATCCATGCCGAAACGGGCGAGAAGGTCTCGTTGATCGGCATATCGCTCGGCGGGATCATGGCACGGCTGGCGGCGCACCGGCATCCGGAGCTGATCCGCGAAGTTATCACGATCAGCTCGCCCTTTGCCGGGCCGCCGACCGCAACCAATGTCTGGCGGCAGTTCGAATGGCTGACTGGTGAGAAGATCGGCGATGCTGCGGTGATCGCCCGGCGTGAGGAAGCGGGGCAGCCTCTACCCGTGCCGGCCACCGCAATCTGGAGCCGCAGCGACGGGCTGGTCAACGGACTGATCTGCCGCGAAGCCGATGGCGGCAGTGCGCGCGCGATCGAGATCAGCAGCAGCCATTTGTTCGTGCAGATGAAACCCGAAACCCTGCGCGCAGTGGCGCAGGTGCTGGGCGGGCAAACAGTCTAGTCGTCGTCGCGCTTGCGCGGGAGACGCAGTTTAATCCTCGTCGCGCTTGCGCTTGCGATCGTTCTTCTGCTTCTCCTTGAGCTCGGCCTCGCTCCACCGGGCATCCTCATCGGCGGCGCGCTTGGCTTTGCCTTCGGCTGCTTCCTTCTGGCGCATCTTCTTGCCGTAGTTGCGATCGGACTCGCTCTGGCTGGTGGTGGCCCAATCGACGCCCTGGCCCGCGGCTTTCACCGGCAGCGTGACGACATCGACCAGAGTCTTGGCGATGCAGCCACCCGATAGCAGCGGCAATGCCACGATGAATGGTAACAGGATCTTGCGCATTTCAGCCCCTCACTTCGCTTGGGTCCGAAGGGACTCGCGCGCTTGCACACCGATATAGGGGTAATCGGTGAAGAAACCGTCGACACCCAAGCCAATGAAAAACTGGATTTGTTCGAGCAGCCGGCCATGCTCCATCGGATTGGTGCCGGTGCGATACGCTGTGTTCAGGAAGGCGTTTTCCGCGCGGAAGGTCCAGGGGTGGAGCTTGAGGCCCACCGCATGGGCATCGGCGATCAGCGTGCTCGTCTTGCCGTCCGGCGCCAGGATCAGGCTGAGCTCGGGCCCGATCCCGTAAGCGTATTCCGCGATCTGCTTGAGCGCGGGCGGGTCTGCCATCTCGCGATAGGTCGCGTAGGAGCCGTCAGCCGGCGCGGTGATCGGCTTGATCAGCTGGATCAGGCGGACCTTGGTTTGCTGGTGCAGCGCTTTCAGATTGTTCACTTCGAACGACTGGATGAACACCGGCGCATCGGCACGATCCCAGCCCGCGGCCGTTAGCGCCGCAAGCAATTTGGGCTCGATCGCCAGGCCGAGTGAGGCGAAATAGGTCGGGTGCTTGGTCTCGGGATAGATGCCGATTGTCCGGCCCGTCTCGGCAGTCGCGCGCTTGGCGAGCGCGATGACTTCCTCCAGCGTCGGGATCTCGGCCTGGCCGTCAAACTTGGTGTTGGCCGGGCGCATCTGCGGCAGGCGTTCCACAGCGCGGAGCGTCTTTAGTTCGGCGAGCGTGAAATCCTCGGTGAACCAGCCGGTTTCCTTGACGCCGTCGATTATCTTGGTCGTGCGGCGGAGCGCGAATTCGGGATGTTGCGCGATATCGGTGGTCTCGACGATGTTGTTCTCGTGGCGGACCACCAGATACCCATCCTTGGTCGGCACCAGATCGGGCTCGATATAATCGGCACCCTGCTTGATCGCCAGTTCGTACGCAATCAGCGTATGTTCGGGTCGCTCGCCGCTTGCGCCGCGATGCGCGATCACGAGCGGGCCGGTTTCGAGCTTATGACCCACAGTCGTCGCGCAGCCCCCCACAGTCAGCCATGCCGCCATAATCAACGATCTCGCCAGTGCTCGCATCACGCGCTAGTCGATAGCCTCTATCTGTGACGGGAGCGAGGCGAAGCGTGGCGGAAAACGACAGCGTGATTGCCGCGGCACGGGCGTGGGCGGGAGCAAAAATGGCGCTGGCTACCGTGGTTTCGACCTGGGGTTCGGCACCGCGTCCGCGCGGGAGCCATATGATCGTGCATCAGGATGGCCGGTTCGAGGGATCGGTTTCGGGCGGCTGTGTCGAGACCGACATATTGGCAGCCGCGGCGGAAGTGATCGCGGGCCGGCCTTCGGTGGTGAAAAGCTATGGCGTGGCCGACGATGCAGCATGGGAAGTCGGGCTGCCCTGCGGCGGCACCATCGAGGTTCTGGTCCAGCCAATCTCGGGCGCCGGCTTTCCGCCCGCTTTGTTCGACAGCATCGCAGCGGCGCAGGCCAGCGGTACGCCGCTCGACATCGGCACCGATCTAGCGACCGGCATTAGCGCCATCGGTGCGGGCGGCTTCGTCAATCGCTACGATCCGCCGCGTCGCTTGCTGATCGTCGGCGCGGTGCAGATCGCGCAGGCTTTGGCCGGCTTGGCGCGCGAGCTCGGAATTTCCTGCACCGTGATCGATCCGCGCGGGAGATTTTTGACGGCTGAGCGGTTCCCCAATGTGATGCTCGACGACCGCTGGCCCGATGAGGCCGTGACCGCCCTGAAGCCTGACCGCGCCACAGCCGTGGTGACGCTCAGCCACGACACCAAGATCGACGACCCCGCGTTGCTCGCGGCGCTGGCTAGCCCGGCGGGCTATGTCTCGGCGCTCGGCTCGCGCAAAAGCCACGCTGCCCGGCTGGAACGGCTCGCGGCTGCAGGCGTGAGCGCCGACAATCTCGCGCGGATCGATGGGCCTGCCGGCCTCGACCTCGGCGCAATCGGCCCCGCTGAAATCGCTTTGTCTATCGCCGCCGCAATGGTTCGGAGCTTCCATGGTAAAGCCTGAGCAAGTCGCTCTGGTGCTGCTCGCCGCAGGCCGTTCGCGGCGCTTCGATGGCGACAAGCTCAGCGAGGAGTTCCTCGACAAGCCGCTGGCCTATCATGTCGTCACCGCGCTGGAGAACATACCGTTCTGCAAGCGGATCGCCATAGTCTCGGACACTGAACTCGACTTCGCCGCGCGCGGCTATGACGTGGTTGAAAACCCCGATCCGTCGCTCGGCCAGTCGCGCTCGCTCTGCCACGGCGTGAGCCGCGCGCGGGAAGCAGGCTGCGACTATGTCCTCGTCGCCCTGGCGGACATGCCCCGCGTCACCGCCACACATATCCTGCGATTGTTCGACGCCGCCAATGGCGAAGGCACCATCGTTGCCTCCAGCGACGGCGTTCGCCCGATGCCGCCTGCCTTGTTTGGCAGCGGCTTGTTCGACGAACTGCTCGACCTGAAAGGCGACGAAGGCGCGCGCGAGTTGATCAAGCGCGGGCGCCACGTGGTCACTACCCCCGCCGAACTGGTGGATATCGACACGCGCGAGGGGCTGGCAGACCTGCGCGAATTGTACGGGCTACCTACCGACGGCAAATAGCCCGTCCGTTTACTCGTGCCGCAGCGCGTCGATTGGATTGAGGCTCGCCGCGCGCCGTGCCGGGAAGTAGCCGAAGACGATCCCGATCACCGCCGAAATGGCGAAGGCGATCACGTTGATCTGCAGGTCGAACAGGAACGGCAGCCCGCCCAGATAGGACATGAGACCCACCGCAAGCTGCGCAAGCACAAGCCCGATCACTCCGCCCAGCATCGCCAGCACCACCGCTTCGACGAGGAATTGCATCAGCACCTCGCTCGCCACTGCGCCGATCGCCAATCGGATGCCGATTTCGCGCGTTCGTTCGGTCACCGAGACCAGCATGATGTTCATGATCCCGATCCCGCCGACGACAAGGCTGATCCCCGCCACCGCCGCGACGATCTGTGTCAATAGCGTGGTGGTACCCGTCAGCGTCGCGCTGATCTGGGCGGTATCGAAGATGTTGAAATCATCCTGCTTGCCCCCGGTAATACGGCGGCGTTCGCGCAGCAGATCGGTGATGCCCGACTGGACCGTCGCGGTGTCATACGCCGGATCGGTGCCCGCCAGCATCAACCGGATCTCGCGATTGCCCGTGAAGCGCCGCTGGACCTGCTTGATCGGCATGATCACCACATCGTCCTGATCGCCGCCAAAGCCCGCCTGGCCGCGCGTGGAGAGCATACCGATAACGTCGCACGAAACACCGTTGATCCGCAGCCGCTGGCCGATCGCATCGCCGCCGTTGAACAGGTTCTTGCGCACCGTGTTGCCGATCACGCACACGCCTTTGCCAGCCTGCTCCTCGGCGCGGTTCCAGGTGCGCCCGCCCACCAGCGGCCAGGGCTGGACCTTGAAGAAATCGAGCGTGGTGCCGTTGACCGTGGTCGTCGCATTGGCACCTTCGTGGATCGCGGTGCCGCTGCTCTGCGCTTGCGGCGCGACGGCAGTAACGCCCGCGATCTGCTCGCGGATCGCCTGCACATCCTGCTCGTCGAAATTGGCAGGCTGCGGCCCGCCGCCGCCGCGCCCGAAACCCTGACCCGGGCGGATCTGGAGGATGTTGGTGCCCAGCGACGAAATCTGCTGCTGCACCGCTGCCGTGGTCGCCTTGCCCAGAGTGACCATGGTGACGACCGCGGCAACGCCGATGATGATGCCCAAAGCCGTCAGGATCGAGCGGAGCTTGTGCCGCAGGATCGAACGCAGCGCGAGGAGGAAGGTGGTGCCGAACATCAGGCAGGCACCTTGTCATTATGCTCGATCCGCTCGACCAGCCCGTCCTTGAAATGGACGAGCGTGCGCGCGAACGCGGCCATATCGGGCTCGTGCGTGACCATCAGCACGGTGATGTTGCTGGTCTTGTTGAGGTCGGTCAGCAATTCCATGATCTCGACCGAGCGCTCCGAATCCAGATTGCCCGTGGGCTCGTCCGCAAGGAGCACATCGGGGTTGGTGACGATCGCGCGGGCAATCGCCACGCGCTGCTGCTGCCCGCCCGATAGCTCGGCGGGGGTATGGTCCCACCATTTGTCGAGCCCGACCTTTTCGAGCGCGGCCATCGCCATTTCGCGCCGCTGTGCCTTAGCATCGCCGCGATAGACCAACGGCAATTCGACATTCTCCAGTGCCGAAGTGCGCGCGAGGAGATTGAAGCCCTGGAACACGAAGCCCAGGTATTTTCGCCGCATCAATGCGCGCTGGTCGCGGCCCAACTCCTCGACATGGAAGCCGTTGAACAGGAACTGTCCTTCCGAAGGCACGTCGAGGCAGCCAAGGATGTTCATCGTCGTTGACTTGCCCGAACCGGACGGCCCCATGACCGCGACGAAATCGCCGGCCTGGATGTCGAGATCGATGCCCTTCAGCGCCTGAAACTGCGTGGCCCCTTCACCGTAAACCTTGGTGACGCCGCGCAGCTGGATCAGCGGCGACTCACTGTCCGCCACGCTGACCTCCACCCTGACCGCCGGAACCGCCGCTGCCGCCCTGGCCGCTGCCCTGGCGACGCTGGCCCGATCCGCTCCTGGCGCTGCCGCCCGCTGCAAGCTGGCCGGTGATAACCTTGGCGCCCGCCTTCAGATCGCCGCCGGTCACTTCGGTGACGCTGCCGTTGGTCTCGCCGGTGGTGACCTGCACTGCCTGCGGCTTGCCGTCCTCGCCAACGATATAGACGGTCTGGGCCGAACCCCGGGCAGTTGGTTCACGCGCATTTTGGCCGCCGCGACGCGGCCGGCTGGGGACGAGAGCGCCTGCGATGCCGCTGCCGCCGCTGCTCGCAGCAGCCGTGGTTGGGGTAAAGCGCAAAGCCGCATTGGGAACCAGCAGCACGTCGGGCTTGGCTTTGGTCGTGATCTCGGCGGTCGCTGTCATGCCGGGACGGAGCTGCTGATCGGGGTTTGAGACGCTGAGCGTCGCGGCGTAGGAGACCACCTGATTGGCGGTGCTGGTCGTGCTGGCCGATGCCGCCGCCGACGCGGTGAGGTTAGACCCCAGATCAACCCGCGTAATCGTTGCCGGGAAAGTCTTGCCGGGGAAGGCATCGACGGTGAAAGTTGCGGCCTGGCCTTGCTGGACCGATCCGACATCGGCTTCGTCGATCGAAACCTGCAACTCCATGGCCGACAGATCTTCAGCGATCACGAACAAGACGGGCGCGCTGAACGATGCCGCGACTGTCTGGCCTGCATCGATCTGCCGCGCGAGGACGACGCCGTTAACGGGCGAGCGGATGACCGCCTTCGAACGCTGAGTCTGGTTGGATGAAAGGGCCGCACGCGCGGACGCGACATTCGCCTGCGCCGCACGCTGCGAAGCAACTGCGCGTTGCACCGCGGCGCGGGCTTGCTCCATCTCAACCTTGGCCGGAACGCGCCCGCCCGAAAGCCGGCTGACTTCCTCAAGCCGCGCCAGCTGCGCCTGCGATTCGCTCACCGTCGCTGCAGCCTGGGCTACCTGCGCGATATTCGCGTTCAGCGCCGCGGCACTCTGCGCAATCGCATCGTCGAGCCGCGAGGTGTCCAGCACTGCGATCGGCTGTCCCTTCACGACGCGGTCGTTGACGTCGACGCTCACCGTCTCGACCAGACCCGAAAGTTCGGAGCCCACCGTCACCTGATTGGTCGGAGCGAGCTTGCCCGTCGCCGATACCGTCACCGTCAGATTGCCGCGCGAGACATCGGCAGTGGAGTATTGCACCTCGGCCGAGGTGCCGAAGAAGCGCCATGCGAGCAAAATCAGCAGCACGACGCCCACGCCGATAGCGATCCATTTCAGATAGCGCCGCCACCACGGCACTGCCGGCGTGCCCAGGAATTCGTCGAGCTTCTTGCTATCAGTTGCCATTGGTCGGAGCCTGTTCGGGAGCGGTGGGCGTAATGTTGCTGTCCCAGCCGCCGCCGAGCGCCAGATACAGCTGGATCAACGCGGTGGACTGGTCGGCTTGCGCCTGGGAAATGCCGTTGCGGGCGGAGAGCAGGCTGCTTTCCGCCTGATTGAGCGTGGTAAAATCGGTCAGCCCCGAGCGATATTGCAGCCGGGCGAGCAAGGTCTGGTTGTTGGCTGCATCGAGTGCAATGCGAAACTGCGTCTCGCGCGCCTGCGCCGATTGCAAGGCGACGATGGCGTTCTCGATGTCCTCAAGCGCGCCCAGCACGGTCGATTTGTAGCTGATGAATGCGCCATCCGCTGCGGCTTCGGCCGATCGGATCTGGCTGCGCGTGCGCCCGCCGTCGAAGATCGTCTGGGCGATATTGGCGAACAGACGCCCGCTGATCGCATCGAAGATCGTCGAGAGCGCGCCGCCCCCGCCATCCAGGCTGCCGCCAATCGAAAGCGAGGGATAAAGCTGGGCGGTCGCGACGCCGATCTGCGCGGTTGCGGCGGCAAGATTGCGCTCGGCGGAACGAACATCGGGCCGCTGGCGCAGCGATTCCGCCGGAATGCCGGTCGCGACATTCGCTGGCCCGCGCGGGATCGGCCTGGCGGTTTCCAATTCGGCCTTTAGCGCGCCGGGCGCTTGGCCTGTCAGCACGCCCAGCCGCGAGACGAAGCCGTTATAGCTGGCTTCCAGATTGGGGATCGAAGCAGCAGTCTGCGCCCGGCTGGCCCGCGCCTGTTCCTGATCGAGCGACGAGACCAGACCCGCTTGCACGCGGAAGCCCGCAATCTCCAGATTATCATCCTGGATCGCCAGCGAATCGCGCGCATTGGCAAGGTTCGATTGCGCCAGCCGCGCCAGCACATAATTGCGCGCAGTCTCGGCCTGCACCGAGATCAGCACTGCCGCATAATCGAAACCGCTCGCTTCATAGCCCGCCCGAGACGCTTCGACCCCGCGCCGAACACCGCCGAACAGATCGACCTGATAACTGGCGTCGCCGCCGATCGAGAAACTGTCATTGCCGCCGCCGGGCCCGGTGATCGCCTGACTCCGCGAATAGCCCGCGCCTGCGCTGAGCGAGGGCAACAGGCTGGCCCGTGATTGGGCCAGCGACTCGCGCGACTGGCGCAGCCGCGTGACCGCCAGCGCGATATCAAGGTTATTGGCCCGCGCTCGATCCACCACGCTCGCCAGCATCGGATCGTCGAATTTGGTCCACCAATGGGCCAGATCCTCCTGCGCCTCTTGGTTGGCCTTGACCGAAAAATTGTCGGGCACGCCCAGTGCGCTGGCGGCGTGCGGGCGATAATCCGGCCCCGACGAGCAGGCGGCGAGCGGGATCGCCAGAGCGACCGTCCAGACGAGGGGGCGAGTAACCATGCCTGCTAGATGGTTTCGGAAGCGATTCTGTTCCAGCAAAACATTGTCGCAGTTTGTCGCAAGCCAGACTTGCTTGCGCATTTCCCCGGGTGGCTTCTATCAGGGCGCCCATAAGGAGAGCCGCATGTCAGACATCTATCCCGTTCCCGAAGAATGGGCTCGCAAAGCGCGGGTGGATGCCGCTGGCTATGAGAAACTGCACGGGCTCTCGCTGGCCGATCCCGGCACATTCTGGCTGGAACAGGCGCGGCGGCTCGATTGGATCAAGCGGCCTGAAATCGCCGGCGACTGGTCTTTCGACGAAGCGGACTTCCGGATCGAGTGGTTCGCCGACGGCAAGCTCAACGTGTCAGCGAATTGCATCGACCGGCATCTGGCGAAGCGCGGCGATTCGGTTGCGATCCTGTGGGAGCCTGACGAACCATCGGAGCCGTCGCGCAGCTACACCTATGCCCAACTCCACGAAGAAGTCTGCCGCTTCGCCAATGTGCTGAAGGGTGAAGGGGTCCGGAAGGGCGACCGTGTCACTGTTTATATGCCGATGATCCCCGAAGCGGCGTTCGCATTGCTCGCCTGCGCTAGGATCGGGGCGATCCATTCGGTGGTGTTCGGCGGCTTCTCGCCCGATGCATTGGCGGGCCGCATCACCGATTGCGACAGCGCGGTGGTGATCACCGCCGATGAGGGCCGGCGTGGGGGCAAGAAGGTGCCCTTGAAGGCCAATGTCGACATGGCCGCCAACAGCGCGCCCGCGCTGCAGAAGATCATCGTCATCAGGGCAACCGGTGGCGATGTGGAAATGCAGCCGGGCCGCGATATCTGGTATCACGAGGCCGCCGCTCTGGTCTCCGCCACCTGCCCGCCCGAGCCGATGGGGGCCGAAGACCCGCTCTTCATCCTCTATACCTCGGGCTCCACCGGCAAGCCCAAAGGGGTGCTCCACAGCAGCGGCGGTTATCTGCTCTGGGCCAGCTACACCCACGAACTGGTCTTCGATTACCGCCCCGGCCAGATCTATTGGTGCGCAGCGGATATCGGCTGGGTCACCGGGCACAGCTACATCGTCTATGGCCCGCTCGCGAACGGCGGCACGACGCTCATGTACGAAGGCGTCCCCAATTGGCCAGACGCATCGCGGATCTGGCAGGTGGTCGATCGCCACAAGGTCGAGATTCTCTACACCGCGCCTACGGCGCTGCGTGCGCTGATGCGCGAAGGCGATAGCTTCGTGACCTCCACCTCGCGCAAGTCATTGAAGCTCCTCGGCACCGTTGGCGAGCCGATCAATCCCGAAGCATGGCGCTGGTATCACGAGGTGGTCGGCGAAGGCCGGTGCCCGATCGTAGACACCTGGTGGCAGACCGAAACCGGCGGCCAGATGATCACGCCGCTTCCCGGCGCCACCGCGCTGAAGCCGGGCTCGGCGACGTTGCCGCTCCCCGGCGTCGATCCCCAGATAGTCGATGCCGAGGGCAATGTCCTCCACGGCGCGACCGAAGGCAATCTGTGCATCGCGCGCAGCTGGCCCGGCCAGATGCGCACGGTCTGGGGCGATCATGCCCGCTTCTTCCAGACCTATTTCAGCACCTATCCCGGCAAATATTTCACCGGCGACGGCTGCCGCCGCGACGAGGATGGCTATTACTGGATCACCGGCCGCGTGGACGACGTCATCAACGTCTCCGGCCACCGCATGGGCACCGCGGAAGTCGAGAGTGCATTGGTGCTCCACCCCAAGGTGGCGGAGGCCGCGGTCGTCGGCATGCCGCACGATATCAAGGGGCAGGGCATCTATGCTTATGTGACGCTCAATGTCGGCGTCGCGGCTGACGAGGCGCTTCGCAAGGAGCTCCGCGATTGGGTCCGCACCGAGATCGGCCCGATCGCCACGCCCGACGCGCTGCAATTCGCGCCCGGCCTGCCCAAGACCCGCTCGGGCAAGATCATGCGCCGGATCCTTCGCAAGATCGCCGAGGGCGATGTCTCGTCACTGGGTGACACCAGCACCTTGGCGGACCCTGCGGTGGTGGACGATCTGGTCGCGAACCGGGTTGGCTAAGCCCTCGCAGC
This sequence comes from Pseudomonadota bacterium, assembly GCA_040384525.1. Taxonomy (GTDB): domain Bacteria; phylum Pseudomonadota; class Alphaproteobacteria; order Sphingomonadales; family Sphingomonadaceae; genus Sphingomonas. The sequence continues at coordinate 46,551 of JAZKJE010000028.1, forward strand.
ATCGGTTTTCTGCAACTGCATGAATCGATGATTGCATTTGCTGCAACCGTGACCCAGCGGCATAGGGTGATGCTGCATCGCAGCAAAATCCTAACGCCGAGGTTCTCATGCTTACGTTTATCGCGCTCTATATCTCCTATCGCCGCGAGTTCGGCGCCTGATATCGCGCTGAAATAGTGCAAGGAAAATGGGGGAGCGGCGACGCTCCCCTTTTTCTTTTCTGCCCCCGGCTTTCCCGAATTTCGCAATTGTCCGAGCCGATTTCCGGCGTTACCCTCAGATAATACACCAATCCGGGGAATGTTTCGATGACGCTCAACAAACTTCACCTGCTCGCGGGCGGCGCAATGCTGCTTGGTCTTGCGGCACCCGCCTTTGCCCAGACCGCGCCCACCGCCCCGCGCTACGGCAGCTTCGGCGTCGATCTTGGCGCCCAGAAAAAGACTGTGAAGCCCGGCGACGATTTCTGGGCCTTCGCCAACGGCACTTGGGCCGACACCGTCCAGATCGCGCCCGATCGCGCATCGGCGGGTTATGGCGTGATGCTGACTGTCGAAGCCGAAGCCAATGTTCGTGCGATCCTCGACGATATGGCGAAGAACCCCAGCGCTTATGGCGCGCAGGGCAGGCAGGTTGGCGATTATTACGCCGCATGGATGGATGAAGCCGGCATCGAAGCGCGCGGCACCGCGCCGCTCAAGCCCTATCTTGCCAATATCGCAGCGGTGAAGGATCTCGCCAGCCTGCAATTGCTGTTCGCCAGCACCGGCTATGCCAGCCCCGTCGATATGGGGATCATCCCCGATCTCGCCGATCCGACGCGCTACACCGCCATCGTGGGCCAGGGCGATCTGGGCATGCCGCGCGATTATTATCTGCTCGCCGGCGAGAAGTATGACGGCTTCCGCGCCGCCTATCGCGCATATGTTCAAAAGATTCAGGAACTGGCAGGCATCCCCGATGCCGCTGCCAAGGCCGATGCGATCGTCGCACTCGAGACTGCGCTCGCCAAGAAGCATTGGTCGCCGGAGGAAAGCCGCAATATCGCGAAGCTCAACGATCCGCAGACGATCGCGGGACTCGAGGCCAAGGCCCCCGAATTCGATTGGGAGCCGATGCTGAAAAAGGCCGGGATCGACAAGGCGGCGACCATCATCATGGGCAACAACACCGCGCTCACCGAGATCGGCAAGATCATGGTCGCGACCCCGCTTCAGACCTGGAAGGACTGGATGGCGTTCCAGTTCATCAGCGGTAACGCCAATTACCTGCCCAAGGCGTTCGACGACACCCGTTTCGATTTCTATTCGAAGACGCTGAGCGGCGTGCAGGTGAAGCGCGAGCGCTGGAAGCGCGGCATTCAATTGGTCAACGGCGCTTTGGGCGAGTCGGTCGGCTCGATCTATGTTTCGAAGCATTATCCGCCCGCTTCTTCCAAGCAGATGGCCGAATTGATCGAGAATCTGCGCGGTGCCTATCAGCAGCGGATCGAGGGCGCGCCGTGGATGGATGACGCAACCCGCAAGGCTGCGTTGGTCAAGCTGGCGGCGTTTGAGCCGCGCATCGGTCATCCCGACAAGTATATCGACTATTCGTCGCTGGCGGTGAATCGGAACGACGCGCTTGGCAATGCGATGCGCTCGGCCGAGTTCCAGCATCAGCTACAGCTCCAGCGTTTCCCCAAGCCGGTGGATCGCGCGCTGTGGAACATGACGCCGCAGACGGTGAACGCGTATTATAATCCGCTGGCGAACCAGATCACTTTCCCGGCCGCGATCCTCCAGCCGCCTTATTTCGATCCGAACGCGGATCCGGCGGTGAACTATGGCGCAATCGGCGCGATCATCGGCCATGAAATGGGCCACGGCTTCGACGATCAGGGCAGCCAGTTCGGCCCCACCGGCAAGTTTGAGAATTGGTGGACCGACGCAGCCAAGGCGGCGTTCGCGGAGCGCACCGCGGCACTTTCGGCGCAGTATGACCAATATGAGCCGATCCCGGGCACCAAGATCAACGGCAAGCTGACGCTCGGCGAGAATATCGGCGATCTCGGCGGTTTGGAGGCGGCGTATGGCGCGTACCAGATGTATCAGGCCAAGCACGGCAAGGCGAAGGTGATTGACGGCCTCACCGGCGATCAGCGCTTCTTCCTGTCTTATGCCCAGGCCTGGCAGGCGAAGGTGCGCGAAGGCGCGATGCGCCAGCAATTGCTTACCGATCCGCACTCACCCGCAACTGCCCGCGTCAACGGCATCGTCCGCAATGTCGATGCCTGGTACAAGGCGTTTAACGTCCAGCCGGGCGACGCGCTGTACCTGGCGCCCGAGAAGCGCGTGCATATCTGGTAACCGCTTGAGCGCCGGATTTCAGGCACAGTAAAAGGGCGCACCCGCCGGGTGCGCCCTTTTTGGTTTGTAGCGCACAAGCGGAAATAGGCTCGCGTGCGTCGCGCGGTCGATCCTCGGCTAGTGCGAGGCGATTCGGCAAAACGCGTCGATCCACTTTTCGAAATAGGGCGCTATCATCTCTGCAGAGCCATCGTCGTGATCGAAATCGCATAGAAAAGGGCGCCCCCGGTGGGACGCCCTTTTATTCGTGTCGGGACTCGAGGACTTAGAGGGTTTCGCCCTTGGTCCGCGTGCCTGCTGCTGCCGGCTCACCTAACTGGTTTTCGCCGGCCAGACGGTGGCTGGCTTCATCGGTGCCCATCGTATCGAGGTGCATCAGCTTGGTGATCAACCAGCTGACCGGCACGGCGACCACGCCGACGATGATGATGTACCAGCCGATCGAGTGATAGACCTCCAGCACGCGATCCGGACCTGCGCCTTCGCCGCCCGTCGCCTGGGCGATCTTGGCGGCGAGGAAATTGCCCGCTGCGGTCGATAGGAACCAGGTGCCCATCATCAGGCCGACCATCGAACCCGTAGACAGGCGGGTCATGCTGGAAAGCCCGACCGGCGAGAAGCAAAGCTCGGCCGTCGAGTGGAGCAGATAGAGCGCGATGACCCACATCATCGGCGTCAATCCGCCATCGGAGTTTGCGCCCGCAACCAGCACGAGGAAGCCCGCGCCGACCTGAATCATGCCGATAGCGAATTTGAGCGGTGCGCTTGGCTCCAGCCCACGCTTGCCGAGCCAGGTCCACAGCATCGCGAAGAGCGGCGCGAGCGTGATGATCCAGAAGCTGTTGACCGACTGGAACCACGAGGCCGGCATTTCCCAGCCAAAGAAATGGCGGTCCACGCGCTCGTCGGTGAAGACGTTGAGCGATGACCCGGCCTGCTCGAACAATGCCCAGAATAGCGGGCAGAGCGCGATCAGATAGAGCGCGGCGAAGATGCGGTGACGCTCCACCTTGGGCAACGTGAAGATCGAGCGATAGAAGATGTAGAGGAAGGTCACGCCGAAACAGGCGAGCAGCAAGGTGCCGACCAGGCTTTCCTGGCGAATCAGCAGGAATGCGACGCCGACGGTGGCGAGCGAGCCCAGATAGATCAGCCATTCGCGCGACAGGCCCACCGAAGTGCGCTGCGTCAGCAGGGCCGGGACGGGCGGCGATCCGGCGTCATAGAGTTCGCGGCGGAACAGCACGAACACGACCAGTCCGAGCAGCATGCCGATGCCTGCTGCGCCGAAGCCGTAGGACCAGCCGACGCGCTCGCCGAGATAGCCGACCAGAAGCGGGCCGATAAAGGCGCCGGTATTGATACCCATGTAGAAGATCGAGAAAGCGCCATCGCGGCGCACATCGTCGCGGCGATAAAGCTGGCCGACAAGTACCGAAATATTGGCTTTCAGGAAGCCGGTGCCGACGATGATGAAGGCCAAGCCGGCATAGAAGCCGTTGAGATAATTTCCCTGCTCGCCTTGTGGCCCCTCTACCAGGGCGATCAGCAAATGCCCGATCGCGATCAGTACGCCGCCGGCAAGCACCGCCTTTCGGGCGCCCAGATATTTATCGGCCAGATAGCCGCCGATCACCGGCGTGATGTACACCATCGAGGTGTAGGCGCCGTAGATCGCGTAGGCCGGCTCCTTGTCGAACAGGAAGTGCTTGGTCAGGTAGAAAATCAGGATGGCGCGCATGCCGTAATAGGAAAAGCGCTCCCACATCTCCGCGAAGAACAACATATAGAGCCCGCGCGGGTGCCCCAAAAATGTCTTCGCGTCGGCGGGGATTCCCCCGCCTGCCGATGCCGTATCTACCATATACCCTCTTGTATTTGCTTGGATCCCGCGCTTGCGGCGGGATGGATGGCGCGAGACTAGACGGAATGAGGCGGGTGTAAAGCTTGGGGCTGGTTGGCGCGGGCAGCCGTGCTCCCTAAATGCCTCTCATGTTCAATGACATCTCCACTCCGCTCTCGCTCCTCAAGACCCGCCGCTCGGGCAAGCCGCGCGAGATGGTCGCGCCCGGGCCCAGCCGCGAGCAGCTGCTCGAGATGATCGACCTGGCCTCGCGCACCCCCGATCACGGCAAGCTTTTCCCGTGGCGTTTCGTGGTGGTGCCGGAAGACGCCCGGGATGCGCTGGCGGCCAAACTCGGCGCGATCCTGATGGCGGAGAAAGCCGATGCTGGCCCCCGCGACGTAGAGGCCGCAGAGCAGTTTGCGCGGCAGGCGCCGGCACTTGTGGTGGTGCTCTCCACGCCGATCCACGGGCACAAGATTCCGTTGTGGGAACAGGAGCTCTCGGCGGGTGCGGTGTGCATGAACCTGCTCCATGCAGTGCACGCCATGGGCTTTGTTGGCGGGTGGATCAGCGGTTGGGCGGCCTATTCGGATGCGGTGCGCGATCTGTTTGGCAAAGAGGGCGAGCGGATCGCTGGCTTCATGTTCATCGGCAGCGCCGCAAGGCCGCTGGAAGAGCGCCCCCGACCCGAACTGTCCGAAATCGTACAGTTTTGGCAGAATGGGTATGGACGTGACACCTAATTGGTGTATTATACCAGCATGACAGCGCTAGAGCATGAAGACTCGCCCGTATATCTGAAGCTCCGTGCGAGCATCGCTGCGGCGATCCTGCGCGGCCAGTTTCGCGCGGGCGATCAGCTTCCCTCGGTACGCGCACTTGCCGCCGAGCATGGCGCCAATCCGCTGACCGTTGCCAAGGCGTATCAGAGCTTCCAGGACGATGGCTATGTCGAGGTTCGCCGCGGCGTAGGCATGTTCGTGCTGCCGGGCGCGGTCGAGCGGTTGCGTCTTGCCGAGCGTGAGCGTTTCCTTACCGGCCATTGGCCGCGCGTGAAGGATCATATCGCGTTGCTCGGCCTCGATGCGAACGAGTTGCTGGGCCGCGAGCTGGCCTGACCTGCCGTGCTGGTGATCACCGGCACCTTCCGCGTGCCGCCGCAATATCTGGATGCCGCCCGCCCGCACATGGCCGCGATGATCGCCGCCAGCCGCGCCGAAGCCGGATGCCTATATTACAGCTATGGCGAAGATGTGCTCGATGCCGGGCTGATCCATGTGACCGAGCATTGGGCGAGCCGCGAAGCGTTCGCGGCACATGGTGTGGCGGATCACATCAAGGCTTGGCGCGCGAGCTGGCCCGTGCTCGGCATCGGTGAGCGGGACCTGACCCTGTTCGAAGCAGATGAAGGCACGGCCTGCTAGGCATAATTCCCTAGGTCCCGTTTCACGATTTGGACGGGCGGTGCGGGTATCTGACGGGAATGCGCCTTCATATCGCTTTGCCGCTGCTGTTGCTTGCCGCCTGCCACACGCCGGCGGAAACTCCCGCGCCTGCCAATCCGGTCAACGAGACCGTGGCCGAACAGTCGATGGCGAACAGCCAGTTCGTAGTCGAGGATCAGATCGCCAACGACGCGGCGGCCGATAACGCCAATTTCTAGGCGGCGAATGCCTCAGCATCCACTGCGTATAGCACATCGGACTTCGCCATCGCCGCTGCCTTCAGCCCCAAGGCTTCGGGCACAATCTGCTCGACATAGAAGCGTGCCGCGGCCTGCTTCATCTTGAGGAACGCCGGATCGCCTTCGCTGCGCGCTGCGATCCGCCCGCTTTGCTCCATCAACCAGCCGCACACGGCGGTGGAGAGCATCGTCAGGAACGGGTAGCTCGCCGCGAGGCGGTCGTCGGTGTCGGATGCCAGAAGGTTGCGGCCGACTTCCTCGCAGGCTTCGATCAAGTTGAGCAGGCCGGTATTCTCGGCATCGCCGCGCATTTCGGCGAGTAGGCCGAACAGCGTTCCGCCATTGTCCATGCTCAGCTTGCGGCCAACCAGATCGGCGGCCTGGATGCCGTTGGTCCCTTCGTAGATCGGGAAGATGCGCGCGTCCCGGAAATGCTGGGCGGCGCCGGTCTCCTCGATATAGCCCATGCCGCCATGCACCTGGATGCCGAGCGAGGCGACTTCGTTGCCGATATCGGTGCCGTGCGCCTTGGCCAGCGGGGTGAGCAGTTCGAGCCGCGCCTTGGCGGCGGCATCGCCGGCATTGGCGCGATCGAGCTGGCCGAAGGCGAGATAGACGAGGGCACGCGCCGCCTGGGTCTGCGCCTTCATGCGCAGCAGCATGCGGCGGACATCCGGATGCTCGATGATCGCCACCGGCTCGCGACTGGGCGTGCCAGCGCGGGCGGACTGAATGCGATCGCGGGCATAGCCCACGGCGCGCTGTGTCGCCCGCTCGGAGACTTCGACACCCTGCAGGCCGACATTGAGCCGGGCATTGTTCATCATCGTGAACATCGCGACGATGCCGCCCATCTCGTTGCCGATCAGCTCGCCGACGCAATCGTCATGATCGCCGAAGCTGAGCACGCAAGTCGGCGAGGCGTGGATGCCCATCTTGTGTTCGATCGAGACCACGCGCACGTCGTTGAAATCGCCCGGAGTGCCGTCTTCGTTGAGGCGATATTTGGGGACGAGAAACAGCGAGATGCCCTTGGTGCCCGCGGGCGCGCCGGGGGTGCGGGCGAGGACGAGGTGGACGATATTGTCCGCCATGTCGTGATCGCCGAAGCTGATGAAGATCTTGGTGCCCTTGATCAGGAACGTGCCGTCGCCGCGCGGCGTCGCGGTCGAGCGCAGCGCGCCGACATCCGAGCCGGCCTGCGGCTCAGTCAGGTTCATCGTGCCGGTCCATTCGCCGGTGGCGAGCTTGGGCAGATAGGCGTCTTGCTGCGCGGGGGTGCCGTGGTGGACGAGCGATTCGATTGCCCCGACGGTCAGCATCGGGGCGAGCGCGAAGCCGATGTTCGAAGTGCCGAGCGTCTCGATCACTGCGGTGGCGAGGCTGACGGGCAGGCCCTGCCCGCCATGCGAGACGGGCGAGCCGATCGTGCCCCAGCCATTCTCGACATAGGCCTTATACGCTTCGATGAACCCGGCGGGCATCACCACGCCCTGCTCGGTCCACTTCGCGCCGACTTCATCGCCGATCCGCTCAAGCGGCGCCCATTCGCCCTGGGCGAACTGGCCGACCCCTTCCAGCACTGCATCAATCAGGTCGGGCGTGGCGTCTTCGGAGAGTTCGCCGAGGCGGACGATATGGTCGAGCACGAAGCGCTGTTCGGCGGTGGCGGGGATGAAGGTCATCTCGTCTCTCTTGTCGGCCAAAGCTTGTAGGCGTGTGTCTGGGGCTATAGCGCCGCAGGCGTGAGCGCAAACCCCATCATATTACGCTACGACTCGGCGGCGATCGCCGAGGCTGCGCGGGTGATCGCCGAGGGCGGATGCGTCGCGGTGCCCACCGAGACGGTCTATGGCCTTGCCGCCGACGCGACCGATTCGCGCGCGGTGGCGGGGATATATGCGGCCAAGGGGCGCCCGAGCTTCAACCCGTTGATCGTGCATGTGGCGGATCTGGCTGCGGCTGAGGCTATCGCGGTGTTCGACGATGCGGCGCGGGATCTGGCGGCGCGCTTCTGGCCTGGGCCATTGACGTTGGTGCTGCCGGTGCGGGTGGGCAGCGGGATCGCTTCGCTGGTGACGGCGGGGCTGGATACCGTGGCGGTGCGGGTGCCGAAGCACCGGGCGATGCAGGCTTTGCTGGCTGCTTGTGGCGTGCCGTTGGCGGCGCCCTCAGCCAATGCCAGCGGGGGGATCAGCCCTACGCGGGCGGCGCATGTGGCCGCGAGTTTGGCGGGGCGGATACCGTTGGTGATTGACGATGGGGCTACTGAGGCGGGGCTTGAATCCACCATCGTGATGGACGGGCGGATATTGCGGCCGGGGCCTTCGCCGGGGGAAGAAGGGGTTGTCGCGCCGGGTCAGCTCGATAGCCATTATGCGCCTTCCAAGCCTCTGCGACTGAACGCGACCCACAGCGACGGTGAATGGCTGATTGGCTTTGGCGATGTGCTGGGCGACGATAGCCTGTCGCTGTCCGGCGACCTCACCGAGGCCGCCGCCAATTTGTTTGACGCGCTCCACCGCGCAGACGCAGCGGACGACGCCGCCATCGCCGTTGCGCCGATCCCCGAACACGGCGTGGGCGTGGCGATCAACGATCGCCTGCGCCGCGCCGCGCATAAGGATTAGCCGCTCTCGGCAGTCTTTGCGCGCGCGGCGAAGCTCTTGCGGAGCTTGCGCAGCTTGGGCGGGATCACTGCGAGGCAATAGGGGTTACGCTGCCCTTCGCCCGACCAATATTCCTGGTGATATTCTTCGGCGGGCCACCATTCGCCGAGCGTTTCGATGCTGGTGACGATCGGTGCGGGCCAATCGGGGCGGGCGCGCTCGATGGCGTCGTTCGCTTCCTGCTCCTGTTCCGCCGAATGCGGGAAGATTGCAGAGCGGTATTGCGTGCCGACATCATTGCCCTGACGGTTGAGCGTCGTCGGATCGTGGGTGCCCAGGAAGACGTCGAGGATCTCGCCATAATTGATCTGATCGGTATCGAAGCTCACCCGGATTGCCTCCGCATGGCCCGTGGTGCCCGCGCAGACTGCTTTATAGGTCGGATTATCGACGGTGCCGCCGATATAGCCGCTCTCTACGCCGGTCACGCCGATCACGTCGTTGAACACCGCTTCGGTGCACCAGAAACATCCGCCTGCCAGCGTCGCGGTCTCGATTGCCATCTGCAACTCCTTGCTTACCGGCCTAAGATAGGATTGAGCGGCAAAACGGCAATGTGGGGAACGAGATGCGCGACTTTACGGTGATGGTCACGGGTGGCGCAGGCTATATCGGCAGCCATGCCGTGCTGGCGCTGCTCGATGCGGGCTGGAAGGTCGTGGTTCTCGACAATCTGGTCACCGGGTTCGACTGGGCGGTCGACAAGCGGGCGGCGCTGGTGGTCGGCAATATCGAGAACGACGCCATTGTTCGCGCCGCGATCCGCGACCACAAAGTGGGCGCGATCATGCACTTTGCAGGGTCCGTGGTGGTGCCCGAGAGCGTGACCGATCCGCTCAAATATTACCGCAACAACACGGTCGCCAGCCGCGCGCTGATCGAAAGCGCGGTCGCGGAAGGCGTGAAGCATTTCATCTTCTCCTCGACCGCCGCGACCTATGGCATCCCCGAAATAGTGCCGGTGCGTGAGGATTGTCCGCAAATCCCGATCAATCCCTATGGCATGTCCAAGCTGATGACCGAGATTATGCTGAAGGACGTGGCTGCCGCGCATCCGATCAATTTTTGCGCGCTACGTTACTTCAACGTGGCGGGTGCCGATCCGCAGGGCCGCGCGGGGCAATCAACGGCGGGCGCGACGCATCTGATCAAGGTGGCAGTGGAAGCGGCGACCGGCAAGCGTGAGAGCGTTGGCGTGTTCGGCACCGATTTTGCGACCCCCGATGGCACTGGCGTGCGCGACTATATCCATGTTACCGACCTGGCGGCGGCGCATGTCGATGCGCTCGATCTGCTGATCGCCGATCCGGCGACCAACCATATTATGAATGCGGGCTATGGCCGGGGCTTCTCGGTGCTCGAAGTGCTCGACGCAGTGGACCGCGTGACCAACATGACGATCAACCGCAAGCTGGAGGGGCGCCGTGCGGGCGATCCCGATATGCTGATCTCCGATAATTCGGCGATTCTGGCGGCACTGCCGTGGCGGCCGAAGAATGACGATCTCGATCAGATCGTTCGCGATGCATTGGCATGGGAGCGCAAGCTGGCCGAGCGCTAACTTTACACGAACTTTACACTATCGGCGGGTTCGCGCGGCGCGAATGTTCGCGGTGGCCGAGGGTGTGTAGCCAAGGATTTCAAAGAGCAGCCGGCAGTGCCGACCGGCTCAGCCAAGCAGGCGAAATCCTACATTGCAACCGGCTTCTTGCCGCCCAGCCAGCGCAGCTCGATCCACCACCACAGCATCGCCCAGCCGCCGCCGAACACCCAGCCGGCGACCACGTCGCTGGGCCAATGCACGCCCAGATAGACGCGGCTGATCCCGATCAGGAAGGTGAGCAATAGCGCCACGCCCAGCACGAAGGCGCGCAGGCGACGATCGGGCATTACCGGAAAAAGCAAAGTGGCGAGCGTCAGATAGACGATTGCGCTGTTGGCGGCGTGGCCGCTGGGGAAGCTGTGCGACACCTCTACCATCAGCCGATCGATCAGATCGGGACGGCTGCGGCTGATGATGCCCTTGATGATGGTGACAGTGACCGAGCCGAGGATCGTTGCGATCAGCACCAGCGCCATGCTGCGCATTTGCTGGTGTAGCGCGAGGAAGATCGCGGCTGCGGCAACGACGAAGGCGAGGATCGTGGCGCTGCCCAAAGCAGTGATGTCGCGCATCGCCGAGGGGAGCCAGGCGGGGCCGGCGGGCACGTCCGGGTGACCGGGGACGCGCATCGCGAGCATGATAAAGCGATCGATGCTGGCGCCGTCACCTTGGGTGAGTTCGTGGCCGAGCCAGAGGATCAGCAGGAGCAGGGCCGCGAGAGCGGATGCGGCGACGATCGGCCACGGGATGCGGCGGGAGGCCGGGCGTTCGGCGCCGGGGTTTACGGTGGGGGAGTCCATGCGGGGATGGTGGCGCGGGTTTTGGGAGAGGGCAACCGTTCCCAACAATCGTCATCCCGGCGGAAGCCGGGACCCAGGGTAATAGAGGGCGTCGCGGAGTAACCCTGGGTCCCGGCTTTCGCCGGGATGACGCAGTGTGAAGGGCTCTAGATCTGCACCCGTGCGGTCACGCGGATGTCGCGCCCCGGCAGCGGGGCATAATCCTTCAGCACGCTCGAGTGGCGGCGGGCCTCTACGTCGAAGATGTTGTTCGCCGAGAGGGAGAAGGTGGTGCCCTGCGGACCCCAGGGCTTCCAGGCGATCGATGCGTTGACCAAAGTGTGCGCCTTGGTCGAGGTTTCGAAGGCGGCCAGACGGCGTTGCGCGAAGCTGTGTTCGGTTTCGATGCGTAGATCGAGATTGTCCGATTCAGCGGAGAGGCCGCCAAGGATTCGCATCGGCGGGATACGCGGAGCGGGGCCGGCGCCGATGATGTCGGCGTGGACATAATCGCCCAGCACATCCGCGTTGAGCGAGAAATTTCTGACCGTGCCGAGCCGCGCCGAGCCTTCGGCTTCGATCCCGTAATAGCGCGCATCTGCCTGATAATATTGGAAGACGGGCAGATCGTCCTGTGTCGCGCCGGTGGGGGCGTCGTAGATGTAATTGCTGAAGCGGTTGTAATAGGCCGCGGCGCCCAGGCTCCAGCCATCGCCCGAACCCTTTAGCGTCGCCTCTGCGCCCCACGCCTTTTCGGCGGTGAAATCGGGGTTGCCGATCTCATAGGCTTGCGTGCCGGCATGCGGGCCGTTGGCGAACAATTCCTCGGCCGTTGGCGCGCGCGAGCTGCGCGAGAGATTGACCCCGAAGCGCAGGCCGTCCGCGATCGCATAGCTGGCGCCGAGCGACGCCGAGACATTGTCGAAGCGGCGGCTATAGGCCGGGTTGCCGAGATCCGAATCTGCCATCGCAGTGAGGTTGTTATGCTCGTAGCGGAGCGCCGCTTCGGCCTTGAGCGCACCGAAATCGAGCGATTGCAGGGTGAACAGGCCATATTGCGTGGCTTCGTTCTTTGGCAGGAACTTCTCGTCGCCGATCACATGCATCTGCCGCGACGAGAATTGCGCGCCGCTGACACCTTCCCAAACGCCATGCGATTCCTGGACGAATTCGAGCCGCCCTTCCTGGCCCTGGCTAAAGAAGGTCGTGCCGACCGCGCCGGTATCGTCGAGCTCGCTATGCTTATAATCGGCGGCGGCGAGGCGCAGGCGGATCGCGTGGATGCCAGCGGTTTCGGTGGTCACTTCGCCACGAATGTCGAGCCGGGTCTGCTGCGCGTGCAGGCGGACCTGTTCGGCCTCGACCGCGGGATCGAGCGAATAGCGGACCGGCACGCCATAAAGGCTGTCATAATGGCTGACCGAGAAGCCGAGATTGCCGCCGCTGCCGACGATTGCGGCACCGCCCGCGACGTCCCAGGTCTTTGCGGCGGTATTGGGCACGCGACCCTTCAGCCCGGCGAGCGAGCGGATATCGGGATCAGCGCTGGCGAGCGCCTGGGCGCGCAGATTGGGAGCGAGAACATAGCCGCCGGTGCGCTGGTCGCCCGTTCTGGTGAAGCTGCCATCGGCGTGGACGACGATGTTTCCGGAGATCGGCACATCGCCGGTGCCCGAGACCGAGCGCTCATCCGATGCGCTGCCATAGCCGGCGATGCCATCGAAGTGCACCGCTTCGGCGGGCATGCGGCGCGGAATGCGGCTGTCGATCACATTGACCACGCCGCCGATGGCGGAGGGACCGAACAGCAGAGCCGTGGGGCCGCGCAGCACTTCGATGCGGTCGGCAGTCAGCGGATTGATGATCGCGGCGTGATCTGCGGACGTGTTCGACACATCGATGCTGCCGATGCCATCGACCAGCAACGGCGCGCGGGCGCCGACAAAGCCGCGCAGCACGGGGTGCGAAGCGTTGGGGCCGAAAGCGGTGGAGGAAACGCCGGGCTGCTTGGCGAGGGTCTCGCCGATGGTGGGACGCAGTTCGCGCTGGAGTTCTGCGGTGGCGAGCACCGCAGTGCCGCCCAGCACGTCTGCCGCATTGCGTGCGCGGCTGCCGGTGACGACGATCTCCTGATTGGGCTGACTGTGATCTTGATCGTCGTCAGCATTGGCCTTGGCGGCAGCGACCATGGGATCGGGATCGGCAGCGCGGGCGGCGGCGGGAAGAGCAAGCGCAGCGGTGGCCGCGCCGAGGAAAAGGGCAAAACGCATGGGGAAATACTCCGGGAAACCTAGTCAAAGGGACTGATCGGCAACCCGGAGGGCGCATGCGGACGCGGGGGCGCCGGCAATACGGTCAGGGTTGCTCAGGCTTGGAGATTTTCCGGAGGCGCGCGGCTCTGCCAGCGGTGCGATGTTCGCTGAACATGTGCCTGGAGGGCGGGTGGCGTCTCGGCTACCGGCGCAGCGATTGCAACGGGCGGGGTAAATTCCGCCGGGGTGGGCAGCAACATGCTGCCGGCATGCGCGAGCTCGCGGCATATGGCGCAGGAATCGGGGAGCTTGAGCGGTTTCTTGTGATCCGCACTGGCAGCAACATCGACCAGCACGGTGGCGCCCATGGGGGCGCCGGCGAACGGCGTTGCGCCCTCGGGGTGGTAATGCGTCTGCGCGACGAAACCCTGCCAGCTGACCGCCAGGATCATCGCGAGCAAAATTGCCCGCCATGCGGTGGCCAGGCGATCCCCAAGGATACGCGTCATCACGCCGCGGCTATTGCCACGCTGGATGCGCTTGTCCTGGGTTTGCCGTGCCTTCATCGAATCCGAAATGCTCTTTGCTACTACGTGGCCGATATGTTGCATCGTATCATGACGCAAGTACTTCATCCGGCGCAGTGCGCAGTATCGGGACGAAGATGAACGGGAGATAGATGCCATTCGAACCCATGGGGTTCGCAACGCCGAACGGCCGCCCGAGCTTTATGCGAGGCTCTTCAGCAAAAATGGTGGGCTCGATGGGATTCGAACCCATGACCTACAGATTAAAAGTCCGTTGCTCTACCGACTGAGCTACGAGCCCCACCAAGCGGGCTCAACTAGGGATGACGGCTAAATCGGTCAACCGGCTGGTTTGGTGGGAATGCGGGTTACCTGGATAAGAACTGCGCGCCAGACGCCATGGGTGCGATGGAATACATCCGAATAGCGGATGCGGCTGGCGAAACGCTGGCCACCCGATTCGCCGGTGAGTTCGGTCTCGGCGCTGACCACGGCGGCATCGGGGCCGAGCGGCGTGACGGTGCGGTCGATCAGCACGAGCGGATCATATTTGTCGCCGGGGGTCATCCAGCCCTCGATAAAATCCTTTTTGCCCTGCCGCTTGCCGGAGCCGTCGATGAAGATCAGCGAATCGGCGGTGAGCTTGTCCATTGCCGCGCGGTCTTGGGTGATCTGCGCGGTGTCGAACGCGTCGGCGGCGCGGAGGATTTCGGCATTGGGATCGGCAGCGATCAGCGCGAGTGCGAGCAGCAGGGTCATTGCGGTCTCCGGCGGGCAGCGAGGTGGCGGATGCTAAGCCCCGAGATCGGATCGCGCCAGGCGGGGGCGATGGCGAGCAGGGGCTTCAGGACGAAATCGCGGGTACGGAAATGCGGGTGGGGGATCGTGAGGCTGGGTTCGCCCCATGCGCCGCCCGACCAGAGGATGATGTCGAGATCGATGACGCGCGCCCCCCATGTGCGGCCGGGGCGGCGACCGAAGGCGCGCTCGATGGCTTTGAGGCGCGCGAGAAGCGCGGGGGGATCTTCGCCGGTCTCGAGGATCGCGGCGGCATTGGCGAAGCGGCGTTTGGAGGGGCCGAGCGGGGCGGTGCGCAGGATCGGGGAGACGGTGACGGGGTGTAGCAAGGCCAGCGCGGCAGCGATCTCACGCTCGGGGGAGCCGTGGCGGCCCCGGCGGTTTGATCCCAAAGCGATCACATAGCTTGTCGTTGTCACCCGCATGGGCCTATCGCCCCCCGATGGAAGCGCCAAGCCCAGAAGCTTTTGCCGAACCGGGGCACGATTGCCCGCTCTGCCCGCGGCTGGTGATGCTGCGCGAGGAATTGCGCGTGGCGCAGCCCGAATGGTGGAATGCACCGGTGCCTGCTTTGGGCGATCCCGACGCGTGGCTGGCGATTGTGGGCCTCGCGCCGGGGATGAAGGGCGCGAACCGGACCGGGCGCGCCTTTACGGGGGATGCTTCCGGCGATCTGCTCTTCGCGACGCTGGAAAAGTTCGGGCTGGCCGAGGGGGGCGAGCCGAAAGGCGTGCTGATCGTCAACGCGGTGCGCTGCCTGCCGCCCGGCAACAAGCCGCTACCGGAGGAGATCCGCACCTGCCGGCAGTTCCTGAGCGCCCAGCTGCGCGCGCCGGTTACGATCGCGCTGGGCCAGATCGCGCACCAGTCTGCGGTGAAGGCGATGGGCGGGCGGCTGCCGAAGACGCCGTTCGGGCATTTGAATGAGCATCGGATGCCGGACAAACGCATCCTGATCGATAGCTATCACTGCTCGCGCTACAACCAGAATACCAACCGGCTGACGGCGGAGATGTTCGAGGCGGTGTTTGCGCGGGCGCTGGAGTTGCGGCCCTAAAGCGGAGGGCTCAAATATCCTGCACCAGTCGCCCATAGAGCTCCGGGCGGCGATCGCGGAAGAAACCGAAGGCGGCGCGGTGGCGCTTGACCCGATCCAGGTCGAGCTTGGCGGTGATGATGCCGGTTTCGGTACGATCGAGTTCCGCGAGGATATCGCCGCGTTCGTCGGTGATGAAGCTGGTGCCGTAGAAGGTCTGGCCATGCTCTACCCCGACCCGGTTCGCGGCGATGATGGGCACGACGTTCGAGACAGCATGGCCGACCATCGCGCGGCGCCAGAGGCGGGCGGTGTCGAGGCTGTCGTCATGCGGTTCGCTGCCGATCGCGGTGGGATAAAACAACACTTCCGCGCCCATCAGCATCATCGCGCGGGCGGTTTCGGGATACCATTGATCCCAGCATACGCCGACGCCGAGGGTTACCGCATCGGGTCCGTCCCAGACCTTGAAGCCGGTATTGCCGGGACGGAAATAGAATTTCTCTTCATAGCCCGGGCCATCGGGGATGTGGCTCTTGCGATAGACGCCGGCGACTTTGCCGTCCGGGCCGATCATCGCGAGGCTGTTATAGTGATGCGGGCCATCGGCTTCGAAGAAGCTGGTGGGGATGTGGATCTGCAACTCGGCCGCGAGCTTCTGCATCGCGAGCACCGCCTTGTGCGTGCCAACGGGCTTGGCGTTGGCGAACAGCCCTTCATCCTCGATCCGGCAGAAATACTCGCCTTCGAAAAGTTCGGGGGGCAGCACGACCTGCGCCCCGCGCGAGGCGGCTTCGCGAACCATTTCGGTCACGTTCGCGATGTTCGCGTCAATGTCATCGGTGAAGGCGAGCTGGAGCGCTCCGACGGTGATTTCGGTCATGGGCGCTCATGTAATGCGGATTGCTTTGTTTCGCACCCCCGGGCTTAACTCGCTCGCATGACGAGTTTCGAATTCGCCTTTTCGCTCTTTGGCCTGTTGCTGGGGCTGTCGCTCGCATCGGTGCTGGGCGGGTTTGCGCGCGTTTTGCGCGCGCGCCACAAGATGCGGCTTGGCTGGGCGACGCCGCTGCTGGGCGTGCTGCTGATCATCGACCTTGTTACCTTCTGGTCGAACGCGTGGGACATGCGTGATGCGATCCCGCCGAGTTTCGCGGCCCTGCTTTATGGAACGACGATCGCGTCGGTATATTACCTCGCGGCCGAACTGGTCTTTCCCGACGAGCTGGAGGAATGGCCCGATCTCGACGCCTATTTCATGCGGCACAAGGGACAGGTGCTGATCGGCGTGATGGTCGCAAACCTGCTGGTGCTCGGCGCGCGGATCATCCTGTTCGGCAATATCTTCACCGACTGGGAGAGCATCGCCGTGCCGATCATCTACACCGGCTTTGGCATATTGATCGTGCGCACCCGCGAGAAATGGCTCAGCGCCGCGCTGATCGCGGTGCTTCTGGCGATGTACCCGGCGTTCCGCTTCTTATTCTGATTATTCTGACGGGATCTGCTGGCTGATGCAGTGGAAGCTGCCGCCGCCGGTCAGGATATGGTCGGCGCGTTGGCCGACGATCTGGCGGGTGGGGAAGATCCTGGCGAGCGCTTCGACTGCCGCGTCGTCATTGTCCTGCCCGTAAAGCGGGACGACCACGGCGGCGTTGCCGATATAGAAGTTCATATAGCTGGCGGGGATGATTTCCTCCTCATGCCCCAGCACGCGGCCGGGCGAGGGGAAGGGGACGACTTCGACGCCGTGGCGCTCCGCGCGCATCTTCGCGTCCTGATAGACGCGCCAGTTCGGGTCGTTATCGGTCGCGACGGGGATCAGCAGACGGTTCGGCCCCACGAAGCGCGCCAGATTGTCGACATGACCATCGGTATGGTCGTTGAGCAGGCCGTTGCTGAGCCAGAGTATGTCGCGGTAGCCGAGATCGGATTTGAGCAATGCTTCGACGTCGGCCTGGGTCATGCCCGGATTGCGATTGGGATTGAGCAGGCATTGTTCGGTGGTGACGACCAGGCCGGTGCCATCGCCATCGATTGCGCCGCCTTCGAGAATCCATGGATGGCTCTCGACATGGAAATGCTGGCGGCGGGCAAGACGGAGCCCGATCGTGTCGTCGCCGGGCAGATCATATTTGCCGCCCCAGCCGTTGAAGCCGAAATCGCGCGCGGTGCGATCCCCGCCGATGATTGCGGCGGTGTCGCGCAGCCAGATATCGCCGAACGGCTCGACCACGATGCGCGCGTCATGGCCGACCAGTTTCCTGGCGGCGGCGGCGGCTTCGTCGTCGGCGCAGACCAGGATCACCTTCTCGCCGCGACCCTCGGCATGCACTGCCTTGGCGAACATCGCGACTTCGGCGCGCGCGGGCTCGATATCTTCGAGCCACAGCTCGGGGTGGCTCGGGAAGCCGATCCAGACGGCTTCGTGCGGTGCCCATTCGGGCTTGGGGGGCAGCATGGGCGTGGTCATAGCGCGTCTCTAACAAAACTTATGGCAAGTGGGATCTATTTGACGGCTGCTCGCGACTTATCCCGCACGCCGCGGAATTCGGCGTTCGGATACCAGTTCGGCCAGGCGTTTCCGTCAGCAAGCGCGCGGCCCATCGCGTAATAAATGTTAAGGTCGCTGAGCGCGCCGCTCCAATCCCAATTGGCGTCATATTCGTCCTGGGGCTTGTGGTAGCGCCGGCTGCTGTAATCGGCACGCGCGGCGGCGCCGGCTTCCTTGCCCCCTTTTGCCAGATCGCTGCCGCTACCGGCGGAGAGCATCGGCACGCCAAGCTTGGCGAAGCTGAAATGATCCGAGCGATAATAGCCGCCGCCCTGGGGGTTTTGTTCGGGGAGGATGACGCGGCCTTCTGCGGCGACAAAGGGCTTTACCAAGTCCTCAAGCTCGGATTTTCCCGCGCCGACGATCACGAAATCATTGGTTTTGCCGAAGGTGTTGAGCGAATCCATGTTCACCCCGCCCACCGTCTTCGCCAGCGGATAGACCGGGTTTTCGGCGTAGAATTTGGAACCGAGCAGGCCCGATTCCTCGGCGGTGACAGCAAGGAAGACGAGGCTGCGCGCCGCCGGACCGGCATTTTTATGCGCTGCGGCAAGCGCCACCAGCGCGCCGATGCCGGAGGCATTATCGACCGCGCCGTTGCAGATATCGTCGCCGTCCACCGCATCGCAGCGGCCGAGATGATCCCAATGCGCGGTGTAGAGCACGACTTCATCCGGGCGGGCCTTACCCGGCAGCACGCCGACGACGTTTTTCGAGGACTGACGCTTGATCGTGCTGTCCCAGCTTACCGATGCCTTGAGCCCGAGCGGGACCGGCTTGAACCCCTTCACCTTCGCTGCGGCCTGCAGAGCGGGCAGATCCCTGCCCGCGCTGGCGAACAGCGCCTTGGCCATATCATTGGTGATCCAGCCGATGCCGAGGCTCTTATAGCTCTTGTCCCCCGGCACGTCCTGCTGGAGCTGCGGCCCGGTCCATGAGGATTGGACGACGCCCCAGCCATAAGCGGCGGGGGCAGTTTCGTGGACGATCAGTGCGGCCGCAGCACCCTGTCTCGCTGCCTCCTCATACTTATAGGTCCAGCGGCCATAATAGGTCATCGCCTTGCCATTGAACGGGCCCTCCAGAGTGGAGGTTTCCCAATCCGGATCGTTGACGAGGATGACCACGGTCTTCCCCTTAACTTTGAGCCCGGCATAATCGTTCCAGCCACGTTCGGGCGCGTTGATGCCATAGCCGACGAACACGATGTCGCTGTTCTTGATCTCGACCCTGGGTACGACGCGGTAGGTGTTGATCACCATATCAGTGCGGTAGGCGAGGCTGAGCGGAGTCTCGCCGCCGGTGATCGCGAGGTTCGAGACGTTTCGCGCGGTCAGCTCGACCAACGGCACGTCCTGAAACCAGCTGCCCTTATTGCCCGGCTCCAGCCCTGCTGCCTTCATGCGATCGACAATCGTCGCCAGCGTCTTCTCCTCGGACGGAGTGGTCGGGGCGCGGCCCTCATATTCGTCCGACGAGAGTGTCTGGGTGACCTCTTTGATCGTGTCGAGCGAGATGCCTTGTGCGGAAGCGGTGCCGCTGACGAGCAGGAGAAGAGCGGTGAGAGTCAGGCGCATCGGGAGGCTCCGGAAGGGGATGCGGGACACTGCCCAAGGTTGCGCCCAAGGGCAATGTGCGGCAGCATGGTAGCGATAACATATGCGTGATGACGTGATGACGTGATGACGTGATGGGAGAGGGCGATGCGGCTGGTTTATGCTCTGGCGCTGGCGGTTTGCGCGGCTGGGCCGGCTGCTGCGCAACAACAGGATTATGCTGCAGCCAACGCGGATCGGCAGGCGATGCTCGATCGGCTGGGGATCGCATCGATCCGGCCCGGTGTGGATGGTTTCAACCGCGAGGCGCCGAACGCTGCCAATTATGACGAGGCCAAAGCGGGGACGCCTGCGCTGCCCGAATTGCTGCGCTTCGCGGATGGCAGGCGGGTGCGCAATGCGCGCGACTGGCGGACGCGGCGCGCTGAAATTGTCGAGCTGTTCGATCGCGAGATTTATGGCCGGGTGCCGGCGACTGCGCCCGTGATCCACTGGCGGCTGGTGCGCCAGGAAAGCGATGTCGAGGCGGGTATGCCGGTCGTGAAGAAATGGCTGGAGGGCGTGGCGGATAATGCGGCGTATACGCAGGCCTCGGCGAGGATTTTGCTGCGCTACACCTTGCCGCGTGGCAAGGCGGGCGTGCCGGTGATGCTGTCCTTTGGATTGCCCGACGATTTCCGCTGGCCCGGCCCTCCGCGTGCGCCCGATCCGGGGCCGCCCTTTACCGAACAATTGCTCAAGCGCGGCTGGGGCTATGCGAAAATCGTCGCCAATTCAGTGCAGGCGGATAATGGCGGGTTCCTGAAAGATGGCGTGATCGGCATCTCCTTGCGCGGCAAGGCGCGCGGGCCGGAGGATTGGGGCGTGCTGCGAGCCTGGGCCTGGGGCGCCAGCCGGGCTTTCGATGCGCTGGCCGGGGATGCGGCGATCGATGCGAAGCGGATCGGGATCGAGGGGCTGTCGCGATATGGCAAGGCGGCACTGGTGACGATGGCGTATGACCAGCGCTTTGCGATCGGGTTTGCCGGATCGTCGGGCGCGGGCGGCGCGGCCTTGTATCGGCGCAATTTCGGCGAGCGGATGGGCAATCTGGCGGCAGGGGGCGAGTATCACTGGTTTGCGGGGAATTTCCTGCGCTACGCGGGGCCGAAGCTGGAGAGTGACCTGCCGATCGACGCGCATATGCTGATCGCGCTGGCGGCGCCGCGGGCGATCTTTATCGGCGCCGGAACGGTGGAGACCGGTGATGGCTGGGTCGATCCCAAAGGGAGCTTCCTGGCATCCTCCGCCGCCTCGCCAGTATGGCCGCTACTCGGCAGAGCGGGGCTGAGCGCGTCCGAATTCCCGGAAGTGCTGACGCCGGTGGTGGGCGGCACCATCGCGTTTCGCCAGCATCAGGGCGGGCACAATAATCGCGATAATTGGCCGACTTTCATCGATTTTGCCGTGTCCCAGTTAGGGAAGAACTAATCTGTCCATTTCGGCCGGACGCCAGCTACGTATTGATCCCGAGGCGATAGCCGTTAGGCTCCTGCAAAATATGCGTTTTTACAGGGGCTAATCATGATCAGGATGTTGACCGGCGCGCTGCTGGCGGGGCTGTGCGTGCCCGCAATGGCGCATGCGCAGAGCGCCGACGCGGTGAAATTCGGTGCGCGCGAAGGCGTGATTCAGGCGAGCATTTCGCCCGATGGCACCAAGATCGCGATGATTACCCCGGTGGACGGCGCCGGCGCGGCAGTGCTGGTCGCGCCGCTCGACGGCAGCAGCGAGCCCAAGGCCATCCTCAGCTCGAGCGGAAAGCCAGACCGGCTATCCTATTGCCGGTGGTCGACTTCGACGCGGCTGCTCTGTTCGGTCTACTTCATCGAATTCAGCGGCGCGATGATGCTGCCTTATTCGCGCATGATCGCGGTCAATGCCGATGGCTCGGACCTCAAGCAGCTTACGGCGCGCGCGGGCTCGGCCGATCTTGGCGCCACGCTGTCTGGCGGCAGCGTGCTCGACTGGCTGGCCGACGATCCCAGCAGCGCCGTTTTGATGGAACGCGATTTCGTGGCCGAGGCATCGACTGGGCGCCTCGCTTCGCGCGCTACCGGCGGGCGCGGGGTCGAGCGCGTAGACACTGTCACGCTCCAGCGTTCGATGGTCGAATCGCCGAAGGGCAGCACCTTCCGCTATTATAGCGACGGACACGGCAATGTGCGGGTGATGGGCGTGCAGGCGACCGGCGGCACCGGATATAATGTGAGCCGGCGGACCTATCAGTATCGCAAGCCGGGCACACGCGAATGGATACCGCTCAGCGAAGTGCAGATCACGCCCCAGGGCACGGTTGGCTTCGTACCGCTCGCGGTCGATCGCGATCTCAACGCCGTCTATGGCTATGACAATCAGAATGGCCGCTCGGCGCTGTTCAAGGTCTCGCTCGATGGCACGTTGAAGCGCGAACTGGTGTTCGAACATGCATCGGTCGATGTCGATGACCTGATCCGGATCGGGCGCCAGCGTCGTGTGGTGGGCATTTCCTATGCGACCGACCGGCGGCGCGCGGTGTTCTTTGATCCGCAGCTCAAGGCGCTTGCAGCCTCGCTTTCCAAAGCGCTGCCCGGCCAGCCGATCGTCACCTTTGTCGATGCCAGCGCCGACGAGAGCAAATTGCTGCTCTATGCCGAGAGCGACAACAACGCCGGCGCCTATTATTTCCTCGATCGCAAGACCAAGCAGATGGTCGAGGTAAATCCGGTTCGCCCGCAACTGGCCAATACGAAGCTGGCGAGCGTTAAGCCGATCAGTTTCCCGGCCGCCGATGGCACGATGATTCCGGGCTATCTGACGCTGCCCGCAGGGAGCGACGGCAAGGGTCTGCCCGCGATCGTGCTGCCGCACGGCGGGCCGGGCGCGCGGGACGAATGGGGTTTTGACTGGCTTTCACAATTCTTCGCGGCGCGCGGCTTTGCGGTGCTCCAGCCCAATTTCCGGGGATCGGCGGGCTATGGCGATGCCTGGTTCCAGAAGAACGGTTTTCAATCTTGGCGGACCGCGGTGGGCGATGTGAACGATGGCGGCAAATGGCTGCTGGCGCAGGGCATCGCAGCGCCCGGCAAGCTGGGCGTCGTCGGCTGGTCCTATGGCGGCTATGCGGCGCTGCAATCGGCGGCTCTCGATCCCGCATTGTTCAAGGCAGTCGTCGCGATCGCGCCGGTCACGGATCTGGAGGAGCTCCGCAAGGAGGCGCAAGATTACACCAACTTCAAACAGGTCGATGAGTTTATCGGCCGGGGCCCGCACGTGAAGGAAGGCTCGCCCGCGCAGAATGCGGGCACGATCAAGGCACCGGTTTTGCTGTTCCATGGCGACAAGGATCTGAACGTCGGCGTGGGCGAATCGCGGCTGATGGAATCGCGGCTTCGCGCGGCGGGCGGCAAGGTGGAATATGTCGAATTCGCCGGCCTCGACCACCAGCTCGACGACAACAAGGCGCGTGCGGCGATGCTCGACAAGTCCGATCGCTTCCTGCGAAGCGCGCTGGGCATCGCACCTGCTCCATGATAGGACCGAAACGCGCCGCGACTTGAGCGGGAAATCGCGATTGGCGATTGGTGCTTGTGCGGTTGCGGTTCGCAGCTAAAGGTCGCCTGGCTGGGGGAGTTTATCAATGGGCACGCCATTCATGTCGGAGCTAAAGCTCTGCGCGTTCAACTTCGCGCCCAAGGGTTGGGCGCAGGCCAATGGCCAGTTCCTGCCGATCAACCAGAACCAGGCGCTGTTTTCGCTGATGGGCACCACCTATGGCGGTAATGGCCAGACTACTTTTGCCCTGCCAGATATGCGTGGTCGCATACCCATCCATATGGGCCAAGGCCATGCGCTGGGAGAGAGAGCGGGCGCGGACTCTGTGACGCTCAATATCCAGCAGCTGCCGCAGCATTTGCACTTCATCCAGGCGACGACAGCCGCGCCGACAACCAATATCCCGAGCAGTGCGACGCTGCTTTCTACGACCGCGCCGAATGACTTATACACCGGCCCGGGCAGCGGCTTAGGCACGATGATGCCGCAAGCGGTGTCCAATGTTGGCGGAAGCCAGGCGCATGAGAACCGGCAACCCTATCTGGTGCTCAATTGGATCGTCGCCCTGCAAGGCGTCTTCCCTTCGCAGAACTGAGGAGTACGACCATGTCACAACCTTATGTCGGCGAAATCCGGATGTTCGGCGGAAATTTCAACCCCGCGGGCTGGGCGTTCTGCAACGGGCAACTCCTGCCGATTTCCGAGAATGAAACGCTGTTCCAACTGATCGGCACAACCTATGGGGGCAATGGCCAATCGACCTTCGGACTGCCCAATCTGCAGGGCCGAGTCCCGGTACATATGGGGACGGGTTCTTCAGGGATCACTTATCAGATCGGCGAAGTGGCCGGGGTGGAAAGCGTCACGCTGACCACGCAGCAGATCCCGCAGCATACTCACGCGATGCTGGTATCCAGCAACACCGCCACGTCGCAGAGCCCCACCAATTCAATCATCGGCAAGTCCGCGCAGATCGACGCCTTCATCAACTCCGTGCCAGATACGCCGCTGAATGCGAATTCGGTTACGCCCAGAGGGGGAAGTCAGCCGCATGAGAATATGCAGCCCTATCTCTGCATAAACTTCATCATCTCCCTGTTCGGTATTTTCCCGACTCCAACCTGAGGAGGTCCGCCCCATGTCTAGTCCTTTCGTCGCCGAAATCCGGGCCTTCTCGATGAACTTCGCCCCCAAAGGCTGGGCGTTTTGCGACGGCCAGCTGCTGCCGATTTCGCAGAACACCGCACTCTTCTCGCTGCTCGGCACCATGTATGGCGGCGATGGCAAGAGCACATTCGCGCTGCCCGACCTGCAGGGTAATGCGCCGATTTCTAAGGGGCCGAGCAGTACGGGCACGCAATATGATCAAGGGCAGACCGGCGGCACGGAGTTTGTGACGCTGCTCGAATCCGAGATGCCGGCGCACACGCACAATATCATGACCGCCCCGGGCGACACGGCCGAAACCAACGTGCCCGCAGGCAACGTGCTCGCGCGCGCGGGTCTCAATGTCTATTCGACTACGCTAACGCCGCTGCAGCAAATGAATTTCCAGGCGCTTCAGGTTGGGGGCGGGGGCCTGCCGCACAACAATATGATGCCCTATCTCACGCTCAATTTCTGCATAGCGATGCAGGGAGTGTTCCCGCCACGTTCATGATGGCGATCCTGTGAAATCGTACATCGACGCGGCCGCCGCTGCGGGCGCGATGCTTCGCCCGATGACCGACGGCGACCATGCGTTTTGCGAAAGGCTCTACGCATCGACGCGGCTTGAGGAGCTTGCCGTGCTGGGCTGGCCCGACGAAGCCGTGCAAGGCTTCCTCGCGCAGCAGTTTCACGCGCAGCATAGCCATTATCAGCAGCATTATGCCGCAGCCGGGCGCTGGATCATCGAGCACGGTGGGGTGCCTGTGGGACGGCTGATCGTCTTCGACAGCGCGTGTGAGGTTGAGATCGTCGATATTGCATTGTTGCCCGAAGCCCGCGGGCTGGGGATTGGCGGGGCACTGATCGCCGCGGTGCAGGCGCAGGCGGTCATAGGCGGCAAAAGCGTGAACCTGCATGCCGAGAAGAATAATCCGGCGCGTTCGCTCTATTTCAGGCTGGGCTTCACCGTGACCGAGGATCGCGGCGTTTATGATTTCCTGGAGTGGCGCGCGGGCTAGTTGAAGGTCGCGTCGTAGCGCACGCCTTTTTCATCGCGGCCGCGGGGCACGATGAAGAGAATCAGATCCGGATCCTCGGCGGAGAAAGCATAGGTGCCCTGTGGCAGCATGGGATCTGCGGGGCCGAGGAAATTGAGGCGGAAGCCGGCGGGCTGGCCGGGAAAATCGAATGTTTCGATTGCAGTGAGTGTCAGCGGACAAAGGCCGCCCTCTGCTGCTACGTCATAAACATGGCCGACCTTGTCCGAGAAATCGCTCAGGGCAAAGCCGGCCATATTCGCTACCTTATTAGCGCGAGTAGAACTCGACGACCAGGTTCGGCTCCATCTTCACCGGATACGGAACCTCGTCGAGGGTCGGCACGCGGGTGAAGGTGATCTTGCTGGCGCCGTCCGGAACCACATAATCGGGGATGTCGCGCTCGGACAGGCTCTGCGCTTCCATGACCAGCGCCATTTCCTGCGCCTTGGGGCTCAGCGACACTTCTTCGCCAGCCTTGATGCGGCGCGAGCCGATGTTGCACTTCTCGCCGCCAACGCGGACGTGGCCGTGGTTCACCAGCTGGCGAGCCGCGAAGATCGTCGGTGCGAACTTGGCGCGATACACGATCATGTCGAGGCGCATTTCGAGCAGGCCGATCAGGTTCTGACCGGTATCGCCCTTCATCTTCGCAGCGTCTTCATACGAGCGCTTGAACTGCTTCTCGGTGATGTCGCCGTAATAGCCCTTGAGCTTCTGCTTTGCACGCAGCTGGATGCCGAAGTCCGACATCTTGCCCTTGCGGCGCTGGCCGTGCTGGCCGGGGCCGTATTCGCGCTTGTTCACCGGGCTCTTCGGACGACCCCAGATGTTTTCGCCCATACGGCGATCGAGCTTATGCTTGGCGCTTGAACGCTTCGACATGTGTAATCCTTGGCAATAGCTAACAACGTAATCCGCCCACCCGAAGGAGCGCGGGGTTAATTCCGGTATCCGCCTGCTGGTCTCACAAAGGAGGGCAGGGCCACCGCTTCACCGGAGTGCGGGGCCATTGCGAAGGCGCGCGCCTAGACGGACGCCCTCTGCATGTCAAGGTTGGTGAGGGCTGCCCAGCCAGGCTGGTAGCCCTTTCGGGCCTTAGCCGACCGTTCTGTCAGCCGCGCCGCGCGAACGGTTATCCATGTCACGATTGTCACGATCGGTGCGCGAACGCTCGGCAATCGCGGCCCATTCGGCCTTGGTGTGGCACTCGCGCTTCCCGCCAAGAATCGAGCCGGTCGTCGCAACCTGACGGCAGATCTTCTTTTCCTTCGGCGGCGAGGCCGGCTTGTCCTGAGCGAAAGAAGGCGAGGCAAGCGCAATCAACGCGAAAAACGGCACGAAACGCATGGGGGGAAAGCTCCACTAACTAACTGGTGAACATGACATATGTATCATAATTTCGCAGGTGCGAAAAGACTATGCGACGAACGCGTCAGTCGCGGCGACGGAGTTTTCGGCCGTTCAGCGCGGAAAGTACACCGCGCATCGTGCGGATCTCATAGGATGACCATGCCGCCTTGGTGAGCATGTTCCGCAGCGTGCGCTTGGTCGTCGGCACGCGATCGGGCGGGTAGAAGAAGCCGGCCGATTCCAGCATCGCATCGAGCTGGGCATACATGCCCTCAAATTCTTCCTGCGGAGCGGGGGGATCGAGATCGACGGCGGGCGGGCTGGCGAGCGACTGACCCTTCGACCATTCATACGCGACGAGGATCACCGCCTGGGCGAGGTTGAGTGATCCGAATTCGGGATTGATCGGCACGGTGATGATCGTGCGGGCAAGCGCGACTTCCTCCACATCCAGCCCCGATCGCTCGCGGCCAAACAATATGGCGGAGCGGCCGCGCTCGCCATGGATATCGCGCGCGGCGATCTCCGGCGTCACCACCGGCTTGGTGATGCCGCGCTTGCGCACCGTTGTGGCATAGACATGCGCGCAATCGGCAACGGCATCGGCGACGGTCTCATAGACCTGGGCACGTTCGAGGACGATATCCGCGCCGCTGGCAGCGGGCCCCGCCGAAGGATTGGGCCAGCCATCGCGCGGCGCGACGAGGCGCAGATCGGTCAGCCCGAAATTGAGCATCGCGCGCGCGGCTTTGCCGATATTCTCGCCGAGCTGCGGCTTTACGAGGACGATGATTGGCTGAGCGGAGGTGGATTGGGCGTTCACGGCTTGCCCGCGTCGCTCACGTTCCCGGCGAATTCTTCGAAGTCCTTGGCTTCGCGGAAGTCCTTATAGACGCTGGCGAAGCGGATATAGGCGACGGGATCGAGGCCCTTGAGGCCGTGCATCACCAGCTCTCCGATCTTCTGCGAGGGGATTTCGCTGTCGCCCAACGTTTCGAGCTGGCGCTGGATGCCCGAGACCATCCGCTCGATCTGCGCGGCGGTGACCGGACGCTTGCGCGCTGCGATCGAGACCGAGCGGACGAGCTTGTCGCGCTCAAATGGCTCGCGGCGATCCTCGGACTTGAGGACGGTCAGATCGCGCAGCTGGATGCGCTCGAACGTGGTGAAGCGCGCGGCGCACGCTTCGCACTGCCGCCGCCTGCGGATCGCGGCATTATCCTCGGTCGGACGGCTGTCCTTTACCTGGCTGTCGTCATTTCCGCAGAACGGGCAGCGCATCAGGCGTCCGGGTAAATCGGGAAGCGCTCGCAAAGCGCTTGAACGCGCTCGCGGACATTGGCTTCGATCTGGGCATCGCCCTGCTCGCCATTCTTGCGCAGGCCCTCCAGCACATCGGCGACCATGTTGCCGATCTCGCGGAACTCGGCCGTGCCGAAGCCGCGCGTGGTGCCCGCAGGCGAGCCGACGCGGATGCCGCTGGTCTTCATCGGCGGCAGCGGATCGTTGGGAATGCCGTTTTTGTTGCAGGTGATCGCCGCGCGCTCGAGCGCTTCGTCGGCGTCCTTGCCGGTGACACCAAGCGGGGTGAGATCGATCAGCGCGAGATGCGTGTCGGTGCCGCCCGAGACGACGGCGGCGCCGCGCTCCTTGAGGGTGGCGGCGAGAACCCTGGCATTCTCGACGATCGCGGCGGCATAGGTCTTGAAATCGGGCTGGAGCGCTTCGCCAAACGCCACGGCCTTGGCCGCGATGACGTGCATGAGAGGTCCACCCTGGAGGCCGGGGAACACTGCCGAGTTGATCTTCTTGGCGATGGCTTCGTCATTGGTGAATACAGCGCCGCCGCGCGGGCCGCGCAGAGTCTTGTGCGTGGTGGTGGTGACGACGTGCGCGTGGCCGAACGGTGTCGGGTGGACGCCGCCTGCGACGAGCCCTGCGAAATGCGCCATATCGACCATGAAGATCGCGCCGACTTCATCGGCAATCGCGCGGAACTTGGCGAAATCGATGATGCGCGGATAGGCCGATCCACCTGCGATGATGAGCTTGGGCTGATGCTCCTTCGCCTTGGCGAGAACTTCGTCGAAATCGATCAGGTGGGTTTCGGGGTTCACGCCATATTGCACCGCATTGAACCATTTGCCCGACATCGCGGCCTTGGCGCCGTGCGTCAGGTGCCCGCCGGAATCGAGGCTGAGACCCATGATTGTGTCGCCGGGCTTGACCATCGCGAGCATCACCGCGCCATTGGCCTGCGCGCCCGAATGCGGCTGTACGTTGGCGAATTCGCAACCGAACAATTGCTTGGCGCGATCGATCGCCAGCTGCTCGACTTCGTCCGAGGGATGGCAGCCCTGATAGTAACGCTTGCCGGGATAACCCTCGGCATACTTATTGGTGAAGACCGAGCCCTGCGCTTCGAGCACAGCCCTGGAGACGATGTTCTCCGAAGCGATCAGCTCGATCTGGCTCTGCTCGCGCTTCAGCTCGTGCTGGACGCCGGCGAAGATTGCGGGGTCGGCATCGGCGAGGCTGCGAGTGAAGAAGCCGTCTGGCTGAAGCCCTGCCATTTGCGGGTTGGTGCTCATGACGTGGCTCCCTTGCTCAGTTTGTCGACGCGGCGCTGGTGGCGCTCACCGAGGAATTCGGTGTTCAGGAATTCGTTGATGCAGGCCTTGGCCATCTCGATCCCGATCAGGCGCGCGCCGAGCGCGATGACGTTGGCGTCGTTATGCTGGCGGGCGAGGCTGGCGGAGAGCGGCTCGGAGACCAGAGCGCAGCGTGCGCCGGGAACCCGGTTCACCGCTATCGAGATGCCGATGCCCGAGCCGCACAGAGCCACGCCCAATTCCGCGGCCCCATCGGCAACCGCCTTGCCGAGGGCAAAGCCGTAATCGGGATAATCGACGCTTTCGGGGCCGTTCGTGCCCAGATCGACAACTTCGTGACCCGCCTCACGCAACCAAATGGCGAGTTCTGCCTTCATTGCGAAGGCGGCATGGTCCGAAGCGATGGCGATACGGCGCGACATGCCGCGTCCCCTAAGCCCAACAGGCCCTGCTGGCTAGAGACCAGGACCGTATTTGGAGAGCAAAATGCGCAAGCTTGTACCGACTCTGACCATCGCACTTGCGCTCGCCGCATGCAGCACCGCCGAGAATGCCAGCCAACAGGTTGGCAATGCTGCCGAAGCTACGGGCGATGTGCTGATGAATGCCGGCGAAGACGTGGCATCGATCACCGGCAACGCCGCAGAGGATGTCGGCAATGCAGTGAGCGATGCGACCAAGGGGCATGATGCCTGGGTGGGTCGCTGGATCGGCGTGGAAGGCACGACCCTCAACATCACCAAGGCCTCGCTGCCCGACCATTACAAACTCGAGATGCAATACACCCTCGATTCGAAAGGCACGTTCGACGGCACCGGCACCAAGGAAGGGATCACCTTTACCCGGCCCGACGGCAAGCAATTGCTCAGCGCATCGGATGGCGATGCGACGGGCCTGAAATATCTGGCGGGCAAGAAGGACTGCCTGAAGGTTAAGCAGGGCGAAGGCTATTGCCGCGACTGACGCTAAAATTTTTCGGAGAAAAGATATGAAGAAGATCATTCTGGTGGCCGCATTGGGCCTGGGCCTCGCGGCCTGCACCGATAGCTCACAGAGCAATCTCAGCAATTCGCTGGAGCGTGCGGGCGATTCGATCGAGAATGTCGCGGACGATGCCGGCGAAGCGATCGAAAATGGCGCGGATCGCGCAGGCGCGGTGATCGACAACACCGCCGACGATATCGGCAATCGCGCCGAGAGCGTGGGCAATGCGATCGAGAACGCTACCCGGTAAGGCTGTTTCCCCTCTCCCGCATGGGAGAGGGGGAAAGCACTCAGCCTGCGCGGACCACGTTTTCCGCGGCAGGGCCCTTTTGACCCTGGACGACGTCGAACTCGACGCGTTCGCCCTCTTCGAGCGTCTTGAAGCCCGATCCCCCGATTGCGGAGTGATGGACGAACAGGTCCTTGCTGCCGTCTTCGGGCGTGATGAAGCCGAAGCCCTTTTCAGCGTTGAACCATTTTACGGTGCCGGTCTGTGGCATTTATCTTCCCCTTATGTTGAGCCATCCGCGGGCGCGGGCCTGCGGTAGATAGGTTGCGCTGACGGTGACGCGTTGGTCTCCGCTTAGCAATAGCTCCCAGCGGCGCCCTTCGCGTGCGGCGCCCTGAACGGCCTCCGCTGCGACCCATGCGCCGCGATGGACTTGCGTGCCTTCGAGCCCGGATACTTCCTCCAGCGCATCGCCGAAACGGTAGTGGATCAGGGCACTGGTGCCGCCCTGGATGTGGACGCGGCAATAATGGTCTTCGGCTTCGATCGCGATGAGCTGCGCGGGATCGATGCGGGCGCGGGCGAGCAGGCCGTTATCGGCGATCGGACGCGGCTGGGCGCGGCGCCAGATCATCCAGCCGACCGATGCGCAGACAAGGAAGATGCCCAGACTGATCGCGGCGGCGCGGCCCCAGATCGCAGGCGCAGGCGCAGTCATCGCAACGCCGACCAGATTGCCGGCGAACGTGATTTCGAGCGGCAAAAGCAGATTGAGCGGGACGCCGCCGATTAATGAGACGCGCCACCAGTCGCTTTCCTTGCGCACGAAGGTGGCGAACAGGATCTGCCACTTCAGCGCATTCCACCCCATCAGGATGACCCAGAAGAGTGCGCGCTTATCGAGCGGCAGATCGCCGGTGTGAAAACCGCCCGTGATGATCATCAGCCCGGCAGCCGCCGCACAGGCGATCCACAGATAGGGGAAAGCCGGCATGGCCATTGCGCGTTTCGCGAAGCGGCGAACGGCTTTCACGAAAGCGCGCTTGTCGCCCGAGGGGGCGGCACGAAACAGAAAGGAACGAGCGGCGGACATCGTGGAGCACAGGCTGCCACGTGCCGGGCGGAACGACAAATGGAGATTGACAATGCTGAAGTTGATGAGCGGTGGGTTGCTGGCGCTGAG
>JAZKJE010000029.1:0-10037 GCA_040384525.1 Pseudomonadota bacterium
ACGTCGCATAAGTGCTGAACTTGTAGCCGCGGCGATATTCGAACTTATCGACCGCCTTCATCCGGCCGATAGTGCCCTCCTGGATCAAATCCAGGAACTGCAGGCCGCGATTGGTGTATTTCTTGGCGATGGAAATCACGAGGCGCAGATTGGCCTCGACCATTTCCTTCTTGGCGATACGCGCCTCGCGCTCGCCCTTCTGCACCATGTTGACGATGCGGCGGAACTCGGCGAGCGCCATGCCGGTCGCCTGCGAAATTTCGCTGATCTCGATGCGGATGCGATCGACTGCCGCGCCTTCATTCTCTGCGAACGCGGCCCATTTCTTGTCGAGCTTCTGAACGGTAGCGATGAAGCTCTCGTCCATCTCGTGATCGACATAGCGATCGAGGAAATCCTTGCGCGGCACCTTGTGGCGCTCGGCCAGGCGCAGCATCTGGCCGCCCAGCGCGGTCAGGCGCCGGTTGAAGCTGTAAAGCTGGTCGACCAGATACTCGATCTTGGCGTTGTGGAACTGGACGCTCTCGACCTCGGCCGTGAGCTCTTCGCGCAGCTTATGATAATTGCGCTCGCTTGCCGACGGAAGCTCGCCGCCAGCGGCCATCGCATCGAGGCGGGCCTGCTGGATCTTGCTGAACTTCTTGTAGATCGACGTGATGTTGGCGAACTTCTCAAGCGCCTGCGGCTTGAGCGTCTCTTCCATCTGCGCGAGGCTGAGGGTGTTATCCTCTTCCTCATCGTCCGAGATCCGCGGCGCGCGGCGCTCGGTCATCGAATCCTCGTCTTCCTCCTCGACGACTTCCTCGGGCTCTTCTTCTTCCTTGAAGGTCGTGCCGGCGGTCTTTTCGCTGATCTCGCCGTTATCTTCCTCGGCATTCTCGACCTGCTCGGCCGACGGACCCTTGGAGAGCATCGCGTCGAGATCGAGAATCTCGCGCAGCTGCATCGTGCCTTCGTTGAGTGCGTTGGACCAGCCGATGATCGCGTTGAACGTGATCGGCGACTCGCACAGGCCCAGAATCATCGTGTCGCGGCCGGCCTCGATACGCTTCGCAATCGCGATTTCGCCTTCGCGGCTGAGCAGCTCGACGGCGCCCATTTCGCGCAGATACATGCGAACGGGATCGTCGGTGCGATCGACCGTTTCCTTCTTCTTGACCGGCTCGAAGCCCGAATCGTCGCTATCGGGCGTGTCCTCGGCGTCGTCGGCCTTCTCGTCTTCCGACTCGCCGTCCTCGCCGCCTTCTTCGTTCTCGACGACATTGATGCCCATGTCGTTGAGCGCAGACATGACGTCCTCGATCTGCTCCGAGGTCATCTGATCCTGCGGCAGCATCTCGTTGAGCTGGTCTACGGTGATGTATCCGCGCTTTTTGGCGCGGGCGACAAGCTTCTTCAGCGTGCCTTCGTTGAGGTCGATAAGAGGCGCGTCACCTGCTTCGCCTGTCTCGGTGACATCCGCCATCGTTGCCTTCGCCATCAATCATCCTCGAAATCTGATGGCGGCTATTTTACTAGGCCGCCCTATTCGTCCAAATTCTCGTCATCCGCAAGCATCAGATTGGCAAGCCGCGCTTCCAATTCCTGACGTTGCCTGGAAAGCGCCTGCTGCCTCGCAAACGTTTCCTCGGTCATATCCTCGCTCAGCGCCGCCGTGGCTTCAGCGAGCGCCGCATCGACTGCGGGCTGCGCCACCATCACGGCGATGGCTTCATTCAAATCGTCGCGCGCCTTCGCTTCGTCCGCGCCATTGGGCCGCGTGAAGGAGAAGGGCAAGGTGTCGGCTCGCAAAAGGTCACTCGCCACCGAATCAAAACCGGATTTCGCCAATATGGTGAGGACTTTGCCGCTATCAAGCTGCCGGTCTTCCAATGCGACATCGATGACCGCCTCAAACAACTTGCCGAGCGCACCGCTTACGTTCCGCAGCGACCCCAGCACTTCCATATGGCGCGCGATCTCGGCGGGGTGGCGGATCAGCCCGGCAAGCACGCCCTTCGCCAGAATGGGATCGAGTCCACCGGCCTGCACTCCGCGCACCGTTGCCGAGGGTGGAGCTTCGGGAGGCTGCCAATTGCCGCGCTTGTCGCGCTTGCCGCGGGCGAGGGCAGGGCTGCGCTGGCCCTGCGGCTGAAAATTGCGCGGGCCGCGACCGAAATGCAGATCGGTGCGCTGGCGGAATTCGGCGAGATATTCGGATTTCACATTGGGGTCGGCGATGGTGTTTGCCAGTTCCGACAGTCTGCGCTTCAGGCCCGCGCGCTGCTCGGGCGTATCGAGAGGCTCCGCAGCCACTTCGCTCTGCCATAGCCGGTCGACCAATGGCTGCGCCTTCGCCAGCAAAGCCTCGAACGCCGCAGGCCCCTGCGACCGCACCAGATCGTCCGGATCCATGCCTTCGGGCAAAGTGACAAACGCCAGACTGCGCCCCGGCTGAAGCATCGGCATCGCCCGATGCGCGGCGCGCAAGGCGGCCTTCTGCCCGGCTGAGTCGCCATCGAAGCAGAGCAGCGGGGTCTCCGCCATTCGCCACAGCCGCTCCAGTTGATGCTCAGTCAGCGCCGTGCCCAGCGGCGCGACCGCCTCGCCAAACCCCGCCTGCGCCAGCGCGATCACGTCCATATAGCCTTCGACCGCAATGATCCGGTCCGCCTTGCGCGCCGCAGCCTGCGCGCGATCGAGATTGTAGAGCGTGCGGCCCTTGTCGAAGAGCGGCGTCTCCGGCGAGTTCAGATATTTCGGTTCGCCATCGCCGATGATCCGCCCGCCAAACGCGATGGTCCGCCCGCGCACATCGCGGATCGGGATCATCAGCCGGCCGCGGAAACGGTCGTACGGCTCCTTGCCCTCAACCGCGATCAGCATGCCGGCCTCGACCAGCATCGGATCGCCAAAGCTCTTGAGCGCTTCCTTCAGCTTGCCCCGCGAATCGGGCGCAAACCCCATCCCGAACGCCCGCGCCACGTCTTCGCTAACGCCGCGCTTCTTCAGCACCGCGCGCGCCTCAGCGCCCTCAATTCCCTGCAACCGCTCGCTGAACCAGCGCGCGGCCTCGTCCATCGCCTCATGCAGCCCCTTGGCCTGCTGCGCTTTCTCGGCCGAGCGGCGGTCCTGCTCGGGCATCTCCATGCCCGCCGCCTGCGCGAGTTCCTTCACCGCATCGATGAATGGCAACCCGCGCTGATCGGTCATCCACCGGATCGCATCGCCATGCGCCGAGCACCCGAAACAGTGATAAAAGCCTTTATCGTCGTTGACGTAGAACGATGGCGACTTCTCGTTATGGAACGGACAGCAGGCGCGATATTCTCGACCCGCTTTCTGCAGCTTCACCGTCTTGGCGATGAGGCCGGAGAGGTGCGTGCGCGTGCGGAGCTCGTCTAGGAAGGCCGGTGTTAGGGACACCTCAGCTCAAAGCCGCCTTCACCGCGGCACTCGCCTTGCTCATATCCAGTTCGGTCGCGTGCCGGGCCTTCAGCTCCGCCATAACGCGCCCCATATCCTTCATGCCGCTCGCGCCGATCTCAGCCTTGATCTTCTCCACCGCTGCCGCCGTCTCTTCCGCGCTTAGCTGCTTCGGCAAGAACCGCTCGATCACGGCCACTTCCGCGGCTTCGGCATCGGCCAGTTCCTGCCGTCCGCCCTTCGAAAACATCTCGATCGATTCGCGGCGCTGCTTCACCATTTTCTGCAGCACTTCCACCACCAGAGCGTCATCCTCCATCGGTTGCGCCTTGGTGCGTTCCTCGATGTCGCGATTCTTGATCGCGCTCTGGATCAGGGTGATCGCGCCGCGTGCGGGCTTGTCGCCAGCCTTCATCGCTTCGATCTGGGCGGCCTTGATATCGTCTCTGATCATTTTCTTTGTCCACGTGAATCACTGTTTGCACGGCCTTAGACCCCGGAACCGGTTGACGCGAGGGGGGAGGGGGTCTAGCCGCCACCCCTTAGCGACATCGCCGACAATTTATGGAGCGCCACTCAGCAATGGCCGACGCCAATCCCATGCCTACGCCTCACGGAGCCACCGGAGTATTGGTGCTCGCATCGGGAGATGTGGTCTGGGGCCGCGGCTTCGGTGCAGAGGGTCAGGCGGTGGGCGAAATATGCTTCCACACGGCGATGACCGGCTATCAGGAAATCATGACCGACCCGAGCTTTGCGGGTC
Source organism: Pseudomonadota bacterium (assembly GCA_040384525.1). Classification (GTDB taxonomy): domain Bacteria; phylum Pseudomonadota; class Alphaproteobacteria; order Sphingomonadales; family Sphingomonadaceae; genus Sphingomonas. The sequence goes on from JAZKJE010000029.1 coordinate 4,169, forward strand.
AGATCATCAATTTCACTTTCCCCCATATCGGCAATGTCGGCGCGAACCCGGATGACGTGGAGGCCGAATCGCCCCACGCGCTGGGCATGATCGTCCGCGAAGACGTGACCGAGCCCAGCAATTTCCGCAGCACCCAGCATCTGGATGCCTGGATGAAGGCGCACGCGCGCATCGGCCTGTCGGGCATCGACACCCGCGCGCTCACCCGTCGTATCCGCACCGGCGGCGCGCCCAATGGTGTCATCGCGCATTCGCCGACGGGTGATTTCGACATTCCGATGCTCCTCCAGATGGCCCGCGAATGGCCGGGGCTGGAGGGCATGGACCTGGCCATCGCCGTCACCACCGAGACCCATTTCGGCTGGGAAGGCGGCGTCTGGCGGCTGGGGTTTGGCTATGGCGGGGAAGGGCAGGAGGATGGCCGTCCGCACGTGCTCGCCATTGATTACGGCTCGAAGAAGAACATCTTCCGCAATCTCGTCGCCGCCGGCGCCAAAGTGACGGTGCTTCCCGCCACCGCGACCTTCGAGCAGGCGATGAGCTTCGCCCCCGACGGCTTCTTCCTCTCCAACGGCCCCGGCGATCCCGCCGCGACCGCGGAATATGCCGTCCCGGTGATCCGGCAGATGCTGGCCAGTGGAAAGCCCCTGTTCGGCATCTGCCTCGGCCATCAGCTTCTCGCGCTCGCAGTGGGCGGACAGACCAGCAAGATGTTCCAGGGCCATCGCGGCGCCAATCATCCGGTAAAGCGGCTGAGCGATAGTGCTGTCGAGATCACCAGCATGAACCACGGCTTCGCAGTGCTCAGCGAAACACTGCCGGCCAATGCGCGCGAAACGCATGTGTCGCTGTTCGACGGCAGCAATGCCGGGTTCGAACTGACTGACAAGCCGGCATTCTCGGTGCAATATCACCCGGAAGCTAGCCCGGGGCCACAGGATAGCCTGTATCTGTTCGAGAAGTTCGTGAAGATGATCGGGGGGTCGAACGCATGATTTTTACCGCATTGTTGCTCGCAACGCTGGCGCCGCAGGATGGCCAGACGGATGTGCCCACCTGGACGATCAAGGCGCCCGACGGTTCGAAGCAGATCCCGCTCGGCTTCGTCGCTTATGGCAAGGAAGCGGACATCGCGAAGCTGGAGGGCATCGCCAAGCAGAAGAAATTCCGCACCACGCGCGCCGGCGGCACGCCCCAGCGCACCGAGCTGATGGTGTTCTTCAGCTCGCAGACCTCGCACGACGTAGCCGGCGATTTCTTCAAGCGCACCCGCAAGGGCCAGTACGGCAAGTTCGAGACCGGCATGATGGTCGTCCCGCCAAGCGCTGTGACGCGCAAGGCATCGTGATGGATGATGCGGTGATCATCGACGGCAGCAACGCCGGCTTCGAGCTGACCGACCGCATTTCCTTCGCGGTGCATTACCACTCCGAGGCCAGCCTGTATTTATTCGAGCGGTTTGTGGGGATGCTGCAGACGTGATGCTTGCACTCGCCTTTTTCGTGACCGCGATGCAGGACGGCACGCGAGCGGAAGCTTTGGCTGAATACTACGACGCGGCTGCGGACTACACGACCGCGCTCATCGAAATTGAAGCCATGCCGACTTCGTCCGACAAAGCAGCGCTTGAGAAAGAAGGCATGGTGAAAGCGATGCACGGTTTCCAAGCCAGAGCGGCGAAATGCGGTACGTCCTTCTTACTTCCCGACGGCTTTTCGGGCGAACCGCGTCTGCAGATCCATCCCAAGGCAAATCCCGAGAGCGTGAAGTGCCTCAAGCACAACGTTCCCTTTGCGACTTTCGAAGCGAAATAAATGCCCAAACGTACCGACATCTCCTCCATCCTCGTCATTGGCGCTGGCCCGATCATCATCGGCCAGGCGTGCGAGTTCGATTATTCGGGCACGCAGGCGATCAAGGCGCTCAAGGAAGAGGGCTATCGCATCGTCCTGGTCAATTCGAACCCGGCGACGATCATGACCGATCCCGAACTGGCCGACGCGACATACGTGGAGCCGATCACGCCCGAGATCGTGGCGAAGATCATCGAGAAGGAGCGCCCCGATGCCGTGCTTCCCACGATGGGCGGCCAGACTGCGCTCAATACCGCGCTGGCGCTGGCGAACGATGGCACCCTCGCCAAATACAACTGCATCATGATCGGTGCCGACGCCGAGGCGATCGACAAGGCCGAGGACCGTCTGAAGTTCAAGGATGCGATGACGAAGATCGGGCTCGACAGTGCCCGTTCGGCCATCGCGCACTCCGAAGCCGAAGCGCTGGAGGGGCTGGCCAAGGTCGGCCTTCCCGCGATCATTCGTCCCAGCTTCACCATGGGCGGATCGGGCGGCGGCATCGCGTACAACCGCGAGGAATTCCTCACCATCGTCCGCAACGGGCTCGATCTCTCGCCGACCACCGAAGTGCTCATCGAAGAGTCGCTGCTGGGCTGGAAGGAATATGAGATGGAGGTCGTTCGGGACAAGAACGACAATTGCATCATCATCTGCTCGATCGAGAATGTGGACGCCATGGGCACCCACACCGGCGATTCGATCACCGTCGCCCCCGCGCTGACGCTGACCGACAAGGAATATCAGATCATGCGCAACGCCAGTATCGCGGTGCTGCGCGAGATCGGCGTGGAGACGGGCGGATCGAACGTGCAGTTCGCGGTCAATCCGAAGGACGGCCGCCTGATCGTCATTGAAATGAACCCGCGCGTGTCGCGTTCCTCGGCGCTGGCGTCGAAGGCGACCGGCTTCCCGATTGCCAAGGTCGCGGCAAAGCTGGCGGTGGGCTACACGCTCGACGAGATCACCAACGACATCACCGGCGCGACCCCGGCGGCGTTCGAACCGACCATCGATTATGTCGTCACCAAGATCCCCCGCTTCGCCTTCGAGAAGTTCAAGGGTGCGGAGGCCACGCTCGGCACGGCGATGAAGTCGGTCGGCGAAGTCATGGCGATCGGCCGCAATATCCACGAGTCGATGCAAAAGGCCCTGCGCGGGCTGGAAACCGGGCTTTCCGGCTTCAACAATGTGGATCGCCTCGCCGGTGCGCCGCGCGACCAGATCGAAGCGGAACTGGCGCAGCGCACGCCCGATCGCCTGCTGATCGCCGCACAGGCGCTCCGCGAGGGCTTCACGATCCCCGAAATCCACGCGCTCACCGCTTATGACCCGTGGTTCCTCGAGCGCATCGCCGAGATTATCGAGGCGGAAGAGCGGGTTTGCCGCAACGGCCTGCCACAGGACGCAGCGGGCATGCGCAAGCTCAAGTCGATGGGCTTTAGCGACAAGCGGCTCGCGTTCCTCGCGCTCAAGTCCGCCAATCTGCGCGAAGGCAGCGACCAGATGGCGCGCTCGTCGGGCCTGATCGGCGACGTCGTCCGCGCGATGACCGGCGGCGTCACCGAAACCGACGTCCGCGCGCTGCGCCACAAGCTGGGCGTGCGCCCCGTCTTCAAGCGCATCGACACGTGCGCCGCCGAGTTCGAAGCCAAGACGCCATACATGTACTCGACCTACGAAGCCCCGAGCTTCGGCGAGCCCGAGAACGAATCCATGCCAAGCGACCGGCGCAAGATCGTCATCCTCGGTGGCGGTCCGAACCGGATCGGGCAGGGGATCGAGTTCGATTATTGCTGCTGCCACGCTTGCTATGCGCTGGGCGAGGCGGGCTATGAGACGATCATGGTCAATTGCAATCCGGAGACGGTGAGCACGGACTATGACACGTCGGACCGCCTCTATTTCGAGCCGCTGACTGCCGAAGACGTCCTCGAAATCCTCGAGATCGAGAAGTCGAAGGGCGAACTGGTCGGCGTGATCGTCCAGTTCGGCGGCCAGACCCCGCTCAATCTGGCGCAGGCGCTGGAAGATGCCGGTATCCCGATCCTCGGCACTTCGCCCGATGCAATCGATCTGGCCGAGGACCGCGAGCGCTTCGCCGATCTGGTCGGCAAGCTCGGTCTCCGCCAGCCCGACAACGGCCTTGCCCGCAGCCGCGACGAAGCCGTGGCCGCAGCCGAGCGGATCGGTTTCCCGGTCCTGATGCGCCCCAGCTATGTTCTGGGTGGCCGCGCGATGGAGATCGTCGATACGCTCCAGCAGCTCGACGATTATATCCAGACCGCGGTGCAGGTCAGCGGCGACTCGCCTGTGCTGATCGATCAATATCTTCGCGACGCAATCGAAGTGGACGTGGACGCGATCTGCGACGGCAAGGATGTCGTCGTCGCCGGGGTGCTCCAGCATATCGAGGAAGCCGGCGTCCATTCGGGCGACAGCGCCTGCTCGATCCCGCCCTACAGCCTCGCACCCGAAATCGTCGAAGAGATCGAGCGCCAGACCGTGGCGCTGGCGCATGCCCTCAAGGTCGTCGGCCTCATGAACATCCAGTTCGCGGTCAAGGACGGCCTGGTCTATTTGATCGAGGTCAACCCTCGCGCCAGCCGCACGGTGCCCTTTGTCGCCAAGGCAATCGGCGTTCCCGTCGCCAAGATCGCGGCGCGGGTGATGGCGGGCGAAATGCTGGCGGACCTGCCCAAGATCGATCGCAACATCGATTATATCGCTGTGAAAGAGGCAGTTTTCCCCTTCAACAAATTCGCTGGCGTCGATCCCGTGCTCTCACCGGAAATGAAGAGCACCGGCGAAGTCATGGGGATCGACAGCAATTTTGCGATGGCCTTTGCAAAGGCGCAGCTGGGCGCCGGCACCGTGCTGCCCGAGGGCGGACGGATGTTCGTCAGCGTCAAGGATACCGATAAGCCGGTGATCCTGCCCGGCGTGAAGTTGCTTGCCGAACTGGGCTTCACGATCGTCGCCACCGCAGGCACCGCCGATTATCTGGAGGCAGAGGGGCTGACGGTCGAGCGCGTGAACAAGGTCGCGCAGGGCCGCCCGCACATCGTGGACCGTATCCGCGACGGCGATATCGCGGTGATCTTCAACACGACAGAGGGGTGGCAGAGCCTGAAGGACTCGTCCGATATCCGCCGCTCGGCGCTCGGATTGAAGATTCCGTACTTCACCACCGCACAGGCCAGCGTTGCTGCAGCGCGGGCGATTCAGGCGCTTTCGGGCCAAAGCCTTGCAGTTCGGCCTCTACAGTCCTATTATTCGCACCCGCACAATTGATCTCCCCCAATCGATAGCAGTGCGCGGGCGCCCCAGATGCGGGGCGCTTGGGTCTTGGGGTATGAAGGACGGAATAGATGGCGACGGTCGACAAGATGCCGATGCTCCAGGAGGGCTATGAGAAGCTCACCGCAGAGCTGAAGCGCCTTAAAATTGAGCGCCCCTTGATCGTTGACGCGATCGAGGAAGCCCGCGCGCACGGCGATCTTTCGGAAAATGCCGAATATCATGCCGCCAAGGAGCAGCAGGGCCAGAACGAGGCCACGATCTCGGACATCGAGGGCAAACTCAGCCGTGCGCAGATCATCGATCCGCGAGAGCTGACCGGCGACAAGGTCGTCTTCGGCGCCACCGTCACGATGCTCGATGAGGAAGAAAAGCCGATCAGGTATCAGATCGTCGGCGAGACCGAGGCGGATGCCAGCAAGGGCCGCATCTCGTATAATTCGCCGATCGGCCGCGCACTGATCGGTCGCAAGGTGGACGAAGAGGTCGAAGTTTCGGTTCCGGCCGGTGACCGCTATTATCTGGTCTCCAAGATCGAATTCATCTGATCCGATGGACCTTCCCCGCGGAAGATTCACCGATGCGCTGATTGCGCTTCTGGCGTTCGCAGCAATCTTCTCCGCGCTGGCCTTCGGGCTGGGGCGGGCGACGATGGCGTTCGGCTTTGTGCCCGCGGAATTCCTGGCGGGCGCGTGGCAGAGCGCCCCGGTGCGCGC
>JAZKJE010000029.1:10047-10481 GCA_040384525.1 Pseudomonadota bacterium
CGCGCTGGGCCTGGGCGTCGGGCTGTGGCTCGCGCTCTCGCCGCTCGCTTCGGCTTTCCTGCCTTACGATGTCGTCTCGGCGGTGTTCAACGGCGTGCTGCTGCTGATCGCCGGGCGCTTTGTCGAGAAATCGGTCGGGCCCGTGGGCCTCGGCCTATTGTTCGTCGCGGGCGCTTATGGCGGCGCGCTGGCGCGGCTGGCGCTCACGTTCAGCTCGCCCATGCCCAGCGGAGGCGTAACGCCGTCGCTCTTCGCAATCGTCGGCGCCTATCTGATGCTCTACGGTGTGCCGCAGGCGCTGCCGGTGCCCCGCCACCTGAGCCGCTGGGTTCAGATCGGTGCGCTGGCATTGCTGTGGCTGGTCGTGCAGGCGCTGTTCGCCGTCGCCGCGCAGAGTTTCGAAGTATCGGTCTCGATCGTCGATCCGCTCGGCG
>JAZKJE010000029.1:10491-16586 GCA_040384525.1 Pseudomonadota bacterium
CGCGCGACCGTTGCTCGCTCTGCGGTGGCGCAAGGCCTAAATCGCTTTAGTGCGCGCCATGTGCATCGGGATCGAGCAGCCGGTGCAGATGCACCACGACATAGCGCATCTCCGCATCGTCCACCGTGCGCTGTGCCGCGCTGCGCCATGCGTTTTCGGCTGTGGCATAATCCGGAAAAATGCCGACCACGTCGAGATTGGCGGGGTCCTTGAAATCGAGCGTCTGCGGATCGGTCACGCGACCGCCGAAAACGAGATGCAATTTGCTCAAATGAGCCTCCTGGGGAAGGGGAAGCCGCAGCCTTAGCGGCTGCAGCATAACCCTCAACCCCAAAAGGCGGTCAGGCGCCTTTGGCAGATGTCTTCGCGGCCTCGATCACATTGCCAAACAATGCGCCGATCTTGTCCCGCGTCGCATCGCGATCCGGGAGCAGTGCTTCGATTTCGCTCCGCCCGGTTTCCTTCGCAGCATCCAGTGCGGCAGTCGCGCGGTTGGCGAGCTTCTGGCCGACCGGATCGAGCAATTCACGCTCTTTTTCGATGCGTGGCAGCAGCATGCCGATCACCACGCCCAATGCGACGCCACCCGCAACCAGGGCGATCGGGTTGACGCTGTCGTCGGTGGTCTCGGGCTTTCGCTTGGCGGTGGTCATTTGGGTGGTCCTTTCCTGGCAGGCCTCGCGGCCTTTTCCTTCAAACCCTTTGCAGCGCCGCTAGTTTCATGTCCGCCACCGCGGACGGGGGTTTCATTGCGCCCGCGCAGTATGTCGCCGATCCAGCCGCGCGCCATGACCAGACCGATCATCCCGGCAAACCCGGCGGCGGCGAGGGGCCTGCTGCGCACCGCCTCCGCGCCCTTGCGCGCCACGGTGGCGACGCCGTGTGCTGCGCTCTCCACGGCATCCTGCGCGATATTCGATGGCTTTAGCCGATCCTGCACCTGCGCCAGCGTGCCGAACAAGCGGGCGCGGGCCGCATCCACGTCAGCCTGTGCGGCGGTCACGTCATGCCGATTGGGTTTCATGGCTTTTCACCGATGATGCGCTTCACCTGAACCCAGGCGAGGCGGCCCATGATCCCGGCAGTCAGGCTGATCCCGACCACCACGATCACCGTCGCCCATCCGGGGCCGACAAGCGGGGATAGCGTGAGCACCAGACCGACCACCAAAGCCACCGAAGCAGCCAGCCCCAGCGCCAAGGCAGCCGCGCCCAGCCACAATGCAGAACGGGCGTCGAGCAATTTGGCGCGGATCAGCGTCTGGTAATAGCCGATCTCGGCATGGGCATAGCCCTTGCCATTCTCGACCAGGCGGCCGAGCAGGTCGCCCAAACCCTCGTCCTGTGGGCCCGCGTCAACCGGGCCTTCATGTTCAGGCGTTGCTTCGCTCACTCCCCCCGGCGCTCCTTATGCCTTGGGGGCGGGATCGCCGGCATCGGCGGCGGCATCGATGCCCGATTTTAGCAGGCGAGCGATGACGAAGCCGATTGCGGCTGCGGCGCCCACGGCAATCACCGGGCTCTTTTTCACGAATGCAGTGGCATCGGCGACCAGATCGTCGACTTCCTTGCCGCGCAGGCTTTCGGAGAAGTTCGAGATGCCCTTGGCCGCCGAGCGGGCATATTGGCCATATTGCTCGCCCAGTTTCTCATCCACATCGCCGGCTGCGCCTTCAAACATCTTGGCAACTTCATCGAGAGCGCCCGTCGCGCGTTCCTTGCCTTCACCGGCAAAGGCGCGCGCGCGGTCTGCGGCCTCAGCGCCGATCTTGTTCGCGGAATCACGGATCTGATCCGCAGCGCTGGGCTTGGCGGAAGCCGCTCCAGCAGATCCTCCCGGGGCGGTGGTATCCTCAGTCAGCGTCGCATTCACCGTGGGTTCGTTCGTCGTTTCGTCAACCATGCCGAAAATCCTCCATGTCTTGCACGAAACAACAACGGCCTCGTTTGCGAGTTCCATTCTTAGCGGTTAGAGGCCCGCGCAAGCCTGAAAGCTATACGTAGGGAGACCGTTACGTGACCGCAATCATCGACATCCATGCCCGCACGATTCTCGATAGCCGGGGCAACCCCACGGTCGAGGTGGAGGTGATGCTCGAAGATGGCAGCTTTGGCCGCGCCGCAGTGCCTTCGGGCGCATCGACCGGTGCGCACGAAGCAGTCGAAAAGCGCGACGGCGACAAGGCGCGCTGGGGCGGCAAGGGCGTCGAAGCAGCCGTCGATGCAGTGAATAGCGAGATTGCCGAGGAAGTGCTCGGCATGGACGCAGAGGACCAATCCGATCTCGATCGCGCGATGATCGATCTGGACGGCACCGAGAATAAGGGTCGCCTGGGCGCTAATGCGATCCTCGGCGTCAGCATGGCGGCGGCAAAGGCTGCGGCGGATTCGCGCGGCCTGCCGCTCTATCGCTATGTCGGCGGTGTCAACGCGCACGTCCTGCCCGTGCCGATGATGAACATCATCAATGGCGGCGAGCATGCCGATAACCCGATCGATTTCCAGGAATTCATGATTGTGCCGGTCGGCGCGGAGAACATCATGGAAGCCGTCCGCTGCGGCTCCGAAATCTTCCACACGCTCAAGAAGAAGCTCCACGAAAAGGGCCTCGCGACCGGCGTGGGCGATGAGGGCGGCTTCGCACCGGACCTCAGCTCGACCACCGATGCGCTCGATTTCATCATGAGCAGCATCGAAGCCGCAGGCTACAAGCCCGGTGACGACGTCATGCTCGCGCTCGATTGCGCCGCGACCGAATATTATCGCGATGGCGCATACAAGATGGTGGGGGAGGGCAAGACCTTCTCTGCCCAAGAGAATGTCGATTTCCTCGCCGGCCTTTGCGCCAAATATCCGATCTTCTCGATCGAAGACGGCATGGCCGAGGATGATTGGGAAGGCTGGAAGGCGCTGACCGAAAAACTCGGCGCGACGGTCCAGCTGGTCGGCGACGATTTGTTCGTGACCAATCCCAAGCGCCTCAAGCGGGGGATCGATGGCGGCTATGCCAATTCGCTGCTGGTCAAGGTCAACCAGATCGGCACGCTGACCGAAACGCTCGAAGCCGTCTCCCTGGCGCAGCGTTCGTCCTACACCGCCGTAATGTCGCACCGTTCGGGCGAGACTGAGGACGCAACCATCGCCGATCTCGCGGTCGCCACCAACTGCGGACAGATCAAGACCGGGTCGCTGGCGCGCTCGGACCGGCTCGCAAAGTACAACCAGCTCATCCGCATCGAGGAAGAACTGGGCGACGCAGCCGTCTATGCCGGACGCAGCGTGCTGAAAGGCTGATCCCTCTTATCTCCCGTCCGCACGCGGGCGGGAGATAAATCGAGCGTTCAGGGACACTACGGCCTTGCTTAACGGACAAGGTTAAGCAAGAATCACCCTATGTCGCGTACCGCTTCTCCGATGCAGACTCTGCTCCGCCGCGCCGGGCTTCCCGCCGCTGCGCTGATCGCCATGGGCTTTTTCGGCTATAACGCCGTTCTGGGCCCAACCGGCGTTATCGCCGCCAAGGAGTTCAAGGCCGAGCTTCAGCAGGAGCAGGTGAAGTTCGCTGCGCTTGAAAAGAAGCGCGCCGAGCTGAAGAACCGTGTCGATCTGCTCGATGCCAAGCGCGGCGCCGATCCCGATCTGGTGGACGAGCTGGCGCGCAAGCAGCTCAACGTTGTCCGCCCCGACGAAGTGATCATCCCACTCAACAAGTGACGGCTTTGGATTGATCGCTTCGGCGATTGCGCGTTTCGCATATGCCGCATGCAAATGATGCAATCTGCAACAGCGATTGCGCCCGTTGCACCTTGCCGGCGATCCCGCCTATAGCCGCGCTCTGACCTCCCCGGGATAGGATTTCACCACCGTGGCAAAAACGCCGGCGAAGAAAGCATCTACCGAGCCTGCCAAGAGCAATCGCGAGCGCCCAAGCGAGCCGCAGCGGTACAAGGCCTCCAAGGAGGAATTGCTCGATTTCTACAAGCAGATGCTGCTGATACGCCGCTTCGAAGAGAAAGCTGGCCAGCTTTACGGCCTCGGCTTCATCGGCGGCTTCTGCCATCTCTATATCGGCCAGGAAGCCGTCGCGGTCGGGCTTCAGTCGGGCCTGGATGGTGACAAGGATTCGGTGATTACCGGCTACCGCGATCACGGCCACATGCTGGCCTACGGCATCGATCCCAAGGTGATCATGGCCGAGCTGACCGGGCGCGGGGCTGGCATCAGCCGCGGCAAGGGCGGCTCGATGCACATGTTCTCGACCGAGAAGAAGTTTTACGGCGGCCACGGCATCGTCGGCGCACAGGTCTCGCTCGGCACCGGTCTCGCCTTCGCGCATAAATATCGCGAGGATGGCGGCGTCGCCATGGCCTATTTCGGCGATGGCGCATCGAACCAGGGCCAGGTCTATGAATCGTTCAATATGGCCGAGCTGTGGAAGCTCCCGATCATCTATGTGATCGAGAACAACCAATATGCCATGGGCACCAGCGTCAATCGCTCGTCTGCCGAAGATCAGCTCTACAAGCGCGGCGAAAGCTTCCGCATTCCGGGCATCCAGGTCGATGGCATGGACGTGCTCGCTTGCCGCGGTGCTGCTGAGGAAGCGCTGGCATGGGTGCGCGCGGGCAAGGGGCCGATCATCCTCGAGATGAAGACCTATCGCTATCGCGGCCACTCGATGTCCGATCCGGCGAAATATCGTTCGCGCGAGGAAGTGCAGTCGGTCCGCGACAAATCCGATCCGATCGAAGCGGTGAAGAAGGAACTCGAAGCGCTTGGCGTGACCGAGGATCAGCTCAAGCCGCTGGAGCAGGAAATCCGCAAGATCGTCAACGAAAGCGCGGACTTCGCGGAATCCACGCCGGAGCCCGATCCGGCCGAATTATATACCGACGTGCTGGTGGAGTCGTACTGAGATGGCGATCGAACTGAAGATGCCGGCGCTGTCGCCCACGATGGAAGAAGGCACGCTCGCAAAGTGGCTCGTCAAGGAAGGCGACACGGTCAAATCGGGCGACATTCTCGCCGAGATCGAGACCGACAAGGCGACGATGGAATTCGAGTCGATCGACGAAGGCACGATCACCAAGATCTTGATCGCCGAGGGCACGGATAATGTGAAGGTCGGCACCGTGATCGCAACGATCGCCGGGGAAGGGGAGGATGCCTCCACTCCCGCACCGGCGCCTGCCGCCGAAGCACCGGCCCAGGAGCAGAAGGCAGCGGAATCGGAAGTCCCTGCCGAGCCCAAAAAGGCCGAGAGCGGCACCGAGCAGCTCGCCAGTAACAAGGCTGCCACCGTTTCCGATCCCGCGATCCCCGAGGGCACCGAGATGGTCAAGACGACTGTCCGAGAGGCCCTGCGCGATGCGATGGCGGAGGAAATGCGCGCGGACGACCGCATCTTCGTGATGGGCGAGGAAGTCGCCGAATATCAGGGCGCGTACAAGGTCACGCAGGGGCTGCTGGACGAGTTCGGCGCCAAGCGCGTCATCGACACCCCGATCACCGAATATGGCTTCGCCGGCATCGGCACGGGCGCGGCGATGGGCGGGCTCAAGCCGATCGTCGAGTTCATGACGTTCAACTTCGCCATGCAGGCGATCGATCACATCATCAATTCGGCTGCGAAGACCAATTACATGTCGGGTGGCCAGATGCGCTGCCCGATCGTGTTCCGCGGTCCGAACGGCGCCGCCAGCCGCGTCGGCGCGCAGCACTCGCAGAATTACGCGCCCTGGTACGCCAGCGTCCCCGGTCTGATCGTGATTGCGCCCTATGACGCAGCCGACGCCAAGGGGCTTCTGAAGGCCGCGATCCGCAGCGAAGACCCGGTGGTCTTCCTCGAGAACGAGTTGCTTTACGGCAAGAGCTTCGACGTGCCCAAGCTCGACGACCATGTTCTGCCGATCGGCAAGGCGCGGATCGTCCGCGAGGGCAAGGACGTCACTCTGGTCAGCTATTCGATCGGCGTGGGCGTCAGCCTCGAAGCCGCCGAAGCACTGGCTGCCGAGGGGATCGAATGCGAGATCATCGATCTGCGCACGCTGCGTCCGCTCGACACCGCGACAGTGCTGGCGAGCCTGAAGAAGACCA
>JAZKJE010000029.1:16596-17746 GCA_040384525.1 Pseudomonadota bacterium
GGCCGACCTGCTCGATCGCCAGCGAAATCACCGCAGTCGTGATGGAGCAGGGCTTTGACGATCTCGATGCCCCGGTGCTCCGCGTCGCCAACGAAGACGTGCCGCTGCCCTACGCCGCAAACCTCGAAAAGCTCGCGCTGATCGACGCGGCGAAGGTCATCGCGACCGTCAAGAAGGTCACATACCGCTAGGTCTGGCCACTCAAGCCGGAACCTCCTTTGTGTCTCGCTGGTTTCGCAGCGACAACAACAAGGGAGTAGAGGCATGTCGGACGAAAAAGTAACGGTAGTCGATGCCGGCGGCGGTGGCGGTGCAGGCACTGCCATCGCAGTGATTGTCGGGATCGTAGCGATCCTCGCCATTCTCTACGTGGTGTTCGGCAGCGGTTTGATGAGCGGCGAGACCAAGAAGATCGACGCAGACGTCAAGATCGAGACGCCAGGCAAGTAATCCAGCAGGGCGGTCCGGAAACGGGCCGCCCTTCGCGGTTCAGCAGGTCGAGCGGGTCGCGTTCTCTACATTATAGATCGTACTCAGGTCGCGGCGGTCGCGGACCATCATCGATGCGATCTCGGTCATGCTGCTATCGGGCGAGAGCGATGTTCTGATCAGCGGCTTATATTCGTAATAGACCTCCACGAACATCGTCGAGCCTCCATCAGGCGCCACTGCCTGGCGTCCGCTGGGCCCCATGCCATTCATGTTCAGCCCGCTCGATTGCCCGGCAACGCCATAGCCCGAAGTCTTCGTCGTCTTGGCGCCTTTACAGCGCTGCCAGCCGATCTTGTATTTGTTGGTGGTGTTAGGGTTCGCCACCGGCTCCAGGCTGGAGATGATGATGCGGCCATTCGCCACCAGATCCAGCTCGCCCGATTGCAGCTGCGCGCCGGTGAGGAGATCGTTGATGTCGGTCTCGGTAATCGACTTGGCCTGAAGCTGGCTGCCGGTTCCGATACGCGCGGCGTTATCCGCCAGATGCAGTGCGATCTGACTGATCCGCATCTTGGTGATGATGTAGTTGGTGATCTCCGCGCCCGTCAGGCCCATCGTCAGCAGCAACGGCAGCGTCAGGGCGAATTCGAGCAACGCCGCGCCCTTCTTGTCGCGGCCGAGCGTGCGCATGCGCCCGGGTGCGTTCACGAGCCGCCTC
>JAZKJE010000030.1:0-18715 GCA_040384525.1 Pseudomonadota bacterium
ACATCCTCCTGTTCGGAGCGATCCTGTTCGCAGAGCGGACGCGCGTGCTACAGATCCTGGGGCTGTCGCTGTCCATTGCAGGTGCGCTCAGCATCCTGTCGCGAGGCGACATCTCCTCGTTCGTGGCGCTCCGCTTCAACGGTGGCGATCTGGTGATCGCGGGCGCCGTCATCATCTGGTCGCTCTATTCGGTCCTCCTGCGAAAACGACCCCAGGTGCACCCACTCAGCTTCCTCGCCGCGACCTTCGCGACCGGCGTCGTCGTCCTGCTGCCATTCTACGTAGCGGAAGTCCTGAGCGGACGGCTGATCGAAAGCCAAACCGAGAGTTGGCTCGCAATCGGCTATGTCTGCGTCTTCCCGTCCCTCATCGCAAACCTCTGCTACAATCGCGGAGTCGAGTTGGTAGGTTCGGCGGCCGCTGGGCTATATTTGAACATCATGCCGATCATGGGAGCATTTCTCGCGATGATCTTCCTGGGGGAAGCGATCAGGCCATTCCACCTGGCGGGTATCGTGCTCGTGGCCGTTGGTATTGCGTGCTCGACCGCCAGGCCACAGCGGACACACCCTTCTGAAACTTGACTTCCCAATGGGTTAGGCCATGTTATCCCTATGCCGAACGTTCGCTTCTTCAAGGAAATGGTGCCTGCAGCTAGCAGCACCCCGCGCCTGCACCCCTAGGCGCGATACGCGCGCCTAGGATCTCCGGTCGGTCGCCTCGCGACCCAATCCGGGCGCCCTCGGCATCGCGCGCTCCCTCGCCATGTCGAGCGGCGCCCTTTCCGGAGGGCGCATCGCCCCTCCCCATGAGGGATTCAAGTGAACGATAAGAACAGCGCCTATTTCAGGCAGCGAGCTGAATACCATCTCATCAAGTCTGCGCGGGCCGGAAACGGCGTCGCGTGCATCCACAGGCGCTTTGCCCTGATCTATGCGGAAAAGGCCAGGCGGGCCGGGCGCCCCCTCGGTGCCGCGCCCGGCTCCGTCCGTAATATTCGGACGACCAATCGCACGAGGCGGATTGGCGCGTAATCGCCGGGCCGTGCCGCCCCACATTACCGGAGTTCGAAAAATGTCACCTCGCAAGAAGCGCGGTTCCGCAGCCGCGAAGCGGCGACGCAAGTCGCACGCCGGGCACAATGAATTTGGCATCGAAGCTGCCGCTTATCCCGACGGAAGGATCGCCGTGCTCCTGTCGCGCTATCCGGAACTCGAGCGTGCCGATTTCGACGTCGTCGTTCGCTTCATCAAGAATGCCCGCCCCTCGCAACTCAGGCGCCTCCGCTCGAGCGAACCGGTGCGCCGGAAGCTGGAACGCTTCATGCGGGAGCAACACCGACACTTGTCCACGAGACGTCAACGACTGGTCTGGACCCTAGTCGCTATCCTGATGATCCTGCTTCTCTGCTGGCTTTTCTGGGACGCGCGGCCTCAACCGTTGTCGTACCGCGCGCCGCGAGCGGAGTTGGGCGCCGCCCCCTCACCCCTTGCGATGGCTGCGCATGGCGAAACTCGAAGTTATGCGCGAAACGCCAGGAAGCCGCGAGAGCACCTCCCGGTGGAAGGTCGCATAGTCTTCCATGCGGGAGATTTGCAGGAGCAGCATATAGTCGCCGGCGCCGGTTAGGAGATACCATTCGCGGATCTCCGCATGTCTCCGCATCGCAGCCTCGAACCGTGCCAGATACTCCTCCGTCTGACGTTCGAGCTCAACCTGAACGATGGCGACGGTGCCCTCCTCCGGGTCGCCAGCAGAGACGATGGCGGTGTATCCGCGAACAACACCGGACTGTTCAAGCAGCTTGACCCGCCGAAGGCATGCCGACTCCGAAAGGCCCACCTCGCGCGCCAACGCGCTGTTGGTGATCCGCCCATTCAGCCGCAGCTGGTTCAGTATCCGTTGGTCGAAGGCGTCGAGCGAGTTCATTTTTCCTCCATCGGGCCGCAGAACCTGTCGCCCTGGCCCGCAATTAGCAGGTTCTGCCGCAGATTCGGTCACAAATCCGCATCGATCGCCTTCATCATTCGGTGAGGAGAGACGATGGCCAAGTTGCTGTTCATGACATTTTGCAGCCCGAATGAGATCGGTCTCAGCGCGCGGCATGCGCTCGCCTGTGCAAAGGACGGCATCACTGCCCTGTCGATGCCAGGAGACCTACGATGCGGATAGTCGTTCTCGGGGCCGGCGTTGTCGGCGTAACCGCAGCCCATTATCTGCAACGCGCAGGCCATGAGGTCGTCGTGGTGGACCGCCAGAAGGGAGCGGCGCTTGAGACGAGCTTCGCCAATGCGGGAGAAGTCTCGCCGGGCTACGCGTCGCCCTGGGCCGCCCCCGGCATACCCGCTAAGGCGATACGATGGCTGCTCATGCGGCACGCTCCGCTGATCCTTCGGCCCAAGATCGACCTCGCCATGGTGCGCTGGCTCGTCGCCATGCTGCGGAACTGCACAGAGGCCAGATATGCGCTGAACAAGAGCCGCATGGTGAAGCTGGCCGAGTTCAGCCGCGACGAACTCATGTCGCTTCGGGCGGAACTTGGCATCGACTATGACCAACGCTCGCTCGGGACGCTTCAACTCTTCCGCACGCGCGCGCAGATCGACGGTAGCGCGAAGGACATGCAAGTTCTTCGGTCGTACGATGTGCCGTTCGAACTGCTCGACCGGGAGGGCTGCATCCGGGCCGAGCCGGGCCTAGCCGCATCGATGGACCGTTTTGAAGGCGGACTGCGGCTTCCCAACGACGAGACCGGCGACTGCCACTTGTTCACGACGCGTCTGGCGGCGCATCTCGCACAAACCGGCGTAGAATTTCGTTACGACACCTCGATCGAGGCGCTCGACACTGTGGGCGGGAAGATCACAGGGGTCCGGACCGACCGGGGCATGATCACGGGGGACGCCTATCTGCTGGCGCTGGGCAGCCACTCCCCCGTTTTGACGGGTGCGCTGGGAATCCGGATACCGGTATATCCCGTAAAGGGCTATTCGATCACCGTTCCCATCGCCGATCCCGCCGGAGCGCCCGTCTCAACGCTGCTGGACGAGACCTATAAGATCGCAATCACGCGGCTGGGCGACCGCATCCGGGTGGGCGGCATGGCCGAGATTTCGGGGTATGACCGGTCGCTGCCGAAGCGCCGCGAAGCCACCCTGCTCCACTGCCTCAACGATCTTTTCCCCGGAGCGGCCCGCACGGACGAGACCGGCTTCTGGTCAGGCCTTCGCCCCATGACGCCGGACGGCCCGCCCATCATCGGGCGCACGCCCGTCTCCAACCTGTACCTGAACACGGGGCATGGCACCTTGGGATGGACGATGGCATGCGGATCGGCGGCCGTGATCGCAGCCATCATCTCGGGAGAAAAGGCGCCGATCGATATCGCCGGCCTGGGTCTGAACCGCTACAGCAACTGAATGCCAGATAAGGAAGCACATATGACGATCAAACGCGTAGAATCAGGCCCCCGGATGAGCCAGGCAGTGGTGCATGGCGGAATCGTGTACCTCGCCGGCCAGGTCGGCGCTCCGGGAGAAGATGCCGCCACGCAGACGCGGGCGATCCTCACCTCGATCGATCGACTGCTCGGCGAGGCCGGAACCAATCGCTCGCACCTCCTCCAGGCCACGATATGGCTTGCGGACATGGCCGATTTCGGGGCGATGAACGTCGTGTGGGAAGAGTGGATTGGCGGCGCGAATGCCCCTGCCCGCGCAACCGGCGAAGTCAAGCTGGCAACGCCGGACTATAAGGTGGAAATCATCGTGAAGGCGGCGCTTCCCGCCTGAGTCCCGCCACGACACCGCTTTGCGAATTAGCTAGCGATATCGCGGCGTCACTTGTCGATGCCGCGTGTTCGCCGCAGTATCGGTCCATGACCAAATATCTCATCTCCTTCCCCAGCAAAGCCATGAACCTCACTGATGAGGGGTTCCAGCGCGCCGGGATCGATTCCCGTGCCGTCATCGAAGAGGCAAAGGTGGCCGGCGTCTATGTGTTCGGCGGCGGGATCAACGAACAGGTCGATCCGGCTCTGGTCTCCGCAGATGGATCGCTATCCGCGGAAATGTATCCGGGCAGCCACCTCAATGGCGGGTTCACCGTACTGGAAGTGCCGACGCGCGAAGAGGCTGTGGAATGGGCGCGCAAGATCGCTGTCGCCTGCCAGTGCGCGCAGGAACTCCGCGAATTCATGTACGATCCGGCGAGCTAGACATCAGCTTGGGCTTGGGCTTGGGCTTGGGCATCAGCTTGGGCGTGGTCGCAGCGGATGCTTCCGAAGCCGAAGCTATCAATAAAGGCGTTAAAAGAGCCCCGGGGTCTCGCGCTGGGCGGTAGTGGGCCGCTCGGGCATCAACAATTCGAGCGGCCTGGTGTTCGAGCGCGCAGTCTGTCCCGCAATCGCGGTGCAGCTACGCCCGGCGAGATAATCGAGCGCAGTCCTGGTCGAAGCCTCAAGCGGATCGCCTAGCGGCCTGGTCACATCGTCCGTTGCGCGGCAATTGGCTTCCACCGTGTTGGCGAGCCCATCGAAATACGTCCCCTGATGCGCCGAATTCTCGAGCGCGAAAGCAATGACGCGCAGCCGGTCATCGCATTGCGAGCGGTCGATCGCGATCTGCCCGACCGGCTTGCCATAGGTGTTCGTACCGATCAGCGCGACGTTCGCATGCAGATACGGGATGAAAGAATTGATCACGAGTTCGCTCGCCGATGCTGTGCCGCCGGTGCCGATAAAGGCGATCTTCACGGGCGCGACCGATTGCGACTGCGGGCTGAAATAGGTGACTTCGTTGTTCGAAGACTTGGACGCACGGAAGGTCGTGTACGAATACACATCCGAGGTCGAGCGGTTACGGCCAAGCAGATTGCCCATCAAATTCGCGATCGAAACCAGACCGCCGCCATTGTAGCGGAAATCCACGACGAACTCGGTGATCCCCTGCGCGCGGAAATTGGCGAAAGCGGTGCGCAGCGCCGGATCAGCAGTGGAGATGAAGGTGCGCAAATTGATATAACCGACGCGGCGCCCGCCATCGTCGATGATCTTCGCCCCATAACGGCTGGAAACCGGCGTCAGCGCATAATCGGTCTTGCTGAGCGTGACGGTGCGCGTGCCGGAGGCATCCACGACACGCAGCACGCGCGTTGTGCCCGCAGTCGATGGCCCGAGCGCGTTGGTGATGCCCGCGCTGCCCTCTACGGCGTAGATCGCAGCGACGGTGCGCAGATCGGCGCTCGTCGTACCGATGGCAGTGATCTCGGCACCGCGATCGACGTTTGCGGCGAGCGCAGAAGTGCCCTCGAAGGTTTCCGAAACGAACAAGCGCCCTGCGCTGTCCTGCGATATGCGGAAGCCAAAGCCGGCGCTGGAGCCGGAAGCGTAATACGCATCTTCGTCCGCGATTGAGGTGACATAGGTGAAATAGCGATCCCGCCGCTGGCTGCGCGCAGTGGCGGTGAGCGCGTCGATATAGGCTTCGACCGTCGTGTAAGGCGACGGATCGAACGTCGCTGGCAGTGTTTCCGGGAACAGATACCATTCGCGCAACTGCGTTGCGGCCCAATCCTGACGGTCACGGACGGAACAGGCCACCGCGGCTGTTGGCGAAGGCGTGGGCGTTGGTGCCGAGGATGATCCGCCACCTGTCGCTGCCACGCTACCCGATCCGCCCCCGCTACATGCTGAAAGCAAAGCGAGTGTCGAGGCAACCGTGACAAGGCGGCGAAATCTATTCATTTCAAGTTTTTAGCGCTTACCTCCGCGCCAGTAAAGCAGCCCGGCAACGATGGCCGCCGAGCCAATACCGATCGCGGCACCCATGCCCAATTGGCGCGCACTGGGTGACCAGCGCTGCTTGGCGTCGGCCAGTGCCCTCACGGCCTGGAGCGCTTCGCTGCCCTCTTCATGCTCATGGGGTGCTTCCTCAATCGGGAAAGGCGATTGGGCGGCTTCAGGAACGGGGGGCTTCTTACTCATGCGAATCCTTGTAACGCGGAACTCTTGAACGACCAGCTAATGCTGCGGTTTCGCATTGCCATGCAAGGTGGCACAACGGTCAAATGAACCCGCTTTACGCCGAAATGGGCACCACCATCTTCGAGGCCATGTCCGCCCGCGCGCGCGAAACCGGCGCGATCAATCTGGGTCAGGGCTTTGCCGATGGGCGCGGGCCGGAGACTGTGTTGCAGGCGGCCGCGATGGCTTTGCTCGAGAAATCGAACCAATATCCGCCGATGGCGGGGCTGCCCGAACTGCGCAAAGCGGTCGCCGATCATTATGCGCGCCATCAGGGCCTGGATCTGTCCGCGGACGAAGTGATCGTCACGTCGGGCGCGACTGAGGCACTGGCGGCGGCGATCTTCGCCTTGGTGGCGCCGGGCGACGAAGTGATCTGCTTCCCGCCGCTCTACGATGCGTATGCGCCGCTGATCCGGCAGGCTGGCGGCGTACCGGTGTTCGTTCGGCTCCAGCCGCCCGAGTGGCGGATCGATCCGGTCGCTTTGGAAGCGGCGGTGACCGCGAAGACCAAAGTCGTGATCCTAAATAACCCGCTCAACCCCACCGCGACGATGTCTGGCACGGCAGAGTTGGCGACGCTCGCCGACTTCTGCGTCGCGCACGATCTGCTCGCGATCTGCGACGAGGTTTGGGAGCATGTGACCTTCGATGGCGCGCGCCATCTGCCGCTGATCGGCTTTCCCGGCATGCGCGAGCGGACGGTGAAGATCGGCAGCGCGGGCAAGATCTTTGCGCTGACGGGGTTCAAGGTCGGCTGGATGTGCGCCGCCCCTGCCCTCGCCCGCGTGCTCGCCAAGGCGCATCAATTCCTGACCTTCACCACCCCGCCAAACCTGCAATGGGCCGTGGCCGAGGGACTGGAGACGCAGGACGATTGGGTTCAGCAGTCGCGGCACCGCTTCCAGGCGGGACGCGACCGGCTGAAGGCTGGGTTGGAAGCCGCGGGGCTGGTCACCCTGCCAAGTGCCGCGACCTATTTCCTCTCGGTCGATCTCGCGGCTTCGGGCATCATCATCGGTGATGTGGAATTTGGCGAACGGCTGATCGAAGCTGGCGTAGCCTCAATACCGGTCTCGGCTTTCTACCCCGAGACCCCCGTCACCAGCGTCGTGCGCTTCTGTTTCGTCAAGGAAGACGCAACGCTCGACAGGGCAATCCACCGCATCGCCGCAGCGATACCGTCGCTTCACCGGTAAGCGGAGCGCCCGCTGCGTCTCAGCGGGAGCCGGGCGGGATCGGCTGAACCATTTCGCGTGCCGCGCCGGTTACCCAGGATGCCGGACGGCTCTTCGGCGCATCGCCGCTCATCGTGACCATGTCGAACGAAGAGCCGCCAAGCTTGCTGGCATCGGCGGTGAGTACCGGTACCGGCCCCGTGAAGCGATTGTACATGGGGCTGTCGATATACTCATCGACCACCGCCACCTGACCGCCCATCTCGGTGATCGCATAAAGCTGCCGGGCGAATTCCTTCGGCAGTCTTATGCAGCCATGTGAGGCGGGATAGCCCGGCAGATGCCCGGCATGGAGCGCGATCCCGTCCCAGGTCAGCCGCTGCATGTAGGGCATCGGCGCGTTCGAATAGAGATTCGAGCGGTGGAATGTCTTCTTCTGAAGAATCGTGAACTCGCCCACCGGCGTGTCCTTGCCATCCTTGCCCGTCGAGACCGTGGATAACGCGATCAACTGGCCGTCCTGATACACAAATGCGCGCTGCTGCGGGATGCTAATGATGATCGACACCGGGCCCGCGGTGCTCGCCTTCTCGAAATGCGGATACCAGACGAACTGGCCGGGGCGCAGTTCGTCAATGGACGGCAGCATCGTATCCGATTGGCTCGAGTGGGCAGCCGCGGGCGCAGCTGGGAGCAGCGTCACACAGGCGAGGAGGAAAGCGGCGAACAGGCCGGTGCGCATCAAGGTAATTTCTCCGAACCCTTCACCAGAGCGGACGCCCCGGATTCGATTCATTAACGAAATTAACCCATTTTGGTGCCATCGCCGAATCACGAACGACAAAGATTCGATCGTTCCGGTCCCGTTCGGGGATTTTACGCGACGAAAGGACGAAACGGGCAAGAGTTGCGGTGAACGGTCGCACTTGGGACACATGTTCATCAAAAGGCCACGGAACAATCTGTTATAAGAGCTTCGGGGATTTAGTAGCGGGCATTTTCAAAGCTATGCACAATCTGGATTCGGCGCAGACGCGTCGCACTATGTTGAGGTCGGCCGTTGTAATGGCCAGCGGCGCAATGGCTTCGGCCTGCGTCTCTCGAGTGGAAACCGCGCTGGCGCCGGCCCTTCCGGTGCCTGCTTATGCGCCACCGATCCCAAAAGCACCGATCGTCGCCAAGGCAGCGCCGCGTATGCCGCTTGGCATGCGCCCAGAGCTTTTCACGAAGGCCGTCGCGGCGCTCGATCGCCATTCGATGAAGATACCGTCGCATGATCGGATCGCCATCGTGGATTTCTCGATCCCTTCATCCCGCCCGCGTATGTATCTGGTACATCTGGGCCGTGGCGAGGTTGAGACGTTTCTCGTCTCGCACGGTATCGGTTCGGACCCTGAGCATACCGGTCTGCTTCATCGGTTCTCGAACGAAGTGAACAGCGAAGCGACCTGCGAAGGCGCGTTCCTGACGAGCGATTATTATGTCGGCAAGCACGGCGATTCACAGCGCCTGCTGGGCCTCGATCCGACCAACAACAACGCGCTCGACCGCGCTATCGTGCTCCACTCGGCCTGGTATGCCAATGCCGATATGATCGCGAAGCACGGCAAGCTTGGCCGCAGCCAAGGCTGCTTTGCGGTGGGGCAATATGAACTCGCCAAGGTCTTCGAGCGGCTAGGGCCGGGCCGGATGATCTACTCGGCGAAGGTTTGAGTTTTAGCCGTCATCCCGGCCTTGAGCCGGGATCCCGCTTCTACATCAGATCGGGCAAGGCAGCGGGGCCCCGGCGCAAGGCCGGGGAGACGACATCAGTGGCGATTTCATCGCTCTGGCCCCTGCCCGCTCAACCGACTAGACACCCCGCATGAGCAAAGCCGCCCACGCTTTCTACGCGCTACACCGCCAGGGGATGATCCGCGCGGGCGTCTGCACGCCCATCGCGACCGCAGGCGATCCTGCCGCGAATGCCGAAGCCACCATCGCGCTGGCAAAGCAGGGCGACGCCGAGGGCGCAGACCTTCTGGTCTTCCCCGAGCTCAACGTCACCTCCTACGCGATCGACGATCTGCACATGCAGGACGCGATCCTCGACGCGACCGAAGCGGGCGTTGCGGCAATTGTTGCCGCCAGCGAAAACCTCAAGCCGGTGTTGCTGGTCGGCGCGGCGCTTCGGCGCAACGGGCGCGTCTATAATACAGCAATCGCCATCGCACGTGGGCGCATTCTTGGCGTAGTCCCCAAGACTTACCTTCCAAACTACCGCGAATATTACGAGAAGCGCTGGTTCGCGAGCGGCGCTGGCCTCAGCGGGCTGGAGATCAACGTCGCCGGACAAACCGTGCCATTCGGCACCGACCTGATCTTCGCCGCCAGCGATCTCGACGATTTCGCCTTCCATATCGAGATTTGCGAGGATTATTGGGCACCTTTGCCCCCATCCACGCACGGCGCGCTCGCAGGCGCGCTGGTGCTTTGCAACCTCTCCGCCTCCAACATCGTGATCGGCAAGAGCCGCGAGCGGCAGATGCTGTGCGCGGCGCAATCGGCGCGGGCGGTGGCGGCGTACATCTATTCGGCATCCGGCCCGGGCGAGAGTACCACGGATCTGGCGTGGGACGGCGAAGGGCTGATCTACGAACTCGGCGAATTGCTCGCCGCCAGCGAGCGCTTCGAACTCATCACCGAAATCGAATATGCCGATTTGGACCTGGAGCGCATCCGGCTCGAGCGCGCGCGGATGGGGACTTTCAACGATTGCGCGGCAGTCGCCGGGCATCCC
This sequence comes from Pseudomonadota bacterium, assembly GCA_040384525.1. Classification (GTDB taxonomy): domain Bacteria; phylum Pseudomonadota; class Alphaproteobacteria; order Sphingomonadales; family Sphingomonadaceae; genus Sphingomonas. The sequence continues at coordinate 9,980 of JAZKJE010000030.1, forward strand.
GAGACGCGCTTCCGTCGCATTGCATTCGAGCATCACCCCGATTTTGCGGATCGGGGATTGGTGCGGAAGCTGCGCCGCTTCCCCTTCGTGCCCAACACACCAGAGAAGCTTGAGGCGGATTGCTACGAAGCCTTTAACATCCAGGTCGAGGGCCTGCGCAAGCGGATCGTCTCGACGGGCGCGAAGACCATCGTCATCGGCGTCTCGGGCGGGCTCGATTCAACCCACGCGCTGATCGTCGCGGCGAAGGCGATGGACCGCCTCGGTCGCCCGCGCACCGACATTCTCGGCTTCACCATGCCCGGCTTCGCGACCGGCGACGCGACCAAGTCGAACGCATGGAAGCTGATGAACGCGCTGGGCGTCACCGGCGAGGAAATCGATATCACCCCCGCGGCGCGCCAGATGCTGACCGACATGGATCACCCGTTTGCGCGCGGCGAGAAACTCTACGACGTCACCTTCGAGAACGTCCAGGCCGGGCTACGCACCGATTACCTGTTCCGCCTGGCCAACCAGCGCGCAGGCTTCGTCCTCGGCACCGGCGATCTCAGCGAACTCGCCCTCGGCTGGTGCACCTATGGCGTCGGCGATCATATGAGCCATTACGGCGTGAACGCGGGCGTACCCAAGACGCTGATCCAGTATCTGATCCGCTGGACTCTCTCGACCGGCCAGTTCACTGGCGATGCTGCCGACACGATCCGCGCGATCCTCGATACCGAGATTTCGCCCGAGCTGATCCCCGCCGATGCCGAAGGCAAGATGCAGAGCACGCAGGACCGGGTCGGTCCGTACGAGCTTCACGATTTCTTCCTCCACTATACGATCCGCCACGGCCTCCGGCCGTCCAAGATCGCATTCCTGGCATGGCATGCGTGGAAGAATGCCAAGGCGGGCCAATGGCCGCTCGGCTTTCCAGAGAGCGAGCGCCACGAATATGATATCGCGACCATCGCCAAATGGCTTGAGACCTTCCTGTTCCGCTTCTTCCAGACCAGCCAGTTCAAGCGCTCGGCGCTTCCGAACGGCCCAAAGGTTTCGCCCGGTGGATCGGTCAGCCCGCGCGGCGACTGGCGGGCCCCGTCGGATGGTGTAGCGCGGCCATGGCTGGATGAGCTCAAGGCCGCCTTGCCTCCGAAGTAACGCCCGCTTCTGAACGGGTTGTTTACGGTATCGTTCTACAGAATAAGCGATATGCGTATCCTGTTTGCACTCGCCGCCCTCCCCCTGATCGGCGCGGCCCCGCCTGCTCCTGCTGCAGCAGGCCTGACCATCTATGTGCGCGGCCCCGGCAATGTGCCGATCCGCGACGCCGTGGTGACGGTGCATCTGGTCGGCCGCGCTACGCCCGCGCCGACGCGCGCCGGCAACTTCATGGTGGATCAGAAGGATATCCAGTTCCACCCGTTCGTGCTGATGGTGCCGGTCGGCTCACAGGTCTCGTTTCCGAACCTGGATGCGGTCCGCCATCATGTTTATTCCTTCTCAGCCGCCAAGAAGTTTGAGCTCAAGCTCTACGCGAAAGAGCAGAACCGCTCGATCACCTTCGACAAGGCCGGCATCGTCGCTTTGGGCTGCAACATCCACGATCAGATGAGCGCCTTCATCAATGTCGTCGACACGGCCTATGCGGTGAAGACCGACGCGACGGGCAATGCTGTGTTCAACCTTCCCTCCGGTGTCACTGCCAAGGTCGATGTGTGGCATCCCTATCTCCGAGCGCCGAACAACACGGTCTCCAGGCAGGTCGCGGGATCGGGAGCCGAAACCATGGCACTCACGCTTCGCCAGCCTTCGCGATAATCGCCCGGTCGCACTAGGATGAAGCTCGCTTTCCCCCGTTACCGCCGTCTGCGGACCAAGCTGACCGTGCTCTATGCCGGGCTTTTCGGCACAGCGATGCTATGCGTGTCGCTACTGCTGTTCGCGGTGGTAGAGCGCAATGCAACGCAGCAGGTTCAGGGCGAACTGGTGGCTAGCGGCACAGTGTTCGATCGGCTCTGGGCCCAGCGCACCGCGCAATTGGGTGGCGCGGCAGGGCTGCTGGCGCGCGATTTCGGCTTCCGCGCGGCGATTGCGACCGGCGACAAGCAGACGATCCAGTCCGCGCTCGACAATCTGCGTCAGCGCCTGGGTGTGCCGATGGCGTTCGTCGTCGGAGCAGACAGCAATGTAACGGGTCTCACCGATCCCAAGCAGGCTGCAGAGGCCGCCGACTTCTGGCAGGCGCTCGACGCGGGACAGATGACCGGCGTGGTGCGGCTTGGCGGTGCGGCGCGGCACCTGATCGCCGCTCCGATCCTGGCGCCGGGTCCGGTCGGCTGGGTGGTGTTCGGCACCAATCTCGACGCGAAGGAAATGGAGAGCCTGCAACGGCTCTCAGCCATCCCGATCATTGCCTCGGTCTATCAGCATAGCGACAGCCGCGGCTGGGTCGACGCTGACGACCAGAAGCCATCCGAAGCGGGCGTCGCCAAGATCATCGATACGCAAAAGGGTGCTGCAACCCCAGCCCAGATCGACACTGCAGACGGTGCTTCGATCGCATTGGTCAAAGCGCTACCTGTGCTTGAAGGCTCGCCGGATTCGGTTCTGGTGGTCCGCTATCCGCTCGCGGGCGCGTTCGCCAGCTATCGCCAGCTTCAACTTGCCATAGCGCTGACCGGCCTGCTCGGGCTGCTCGTTACCTTGTTCGCCAGCTGGCGTATGGCGCGTTCCATCACCAAGCCGGTGACCTTGCTGGATGCCGCCGCCGAGCGGCTCGCGGCTGGCGAAGACGCATCGGTGCCGGTCGAGGGCGACGACGAACTCGCACGTCTGGGCGCGACGTTCAACCGGATGGCTGCGGGCATTGCAGAACGTGAGCGGCGGATCACGCATCTTGCGTTCAATGACGTGCTCACCGGTCTGCCGAACCGGGCGCTGTTTCAGGAAACGCTCGAGCTTGAACTGCGCCAATGTGAGCGCACCGGCGACAAGTTCGCTCTGCTCTGCGTCGATCTCGATGATTTCAAGGCGGTCAACGATACGCTCGGCCACCCGATCGGTGACGAGATGTTGCGGATGGTGGCAAAGCGGCTGAGCGATGTGAGCGACAAGAGCTTCGTCGCGCGGCTGGGTGGCGATGAATTCGTCATCATGTGCGAAGCGCAGGATTCGGATGAAGTCGAGCGGCTGGCGCAGGATGTGCTGGACGTGATCGACGCGCCGATGATCGTTGATGGCCACAGCATCGCGCCGGGCGCCAGCCTGGGCATCGCGCTCTTCCCCGCGGACGGCGAAGATGCGCGCACGCTGCACAAGAGCGCAGATCTCGCGCTTTATCGCGCCAAGGAACTCGGCCGCCGCACCTTCTGTTTCTTCGAGGAATCGCTCAACGAACGTGCGCAAGCGCGCCGCCAGGTTGAGAGCGATCTGCGCATCGGTCTGCAGGAAGGGCAGTTCGAGCTGTATTTCCAGCCTTTGTTCGATCTCGCCAAGAACCGGATCGGGTCGTTCGAGGCGCTTATGCGCTGGCATCACCCGACCCGCGGCATGGTCTCGCCCGTCGAGTTCATCCCGATCGCGGAGGACACCGGGCTGATCGTCGAACTGGGCGCATGGGCGCTGCGTGAGGCGTGTGCACAGGCGACGACCTGGCCCGATCATGTCCGCGTCGCGGTAAACGTATCGTCCGTGCAGTTCCGCCGCCCCGGCCTGTCACAGGTCGTGCTTCAGGCGCTCACCACCAGCGGTCTCGATGCGAACCGGCTCGAGCTCGAAATTACCGAATCGATCTTCCTAGAAGGATCCGAAGCCACGCTTGCCGCGCTCCATTCGCTCCGCGCATTGGGCATCCGCATCGCGCTCGACGATTTCGGCACCGGCTATTCCTCGCTCAGCTATTTGCAGAGCTTCCCGTTCGACAAGATCAAGATCGACCGCTCGTTCATCCAGGATCTGCTGACCCGCCCCGGCGCAGGCGCGATTGTGCGCGCAATCACCGATCTGGCGCAGGCGCTCGGCATGGAGACCACGGCAGAGGGCGTGGAGGAAAGCGACCAGCTCGCCGAACTGCGCGGGCATGGCTGCACTTCGGTCCAGGGCTATCTGTTCAGCCGCCCGGTCGATCCACACGCAGTCAATGCCCTGCTCGCGGGGGAGAACCCGCTCTGGGCACCTCGCCGTGCCGTGAACGGCTGAGCTCTACTCCTGGCTCCCGCGCTAAAGGGCCAGCCGCCGCCCCTCGCTTGAGCTTTGCCGGGCAAGGTCCATGATCTTCAGGCCAAGGATGGCGTCTGCCGCAGTGACGGGAGGCTCCCCACCATTCGCGATCCCACGTGCGACGCCCGAATAATATGCGCGGTAATCGCCCTTCAGTGTCGGCACGGTTTCGGTCGTGCCGTCGCCATGGGTGATGATGCCATAAATGGCGGGGTCTTCCTCATGCTCGCCGGGCTTGCCGCCCAGCTTCATCATCGGCTCCTGCGGATCGAGGCCGGATTTGACGAAACTACCTTTGCTGCCGTGTAGCGAGAAACGCGGGCGGGAACTGGCAATCAGCCGGCCAGCGGACAGGATCACCCGGCTTCTGCCGTAGAAGAATGTCACCTCGAAATAATCGTCGGTACGCGCATTTTCGCGCTGCACCGCGATATCGGCGTTAAGCGCATCGGGCGTGCCGAACATCACTAGCGACTGATCGATCAGATGCGGACCGAGATCGGCGAGAATACCCGAACCTGCCTCGGGAACGTCGCGCCAGGCGGTCGTGACTTCAGGGCGATAGCGATCCCAGCGCAATTCGGTGTTCATCACCTCGCCCAGGCGCCCGCTTTCGAGCAGCGCCTGAACCGTGAGGAAGTCACCGTCCCACCGGCGATTGTGGAACGCGCTGAGAGTGAGGCCCTTTGCCTGCGCCAAAGCGGCAAGTTCCTCGGCTTGGGCGACCGTGTTGGTGAAGGGTTTGTCGATCACGACATGCTTGCCCGCCTCCAGCGCTGCCTTGGCAAGCGGGTGATGACTGTCATTCGGCGTTGAGATCGCGACCAGCTGTATCGAAGGATCGGCGAGCAGCGCATCGGCATTGGTGACGGCGACATCCGGATACCGCTCATGCACCGCTTCGGCCCGCGAAGTCGCCACGGCTGCCAGTTCCAACTCAGGCACCGCGCTGATCAGCGGCGCGTGGAATGCGAGGCCGCCAAGCCCATACCCGATCAAACCCGTGCGTAGCATGCATCCCATCCCTTTTGCGCAGCGTGAAGCCGCTCTATGCCAGCGGCATGGACTTTCCAATCGCTGCCGTTCGCGGCCAATTCGCCGCGCTTTCCGACGAGCGCGTCTATCTGGATGGGCCCGGCGGCACGCAGATCTGCCGGCAGGCGGTTGACCGGCTGGTCGCGCATCTGGCGAGCGGCACCGCCAATGCGGGCGGCCCCTTCCGCACCTCGATCGAAACCGACGCGCTGAGCGCCGAAGCGCATGCCGCGATGGCCGACCTGCTGGGCGGCAAGGCCGACGAGATCGCGTTCGGCCAGAACATGACCTCGCTGACCTTCGCTGTGTCGCGCGCGCTGGCGGCGGAATGGCAGGCGGGCGACGAGATCGTGCTTACCCGGCTCGACCATGATGCCAATGTCTCGCCGTGGCTTCGCGCGGCGGAGGATCGGGGCGTCACCGTGCGCTGGCTGGATTTCGATCCGGAGACCGGGCGCTGGAAGCTGAACGAACTTGCGGGGCTGCTCGGGCCGAAGACGCGGCTGGTCGCGCTGGGCATGGCGAGCAATGCGTTGGGCACGGTCAATCCGGTGGCCGAAGCGATCCGGATCGTCCGCGCGCATTGCGCCGCGCTGGTTTACGTCGATGCCGTGCAATCGGTGCCGCATCTGGTGACGGATGTTGTCGCGCTCGGCTGCGATTTCCTCGCTTGCTCGCCGTACAAATTCTTCGGGCCGCATCAGGGCGCACTGTGGGCGAAGCCTGATGTCGTCGAGCAGGTCCGCGCCTATCACGTCCGCCCCGCGAGCATCCACGGCGCGCACCGCTTCGAGACGGGCACCCCTTCGTTCGAAAGCCAGGCGGCGGTGCTCGGGACAGTCGAGTATCTCGAATGGCTGGGATCGCAGATCGACCCGCAGGCAAACAGCCGCCGCGCCCGGCTTATCGCGGCGTTCGAAGGTGCGACGCGCTATGAAGACGATTTGGGCGAGCGCCTGCTGGCCGGTCTCGCCACCATCCCCGGCCTCAAACTCTGGGGCCCGCCCACGATGCAAGGCCGCGTGCCGACTTTCTCGTTTACGATCCAGGGCCATCACCCAGACGCCATCTGCACGCATCTCGCGGCCCACGAGATTTACGCATGGTCGGGCAGCTTCTACGCCGTCGAAGTGACCGCGCGCCTGGGCCTCGACGCCGCTGGCGGGCTGCTTCGCGTGGGCCTTTGTCATTACAACATCGCCGAGGATGTGGACCGGCTGATCGAAGCGCTCCGCCAGCTCTAAATCGCGTACTTGGCTCGCTGTGGCCGGCTGAGCATCGCGTTCGCGGCATCGTCGCCGATGAAGCGCTCGGCCTTCGGATCCCAGCGCAACCGCCGCCCCGTCTTCATCGCGATCCAGTGCACCAAACAGGTCGAGCATCCACGATGCCCGATCTCCGCCGAAGCGCTCACGGGCACGCCGGTTTTGATCGCATCCAGCCAGTTCCGGTGCTGCTCGGGCGCCTTGTACAGATGGATTTCGTTCGGCCCGATCACGCTGGTCAGGATCTTCGGATCGCTCGCCACCAGCGGATCGATCTGGGGCCCGGAAGGATCGCTCGGCGTTACCGATCCCGAACGTGTCACGAATATCCAGCCCTTGTCGCCGATGAACTTCACGCCGTTCGGCAAGGTCCCCGAGATCGTCATGGTTACGCCATTGGCGTAGCGCGCATGCGTTTCGAACGCGCCATGGACATTCCACAGGCCGCTCTTCGGAAACTCGGCGGTGCCCCAGACTTCGACCGGGCCCGAATGCTCCATGTCCATGCCCCAATGCGCGATATCGACATGGTGTGCGCCCCAGCCGGTGATCATGCCCGCGCCGAATTGCTCCATGCGCAGCCAGCCGGGGCGGCTCTCGAAACTGTCCTGCGGATGCACCCGCATCTCGGTGTAATAAGCCTCGGGCGTCGTCCCCAGCCAGGCATCGTAATTGAGTGCCGAGGGGATCGGCATTGGTGGCGCATCCGGTCCCGAAGGATCGCCCGGCAGGCCAATCTCGACATGCTTGAGCTTCCCGATCCGGCCGTTGCGCACCAGTTCGCAGGCGCGGTGAAATTGCGGCCAAGGCGTCTGCCCGCGCTGCTGCGATCCGATCTGGAGCACGCGGCCGGATGCCTTCACTGCATCGGCCATGATTCTGCCCTCGCTGATCGTCAGCGATGCCGGCTTCTGGAGATAGACGTCCTTCCCCGCTTTCACCGCATGCACCGCCAGGGGCGCGTGCTGGTGATCGGGGGTTGAGATCATCACCGCATCAATGTCCTTGGCGGCAAGTAGCTCGCGATAATCGGTATAGCCCCGCGTACCGGTGTACGGCTTGCCGGTGCTTTCGGTATAGCGGTCATCGACCAGTTGCTGCCCTGCCCCCAGCCGCCGCGTATCCAGATCGCAGACCGCAACGATGTGCGCATCGGCGTGCTTATGGATTTCCTTCATGTCGTGGATGCGGCTGATCCGCCCCACGCCGATCGCGCCCACATTGATGCGGTTGCTCGGCGCGTTCTGGCCAAATACGCTGGCCGGCACGATCATCGGCGCGGCGATTGCCGCCGATTTCAGAACTCCACGTCGCGTGATCTGCATGGTCAGTCTTCCCTTCAGGCCGCGACGGGCCGGGTGGCGTTTTTCTGGGCGATGAGGACCAGTTCGGCGGCGAGAAGCGCCTGTGCCTGATCCTGCGCGACACTGGTCCGCTCAACCACGTCGGTCACGAATTGCGGGCCAAACGGCAGTGCGACCTTCGAGCAATCCACATATTTGACGCCGGCTTTGTCGGCCATCAGCAGGTGATTGCCGCCCGGCCGGCCCGCAACATCGAGATATTTGCGCAGCTCGATGTAACCTTCGGTTCCGAGCAGGAAGAGCCGCCCGTCACCCCAGGTGGGCAGGCCATCGGGGGTGAACCAGTCGACGCGGATATAGCCGGTGCCGCCGTTGCCGGTCGCGACCATATCGCCGAAATCCTCGAACCCCGGTCTGTCCTTCCAGGTGAGATTGCCGGTCTGTGAGGAGACCACCTTTGCGGTCGTGCTGCGGGTGTAGAACAGGAACTGATCGGCCTGATGGCTGCCGATATCGGTTAGGATGCCCCCATAGCGGGCTTTATCCCAGAACCAGTCCGGGCGCCCCGTGCCCACGCGGTGCGGCGCAAGGTTCACCGTCTGGATCACCTTCCCGATCGCGCCCTGCTCAACGAGATGCCCGGCATGGACCGAAGCGCGCGATTCCAGCCGCTCGGAATACATCACCGCAAACTTGCGGCCGGTTTCTTTCACCGCCCTGCGCACATCGGCCAGTTGTTTGAGCGTAGTGATTGCAGGCTTGTCGCCCAGATAATCCTTGCCGGCTCGCATCGCCCGGATGCCGAGCGGCGCGCGCAGATCGGGGATCGCGGCGCTGAGCACCAGCTGGATCGATTTATCCTCCATGATCTCCGCTTCGCTGCGCGCGAGCTTCGCGTCGTTCTCGCCCGCCTTGCCGCTGAGCGT
>JAZKJE010000030.1:18725-27956 GCA_040384525.1 Pseudomonadota bacterium
GGGCTGCACCGTGGTATCGACGATCACTCGGGACAGTTCGGAAGGCTTGATCGCGACAGTAGCGGCCTCATCCTCCTCACGAACGATGGCCGCGTTACCGATCGCTTGCTTAACCCCGACCACGCGCACACCAAGACGTACGAGGTAACGACAAAGAAGCCGCTGCGCGCGAGCTTCGCGGCGGGGTAGCGCTTCTGGAAGGTCTCGCTCTGCTTGGGATCGGTGGAAAGGAACCAGACGAGCGTGCCACCGCCACGGATCACGGCGTCGCACATGCCGTAGATGTGCGCGTGATCCATGCCGATCGCGGCGAAGTTGATCCGGTGTTTGGCCGCCGGATCGGGCCCAGCTGGCGCAGTCTCGGACGAGGGCGCATTGCCCGATGCCACGCTCTGCGCGAGCAGATCGGCGGGCAGCCCCGCAGCAATCCCGGCGAAAGCGCCTCCGGCCAATATCGAGCGGCGGTCCATCGAGAATTCTCCTTACTTGGCGGGGGTAGCCGGGGTCTTCCAGTTGATGACGTGATAGGTCGCGGGCGTCGTCCCGACATTGCGTAGCGCGTGCGGCGAATTGCTGGCGTTGAAGATCACCGATCCCGGCCCCAGCCGCTTCCATGCGCCACCCGAGAGCACCTCGACCGTACCTTCGCGGACGATCACGAGTTCCTCATTCGGATGGGTGTGCGGCGGGTGCGATGCCAGCCCCGGATTGAGCGTGGTGATGTGCATCTCTAGCTCGTCGAGCGTCGCGGTCGGCTGGCGGAACAGGTCACGGATCGCGCCGACATCGGTCTGCTTGACCGCCATCTTCTCCCAATCGAAGACTGCGGGCCCAAGCTTATCGTGGTTCTGCGCAAAGGCGCCCGCGCACAGCGCAACGCTCGCGGCGGCGGCAGCAACGGCCAGGTCACGGCGCGTGATTCTCATCATTCTCTCCCACAGGGGCCCGCGCGAATTGCTCGCGTCGAGGCCAGTCTAACGCCTAATTTGGGCGTGAGAACCCTATTTGTCTGAGAATATTGCCACAGCCCCGCCAGTGGCTTTCAACTCCAGTGTCAGGCTCTCTTCGGGGTTGACGCGCCGCGTCGCGAGATCGGCGGCGTCGGGCGTCGCGCCGTCGGTCCAGGTACGCGCAGACTTCGCCTTCTTGCCAAGAAAAGCGAGCGGGATGGTTACGGTGCGGGCTGTGTCGCCATTCATCGCGCCGAGATACCAGCGGGTGCCCTTGCGCCGGGCGAGGACAAGATATTCGCCGGTCTCGCCCGCCAGATACTTCGTCTCGTCCCAACTGGTGGGGACTTCGCGGATGAAGTCGAACCCGGCCGGGCTCGCCGCATAGGTATCCGGGCTGTCCGCAACCGCGCCAAACGGGCTGAGGAACACGACATACATCGACAGCCCATGCGCGCGAGTCGTCTGGACGAAGGGCAGATCGTTCCGGATCCGGAAATCGGCAGGCGATACGTTGCGGAAGCCGCCCGGCGTGTAGTCCATCGCCCCCAGCAATCCGCGCGTGAAAGCGAGCCGCACATTGCTCCCCGCCGTCGCCCGCTTGCTCCATTTGTTATATTCCGCTCCCATCACGCCCTCTTGCGTCATGAAGTTCGGATAGGTGCGTGTCAGGCCGCGCGGCGGGAACGCGCCGTGGAAATTGACCATCAGGCGATGCCGCGCCGCCGCTCCCAGCAGCTTGGCGTACCAATTGACCATCCACTGATCGTCGCGGTCCATGAAGTCGACCTTGATCCCGGCGATCCCCAATTTCTCATAGACGCTGAGCGCTTCCTCCATCTGCTCGTCCAGCGCCTCCCAATGCGTCCAAAGCCATAGCCGCACCTTCTTCGACTTTGCGTAGTCGGCCACGTCCTGAAGGTTGATCGCATCGCTCCAGCGGGTGATGTCCACGCCCGGGCGGCGCACGCCTCCTCCGCCCGCGCCGGCATACCAGCCCTCATCGATCATCGCGTAGGGCAAGCCATTCTCGGCCGAGAAATCGATGAACGCCTTGGCGACATCGGTGGTGGTGCGTTGGCCGGGGAGCTTGGCGATCACCGGGCCGTTCCACCAATCCCAGCTGGCAAGGCCGGGCTTGATCCAGCTTGTGTCCTCGATCCGGCTGGGGGTGGAGAGATTGGTGAGCAGAGTCGATTCCTGCAGCGCGCCCGCCTGATCCGCGAGCATCACTACGCGCCACGGCGTGACGATCGGGCTGCCGACACGCGTGCGGACCGCGATGCGATAATCGGCCAGCGAGGGCGACAGCTTGAGTTGCAGTCCGGACCCGCCATCGCCGCGCCCGGTGAGATACATCCCCGCAAAGTCTAGCAGATCGGCCTCCGCCAGCGCGAACGCCGCTTTTCCGGTCTCGCAGAGGAACGGGAGATCGAAGAGGTTATGATCGCGCATCCGCGATGTATCGACGGGATCGAACTCGCCTTCATGGCTGGAGCCGAATTTGCCGACGTTGAAGCCCCAGCATTTGTACGCGCTGGGGAAATAGAAGCCGGTGCGATCGTAGCGGATGATCGCCGCCGAAGTCGCGGGCTGGACCGGGATCACAGTTCGAAACGCAACGCCATCATTATAGGCGCGCAGGATCACATCCCATTTGCGCTTCGCCCCGCTTTTCTCCTGCAAATGCACGGTCAGCTGGTTGTAGAGATCGCGTCCCTCCGCCGCCTTGCCCGCGACGATGGCGTAGCTGGTATCGGCGGTGGAGTGCTCGGTGCCCGTGATCGCCATGCCATAACCGAGAGAATCCGCATCCAGATCGAGGATGATCGGCGACGGCGCCAGGATCACCCCTCCCCGCCGCAGCACCGCATAAATCGGCGTACCCGAGTTGCTGACGGCAAAGCGGATGACGTTGGTGCCATCGTGCGAGGCGACCGACAGCGCCTCCTGCGCCTGTGCCACGCCCGCCCAGAACAGCGCACCGATGAGCATTAGCGCGCGTGGCATCGGCATGTTCGGGTTCCCGGATTCGGCGGAGCGGATAGCCGCATCGTGCTTCGCCTTGCGCGGGCACGCAAGTTTTTGGGCGAATGGCCGTACCTTGTTGTGGGCCCGGCATTGCGCGCGGGTGTCAGGTCCGAGTTCGGTGTGAACGCGCACCAATTAGCCTTGCCGTCGGCGGTGACAGCCGGCGGCAAGGATAATCCGCATTGCATCGACATGGATACGGCGGCTGTTCATAAGCTAGGGCATGCAACAAACGCCATGGCCTCCGATCCGCGAAATTGAATCGATTGACGCGGTCGGCAATCCGGACTTCGCAGCAGATTATTCGGCCCGATCGCAGCCGGTCGTGGTGCGCGGCCTTGCGAACGATTGGCCTTTGGTGACGGCCGGGCGCGCAGGCCCGGCGGAGGCCGCTGCCTATCTGCACAAGTTCGATCGCGGGCAGGCGGTTCGGTTGATGCGCGCCCCCGCCGCGGCCGGGGGCCGCTTTTTCTATTCTCCCGATATGCGCGGCTTCAATTTCGCCGCCGAAGGCGCGCAAATCTCTGCGTTGATGGACGAACTGATCGCACGCGCAGGCGATTCTGGCGCCGATGCGCTATACGCCGGCTCGGCGCCCATCGCCCAGCATATGCCCGGGCTGAATGAAGCGAACCCGCTGCGCGCTGCTGCACCGGGCGCCAGCCCACGGATCTGGATCGGCAATGCTACCCACGTAGCAGCGCATTACGACATGTCCGATAACATCGCGGTGGTCGCGCTGGGCCGGCGGCGCTTCACTCTGTTCCCGCCCGACGCCACACCCGATTTGTATGTGGGGCCCCTCAACGTCACATTGGCGGGCCAGCCGGTGAGCATGGTCGATCTGCGCGCGCCTGATCTCGATCGCTATCCGCGCTTTGCGCACGCGATGGAGCGCGCGATGTTCGCCGAGCTTGACCCCGGTGATGCGATCTTCATCCCGACCTTGTGGTGGCACAATGTCGAAGCGCTCGACGATGTAAACATCCTCGTCAATTATTGGTACAATCCGCCGCCATTCTCCTCGCCCCTCGCGGCGCTCATCGATGGCGTTCTCTCGATCCGCGAATTACCACCCGCCCAGCGCGCGGCGTGGCGCGTGTGGTTCGAGCATTTCGTTTTCTCCGACGATGCGCATTCGGCGGCCGACCATTTGCCGCCCCACGCGCGTGGCCCACTCGGGCCGGCAACGCCGCAGCGCAACGAAATGCTGCGGCGTTACTTGCTCGGCGGTTTCAACCGGACTTGACCAAAAGCTCAGTGGATCGAAGCCATCTCGCCCTCGGCGTGGATCGCCGGCGTGCGCCCGGCCGCAACCGCGAACACGCATAGCACTACGTAGCAAAGCGCGGGCACGATCATCGCAAAGGCATAGCCATTGCCGTCGGAGACTGCGCCGACCAGCAGCGGCAGCACCGCACCGCCAACAATGGCCGTGCAGAGCATGCCCGAAGTGGCCTCGGCACTCGCAGTCGAGCGCTCCAGCGTCAGCGTGAAGATCACCGGGAACATGATCGAATTGAACAGGCCAATCGCCAGCGCGACGAAGCCGCCCGTGACGCCGCCAACTGCGAAGACATAGAGGCACATCGCCGCCGCGATTGCGGTGAACAATCCAAGCAGGCGATCCGCGCGCACAACGGTGAGCAAGCCAGAACCGAGGAAGCGGCCAACCATTGCCCCACCCCAATAGAATGCGACAGCCTTGCCCGCTTCCTGAAGCGAGACGCCAGGTACGCCGTCACTGCCCATCAGCGCGCCCAGCACCGGCACACCGAATGCTGCATCGGATTGTCCCCAGACACTATCTCCGTTGAGGAACAACGCCATCTGTGTGCCGATTGCCACTTCGGCGCCGACATAGAGGAAGATCGCGAGCCCGCCGAGTATCGTCCATTTGGACGAGAAGGCGGAGGCGATGAGCGCGACAAAGCCCCGTTGCGAACCCGCAGCTGCAACCGGTGCAGCGTTGTTAACGACACGGCGGCTGAACCAGAAGAACAGAGCCAACGCTGCGATCAGCCCGCAAATCCAGAAATAGGCCTGGTCGATGCCGGCGAGTGCGTTCGCGCGGACCGCTTCGGTGACGACCGTACCTTCCTTCACCTCAACGCCGGCGAGGAAAAGGTGCGCACCGAGCAACGGGCCCAGGAACGTGCCGACCGAATTGAAGGTCTGGCTAAGCACCAGCCGGAAATGGCTGAACTTCGGATCGCCGAGCGCCGCCGCCAGCGGGTTTGCCGCGACCTGGAGTACGGTGATCCCGCTAGCCATCACGAACAGACCGCCCAGCACCAGCCAGTAATTGGCGGCATTCGCTGCGGCGAGCATGATGAGGCAGCCCAGAATCATCATCACGAGCGCGCTGATGATCGCCGGCACTGCCTTAATCTTCGAGACCAGAGCCGCAGCCGGGAAAGACACCACGAAATACGCGAAGAAGAACGCGAATGCGCTCGCCTGCGCCTGCAAATCGGTTAGCGTGAAGATGCCCTTCACCGCGGCGACCAGCGGATCGACCAGTGAGGTGATGAAGCCCCATGCGAAGAAAAGCGTGGTGACCGCGGCGAACGCCGCCATCGTCTGTGTCGAGCGTGCGGATGCCACGATAAACTCCCCTGCGATTTCACCGTTCGCGTCACGCGCGACGGCTTGATGCAGGAAGGTTGGGCCGACAACGTTGCCAATGTCAAGCTCGGGTATGAAAAGCGCAGACCGGGTGCACAATAGTCTCTCGCGCTTCGCCCGCGATTTCCCTATTGAATGCGCGATTCAGTTTGCGGATCGCAGGGCAAGCGGTTGAGCGGGAGTATGAGCGAGTGAGCAGCAACGCGAAAATGAGCCATGCATGGCGCAAAAGCGGCCTTCTGGCAGTGGCGGCGATTGCCATCGGCGCTCCCGTGTTTGCGCAGCAGGTAACGCCCCAACTGCAAACCGCTCCGATGGTGCAGGCGGTGCCCGCCCCCATCCCGTTGCCGATTCTTAATGCCACGCAGGCGGCGCAACTCGCGCCCCTGCTGGCCGATGCCGGGTTCGCGCAGGGCCTGCGCCACGATGGCACCCGCCCGCCCGCTCCGACGGATAATGACGGGCTGGTGCGCGCCGCGCTCGATTATGCCCGCGCCGTGCATTCGGGCCGTCTCGACAAGAGCGATTTCCAACAGGATTGGGGTCTGCGTCCAGCGGAATATGATCCCCTGCCCGGCTTTGCCGACGCAGTGAAGCGCGACCGGCTGGCACAGTGGCTGCGCGCGCTGCCGCCGCCTTATTCGGGCTATGACGCGCTACAGGGCGGCCTCGCCAATTATCGCAAGATCGAAGCCGCAGGCGGCTGGGCCAAGCAGGCAGCCGGTCCCGACATCGCCATGGGCGCGACGGGCGTGCGCGTCGCCGCGCTGCGCAAGCGCCTCACGATCGAGGATACCCAGCTTGCCGCCACCGGCGACAAGTTCGACGCGGGGCTGAAGGAAGCCGTTATCCGCGCCCAGCGCCGCTATGGCCTGAACCCCACGGGTGTGGTTTCAACCGGCACGCTCGCCGCGCTCAACGTTCCCGCCGCCGATCGTGTGCGCCAGATCATGGCGAACATGGAGCGCTGGCGCTGGCTGCCGGCAGAGCTTCCGGCGAAGCGCATCCAGGTCAATATCGCCGCCGCCGTGCTTACGGTGTTCGAAGGCGACGCCCCGATAGCTTCGATGAAGGCCGTCACCGGACGCCCCGGCAACGAGACGCCGATGCTCCAGTCGAAGATCCATTCGGTTGTGCTCAATCCGCCCTGGAATGTGCCGAGCGGGATCGCGAAAAACGAGCTGTGGCCCAAGGGCGAAGCTGCGCTCAAGGCGCAGGGTTACAAGATCATCGGCACCGGCGCCGGCCGCCGGCTCCAGCAGCAGCCCGGCCCGCGCAGTGCGCTGGGGCTCTATAAGTTCGATTTCGACAATCCCTACGCGGTCTACCTCCACGATACGCCCGCACAGGCCGGCTTTGCCCGCTATGTGCGGCAGGACAGCCATGGCTGTGTCCGGCTGGAGAAGCCCGGCCCGCTCGCCCAGCTTTTGCTGCGCAACGATCCCCAGTGGCAGCCCGATGCGATTAACGCCGAACTCGGCAAGGGCAAGACGCTGCGCGTGAAGCTGCAGGAGCAGGATCAGGTGCATGTCTACCTGCTCTACTGGACCGCATTCGCCAGCTCGAGCGGCGCCATGAATTTCCGCGCCGATCCCTATGGCTGGGACAAGACATTGGCGGCAAAGGTCGAGAAACGTTCCGCGATTACCGCTGCCGCCGTATCCGCACGCTGACACCATAATTTTCGGGAAAAAGACCATGAAGACCAAGACCATCGCGCTGCTCGCCGTCTCCGCGCTTGCGCTCGCCGCCTGCAACAACAAGGCCGACGAGGCACCCGTCGCAGAAACCAATGTGACCAACATGATCGAAGAGCCGGCCAATCTGATGAACGTGATCACCGAAGCGCCGCCTGCCACGCGCATCGACAACACAGCTGGCGTCGCCGTTCCGCCGAGCGCGACGCTCACTGCCGATGAGCAGACCGTCGAGGATGCCGACGCAACCGGCATGACCTCGAAGGTCAATCGCGACGAAGAAGTCGCACAGCCGGCGAAGAACTGATCCGCATTAACGCCCTGCGACGATCAGAATGACGCGCAAACGCAGCATCCTGATCGTCGGCGGCGGCACGGCCGGCTGGCTCGCTGCGGCCTATCTCGCGCGCTTCCTCGAACTGTCCGATCAGGGGCGGCTGGAAATCACGCTGCTGGAATCGCCCGAGATCGGGATTGTCGGCGTGGGCGAAGGTACTTTCCCCACGATCCGCGAGACGCTGAAGTTCCTGGGCATCGACGAGGGCCGCTTCATCCGCGAGACTTCGGCGACATTCAAGCAGGGCATCCGCTTCACGGACTGGGTGCATACGCCAGCGGCTGGCACACACAGCCACTTCTTCCACCCGTTCGAAGCGCCCTTCTACGCCGACGGCGCGAACCTCGTGCCCTATTGGCTACTTCAGAATGAGGCGACCCGGCCTCCATTCGCCGAAGCGGTGACGATCCAGAACCGCGTTGCCGATGCCCGCCGCGCGCCCAAGCGGCCGCATGAGGGCGATTTCGATGGGCCGCTGAACTACGCGTATCATTTCGACGCCACGAGCCTGGCGCATGTTCTTGCCGAGCGGGCCCGCGAACTGGGCGTGCGGCACCTTCAGGGCAATGTAAGCCATGTCGGCCTCGACCCCGCCGGCGCGATTGCTGAGGTGACGACTGCCGAGCATGGGGCGCTCACAGCCGACCTCTATATCGACTGCACCGGCTTTCGCGCGGAGTTGATCGGCAAGGCGCTGCAAGTGCCGTTCAAATCGGTGCGCAATCATCTGTTCGCTAACGCCGCTGTCACTTGCAAGCTGCCGTACGACCGCCCCGATGCCCCGCTGGAAAGCTTCACCATCGCCGCCGCCCACGAAGCGGGCTGGACCTGGGACATTGGCCTGGCAGGCGCACGCGGCATCGGCTGTGTCTATTCGAGCGACCACATAACGCCCAAGCGTGCCGAAGAGATACTTCGCGACTATGTCGGGCCGCGCGATGCGGATTATTCGGTGCGGCAGATCCCGTTCGAGGCGGGCTATCGCGAAAAGCAGTGGGTGAAGAATTGCGTCGCCGTCGGTCTGTCAGGCGGATTCCTCGAGCCGCTCGAATCGACCGGCGTGCTGCTGATCGAAGCCGCAATCGGGATGATCGCCGAGCTGTTCCCGCACAACGGCCCGATCGACGCCCCTGCCCGCCGCTTCAACGAACTGATCGCCGCGCGCTATGACAACATCGTCAACTTCCTGAAGCTGCATTATTGCCTCAGCCAGCGTACCGAGCCCTTCTGGCGCGAAAATGCCAATCCGGCCTCGATCCCCGAGCGGCTGCAGGAATTGCTCGAGCAATGGCGTTTCCGCCCGCCAGGCCGCTATGATTTCACGCTGGATGTGGAGAGCTTCGCCTTCTTCAACTACCAGTACATCCTGTACGGCATGGGATTCCGCACCGACCTCTCAGCCGGCCGCGAGGATTTCCCGAACGTCGCGGGCGCCGAGAAGCTTTTCCAGCGCATCCGCAATTTCGGCGAACGCGCCACGCAGGATCTCCCTGCGCACCGCGCCCTGATTTCGCAGATCAACGCGGGCTAGGCGGCCTGCGGCACCGCCCCCAGCTCGCCGCTTTCGCGCGCCTTCCTGCCGTAAACC
>JAZKJE010000030.1:27966-42720 GCA_040384525.1 Pseudomonadota bacterium
GAACAGCGGGGTCGCCATCACGGTGGTGACAATCGCCATCAGCACCATCATCGAGAAGAGCGTCGGCCCGATAACGCCCTTTTGCAGGCCGATATTGATGATGATCAGCTCCATCAGCCCGCGCGAGTTCATCAGCGCCCCGATGCCCAAAGCCGTGCGGTTATCTTCACCGGCCAGCCGCGCAGCCGCCCAGCATGCGCCGAACTTGGCGAGGATCGAGGCGGCGAGGATACCCAGCGCGATCAGCAGCAATGGCAGCGAATTGACCGTGTCCATCCGCGTGTTGAGCCCCGAATAAGTGAAGAACATCGGCAGCAGCAGCACCACCGCCAGCGGTTCCACTTTCTTCTTGAGTTCGGTGACGAACAGCCCGCGCGGCATCACTGCGCCGAGCAGGAAGCCGCCGAACACCGCATGAATACCGATGGCGTCCATCAGGAAGGCGGAGAAGCAGAACAGCATCATCGTCACCGCGAGCACACCAGTGCTCATCTCGCCCTTTTCCTCGACCAGGCGACCCAGCGGCGCGAGCAGCTTGCGACCGAACAGGTAGATGAAGATGGCGTAGGCAAGCCCGCCAACAATCGCGACCACCGCCACGCCCGCGCCGCCCCCGAAGGTCGCCAGCACCACCGCGAGCACGCACCACGACGTCGCATCGTCGAATGCGCCCGCGGTCAGCGACAGCGTACCCAGCGAAGTCTTGTTCAGCCCGCGCTCGTTGATGATCCGTGCCAGCATCGGAAATGCCGTCAACGCGATGCACGCGCCCATGAACAGTGTCGCGTTCGATTGCGTGATCCCCGTTGCGAACAGGCCCGGCACGGTCAGCAGGTACGGCGTAATCGCCGCAGCGATCAGAAACGGCGCGATGATCCCCGCGATCGACACGCCAAACGCGCTCTTGCCCTTGGATTTGAAGTGCCCGAGCTCCAGCGTGGTGCCGACCAGGAACATGTACAGCCCCACACCCAGCTGTGCGCCGGCGTAGAGCACGTTCTTGGTCTCCGGGGGGAAGATCGCCATCTGGAAATCGGGGAAGAGCAGGCCGAGCAGCGACGGCCCGAGCACCACCCCCGCGATCATCTCACCGACGACCTGCGGCTGCCCCAGAAACTTCTGTCCCAGCCAGCCGACAACACGGCAGGCGAGGATGATGATCGCTAATTGCAGGAAGAAATGGATGCTGAAATCTGCGGGCGCATAGCTCTTGGCGGCGTTGATCGCCGGCCCGTGCGCGCCCAGCACATCGCTCAGCACCCGCAGTGAATCCGACCATAGATGATCCAGCATTTCAGTCCCTCCCCACGATGAGCGCACGGCTTTTGCCTTGTGCGATAGTCTCAGGGAGCGCGGATCGAACGCGGTGCGCAACGCCAAACCGTTAGCGCTACCGTGGATTTTCGCGAACTGCGCCAATTCTGTTGCGGAGACAACACATTGTAGGTACGTCCCTACATGACAACGCGGACAATATAGGTACATAGGCTCATTATGAAGATTGTCGGCAGCCGCGAATTCAATCAGGACGTGAGCAGCGCAAAGCGATTCGCGCGTGCCGAACCGGTGTTCGTCACCGATCGCGGCAAGCCGACACACGTGCTGCTCAGCATCGATGCCTTCCGCCAATTAACCGGTCATACCGAGACGATGGTCGATCTGCTCGCCATGCCCGACGCCGTAGAAATGGATCTGGATGCCGCCCGCTCGGGCAGCATCTGGGATCGCGTGCCGGAGCATCGCTGATGTATCTGCTCGACGCAGGCGTGGTTCTGGAGCTGCGCAAGGCACGCGCGGGCCGCACCGATGCCGGCCTTACGGGCTGGGCGGCAAGCGTGCCGCGCCAGAGCCAATTCCTGTCCGCGCTCAGCCTGCTCGAACTCGAAACCAGCGCTGCGCGGCTGGCGGCGCGCGACAAGCCCGCGGGTAGCGCGCTTCAGGCGTGGATCGAGGCGCAGGTGATGCACGCGTTTGAGGGGCGCATCCTGCCCATCGACGCCGCGGTCGTCCGCCGCCGCGCCCAACTCCCTTACCCCGATTCGCGCGACGGGCTCCTTGCGGCCACCGCGCTGGAGCATGGCCTGACCTTGGTCACGCGCAACACCGCCGCGTTCAAGGCGGGCCGGGTGAAGACGTTCAACCCCTGGGGCTACACGCCCGAAGCGGCGGAGGACATGGATTGGGGCCAGGCGAGCCGCACGGGCCCGGTGTGGTTGAAGAACCTGTTTATCCGGAGTTGAGGCCCTATTTTCCCCGGCGAAGGCCGGGGCCCAGCACTATTTTAGATTGGACGCGTGGCAGCGAGCCACTTCGTGGGAGCCAAGGCTGGGCCCCGGCCTTCGCCGGAGAAAAGAAGAGAAACGACGATCGGGCCGGAGGCCCGCAAGCGCGAACGCGCGCCGGCCGGTCAGGCCGCCCATCGGAGCGCTTCAGCGCGCGAGATCAGAAAAACGACCATGGCGGAGAGGGTGGGATTCGAACCCACGGTACCCGTTAAGGCACGCCGCATTTCGAGTGCGGTACATTCGACCACTCTGCCACCTCTCCGCGAGGTCATAAGATGCTGCCCAAAAGGCCACACCGGTCGATAGAGCGGGGGCCTCTAGCGCAATGATTTACGGCTCGCAAGCACAGTCCTTGTGCGGCGCGGCGGAAACATTAGATTAGGGGTATGCCTCGCCCTGTCGAACCCTCTGTGCCCTTCGAAGCATCGGTCCCGATGCCGCCGGTTTCTACCGCGCGGTTCGCGATTGGTGACGTGGTGAAGCACCGGCTGTTCGAATTTCGCGGCGTGATCTTCGATGTCGATCCGGTCTTCGCCAATAGCGATGAATGGTATGCGGCGATCCCGGAGGATGTGCGCCCGCGCAAGGACCAGCCTTTCTACCATCTGCTGGCCCAAAATTCCGAATCGAGCTACATTGCCTATGTCAGCCAGCAGAATCTGGTGGCCGACGATAGCGAGGATCCGATCGATCACCCTGCGATCGACGGGCTGTTCGATGGCTATGCTCCCGGCCGTTATCAGCTCCGCAGAGAACACCGGCACTGATCGGAACATAGTGGGTGCGAAAAACGCACCTTAATGTTGACTTCGCAGTCTTCCTCAACTAGCTGCGCCCTTCCTCCTGCCGGGGCACACCCTTGGCGGGCACAAGCTTTTGTTAGAGAAGAGACCCATGTTCGCTATCGTGCGCACTGGCGGCAAGCAGTATCGCGTTGCCGCAGGAGACAAGATCGTCGTCGAGAAGCTCGACGGTGAAGCAGGTTCGACCCTTACGCTGGGCGACATCCTGCTCGCCGGCGAGGGTAGCGAGCTGAAGTCGGTCGAGGGCCTTACGGTCTCGGCAGAAATCGTTGCGCAGCAGAAGGCCGACAAGGTCATCGTCTTCAAGAAGCGCCGCCGGCATAACTATCGCCGCAAGAACGGCCATCGCCAGCAGCACACGATCCTGAAGATCACCGCCATCGGTGCACAGGAAGAGAAGAAGAAGGCCGCGCCCAAGGCGAAGAAGGCCGACGCTCCCGTTGCCGAGGCTGCTGCCCCGGCCGCTGAAGCGTAAGCGAGGAGTAGAGCAAAATGGCACATAAGAAAGCAGGCGGCTCTTCGCGCAACGGTCGCGATTCGGCAGGCCGTCGCCTCGGCGTCAAGAAGTTCGGCAGCGAAGCAGTCGTCGCTGGCAACATCATCGTGCGTCAGCGCGGCACCAAGATTTATCCGGGCGTGAACGTGGGCATGGGCAAGGACCATACCCTTTTCGCGCTCGTCGACGGCCGCGTGGCATTCAAGCAAGGCAAGCTTGGCCGCAAATTCTGTTCGGTCGACATGATTGCGGAAGCAGCCGAATAACATCGGGCATCCAACCGGGTTGCCCACCAGGGTGATCCGGGATTTCACACGAAATCCGAAAAAGGGAGACGGGTCACCCCGGCTCCCTTTTTTTATTTCTCCCACGAAATGCCAGTGCAACCTGCGCGTCATAGGGACACGCCAAGGGGCACTGCAGACCAAAGGAGAATGGTCATGTTCGTGCGGACGGAGAGACTGACGTTGCGGCCCGCCTGGGCTGAGGATGCACCCCTGCTGGCTGAGGCCATCGGGCATGAGGCAGTGGTGCGTAACCTTGCGCGTGCGCCCTGGCCCTACCCCATCGAAGCGGCGGAGACTTTCGCAGAGAGCTTTGACGACCCCAGCGAGGCCAAGTTCCTCGTTTTCGAGCATATCGGCGGCCAGATTCGCCTGATCGGCGGCATGGGTGTCGGCGCGCTCAAGGACGAGCCACACGAGCTGGGCTATTGGATCACCCCCGATGCCTGGGGCCGCGGCTACGCGACCGAGGCTGCGGCCGCAGTGCTGCGTGCCGCCAAGGCTGCGGGCGTGCGCCGCGTGACAGCGGGCCATTTCATCGACAACCCGGCATCGGGCCGCGTGCTGCGCAAGCTTGGCTTCCGTCCCACCGGGCGGATTGTCCCGATCTATTCGCGTGGACGCGGCACCGAGGCCCCGTCGGCGCGATATGCACTCGACCTAGCCGAGGGCGATCATTGCGGCGGAGTAGACCCGGACGCGCGAATGGCCGCGTGACGCGCGTTTGAAATAAGCAGCGGAGCGTTCTCCTCGCTCCGCTGCCTTATTCCCCTCCCTGCAAGGGACGGGTTAGGGGTGGGTGGAGTGCTCGCGCTACTGCGCCGATATCCCAAGCGCATCCGTGCTGCCTGGACGCGACCACCCCAGCCCCTCCCTGTCAGGGCGCGCGCATTTCTCGCCTCTTGCCAATCTCCCGCATTCCGCCGAACACCCAGCCGATGACCGGCAGCTTCCGCTTCGACGCATTCCTCCTCGATCCCGCCGATCGTCAGCTCAGCCGCGATGGCGCGCCGGTCGAACTCAACGCCCGCTATCTAGACGCCCTCACCCTGCTGGTCCGGGAGCAAGGCAAGCTCGTCTCGAAAGACCGCTTCCACGACGAAATCTGGCGCGGTGTGCCGGTTACCGACGAAGCGCTCACCCAATGCATCAAGATGCTGCGCCGCCAGTTGGGCGACGATGCGAGCAATCCGCGATTCATCGAAACGGTCCCCAAGCACGGCTATCGCTTCATCGCACAGGTCGAGTCGGGCGGTGACGCCCCTGCCCCGCTGACACAGATCGCAACGCCATCGGCGCCCGCAGCCTGGAACCGCTTCCTCCTGCTCGGCGCGGCGGGAACCGTTGGCGCGGGTGTGGCGGGCGCAATCGGCGGGCTGATCTATGGATTCGCGGGCGCCTCGCAATCCGGCGTCGGCGCGATATCGGTGCTGCTGGTGCTGCTTTGCCTCACCATCCTCGTTGCGCTGATGGGTGGCGCGGGAGTCGCGTTCGGGATCGCCGGCGCAGGGCTTCTCTCGGGCAAGACCTGGCAATGGAGCGTATTGGGTGGCGCGTTCGGCGGGCTATTGATCGGCGCGATCGTAAAGCTGCTCGGGCTCGATGCGTTCAACCTGCTGCTCGGCCAATCGCCCGGCGACATTACCGGCGGGATCGAAGGCGCTGCTCTGGGCGGTGCGGTCGGGCTTGGCGGTTGGCTGGGCAGCCGCTTGGGCGCATCGCTCCGCCGCCGCCTGGCCATCGCAATGCTGACCGGCGCCATTGCCGGAGTCCTGATCCCGCTGCTTGGCGGACGCCTGATGAGCGGCAGCCTCGATCTGCTTGCCCGCAGCATTCCCGGTTCACGCCTGCGACTCGATCAGATCGGCAGATTGTTCGGTGAACCTGATTTCGGCTTTGTCGCGCAAATCGTCACCGGCGGGCTCGAAGGCGCATTGTTCGGCGGCTGCATCATCGGCGCGATGCTGGTGGCCCAGCGCAGCCTTAACGAATCCGCTTAGGCCGGCACCATCCGATATTCGCTCTCGGCCTTGCCGATCAGATAGCGGTCGTCATGATTCCACGGGTGGAAGCCCGGCATGAAGTAAGCGACCCATGCCGGGAATATCCGCCGCAACAGCCCCGGGCTGGCGAGCAGATACCACCAGACGCGGCGGCGTGCGCCTTTCTCAAGCCCATCCTGCCGCAGCAATTCGACTGACCCGTCGACGCGTTTCTTCCAGAAATTGATCGTGACAAGCATCATCATCAGCGACTTGAGCTTCCAGCGGCGCCACTTGCTCCAATCCTTGGTCGCATGCAGCCAGGTGTCATAGGCGACGCCCTTATGCTCCAGTTCCTCAATCGCGTGCCAGCGCCACATATCGGCCTGCTCAGCGTCGACTCCCGCGAAATAGCGCGGATCCTTCAGGATCATCGATGCGAGGATTGCGGTGTAATGCTCCAGCGCCATCGTCGCCGCCAAGTTCACGATGGCCGGGCGCTGCTTGATCAGCAGCAGCATGTCGTCGACCACTTGCTCCAGCGGCGCGAGGTCGTAACCGGCATCCACGACCCGCTTGTTGAACGCGACATGTTCGCGGCTGTGCATTACTTCCTGCAACGTGAAGGCCTTGATCTCCTCCGCCAGACGCGGCGACGCGCCGTCGCGGAAGGCCTTGACGCTCTCGATGAAGAAAGCCTCGCCCTTGGGGAAGGTGATCGACAGCGCATTGTGGAACGCAGTGCCGATGGGATCGCCCGCCATCCACCAGCGAGCCTGCCCCGCATCGCGGCCAAAGCGGCGATCGCGCGGCGTGATCGTCAGGTCGGCGGGAGTCTTTGCTTTGCCCACGGAATTTTCTCCACTAAGCCGGTTTCCCTAGGGGCCTAAAGTTTACTTACATTGATGTCAATAACTCCACGCAAACGTCTCTCTCCGGAAGAGTCCCGCGATGCCGCAATGGAAGCAGCGCGCGCGCTCTTGATCGAGTCGGGCCCGCAGGCAGTGACGCTAAAGGCAGTCGCGGCGCGGATCGGGCGGACGCATGCCAATCTGCTCCACCATTTCGGGTCCGCAGCCGGCCTTCAAAAAGCGCTGGCGGCGAACATCGCCGAGAGCGTTACCGCGAAGATCACCATGGCCGTCATGCGCGCGCGCGAGGCCGATCATAATCCGCGCGAAGTCGTGGATCTTACGTTCGACGCGTTCGACAAGGAAGGCGCCGGCGCGCTGGCGAGCTGGATGATCCTCACGGGCAACCATGAGGTGCTCGAGCCGATCTTGGGTTCGGTGCAGAAGCTGGTCGATATGATCGCCCGCGATCACGCGCATGAGGGGATGTCGCTTCAGGAGGAGACGCTGCAGCTTGTGCTGATGGCGCTGGGCGACGCGTTACTTGGGGCCCCGATGGCCACCGCGCTGGGCCTTCCGCGCGATAAAGCGCGGGATCTGGCGACCGACGCGATGATGCGCGCTCACCTGCACCCGTAGCGCTTACTCCGCTGCTGCCCGCGGGCTGCGCCGCATCTCCAGATCGACCGCCTCATCCACGCTGCGCGCCAGCGCCGCCATGGTGAAGGGCTTGCGCAGCACGGGACGACCCCGGAAGATCCCGGCATCGACTTCCCCTGCGAAACCCGTGACGAAAAGCACGGCGACGCCATCGATCTGGTCGCCCAATGCCGCGATCATCTCCGGGCCGGTCTGGCCGGGCATCAGCACGTCTGAGACAATGATATCGAACGCCACCAGCCCGCCGATCAGCTGAGTCGCCTGTAGCGGGTCTTCGCAGCCCGTGGCGCGGTGGCCCAGTTCCTCCAGCGCGCCCAAGGTTGCTGCGAGCACGCGGGGATCGTCTTCCACCACGAGAATCGACAGCTGCCGCGTGGGGGCCGCCGCATCGTCCACTAACGGCTCGCTGGTCTCCGCCGCCGCTTCTCCAAGATGGCGCGGCAAATACAGCGTCACTGTAGTGCCCTGCCCTAATTCGGTGTCGATCCCGATCTCACCGCCCGATTGGCGGACGAAGCCGAAAATCTGGCTGAGGCCGAGGCCGGTGCCCTGCCCGACCGGCTTGGTGGTGAAAAACGGCTCATAGACGCGCTCAAGCACCTCTGGGGTCATGCCACAGCCGGTATCCGCCACCGCGATGGTGCAATAATCGCCCGCCGGACTCTCGCCGATCTCGCCCTCGGCCAAATTGCGGCTGCCCGACCAGATCGTGAGCATGCCCCGTCCGTTCATCGCATCACGCGCGTTGACCGCGAGGTTGAGCAGCGCGTTCTCCAGTTGGTGGCGATCCACCCAAATGCGCCAATCCCCCTCATCCGGACGAGTCTCGACCGCGATGGTGTCGCCCAGCGTGCGATCGAGCAGATCGCTCATCCCCTCGATCAGCTTGCCGGGCTCGACAGCCTCGGGAAGTAAGGGCTCTGAGCGCGAGAACGCCAGCAGCCGGCGGGTGAGCGCAGCGGCCCGGTTGGCGCCCTCCATTGCATTCTCGATATGCCGTTGGGCATCCGAGCCACCAATGTTGATCTGGCGTTTCGCAAGTTCCAAACCGCCCAGGACGACGGCAAGCATATTGTTGAAATCATGTGCGATTCCACCGGTTAACTGGCCAACAGCCTCCATCTTGTGCGCCTGGCGAAGCTGCTCTTCCGCAACGATGCGCTCTTGGACTTCGGCGCGAAGCTGCGCGGTTGCCTCGGATATCGCATGCTCGAGTTCGCCGGCGCGCTCCCGCTCGTGATCCGCATCGGCATCCGCCTTGGCCCGCTCGCCCTGCGCCTCGATCGCCATCCAGCCGAGCAGCACCGCACCAAACACGATAAGCAGCCCGAAACCGATGAGAATGCGCGAAGCCAGGCTCGAATTCTCGATCAGCTGAACCGCGTCACGAGTGCGGCGCTGAAGCAGCAGCCGCTCGCTGTCGACGATTTTGGCGAGAATCGCCTCGACGCGCGTTCGGGCCTCGCTGGCGCGGACATTGTAATAACTTCCCCAGGCGTCGCGGTGGCGCTGGAACGAAGAATAGAGTGCGGTGTCGTTGAGTTCCTTGCCGCGCGCATCGAACGCCTTGCGGAGTTCGGTGAGTTCCGCCTGCTGTGCGGGATTGTCTGTGGTGAGCTGGCGCAGCCGATCGAGCTGCTCGCCGGCGCGGGCCCATTGATCGGTATATTGCCGGCCCAGCGTCTTGTCCGCGCTGACAACATAGCGGCCAAGCGCCGCCTCTGCCGAAGAGATCGCGCCAGACAACTGGTTCGCCCGCATGATGACTTCGAAAGTGTGCTGCTGGCGCGCGATGGCGCGATCCCGGGCATTGTCGGTGCGCTGCTGGACGAAGATCAACGCCGCGAGCACCGCGATGCCGAGCACCGTAAGCACGCCGAGCAAGCGAAAACGCCAGTTCGTATCCCGAACCGCGCGCTCCAGTGCGGTGATGCCCTCGCTCATTGCAGGGCAGACCCTACCCCTCTCAGGCGATCACGCCAACCGCTTGTCCGGCAGCCTTGAACATGCCCAACACCTTCTGGATCTGTTCGCTGGTATGCTCGGCGCAAAGCGAGCAGCGCAGCAGGAAGGTGCCTGCGGGAGTCGCAGGGGGGCGCGCCATGTTTACGTACAGGCCGCTGTCGAGCAGCGCCTGCCACATGATCACGGCTTGCTCCTGATCCTTCAGGATCACCGCGATGATCGCCGAATCCGGCTTTTCGGTGCCAAGCTCGAAGCCCATCGCCTTCAGGCCACCATGTAGCGTGCGGGCATTTTCCCACAGATGCTGGCGCTTGTTGTGGGCGTATTTCAGCTTGCGGATCGAAGCCGCGGCGGTCGCGACCACCGAAGGCGGCAGCGAGGCTGTGAAGATATAGGCGCGGCAGGCCAGGCGGATCGCTTCGAACTTCGGGTGGTTCGAGACGCAGAAGCCGCCGACGGTGCCGACCGATTTGGAGAAGGTGCCGACGATGAAGTCGACATCGCCTTCGCAGCCTTGCTCCTCATACACGCCGCGACCGTTGGGGCCGTAAAACCCCATCGAATGCGCTTCGTCGCTCAGCACCATGGCGCCATGCTTCTTGGCGACGGCGACCATTTCTTTCAGCGGGGCGATGTCGCCGAGCATCGAATAAACGCCCTCGAGCACCACGAGCTTGCCGGCTTCCTTGGGCAGGCGGCCGAGGCGCTTGTCGAGATCCTCGATATCGTTGTGGCGGAAGCGGACGATCTCGGCATTGCCCTGCTTGCAGCCGTCATAGATCGACGCATGGCTGTCCGCGTCGAGGATGACATATTCGCCCTTCCCCGCCAGCGTGGAGATCATGCCCAGATTGGCCATGTAGCCTGTCGAAAACACGATCGCGCCCGATACGCCGTAGAAGTCGCGCAGTGCGTCTTCGACCTCGATATGGTCGCGGAACGTGCCGTTGAGCATGCGGCTGCCATTGGTGCCCGAACCGAATTGATCGAGCGCGTCGTGCCCGGCCTGGATCACGTCCGGATCGAAGGTCATGCCCATATAATTATATGTGCCGAGCAGGATCGTATCGCGCCCTGCAATCACCGCCTCGGTTGGCGACTTCACCTTTTCCATGACGATCGCGAACGGATCGGTGACGCCGGTATCGATCAGCGCCTGACGCTCGGCGATCAGGCTGTCGAACTTCGACATGAGATCGCGCTCAGCCGGGACCGTTTGCGGGTTTTCCGGCAGCGCGTCGGCGGTGTTCACCCCCTCACTCATTGCGTCAGCCCTTCAGCTTGGCGACGGCATCGACTAGCTGGCCGACATTCTCGATCTCGGCCTGCATGTTCATCGTGATGATGATGTCGAATTCGTCTTCGATCTCGGCCACGAAATCCATGACGGTGAGGCTGTCCCACTCAAGATCGCCGGCAAAGGTGGTGCTGTCGGTGATCGCGACGCCCTTCTTGTTGAAGCGTTCGATCAACGGGGCGATGCTTTCGAGGATTTCGGTGCGGTCGGTCATGCGCGGTCCCTTAGTGTCTCACAGCGGCAGTGCCAAGCGAATGCGGCATAAACGGGGTGCTGGCGGGGCGGCCGATGCGCCTAAGTTGACACTAACTTGACACTATCGCGCAACTTCGCGGGCAGCCGGGAGCCCCAAGAAGGCGCACAACGAATTTCAAAGAGCGGCGGAGGCCCGACCGGCTCAGCCAAGCAGGCGAAATCCTACATTGCAAGCGCTAGAGCAGCCCGTTCGCGCGATACCATTCGGCGGTCGCCTTCAGCCCGAGGCGGGTTTCGACCTGCGGTGTCCAGAGCGCGACGGGTGGCTGTTTGGCAGGATCGACGACCCAGTCGGGGTGGCACATGTAGGAAACGCGATCCTTTGTCAGCCTAGCGCCCGAGCGGCGGAAGATGCCGTCGAGCATGGCGCCAATGTTCATCACCGTTCGCGGAAGCGCGATCGCGCGAACCTTCTTGCCGACAGCATCGCCCACCGCGCGGCCAAAGGCTTCATGCGTCCAGCCGCCGGCAACGCCATCATCGGGCTCGAGGATCAGGCGTCCGGGGTCGGTTTCCCCGAGAGCGATCAGCAGGCGCGCGAGATCATCGGCATGGATCGCGGACATATGGCCGCCGGGCGGAAGCAGCGCGAGGCCGCGCCTGGCCAGCTTGAACAGCTCCAGCATGTCCATGTCGCCGGGGCCGTAGACGGCGGGCGGACGGACAATCGTCCAGTCGAGCGCGGATTTGCGGACCAGGCTCTCGGCGCGTTCTTTTGAGCGGCCGTAGTTGGAGAGTTGCGGCTCCCGGGCGGAGAGCGAGGATACCATCACGAAGCGCTGCACCCCCATCGACTCTGCGGCGGCCAGCATGCGCTCGGTGCCCTCCACATTGCCGCGGATAAAGCCGATATGATTGGGCGCGTTGACCACGCCGGCGACGTGCAACACTGCGTCTGCGCCGCTGGCGAGGCGAGCGAGGCTATCGACGCTTTCGAGGCTGCCATCGACCCAGACCAAGCCCTGGCGGGGCTGCTGGCTGCGGCGGGTGAGCGCGCGGACTGTGTGGCCGGCGGCTAGGGCTAGCTCCACGGTGCGCTTCCCGACGAAGCCGGTGGCGCCGGTGATGGCTAGGGTGGTCATTAGAGCAGCGCCATATGGCTGCGGTGGATCAGCGCCGCGCGGGGGGCGTAGCCGAGGATTTCGGCATGTTCTTCGCTGCGCTTGCCGGTCAGGCGGGTGGCGTCTTCGCTGGGATATTCGGATAGGCCGCGCGCCAGCGCCGCGCCGTCTGGGCCGAGTATGACGATCAGGTCGCCGCGCGCGAAACTGCCTTCCACCCGGGTGGCACCGGCGGCGAGGAGGCTGTTGCCCATGGCGAGCGCCTTTGCCGCGCCGGCATCGACATGAATCTGGCCTTTGGCGGTGAGGCCGCCCGCCAGCCACGCCTTGCGCGCAGGCGCGGATTTCTCGGCTACGAACAGCGTGTGGCGCGCTTCGGTTGAGAGCGGGCGATCGATCCGGCCCGATGCGATGGCGAGATGAGCGCCCGCCGCGTTGGCGATGCGCGCGGCGGCGATCTTGGAGACCATGCCGCCCGATCCCATGCCGGATGCGGAGCCCTTGTCGGCCATGGCTTCGATAACGCCGTCGATCCGCTCGACGCGGGGGATGTGCTGCGCGTCGGGAAGCGCGGGATTGCGATCGTAAAGACCGTCAATGTCGCTGAGGAGTACAACGCCCCCTGCCCCCGCTGCCTGTGCGACGCGGGCCGCGAGGCGATCATTGTCGCCGAAGCGAATTTCCTCGGTAGCCACCGAGTCATTCTCGTTGAGGATCGGCACGACACCGAGGCTGAGCAGGCGATCCAGCGTGGCGGCGGCGTTCAGATAGCGGCGGCGGTCTTCGAGATCGTCGAGGGTGACGAGCATCTGGGCTGCCGTGAGGCCTTCGGCACCCAGCGTTTCGGCCCAGACCTGGCTGAGCGCGATCTGGCCGACTGCGGCGGCTGCCTGTGCATCTTCGAGGCTGGCGCGGCCGCCCTTGGGGAGATTGAGGCGGCGGGCACCGAGCGCGATGGCGCCCGAGGAGACGACTGCGACCTGCTGGCCTGCGCGGCTGCGCTCGGCGACATCGGCGGCGATGCCGGCAAGCCAATCACGCCGCACGCTGCCATCGGGATCGACGAGCAAAGCCGAGCCGATCTTGACGATCAGGCGGGGGCAGGATGCGGGCGGAAAGAGCGACATGAGACGCCGCTTAACGACGGCAGCAATAATCGCAACTTTCGCCCGCCTGAGAGCCTAGAGCGGCGACCCTGAAATCAGAGCGTGGGCGCGGTGGTGCTGGTAAGCGTGACGTCCAGGCGGAATGGCTTGGATTTCACATCTTCCTTGCCGAGTTCGATCGCGGACGCTTCGCCCAGACCGACCATCAGCGCCGGTGAGGCAAAATAGGCCGAATCGTTCGATGCGACATCGATCGAGGAGACCATGAAGACCTTGCCGCTCGCGCGCATCGGGCTGAGACGCACGAGGTAGCGCTGCCCCTTGCCATCGTCGACCGAGACGGTGGCGAGTTCGCCGACCTTCACATCGAGGATAGGCGAGGCGATCAATTGCGTGCCGTCATGCAGCTTCATCGAGACGTGATAAACCGACGTTTCAGCTTCAGCGGCAATTGGCATTTCCGGCACCAACGGAGCGCCCGACGTCAACAGCGCTGAAACTACGCCTGCAAGAAAGAAGCTCATGGCAAATCCCTTCCAATATTCTGGAAGGACAATGCGCCGATATAGTTAACGAACGCTCAAGCATGTTTGGAACTGCCGCAGGAGGCTCTATCCTCTCCCGGAGAGAAAAGGGAACCAGCGAAGCTGGTGAAGAGGGACTATCCGCAAGCTAAC
Organism: Pseudomonadota bacterium; assembly: GCA_040384525.1. GTDB lineage: Bacteria > Pseudomonadota > Alphaproteobacteria > Sphingomonadales > Sphingomonadaceae > Sphingomonas. Next base: position 41,689 of record JAZKJE010000030.1, read on the forward strand.
CGGCCCGAGGCTCACGATTGAGCGTGCCAAACAGTTACGGCGAGAGATGAGCTTGCCGGAGGTGCTGTTGTGGCGCGAACTGAAGAAGCGACCAGAGGGGCTAAAGTTTCGCAAGCAGCACCCGGCTGGGGCGTATGTGCTCGACTTCTACTGCGCTGAGGTGGATCTCGCGGTGGAAATCGATGGCGAGGTGCATGCGCGTGGGGATCGGCCCGAGCGAGATGCAGCTCGGGACGCGTGGCTGGCGTTGCGAAAGGTGCATGTTCTGCGGATTCCGGCTCGGGAAGTTCTGGAGGATTTGGGCGCGGTAGTGCTCCACATCGTGACCGTCGCGCGGGGATAATCCCCCTCCACCGCTTCGCGGTCCCCCTCCCCCTCCGGGGGAGGATTGTTTAGACCGGCGACCATTCGATTGCGTCTTCGCCTTCGTCATCGTCCGAGACCTTGCCGCCTTCGGGGCCGATCGCTTCGAGGAGCTTGTCGAGCACCCAGTCCACGCCCGTACCCGCTGCGCCGGAGAGCGGGATGACTTCGGCGCCGCTGGCTTCTTCCAGCTCGGCCGAGAGTGCTGCGATCAGTTCGTCGTCGAGCGTGTCGATCTTGTTGAGGCCGACGATGACACTCTTGTCGGTGAGGCCAGCGCCGTAATTCTCCAGTTCGTCACGAACGATGCGGTAGCTTTCGGCGACGTCGGGATCGTTGGCGTCCACCAGATGGAGCAGCACGCGGCAGCGCTCGATATGGCCGAGGAAGCGATCGCCGATCCCTGCCCCGTCGGCAGCCCCTTCGATCAGGCCGGGAATGTCGGCGACGACGAATTCCTGCATCTTGTGGCGGACCACGCCCAATTGAGGCCGCGTGGTGGTGAAGGCATAGGCACCAACCTTTGCCTGCGCGTTGCTCACCTGATTGATGAAAGTGGATTTGCCCGCGTTGGGCAGGCCGACAAGGCCGGCGTCCGCCAGCAATTTGAGGCGGAGCCAGACCCATGCCTCTTCGCTGGGCCAGCCGATGCCATGCTGGCGCGGCGCG
>JAZKJE010000031.1:0-17134 GCA_040384525.1 Pseudomonadota bacterium
GCGCCGGCCTGTCACGCCGGAGGTCGCGGGTTCGAGCCCCGTCACTCGCGCCATCCCCTTCATTTGGAAGGCGGACAGGCGCCCGATGCGGGATTTCCCGAAAGCACTGCCCCGGTCTTCCCAGCGCCAAAGTTGACACTAGATTTACACTATCAGCGTGTTTTTCGTACCGGGCCTGAGATTGCGATCTCACAATAACGGCTGCAGCATCGGCCGCTTAGCGAAGCAGGCCAAATCCTACATTGCAATCCCCCGACGGGCTTTCGAATGCGTGGCGCTCAGGCGCGCCAGCGGCCGGTTTCCATCCAGATCATCAGCGGTTTGAGCGGCAGGATCCAAACGATCCCGGCAACCAGATAGATCGGCAACTGCGCCAATATCCAAAGCTGTCCGATCCAGCGCGAGCCGGTGGCGATCAGGATGATCCACACGAATATCCAGGCCATGATGGCGAGCGCGCCCACAGGCTTACGCCAGCTGGGTTCTATATGCTGTGCCACGACATGCCTTCCTCAGTGATGATGGCGTGCAGTGGCACGTCCCAGATGTCGGCGGGGATAGCGGGAAGTTGCTGCACCGACCATGCAACCCCGACGCGCCAGGCGTCCTCATAGCGGGCAAAGGCGCGGTCGTAATGCGCGGCGCCCTGGCCCAGCCGGTTGAACCGGGCATCGAAGCCCAGCAGCGGCGTGATGATCACGTCGGGCGCGGCCTCTTCGCCTGCTGGATCGGGCTGGAGCAGATCGCGATGACCCCGAATCAGGGGTGTGCCGGGTTCCCACACGAGGAAGCGAATCGGGGCAACGCGATCGGTTACGTAAGGCAGGACGATTCGGCAGCCGCGCGCGACTGCGGCAGCGGTGAGTTGCGACGGATCGGCCTCACTGCCGATGGCGATATAGCTGGCGACGGTTGAGCCGGGGGTGAGACGATCGATAAAGGCATCGGGTGCGACGATCGCAGCATCGCTGTGCGTCGCAAAGGCGTCGCGTGCGGCGCGGAGTTGCGCTCTCAGGGCGGGCTTCTCAGGGCTAATGTTCTTTGGGCTCATGGTATCAGGTGGCGGGTCCGCCATGGCCGTTTGCTTGAATATCCTCTGACGCCGTAAACGTCAGGTGGGGACCATGTGCATCAGACCAGGATCTGAACAGGGACGGCCCCCTAGGAAGATGAATCGCCTCAGGGATAATCGCTAAAGCTCGTACCGGGCAGAGCCCGCCATCTTCTATGTAAGCCTTTGGGGGTTAATGCTCAAGGCGTGTCGTCACGGTTATTCGTTTCAGGCTTCCCTGGCGTCTTCTTCCAGCGCGGCAGCTACTGCTTCGAGCCGATCCGCGATGCGATCGAGCAAAACGGGCGACACGCCCTCAGGCGGATTGCGTTCGGCCTCATCGAGCATGTCCGCGAGAATCAGCGCGAGATAAACCAGCGTCCGCTCAGAATTGAGCCCGCCCGATGCGCGGTGCGCGGTTTCGCCGTGCTTTTGGAGGATCTTCTCGAGATGCTTGAGGTGCGGCTCTTCGCCGTCACGCGCAGAGACGGAATAGCTGCGGCCGGCGATGGTGAGGGATACGTCTGCCATTATTCGGCGCCCGCATCCGCAGGTTCGCGGGTGATCAACGTGTCGAGAGAAGCGACTGCGCCTTCGATATGTGCCCGAAGCTTTGCGTGGCGCTGTTCGATCCGCTCCAGCGCATATGCCTTGGCTGCGGCTGCAGCCTCGATCCGGGCTAGTGCATTTTCGATGCGGTCTGCGGGATCAACCATAAATGTGGATTAAGCATTGCATGGGCGGGGGACAACCCCTGTTTGCAACCACTTGAGGCCAGCCGGTTGACGCGCGGGCGCGACCGCCCCAAAGGCTCCGCATCGCCGCCAGGGAGTCTTTTGTGACCGCATCCTTCACCGATTGCGCCAACGCTATCCGCGCGTTGAGCATGGACGCTGTGGAGGCTGCGAATTCCGGCCACCCCGGCATGCCGATGGGCATGGCCGACGTCGCGACCGTGCTTTTCCAGAATTATCTGAAATTCGATCCGGCTGACCCGAAGTGGCCGGACCGTGATCGCTTCGTGCTTTCGGCGGGCCATGGATCGATGCTGATCTACTCGCTGCTGCACCTGACCGGCTATGCGCGCCCGACGCTGGAGGACATCAAGACCTTCCGTCAGGTGGGTTCGCCGTGTGCGGGCCACCCCGAGAATTTCGAGCTGGCCGGCGTCGAATGCACCACCGGTCCCCTGGGGCAGGGCCTGGCGATGGCGGTGGGCATGGCGATTGCCGAGCGTCACCTGAATGCAGGCTTTGGCGACGGGCTGGTCGATCACAACACCTGGGTGATCGCAGGCGATGGCTGCCTGATGGAAGGTATCAACCACGAAGCGATTGGGCTTGCCGGGCATCTCAAGCTCGGGCGCCTGATCGTATTGTGGGACGATAACAAGATCACCATCGACGGGCCGGTTTCGCTCTCTTCGAACGAGGATATCCCGGCGCGCTACACCGCGACAGGCTGGCATGTCGTGGAATGCGATGGCCATGATGCGGCGAGCATCGCGTCGGCATTCGATGCGGCGCTGGCGGACGATCGCCCTTCGCTGGTTCGCTGCAAGACGATCATCGGCAAGGGTGCGCCGAATTTCCAGGGCACGAGCAAGACCCACGGCTCGCCGCTGGGCGCTGCCGAAGTGGCAGCTGCGCGCGAGACGCTTGGCTGGAAATATGCGCCCTTCGATGTGCCTGCGGACATTCGCGAAGTGTGGCTGGCGGCTGGCAAGCGCGGTGCTGAACCTCATAATGCCTGGAAGCAGCGCCTTGCAGGTGATTCGAATGGTTCGGAATTCTCGCGCCGGATGGCGGGCGATCTGCCTGCTGGATTCTCGCTCGACAGCTATATCGCCGATCTGATCGCCAACCCGCAAAAGGTTGCGACGCGTAAGGCAAGCGAGATGGCGCTCGACGCGATCAACGCCGCTTTGCCCGAGACGCTTGGCGGCTCGGCGGATCTTACGCCGTCGAACAACACGCTGACCAAGGGCCTGACCGATTTCACCGCGGACAACCGTGCGGGTCGCTATATGCGTTACGGCATTCGCGAGTTCGGCATGGCGGCGGCGATGAACGGGCTGGCGCTGCATGGCGGCGTGATCCCCTATGGCGGCACATTCCTGGTGTTCAGCGATTATGCCCGCCCGGCGATTCGCCTTGCGGCGCTCCAGCAGGCGCGTTCGATCTTTGTGATGACCCACGATTCGATCGGGCTGGGCGAAGATGGCCCGACCCACCAGCCGGTTGAGCATGTCATGTCGCTGCGGCTGATCCCGAACCTTGAGGTTTGGCGTCCGTGCGATGCGGTGGAGACCGCAGAAGCCTGGGGCGCATCGGTGGCGCGTGCCGATGGGCCTTCGTTGCTGGCGCTTTCGCGACAGAATTTGCCGCAGCTGAGCAGCGGCGGCGCGGCCCAGGGTGGCTATCGCCTGCAGGGCGCGGATGCTGCCCGTAAGGTCGTTTTGCTGGCCTCGGGTTCGGAAGTTGAGATCGCTGTTGCGGTGCGTGCCGAACTTGAAGCGCAAGGGATTGGCGCCGACGTGGTCTCGCTGCCGTGCTGGTCGCGTTTCGATGCGCAGACCGCCGCCTATCGCGCCGATCTGCTGCCGCGTGATGCGCTGATCGTGTCGATCGAAGCGGGCGTCACCACCGGCTGGGAGCGGTACACCGGGATCGATGGCCTGCGCTTTGGTCTGGACCGCTATGGCGCGTCGGGTCCGGCACCCGATCTGTACAAGCATTTTGGCCTAACGGCCGCGGCGATCGTGCCGCAAATCCTGCAAAAACTGAAGGACTGACAGCATGACGAAGGTGGCGATCAACGGGTTCGGACGTATTGGACGGCTGGTGGCGCGCGCCATTCTCGAGCGCCCGGACAGCGGCCTTGAACTGGTGACGATCAACGATCTTGCCGACGCCAAGTCGAACGCGTGGCTGTTTTCGCGCGACAGCGTTCACGGCAAATATCCGGGCACCGTCTCCGCCGATGGCGACGATCTGGTGATCGACGGCAAGCGCGTGAAGGTGACCAAGGAGCGCGATCCCGCGAACCTGCCGCACGCCGCAAACGGCGTTGAGCTGGTGCTGGAATGCACCGGCTTCTTCACCAAGCGCGAAGATGCCCAGAAGCATATCGATGCCGGCGCCAAGAAGGTGCTGATCTCGGCACCGGGCAAGAATGTCGACCTGACCGTCGTGTTCGGCGTGAACCACGACAAGCTTGAGGCCGGGCACACGATCGTTTCGAACGCATCGTGCACCACCAATTGCCTGGCACCAGTCGCCAAGGTGCTGAACGACACGGTGGGCATCGAGCGTGGTTTCATGACCACGGTGCATGCTTATACCAACGATCAGAAGATCCTGGATCAGATCCACGAAGATCTGCGTCGCGCACGTGCGGCCGCGATGAGCATGATCCCGACGACTACGGGCGCTGCCCGCGCGGTTGGCGAGGTTCTGCCGGAGCTCAAGGGCAAGCTCGATGGTTCGGCGATCCGCGTTCCGGTTCCGGATGGCTCGCTGGTTGACCTGACCTTCACCCCGAAGCGCGACACCAGCAAGGAAGAGATCAACGCGATCCTGAAGGCTGCCTCGGAAAGCGGCCCGCTCAAGGGCGTGCTGGTTTATTCGGACGAGCCTTTGGTTTCGATCGACATCGTCCACACGCCGGCTTCGTCGACCATCGACAGCCTGGAGACAACGGTGATGGACGGCAAGCTCGTCCGCGTGGTCAGCTGGTACGATAACGAATGGGGCTTCTCGAACCGCATGGTCGATACCGCTTCGACCATGGCAAAGCTGGGCTGATCGTCATGAGCCGCGCCTTCAAAACCCTCGACGATATGGGTGACATCACGGGCAAGCGGGTGCTTGTTCGTGAAGACCTGAACGTGCCGATGGCTGACGGCGCGGTCACCGATGACACGCGGTTTCGCGCTGCGATCCAGACCGTTGCCGAACTGTCTGACAAGGGCGCGATCGTGCTGATCCTTGCGCATTTCGGGCGGCCGAAGGTGCCATCGCCGGAGCTTTCGACGGCGCAATTGGCCAAGCCGTTCAGCGACGTGCTGGGCCGTCCGGTGCGCTATGTGGATTGGGAAGGCGATGCGGCTGCGATTGCGACGCTCCAGCCCGGGGATATTGCGCTGCTGGAAAATACCCGGTTCTTTGGCGGCGAAGAGAAGAACGATCCCGCGACCGTCGATCGGTTTTCGGCTTTGGGCGATCTCTACGTCAACGATGCGTTTTCGGCAGCGCACCGTGCGCATGCATCGACCGAGGGGCTGGCGCACAAGCTGCCCGCATTCGCCGGCCGCCAGATGGAGGCTGAACTCGACGCGCTCGACAAGGCGCTGGGCAATCCCGAGCATCCGGTTGCGGCAGTCGTGGGCGGGGCGAAGGTTTCGACCAAGCTCGACGTACTCAAGCATCTGGTCGCCAAGGTCGATCATCTGATCATCGGCGGCGGTATGGCCAACACGTTCCTTGCCGCGCGCGGCGTGCGTGTGGGCAAGTCGCTGTGCGAGCATGATTTGACCGGCACCGCCGAGGAAATCCTCGACGCAGCGGAGAAGGCCAATTGCATCGTGCATCTGCCGTACGACGTGGTGGTATCGAAGGAATTCGCGGCCAATCCGGCGAGCCTGCGCACCTGCAACGTCCATGAAGTCGCCGAGGACGAGATGATCCTCGACGTTGGCCCCGCCGCGACCGAGGCGCTGGGCGACGTGCTCAAGAATTGCCGCACGCTTGTGTGGAATGGCCCGATGGGCGCGTTCGAGACCAAGCCGTTCGACACCGCGACGATGAGCCTGGCGCACACCGTCGCTGCGCTCACCAAGGAAGGTTCGCTGGTATCGGTCGCAGGGGGCGGGGACACCGTCGCTGCGCTCAATCAGGCGGGCGTGGCGGACGACATGACCTTCATCTCCACCGCCGGGGGCGCATTCCTCGAGTGGATGGAAGGCAAGGAATTGCCCGGGGTCGCCGCGCTTACCCGCTAGGCGTATTGCCTAACTAATACAGTTGGGCTAGCCCGCATCTCAAATTGAGGGGATGCTGCATGGGATCGAACGCACGGACAGCCCGGATCGCGGGGCTCTTGTACCTGGTCGTGGTCCTGACCGGGATTCTCAGTCTCGCTTATGTGCCCTCAAAGCTGATGGTGCCGGGCGATACGGCGGCGACCGTCGCCAACATCCTCGCCAACGAGCAGCTTTTCCGCGTCGGCATCGCCGCCGGTCTGGTCTGCTATACCGCGTTTTTGTTGCTCCCATTGGTATTGTACCGATTGCTCGCGCCTGCTGGCCGCAATGCTGCCGCCGCGATGGTCGCGCTTGCGGTGGCAAGCGTGCCGATCTCGTTGCTCAATGTGCGTTGTCGAATGGATTTGCTCTCGTTGCTCCACCGCAGCGAACATGGCTTCAGCCCCGAACAGCTTCAGGTTCAGGCGCGGATGCTGCTCGATTCGTACAGCAACGGCATCCTTACGGTTGAGCTTTTCTGGGGGCTGTGGCTGCTGCCTTTGGGCTATCTGGTCGTCAAATCGGGTGCGATCCCGCGGATATTGGGGGTGTTCCTGATGCTCGGCTGTGCGGGCTATATGATCGAAGTGTTCGGCAGCCTGCTGATTCCCGGCTTCGACGATATGGCATTCGCCGCTTATGTGACCAAGCCCGCGGCGATCGGTGAAATCGGCACCTGCCTGTGGCTGCTGATTATGGGCGCCAGGCCAATTGAGAGCGAATCGAGCACCGGCTGATCTGTCTTGCGTTGTCAGGCTTTGCAGGAGCTTGGCCTCCTGCAATAGCGCCCCAAAGCACAGCAAAGGGGCTCCCATGAACACCGCCGACATGACCGCGAAGATTGCCCAGGGCAAAGGCTTCATCGCCGCGCTCGATCAGTCGGGCGGCTCAACGCCAAAGGCGCTGGCCGGCTATGGTGTCGAAGCGGGCGCATGGTCCAACGATGAAGAGATGTTCGGCCTGATCCACCAGATGCGCAGCCGCATCATCAGCGCGCCGAGCTTCACCGGCGACAAGGTGATCGGTGCGATCCTGTTTGAGCGCACCATGGACGGTCAGGTTGGCGGGAAGCCGACACCGCAGGCGCTGATCGACAAGGGTGTCGTGCCTTTCCTCAAGATCGACAAGGGCCTCGAGGACGAAGCCAATGGCGTGCAGATGATGAAGCCGATGCCGGGCCTCGACGCACTGCTTGCGCGCGCCAAGGCGCTGGGCGTGTTCGGCACGAAAGAACGCTCGGTGATCAACCTCGCCAACCGCGAAGGCATCGCCGCAATCGTCGCGCAGCAGTTCGCAGTGGGCCAGCAGGTGCTCGCCGCCGGGCTGATGCCGATGCTGGAGCCCGAGATCAACATCAAGAGCGCCGAGCGCGCCGAGTGCGACCAGATACTGCTCGAAGAAACGCTCAAGGCGCTCGACGCGATGCCGGGCGATGACAAGGTGATGCTCAAGCTCTCGATCCCTGCAAAGTCGGGTCTGTACGATGCGCTGGTCGATCATCCGCGCGTGCTTCGCGTCGTGGCGCTTTCGGGCGGTTTCAAGCGCCCCGAGGCTTGCGCGGAACTGGCCAAGAATCGCGGCATGATCGCGAGCTTCAGCCGCGCTCTGCTCGAAGATCTGCGCCACGGCATGACCGACGCCGAATTCGATGCGTCGCTGGGCGAAGCGATTGGCGACATTTACACCGCATCGACTGAGAAGACTGCGGCATGACCGCGCGCCGCCCGGTATTAGCGGGCCTTGCGCTCGCCTTGCTGGGCGGCCCGGCATTTGCTGGCACAAGAACGAACGGGATTGCGCGCATGGAAGAACTCGATCCGCCCTTCGGCATGATCGGCAAGATCAAGGCCGTGCCCGGCAAGCGCGACGAATTGGTCGCGATCCTGGGATCGGGCACCAATGCGATGCCCGGCTGCCTCGCCTATCTGATCGCCGAGGACGCGCAGGATCCGGACGCGATCTGGATCACCGAGATTTGGGACAATAAGGAAAGCCATGCGGCCTCGCTGGCGCTCCCGTCGGTGAAGGAAGCGATCCGCCAGGGCCGCCCGCTGATCGCCGGCTTCGAATTGAGCGCAGAGACACGCCCGCTGCCGGGTGCGAGCTTCGTCAGCCGCGCTTGACCCGCGCGCCCGCTCGGACGAAGGAGCGGGCATGACCGAAGACGAAGACGGCCTGCCGCCGCTTGACCCGAATTTTGCCGCGCAGTTTCGCCGCGATGATCGCCGCCCGCCGTGCCAGCTCTACCTGATCTCGCCGCTCGATGTGACGGGTGGGTTTGCGGATCGGCTGAAATGCGCGTTCGATGCGGGCCCCGTGGCGGCGTTTCAGCTTCGCGTTAAGGGCGTGGATCAGCATGAGGCTGCCAAATTGGGCGAGCCGCTCCAGCGGATTTGCGCGGACGCGGACGTCGCGTTCATCGTCAATGACGACATTGGGCTGGCCAAGCGGCTGGGCGCGGATGGCGTGCATCTGGGGCAGGGCGATGGCGATCCGCGCGATGCGCGCACGTTGCTGGGGCCGGCCGCGCAGATCGGCGTGACCTGTCAGGACAGCCGCCATCTTGCGATGGAAGCGGGAGAGGGCGGGGCGGACTATGTCGCGTTCGGCGCATTCTATCCGACCCAGACCAAGGAAACGCATCATCAGGCTGAGCCGGTGCTGCTCAGCTGGTGGTCGACGGTGTTCGAGATCCCCTGCGTAGCGATTGGCGGCATCACGCCCGCGAACGCCGCGCCTTTGGTGGCAGCCGGCGCGGACTTCCTCGCGGTGAGCCATGCGGTGTGGGGCGGCGACGAAGCTGCGGCGATCAAAGCGTTCACGGAGCTACTGACCAAGTAGATCGTTCTCCTATCGAACCATTGTTCGTCAGGAGATTGAATCTGTGCGGAAAAAGCTCGCAATTGCCGCCTGCCTCGCGTGCGTCTCGCTTGGGCCCGTTGCTTGGGCCCAGAAGGGAACCAAGCCGCGTCCGCCGATCGACTATACCGTCCTCCATGCGCAGGTGATCCTCGATCATCTCGGCTTCTCGCCGGGCATTCTCGACGGGCGCGAGGGGCAATCGCTGACCGCTGCGATCAAGGGCTTTCAGACCGCGCGGGGCATGAAGATCAGCGGCAAGCTAGATCCGGCGATGTTGAGCGCGCTGTATCCGTATCGCGAATTGCGCCCGACCAAGAAGCTGACCCTCGACGAAGCGGCGCTGCGTGGGCCTTATGTGAACCCCACGCCGAAGGACCCCGCCGAGCAGGCCAAGCTGGGCGCGCTGGCCTATACGCGTCCGCTCGAGAAGCTGGCCGAGATGTTTCACACCACCCCCGATGTGCTGATCGAGCTCAATCCGGGTGGCGGATCGATCCATGTGGGCGCGAGCTTTACCTTCCCGAACGCGTTGCCCGCGTCGCGCGATTATCCCGCGGACTTACGCGACGATTGGAAGCAGACGCTCACCGATCTGAATGTCGATGCCAATCAGCCGAGCGGCGACAAGATCGTCGTCGATAAATCGGAGAGTGTGCTGAAGGTCTATAAGGGTGATCAGCTCGTCGCCCAGTTCATGGCGACGATGGGTAGCGGCCATGACCCGCTGCCGATCGGCACGTGGAAGATCAACGGCGCCGATTATAACCCCAAGTTCCACTTCAATCCGGATCTGTTCTGGGATGCGAAGCCGGGTGACGAGAAAGCCATGCTCCCTCCCGGCCCGAACGGTCCGGTCGGGGTGATCTGGCTCGATCTGTCGAAGGAGCATTACGGCATCCACGGCACGCCGGAGCCCCAGAATATCGGGCGCACCGAAAGCCATGGCTGCATCCGGCTAACTAATTGGGACGCCGCGCGCCTGTCGCTGATGATAAAGCCGGGGACGCCGGCGGTCTTCCAGGAGTAGACCAATGGGTATCTGGCTGAAGCGAATGGGGTGGGGGGCGCTTGCGATAATGCTGTTGCTGCTCGCCGCCTTTGCTTCGCTGGTGCGCATCACGGTCAATCCTGCCGAGGTTCAGCAGCTGGCGGCGATGCCCACTATCGTCTCCGATCCGCTCCTGGGCCAAACGCAAAATCGGATCGATCCGGGATCGCTGATCATTCCTGTTGCCGGCGTCAAATCGCGGCAGCTCAGCGATACCTGGGGCCATAGCCGCGGCAATGGCACGCGCGAGCATCACGCGATCGACATCATGGCACCGATGGGCACCCCGGTGCTGGCGGCGGCACCGGGCGTGGTGGAGAAGATATTCGAGAGCGTGAATGGTGGCCGCACGATCTATGTGCGCTCCAATGACGGCAAGCTCGTTTATTACTACGCGCATCTCGACAGCTATGGCGTGGTCGAGAAGCAGAAGGTGACGCAGGGCCAGCAGATCGCGACGGTGGGCAATACCGGCAGCGCGGCAGGCGGCGCGCCGCATCTGCATTTCGAAGTGAAGACGATGCAGCCGGGCGAGGGCTGGTGGAAGGGGGCGAACGTCAATCCCTATCCGCTGCTGGCGTTCGGGCCGGGCTGACAGCTTGGATAAACAGGGACTGTCGCTTTTTTACGCCCATCCGGCGCGACTTGCCCGCACCTGCATCGCTCGCTAAAGGCCGCGCTCGCTCTTTCTCAGAACACAGGTTTCTTCCCATGAAGATCAACGCGGTCGAAATTCGCCCCGGCAACATCCTGGAATATGAAGGCGGCATCTGGCGCGCCGTCAAAATTCAGCACACTCAGCCCGGCAAGGGCGGTGCGTATATGCAGGTGGAGCTGAAGAACCTGCGCGACGGCCGCAAGAACAACATTCGCTTCCGCTCTGCTGAGTCGGTAGAGCGCGTGCGCCTCGACACCAAGGATTTCCAGTTTCTGTTCGCCGAAGGTGACACGCTGACCTTCATGGACAAGATCACCTATGAGCAGACCACGCTGCCGCGCGACCTGCTCGGCGATGCCGCTGCTTTCCTGCAGGACGGCATGGACGTGGTGATGGAGCTTCATGACGAAGACCCGATCAGCGTGCAGCTGCCCGACACGATCGAAGCGTTGATCGTCGAGGCCGACGCAGTGGTGAAGGGTCAGACGGCGTCGTCGTCGTACAAGCCTGCTGTGCTTGAGAATGGCGTTCGCGTGATGGTCCCGCCGCATGTCGGCGCCGGCACGCGTATCGTCGTGGACGTGTACGAGCAGACTTATGTGAAGCGGGCGGAATAAGTTTAGATGGTTTCCCACTCCGGCATTATCACCGTCATCGAAAAAGCCTGCCGCAAGGCAGGTCCGCGCTTGCGTCGCGATTTCAACGAAGTCTCCGCTCTGCAGGTCAGCCGCAAGGGGCCGGCAGACTTCGTCTCGATGGCCGACAAGCGCTCTGAAGACACGATGATCGAAGAGCTCCAAAAGGCGCGTCCGGACTGGGGCTTTTTGGTCGAGGAGCGCGGCGAGATCGAAGGCGATCCGTCGAAGCCGCGCTGGATCATCGATCCGCTGGATGGCACGACCAATTTCCTCCACGGCATCCCGCATTTCTGCATATCGGTTGCCGTCGAAGATCCGTTCGGTTCGCAGGGCAAGCCCGAGATCACGCACGGCTATGTCTATCAGCCGCTCACCGATGAGAGCTTCTGGGCCGAAAAGGGCCGGGGCGCATGGGTGCAGAGCGAGCGCCTGCGCGTTTCCGCGCGCCGCGATCTGGCCGATGCCGTCATCGCGACGGGTATCCCCTTCCTCGGCCATGGCAATTTCGCGCAGTGGAGCCGTATTTTCGGCGCGGTTGCTCCGGAAGTCGCCGGTATCCGCCGGCTCGGTTCGGCCGCGCTCGATATGGCATGGGTTGCCGCAGGCCGTTTCGACGGTTTCTGGGAAAGCGACCTCAAGCCGTGGGACGTTGCGGCGGGCATGCTGCTGATCAAGGAAGCGGGTGGCTTCGTCACCGATTTCCGCGGGCAAGATATGTCGATGGAGCGCAGCCAGTTCCTGGCCGCAAACGACGTGCTCCATTCGAAGCTGCACAAATTGGTCGCGGGCTCGCTGCGCAACGCCTGAGCGTTTCGTCGGTTCTCCTGTTTCAACGGCGGCCTGGTCGCCCGAAAACATGGAGAGTCGCATGCCGCTCAAGGCCATCGCACTGAATTGCACGCTCAAGGCCGACGCTTCGATTCCTTCGTCCACCGACGCCATGATCGGCGTGCTTGCGACCGCGTTCAAAGATGTCGATGTCGAGATCGTCGAGACGATCCGGCTTGCCGCGTGCGACATCAAACCCGGCGTGACTTCGGACGAAGGCAATGGCGACGATTGGCCGGTGGTACGCTCCAAGATTCTCGCGGCCGACATTCTGATCTTTGGCGGGCCGATCTGGATGGGTCAGATATCGAGCATCGCCAAGCGCGTGCTGGAGCGGATGGACGCATTTCTTTCCGAAACCGACGAACAGGGGCGCATGCCCAGCTATTCGAAGGTCGCCGTTGCCGCGATCGTTGGCAATGAGGACGGTGCGCACTTCTCGACCGCGCAGCTTTTCCAGTCGCTCAATGACACGGGCTGGACGATTCCCGCGGTGGGCGCGATCTATTGGGTGGGGGAGGCCTATGGAAAGACGGATTTCAAGGATCTCGACGAGACCCCCGAAACTGTCACTAGGACAGCGCGCATGCTCGCGGGCAACGCCGCGCATCTGGCCAAGCTGCTGCGCGAACACCCCTATCCGGGCTGAACCGGCTGAGAGGGCCCGGATGGCATGGTGAACGGCTCCTTATTGCGAGTTATTCTCACATCTTCCGGGCCTTGCCGCACACCCCCCATCGTCCTAAAGCCGCCACAAGATTCCGCATGCGCGAGAAGGCACTTTGGTCGACTTAATCGAATATCTGCCGATACTCCTGTTCCTCGGCGTCGCGCTCGTGCTTTCCAGCGCGTTCGTGTTTCTGCCGATGCTGGTTGGCCGCCTTACCGGGGCACATAAGCCGAGCGAGGCGAAGCTCAGCGAATATGAGTGCGGTTTCCCCGCATTCGAGGATTCGCGCAGCCAGTTCGACGTGCGGTTTTACCTGGTCGCCATCCTCTTCATCATCTTCGATCTCGAAGCCGCGTTCCTGTATCCATGGGCGGTTTCGGTGTTTGAACTCGGCTGGACCGCGTGGATATCGATGATGATCTTTATCGCCGAGCTGGCGCTTGGCCTTGTCTATGCGTGGAAGAAGGGAGCGCTCGAGTGGGAGTAGAACTCAGCGCACAGTCGTCGCCTTTGGCGGGGGCGCCGCCATCTGGGACTCTCCCGGACGTCGGCTTCCTCAACGACATCAATGCCGAAGTGGGCGACAAGGGCTTCCTCGTCACCTCGACCGAAGAGCTTTTCCAATGGGCACGCACAGGCTCGCTGTGGTGGATGACCTTCGGGCTCGCCTGCTGCGCGGTCGAGATGATCCATGTGAATATGCCGCGCTATGACATGGAGCGCTTCGGCGCCGCGCCGCGCGCTTCTCCGCGCCAGTCGGACGTGATGATCGTCGCGGGCACGCTCTGCAACAAAATGGCTCCGGCGCTGCGCCGGGTCTACGATCAGATGTCCGAGCCGAAATATGTGATTTCGATGGGTTCGTGCGCGAATGGCGGGGGCTATTATCACTATAGCTATTCGGTCGTGCGCGGATGCGATCGCATCGTGCCGGTGGATATCTATGTGCCGGGGTGCCCGCCGACTGCTGAGGCTTTGCTGTACGGCGTGATGCAGCTTCAGCGGAAGATCCGCCGCAGCGGGACGCTTGAACGGTGAAGTCTGTCGCACCCCGCATGATCGACCGCGACGATTCGGTCTGGGCTCCGCTGCTGGGCGATGGCGTTTCGCGTCGTCCCGGCATCGAGGTTGCGTTCAATGTGCCGCGCGCACGCTTGCTCGAAGTCATCGATCGCCTGCGCGTCGAGTTCGAATATCAGCAGCTGATGGAGATCGCCGGCGCCGACTATCCCGAGCGCGCCGAGCGTTTCGAAGTGGTCTATTGCCTGCTCTCGCTCACCAAAAACCATCGCATCCGCGTGCATGTCACCACCGATGAGGTGCAGCCTGTGCCTTCGGTCACGCAGATCTGGCCGGTCGCCGGCTGGCTCGAGCGCGAAGTGTACGACATGTATGGCGTGCTGTTTGACGGGAATAGCGATCTGCGCCGCATCCTGACGGACTATGGTTTTGTCGGGCATCCGCTGCGCAAGGACTTCCCGCAAACAGGCTATGTCGAGCTGCGCTATTCGGAAGAAGCCAAGCGCGTGGTCTATGAGCCGGTCAAGCTGGCGCAGGATTTCCGCAGCTTCGACTTCCTGAGCCCGTGGGAAGGCGCCCAATATGTGCTGCCGGGCGACGAGAAGGCCCAGGGCCCGGCGGCGACGCCTCCCGCGCCGCAGCCTGAAGCCAAGGGCGCACCTACGCCGCTCAAGGCTGCTGAGATAAGCCCGGCGACGCCGAAGCCCGAAAAGGCGAAGGTGACCAAGCCCAAGACCAGCGATTCGACTGCACAGACGGGGGCCGGCAAGCCCGGACCCGATGCTGGCCCCGAGCCGGTGAAGAAACCCCGCAAGCCGCGTGTCAAAAAAGCGCCGGGTGGTGAAGCGTAATGGCTGAATATCTAGACGAGATCGCAGGCGTCACGGACGGCGGAAAGCCGGAACCGGGCGACACCGAAATCCAGAACTACACGATCAATTTCGGCCCACAGCATCCGGCGGCGCACGGCGTGCTGCGTCTGGTGCTGGAGCTTGACGGCGAAATCGTCGAGCGCGTGGACCCGCATATCGGCCTGCTCCATCGCGGCACCGAGAAGCTGATCGAGTATAAGACCTACACCCAGGCGCTGCCATATTTCGATCGATTCGATTATTGCTCGCCGCTGGCACAGGAGCATTCCTATGTGCTCGCGGTCGAGAAACTGCTCGATTTGGAAGTGCCGCTGCGGGGCCAGTATCTGCGCGTGTTCTTCGCCGAGCTGACGCGCATCTGCAATCACATGCTGAACCTCGGCAGCCACGTGATGGACGTTGGCGCAATGACGCCGAACCTGTGGATGTTCGAAATCCGCGAGGATTGCCTGAACTTCTTCGAGCGCGCTTCCGGCGCGCGGATGCACGCCAATTATTTCCGCGTCGGCGGCGTCCGTCAGGATGTGCCGCTCAAGCTGCTCACCGATATCGGCGAATGGCTCGATACGCGCCTGCCGCGCCTGTTCGAGGATGCAATCAGCCTGGTGGCCGAGAACCGCATCTTCAAGCAGCGCAACGTCGATATCGCCGTGGTCAGCCGCGACGACGCGATCAAATGGGGCTTTTCGGGGCCGATGATCCGCGCCGCGGGCATCCCCTGGGATCTGCGTAAGTCGCAGCCTTATGATGTGTATGACCGGATGGATTTCGAGATCCCCGTCGGGACGCGCGGCGATTGCTACGACCGGTTCATGGTGCGTGTGGAGGAGGTTCGCCAGTCTGCGCGGATCATGAAGCAGTGCCTCAATGAAATGCCCGAAGGCCCGGTGCTGACGCTCGATCGCAAGGTCGCTCCGCCCAAGCGCGGCGAGATGAAGCAGTCGATGGAAGCGCTGATCCACCACTTCAAGCTCTTCACCGAAGGCTATCACGTGCCCGCCGGCGAAGTGTATGTCGCAACCGAGAGCCCCAAGGGCGAGTTCGGCGTCTATCTTGTCGCGGATGGCACCAACAAGCCGTACCGCTGCAAGGTCCGCCCGACGGCGTTTTCGCATTTGCAGGCGATGGACTTCATGTCGCGCGGGCACATGCTGGCGGACACGACAGCCATTCTGGGCGCGATGGATATCGTGTTCGGGGAGTGCGACCGGTGAAGCGCTCGCGGATCGAATGGGTCCTCTTTGCACTTTTCGTCGCGTGCCTCGCGAGCTGGTTCGTTGTCCGCGCGGACTGGCTCGTCACGCTCTCGTTTATCTTGGCAGCCCCGATGATGTGGCTCGCACTTAGCGCCCAATGGAAACGGCTTAATGGCTGACGCACCCCAAATACCCGACGAAGCCGAGACCCGCGCACGCTGGGGCGGTTTTAAATGGTCGGACGAGAATGTCCGCAAGGCGAACGAGATCGCGAGCCGCTATCCGGAAAACCGCCGGCTGTCCTGCTCGCTGCCGTTCCTCGATCTGGCGCAGCGTCAGGTGGGGGCTGAGACCAATACGCAGGGCTGGTTGCCGGTCCCTGTGATCGAGTTCGTCGCGCGCGAAATCGGCGTGCCCTATATCCGCATCTACGAAGTCGCGACCTTCTACACGATGTTCAACCTGGCACCCGTTGGCCGCTTCCACGTGCAGGTTTGCGGCACCACGCCGTGTATGCTGCGCGGATCGGACGACGTGATGGCCGCGTGCAAGTCGCGCGGGATGCACAAGGGTGCGACCACGGCGGACGGCATGTTCACGCTCACCGAAGTCGAGTGCCTGGGCAATTGCGCCTCAGCCCCGATGGTGCAGATCAACGACGACAATTTCGAGGATCTGGATTTCGACCGCACGATCGCGATCCTCGATGCGCTGGCCAGGGGCGAGAGCCCCAAGACCGGATCGCAGGAGCCGGGCCGCCGCACCGTAGAGGCCTATGGCGGCACGACCAATTTGACCGCGATGGTCAGCGAGAATCACGACTACCGGGGAGAATGGTGATGGGCGACAACAAGAATTTGATCGTCACGATCCTGGCGATCATCGGTGGCATCGTCGTGCTGGGCTGGCTGCTGCGCTTCACCTTCGCGATGCTCGGTCCGCTGGTTCTGATCGGCATCGCGGTGCTGATCTACATCATGTTCTTCAAGGACAAGGGCGCTCGATAATGCTGGCCGATAAGGACCGCATCTTTACCAATGTGTACGGGTTCCAGCCCTGGAACCTGCAGGCTGCGCAAAAGCGCGGCGATTGGGATGCGACCAAGGATCTGATGGCCGTTGGTCAGGACGCCGTGATCGACAAGATCAAGGCATCGGGCCTGCGCGGGCGCGGCGGGGCAGGGTTCCCCACCGGCATGAAGTGGAGCTTCATGCCGAAAGAGCCGCGTGCCGATCGTCCGAACTTCCTGGTGATCAACGCCGACGAAT
>JAZKJE010000032.1:0-1080 GCA_040384525.1 Pseudomonadota bacterium
CGGCATCCTGCAAGTCGGCGATGCGGGGCACCTCGCCGCCCGGATCGGCGGCGGCGTCAGTGTTGGCGCCGCGGGCAGGCTGCAGGGCTTTGGCACGATCGCCGGCACCGTGACCAACACCAGCGGCGGCGTTGTCGCGCCCGGCGGCAGCACGATCGGCGCGCTGCGCGTCGGCGCTTATACGCAAGGCGCTGGCAGCACATTGGCGATCCAGGTCGCGCCCAGCGTCTCGTCGCAGCTGCTATCGGCTGGCGCCGTGTCGCTCGCCGGCAATCTGCAGATCGATTACACCAGCGGCGCCTTCACTCCACGCACCTATCAGATCATTGGCGGCAGCGCGGTCACCGGCACCTTCGGCACGGTCAACAGCAGCGCGGTGCCCGCCAACGTGATGCACACGGTCTATTACACGCCCACGCAGGTGCAGCTCATCCTGCTGCCCAAGGCGGATGCGCAACTGTTCGGGGCAGTCGCGACGATGGGCCTTGACCAGGTCCATTCGCTGGCAAGCATGGTCTCCGACCGGATAGGCAGCGCGAACTGTTTCGAACGTGACGTGCAAGGCACGGAGACCGTTTGCGGCCGCACCGGCATTTGGGGCCAGGGCTTTGCCAATCGCGGCGAGACACGCGGCACAGGCGCGCTCGAAACCTTTCGCACCCAGGGCACAGGTCTGGTCGGCGGGTTCGATGCCGATGTGGGAGAAAACGCTGCGCTCGGCGCGGCTCTCTCTTACTCGCACGCATCGCTCGACACCGTTTCCCGCAGTGCCGCTGCAGCGGCAGACACCTATTTCGGCAGCGTCTATGGCCGCGCCCATCTGGGCATGATCCGCTTCGACGCCCAGGGTTTCTACGCCCGCAGCGGGATAGCGACATCGCGCATCGTAACTGGCGCAGGCATCGCCGCCTCGGACTATAACGCCGACACATTGGGCGGCTCGCTGCGGATAAGCGCCATGCTGCTCGATGGCGCCGTGCTGCCTTATGTGCGGGTGAGCTACGCCAAATTCGACACGGTCGCCGCGACCGAGACCGGCGCTGGGGTACTCAGCCTGACGCTGCCGTCGCAAGCGACGAC
>JAZKJE010000032.1:1090-20357 GCA_040384525.1 Pseudomonadota bacterium
CGGCGAGGCGGGCGTTCGTCTGCTGCATCGCTTCGAGAGCGGCGGCATCAGCTTCCGTCCCGAGCTTCGCCTGGGCGTCGAGCAGGCGCTCGGCTCGCAAGGGCGCGACATGGCGGTGGCACTGGCGGTTTCGCCAGGCGCGGCGTTCATCGCACCGGCGATCGCGCCATCAAAGACTGCGGCACTGGTGGGCCTTAACCTCTCGGCATGGACGTCGGCACGGTTCGAGCTCAATTTCGAGGCGCGCGGCCGCTTCAGCGGCAACCAGACTGAGGGCGCTTTGCAGCTGGGCGCCCGCCTGCGCTTCTGATCGCGCGAGGCTTGGTTTTTTAAAAGCGGGGGACTGCCGACGCGGTATGGACGCGGCGAAACCGCGCCAGCGCCGCCAGCATTGCGTCACTCAGCAAAACGGGAGTTGGCGTGGCACCGGGCGCCCGTGTCCGGGCCGCTCGGTGCGGCCCGGAATTCGAGAAACCCTTTGCCCGCCAACCCAGGGGAGTTGGTAGAGGCGTCTTCAGAACTTGAAGCGGACTCCCAAGCGATAGGTGCGGCCCAGCGTGTCATACAGCGCCGGGTTCACATCCAGACCGGTATTGGTCTGCGGCGCGGCGGCCGGATCGTGATCGAAGAGGTTATCGACCTTGAAGAACGACGTGATGTTGCTCGTCACGTTGAACGATCCGCCGATGTCGACATAGAACGCGCCCTTCATCGTATTGTAGTCGATGGTCGGGTGGTTGCCGGTCGAGGCGGGGCAGCTGGTCTGGCAGACGACATATTGGTTGCCGAACACGCCATTGCTGAACCACCGTTCCTGCACCGTCAGGCTGAATGTGTCATTGCTGTAGGTCTGTACCGCCAGCCACTTCCAGTCCGGCGTATTGCCGGTGTTCGCGCCGGCCTGATCGACGACATCGACGCCGGCGACACCTGCATTGACGAGGAACTCGCGAACATGCGTGCCGAGCGCGCGAACCGTGAAGCTGCCCGGCAGGCCCAGCGGACGCTGCCACTGATAGCTCGCCTCGATATCGAACCCGCTGGTCTTCCACGAAGCCAGGTTGAAGGGCTGAACGTTGATGAAATTGCCGCCCTGAACCGGACTGTTCAGTACGAAACCGCCGCAGAACTGGCTTTTGCCTTCGAAGCAGAACTGCACGATCTGTTGCGCCGAAAGGCTCGAGATCACGCCGCTGAGCTTGATGTTGTAATAATCGAACGACAGGCTCAGCCCGGGCAACCACGATGGTCGCGAAAGCACGATCCCCAATTCGGTGTTGCGCGCGATTTCCGGCTTCAGTGCGGGGTTGCCCACGGTGTTCTGGAACGCCTGCACTGCGCCGGCCGGCGGGAACGGATTGTTGAAGCTGGGAAGCGTCGTGACCGTCGGTGCCGCGAACAGTTCCGACAGGTTTGGCGCACGCACGTCGCGAGAGGTTACCGCGCGCAGGCGGAAGCCGTCGAGCGGCAGATCCCAGGTGCCGCCGATCTTCCACGCCCAGATCGTGCCGGAGGTGCTGTACCGCGTCACGCGCGCGGCGCCGTTGATGTTGGCCTTACCCACGGCTTCGCTGTTGATCAGCGGCAGGTTCACTTCGGCAAAGCCTTCAAGAACGTCATATTTGCCGCTGCCGTTCTTGTAGTTGCCGGCGGCCCAGTTAGACCCCTGCGTCGAGTTGAGCAGCGGGTCCGCCGGATAGGCGCCGCTATTCGGGCTGATCGCCGAAACGCCCGCACCATAAGGATCGGCGCTCACCGAATAATATTCCTTGCGGTATTCACCGCCGAACGCGAACGCGAGCGGGCCTGCCCACAGATCGATCGGTTCGCCCGAAAAGCTGACGCTGGCGACATCCTGGGTCAGCTTCGTGTCCTGGAACGGACCATTGGCTGGCATGACATATTCGAGCGCCGCCGCAGACGGGCGGTTCGCGCCGAAGATGTTGATCGGCTGGCAGCCCGCGGCACGCGCTGCCGCGTCGGCGCAGACGATCACGCCGTTCAGCAACACCGCATTGGTCGCGGCGACATAGCGGTTCTGCAGGACGATCGTATCCACGTCGATGTACGATTTGGTGGTGCCATGCTGATAATATGCATCGTAGTTCCACGCCGTCCCGCCCAGATCGAACTGGCCCTTCAGGCCGCCGACGAAGCGATACTGACGACGATCAGTCGAAACCCTGGGCGACGGGAAGCCGCCGTTGCTCGAACCGAAACCGAACGAAGTGATGCCGGCAGTGGTGCAGCGATCCTTGATCGTCTGCGGCAGATAGGCATTGGCGCACTGCACGGTCAGGCTGGCGCGGTTATAGCCGGGGCTCGGCTGGTTGCTCGTCAGCACCTGTGCGATATTGGCGGTGAAATAGAGTTCGTTATTCTCCGCGAAGTCGAAGCCAATCCGGCCAAAGCCGTTGATGCGCTCCAGCGAAGACTTGAGCGACGCACCCGAGCCCGGTGCTCCCGACAGATCGCCGCCTACGCAAAAGGCGTTGCCGGAGAAACAGCCCGTGACGCCGCCAGCGCCGTTGGGCACACCACCCGAACCATAATTGAAGTTATACGGCGCCCCGTTCCGGTCGAACGCCACGCCCTGAAGCGGGCCATTGTTGATCAGGCCGTACAGCGCATATTGATATGGCTGCGCATAGTCGCGGTAGCGGAACTGGGGCGTACCGTTATTGGCCTGGCCCGTATTCACCAGGGTCGAGGCGCGATGCCAATCGCGGGCACCTGCCAGATCGATACCGAAATTGCCCGGCCCGACGCCGTCTTCATTATCGTATTCGCCGCTGACGACCAGATGCACCCGATCGTCGAACAATCCCGTGCCGAACGCAGCCTGGGCGAGGACCTGCTTGTCGTCATTATAGCGGGTCATGCCGCCCTGGACGTTGCCCTTGAAGCCCTTGAAGCGGGTATCGGTGATGAAGTTGACCACGCCGCCAACCGCGTCCGAACCGTAAGAGGCAGACGCGCCGCCATTGACCACATCCACGCGCTTGACGAGCAGCTGCGGGAACATGCTGATATCGGGAACGCCGGTTACGTTGGCGCCGACCACACGCTGGCCGTCGAGCAGCGTCAGCGTGCGGATCGGCTGAAGGCCGCGCAGCGAGAAGGAGCTGAGACCCTGCTGGCCGCTCGACGTGCTGAACGTGCCCGTGGCAGCACCCGTAGAGCCCTGCAGCGAGGGCAGCTGTGCGATGGCGTTGAAGATATTCGGCTGCGCGTTCAACGCGAGTTCCGCTTCGCCGATCACGGTGGTCGGGGTCGGCGCATTGAAGCCGCTCGAAATGATGCGCGTGCCGGTAACGATGATGCCAGGGCCAGTTGCTTCCGCATCCTGCTTGTCATCGGCAACCTCGGCCGGCGCCTCGGCAGCAGACGGTGCAGTCTGCGCCAGTGCAGGCGTCGCGCTCAGCGCCGCGGCCAGAGCAATCAGACTGGTAGCGGTACCACGAAGGCCCGTCAGCGTGCGGCGATCAAAGTAAAAACTCTTCATCATCCATCCCCCAAAATGTCGTGTTCTTGTCGGTGCGCGAACCGTTGCACTGCGTACCGATGCAGCGGCATCTTATCGGATCAGGGGCCGCGCAGCATCTACGACCATAGTCGCAGCACCTGTTCGCGGCCCACGCGCTCAGGGGCGCGCGGAATAAAGGCCGTGGTGCGTGAGAATGAACAAGGTCGCGCCATCCGGGCCGCCGAACAGCAATTGCAGCGGCCGTTCGGGCACATGGATCTGCCCCAGTTCGCGTGCTTCGGCATCATAGACGAACACCTGCCCGTTCGCGACGTAGACACGGCCGTCCAACCCCGCCGCAACGCTCTCGCCGCCGCGCTGTGCAAATGGCTTGAGATCGGTGACCGCACCGCCGACACCGAGCAGCCCGCTATAGGTGCGGTTCTCCGAACCATTGGCGAGATAGACCCGCGCGCCTGCCTTGCCCATCACCCAGCCATAGGTGTCGAGCGTATCGGAGAAGCGCCAGCCGAGATGATTGGGCGGCCCCTGCTGGAAGACGCGGAACGCTGGCAACACCAGGCTGCCATCTGGCGAGACATATTCGCGGGACTTGGGCACCGCCATGTCACGCGCGAACATCTCGGCCAGCGTGGTGAAATGGTCGGTCGCGGCATCATATTGATCGCGGAATTCGCCATTGTTCCAGAAGCTGCCCGGCAGCGCCACACGGGCAGCGGCGGTATTGGCCACGGGTGTCGGCGCGATGATCCGCGCGTCCTGCGGCCTGGCGGGATCGATCGCATAGACCGTTGCCTCAGGCCCGTGCGACGACAGGACCATCAGCGTGCCCGAGGCATCCACCGCAAGGTTGATCGGATCGAGCGGTGCATCGGCGATGAGCGAAAGCCCGTCCTTGTCGGTCCAGCCATGGATGCGGTGAAACTGGCGATCGACGAAATAGAGTTTGCCCTTCGCGTCCACGGCAGCACCGCCCAGTGCATAAAAGCCGCTGGCGAGTTGCTTGACCGGTGCCAGCGACGCCGCCGGAGCCACGGGCGCGTCGGTCGCATCGAGTACGGCGAACTCCCGCTCGCGAACCTCGGCCCCGCGCGTCATATCGATGATGGCGTTGGAATAGGGATATTTGCTCGCGCGCAGATAGGTGCCGCAGCCATTCGCGTCGCAGGTCGAAAAGCCGCTCTCCGCGTTCACATGCACATTGCGGAAGCGGATGTCGGTCGAGCCGTAGAGCTTCACCGCCGCGGGTGCAGGCTGGAGCGATCGGGTGACGCGATAGCCGTGGAAATTCGCGAACAGGATGTTGCTCGAATTGCGCACTTCCAGTGCGACGGTGTTGCGGCTCTCGCCCGCTTCCTCCTCGGTCTGCGGCGCGAAAAACTCCCAGTTGCGCACGCGGTCGAGCACGATCTCGGCGCGAACGTGATGCTCGGCCGACATTTCGTAAACATAGCCCGGCGTGTCGGTGTCGGTCACGTGCATGCCGGATTGGGCATAGGTATTCGGCGTCCACAGCCCGTTGAACGTGCCGCCGCCGCCATCGGTGACCCACAGGCTCGAATATTGCCCGTCCCAGCGCTTCTTCGGGTCGGCGTCTGCGGTGTGATTGGCGTTGTACGGATCGAAACGGCTGCCATCGGCAAGGTTGGTGCCATGCCCGCCCTGAAACTTGACGTCGTCGATCAGCGACTTCTCGCCCGCCCGCCAGATCACGCCCGCCGCGCGCGGGTTCACGCCGCCCGTGGCAAGGCTCAGCCCGGTGACGATCGCATCGCCGCCCTTCGCGCTTTCGACCAAAGCCTTGGCCGGGCCGATCCCGCGGAACGCCGGTGTATCATCCGGCAACACGATCTGCGTCAGGCTGGGGTGCAGCCCGATCAGCACGCTATCCGGCCGCAGCTTCAGCGTATCGGTGACGCGGTAGAAGCCGGTGGGGAAATAGAGCACGCGATGCGTATCGATCGCCCGCTGGAGCGCGGCGGTGTCGTCGGTCTGGTTGTCGCCTTTCGCGCCAAGATCGCGAACATTGCTCCACGCCGAGACCGCAGGAAAGACGCGGATCGCGGGATCGCGGCGGGCCGGCAATCCCGCCAGCGGCGCGGCATCCATCCGCGTTTGATAGGTGCCCGGCTGGCCGAGCCCCGGCAGCGTCAGCCCATAGGTGAATTCCTTGATCCGATATTGCTTGCCCGGCCCCGCCACCGTCTTGCCGCTGTCGCGGAAGCGCGCGAACACCGGGGTGCCGCTGGCCTGTGAATCCTGAAAGCCGATCTGGGTATAGGCATTGCCTTCGTTGCTGATGATCACGCCGGCTTTGGCGACATTCTCGAAGCGGACATTCTTGCCCCACAGCCAATCGCCATAACCGCGATCGATCTCGATCCCCACCGGCGTGTTGCGGATCGCGACATTGACCATGGTCAGCCCGGCTTCATGCTCGCGGATCGCGGCATCGCGCTGCCCCTCAAAGGTCGAGTCGAGCAACGTATATTGCCAGGCGGGCGAGGTCTTCTCCGCAAGGATGCCATAGCGCCCGCCATAAAAGCGCAGGTTCATACCAAGGTTGCCGACCTGGTAGATGCCGGCCAGCCCCGATCCCAGGCGAAAGTCGATATGGCTGAGATAGCTGTGCTGGGCGGTGTGCATGCGCACCGCGGTCGCCGCCGGATTGCCCGCGCCAATCTCGAAATCCACATTCGACAATGCCGAATAGAAGGTGCCCGAATTGGCGTCCGCGATCTGTGGATTAAACGGCACGCTGGTGGGCGGCGGCACCGGCACCTTGCCGCGCAATGGCGTGCCTCCCGGCCCCGGCGCGTTCCCATTGGGATTGTTGCCGGTGAAGAAGATCATGCTGCCAACGCCGCTCTGGAAACCGGGCGTGTTGGCACCAAGCACGAATACTGGGCGCGTCTTGCCCGCGCCGAAAACGCGGACCCCCGGCCAGATGAAAAGCGTGCGGCTGATCCGGTAGCGGCCAGAGGGCAGGAACACGATGCCCCCGCCCGGCTTGGCAGCTGTGTCGATCGCTTGCTGGATCGCGGCGCTGTCATCCGCGACACCATCGCCCTTCGCCTGGACGATAATCGCGGAGGCATCGGCGGGTATTGCCGCAAAGGCGGATATGGATCGGCCAGACTGCGCGCTGGCGGGCATGGAGGCTGTGGCGAGACATCCGACGATCACGATCGCTGCTCTGCCCGTCATATCTCTCGATCCCCGCTCGCGATTATCCGCCGACTATCACTCGCGATACGCATCCGCAGCCGCCCCGGCGACCGCGACAAAGGTCGCAATGGTCAAAGCGCGCGCACGCGAACATCTAGCGTCACAGGGGAAGGCGCGAGCGAGGATCGCGCGAACGATGCCAAGGGCCGAGGAACAGCGTGCAAGCACAGCGGATCAATAGCCGGTTACCGCCCTGCGCGATTGTCGCGATGGGGGTGAGCGGGTGCGGCAAGTCGACTCTGCTCGGCGATCTCGCCGCGCATCTGTCCTGCTCCGCGTTCGAAGGCGACGATTTCCATTCGGCCGCCAGCATCGCGAAGATGCGCGCCGGCCAGCCGCTGGCCGATGAGGATCGCTGGCCGTGGCTCGATCGCCTTGGCGCCGCTATCGGCACGGCGGTGCATGAAGGCGGCATCGCCGTCGCCGCTTGCTCGGCGCTCAAGCGCAGCTATCGCGAACGGCTTGAGCGGGCCGCGGGCGTGCCCCTGCTGTTCGTATTGCTCGATGGCGAACGTGACGAGATTGCAGAAAGGCTCGCGGCGCGAAGCCACCAATATATGTCGCCCAGCCTGCTCGACAGCCAGTTCGCGACGCTGGAACGCCCCGCAGCCGACGAGCGCGCGCTGACGCTGCATTGCTACCATCCAATCGAGGAGCTTCGCGGCGACGTGCTGAATTGGGCGCACGCGACGGGCATGCCCGCCAGATAGAAATTACGGCATCAGCCGTTTGCGGCCCTGTGACAAATGCCAGCGCATCGCGAGCGCCGCACCATCGCCGTCCCCCGCGCGGATCGCATCGACGATTGCGTCATGCTCCTCCATCATCGCGCCGATCACATCAGGCGGGCGCGAGCGCGAAATTTCCACGCCAGCGCGGAGAATGCGGATCACTTCCTGCTGAAGATTGTCGAAGATCGAGACGAACGCGCTGTTGCCCGTCGCCTCTGCAATCGCGCGGTGGAGCAACCAATCCTCGTCATGCGCCGGGGCGCTGGAAAGCAATGCACCGCGCAACGCCTCCAGTGCATCGTCAATGGCGTCCATCTGTTGATGCGAGCGGCGCTGCGCCGCCAGCCGCGCGGCTTCGGCCTCCAGCACGAAGCGCACTTCATAGGTGCCAAGCGTGCCCGCTAGCCCCTCCATTGGAACGTGCGAGCCCAGCCGCTCCGAGGGACGGCGCTTCACATAAGAGCCCGCGCCGCGCCGTGCTTCGGTGATCCCGTCTGCGGCAAGGCGCACCAAAGCCTCGCGCACGATTGTCCGCGACATGCCGAACAATTCGGCCAACCGCGCCTCGGATGGCAGGCGGTCGCCGGGCGACAGATCGTCTTCGTTGATGATGCCGACGATCGCAGTATAGGCGCGATCCGCCAGCCGCCCCTCTTGCACGGCTCTTCTCTCCATGCCCCTCCCCGGCCTGTTCCGCGGGTCAGGCAATGTAGCGGAGCCTCACCACCATGGCCAGTCCGGCCATAATCGACCGAATATCGCACCGAGTCATGCGCGGGCGCGCGATCCGTTGCGCATTGCCAAACATATTTCCTGACATCGTTGTCCTCCCCGGAAGTCCTCGACTTTTTCTTCCGAGGAGACTGTTCGGCAATAGTTGTAGGACAGGTTTTTGGGTTCAGCCAATAAAAAACACTTGCAACGCGTCAAAATAGGCAGACATATTGAAAACCTGTCCAACTGATTCCGGCATAGCGGAACGCGGACCAACATAGGGAGAGGGCGATGAAGGGCACCGTTCAGGAAGTCAGCCACAAGGCGGATGTCTCGGCAGCCATGCCCTGCGCCATCGATGGCGTGCGGCTGACGCCAACCCAGCTCAAGGTGATGCGCGGCGTCCATTCGGGCCAGCTCAACAAGCAGATCGCCTATGAGCTCGGCATCGCCGAAGCGACGGTGAAGGCGCACATGACCGCGCTGATGCGCAAGCTCAACGTGCGCAATCGCACCCAGGTGGCAATCGCCGCGCAGGCGCTCTCGCTGCACGCCTGAACGCTTTCGTTTTTGCCGCACCTCGCGGGTCCGCCGTCCTTTTCGGGAGCATTCGATGAAGGCGTTCTGCCTGTTTTGCCTCGCGCTGTTGCTCGGCCCGCTCCCCGCCTTTGCGGGCTCCACGTCCGTCTATCGCACCGCGCCCGCCGATCCCCGCGCCATCACGGTAAAGGGCGTGGGCGACGGCCGCGCCGATGACAGCGCTGCGCTCCAGCAGGCAATCGAGGCAGCTTCGGTCGGCGGGAATGGCGGCGTCGTCTTTCTGCCTTCGGGCCGCTACCGGATCAGCCGGACGGTCTTCGTGCGAACCGCGGTGCGCGTGTTCGGTGTCGGCGCCACTCGCCCGGTAATCGTGCTGGGCGATGACACGCCGGGATATGGTTCGGGCGTCGCGGCAATGGTGAGCTTCACCGGCGAGGACCAGTATCGCATCGGCAAAGTGCCGGTTCCGCCCCCCACCAGCGTCCCCGCCAATCCCAACATCTTCGATGCCACGTCGAGCACCTTTTATTCGGCCATGTCGAACGTGGATTTCGAGATCGGCAAGGGCAATGCGGGCGCCATCGCAGTGCGTTTCCGCGTCGCGCAGCATGGCTTTCTGCGCCACATGGATTTCCATATCGGATCGGGGCTGGCGGGTGTCTATCAGGCCGGAAACGCGTTCGAGAATCTGCGCTTCTATGGCGGACGCTATGGCATCCTGACCGAGAAGACATCGCCCGCCTGGCAGTTCACGCTGCTCGATTCCGAATTTGACGGGCAACGCGAAGCCGCGATCCGCGAGCATGAGGTCGACCTGACGCTGGTCAACGTCGCGATCCGCAACACGCCCGTCGGGATCGAGATCGACCGCGGCTATTCGGATTCGCTGTGGGGCAAGGACGTCCGCTTCGAGAACGTCTCTAAAGCAGCCGTGCTGATCTCGAATGAAGACAGCGTCTTCACACAAATCGGCTTCGACAATGCCGTGGCGAGCAACACCCCGGTGTTTGCCCGCTTCCGCGAGAGCGGCAAGACCATCGCCGGGCAAGGCCGCCAATACCGCGTCGGTGACTTTTCCTATGGCCTGAAGCTGCCCGGCCTCGGCGCAATCGGCGAGTTCGCCACCGGCATCACCATGGCCCCGCTCGCCCGCATGCCCGCGCGGCGCGCACCCGCCATCGCGGCGCTCCCGCCCGTAGCGGACTGGGTCAATGTCCGCGACCTCGGCGTGAAGGGCGATGACGAGACCGACGACACCGCCGCCTTCCAGCGCGCGATCGACACCCACCGGGTGCTCTATCTGCCGATGGGCCGCTACCGCGTGACCGACACGCTCAAATTGCGCCCAGACAGCGTATTGATCTCGCTCCACCCGAGCCTGACGCATGTGTATTTGCCTGACGACAGCCCCGCTTATGCCGGTGTCGGCAGCGCCAAGGCGATGATCGAAAGCGCCAGGGGTGGCAATGCGATCGTCTCCGGGCTCGGGCTCTGGACAGGCGGGGTCAATCCGCGCGCCACTGCATTGCTATGGAAGGCCGGCGCGGCCTCGATGGTCAACGACGTCAAGATCCAGGGCGGCGGCGGCACCGTGCTGACCAAGGGCAGCCCGCTTCGCTATGGCGATCCCAAGGCGCGCTTCGACGGCCAGCATCCGAGCATCTGGGTCACCGATGGCGGCGGCGGCACCTTTGCGGCGATCTGGTCGCCCAACACCCTATCCTCGGCGGGCTTCTATGTCTCGAACACCAAAACGCCGGGGTTCGTCTACCAGCTCTCGGCCGAGCATCATTACCGCGTCGAAATCGTGCTCGAAAATGTCGAGAATTGGGAGTTCCTCGCGCCGCAAACCGAGCAGGAAGTGCGCGACGGTGTGAATGCGATCTCCACCGAATTCCGCAATTCGCGCAACATCCTGTTCGCCAATTATCACGGCTATCGCGTCACCCGTTCGGCCAAGCCGATGGACGCTGCGGTGAAGCTCTATAACTCGAGCGATATCCGTTTCCGCAACGTGCATGTGAACGCCGAAAGCGCCTTTGCCAGCTGCGATGACAAGGGCTGCGGCACATATGTGCGCGCCAGCAAATATCCGTTCGAGAATGCGATCAAGGACATGACGAGCGGGCAGGAAGTGCGCGAGCGCGAGTTCGCCCGGCTCGATTTCGGCGCAAACCCCGCCCCCGCCCCGCTGCCCGTCTCGCCCGGCGTGGAGAAACTGGCCGATGGCTTTTATTCGATCGCCGGCGCTGCGGTGGATGCCAAGGGCAAGCTCTATTTCATCGATCGCCAGTTCCAGCGCATTCACAGCTGGTCGCCCGAGAGGGGTCTGGGAATCGTCGGCGATGCGCCGCTTGATCCGGTCAATCTGGCAATCGACGGATCGGGCCGCCTGATGGTGCTGTCATCGGCCGGGCACAACGCCACCGTCTACAGCATCGACCCCGCAAGGCCCGGCGACGTGCAGCTGATCGCGCCTACCCCGGCCAGGCCACGCAGCGACGCCGTCACCGCGTTTCCGGTAAATATGTGGGCCAATGGCGAATTCTCCGATCGCATCGATCCCGCGACCTATGAATTCCCGCCGCTCGCCGATTTCTTTCTGCGCGCGATGGCGACGCCCAAGCCCCAGGAATATGTCTCGCCCGATGGGTCGCTTGTGCTGCCGGCATATCGCGTCTGGAACCAGGGGCCCGACGACCATCAGGGCTGGCGCTGGTCCGATACGCTAGACACCTACGGCTTCGTCACCGCGCCGCTTGGCAAGCCGGTGTTCCTCACCAACGCATCGGAAAACCGCACCTATAGTGGACTGGCGGGTCCCAGCGGCACGCTCACCGATCTCAAGATCGTCGCCGATCGCGGTGGCGAGAGCGTCGCGCGCGATGCCGCCGGCAACCTCTATGTCGCGAACGGCCAGGTCTTCGTTTATGACGCGGCGGGCAAGCTGCTCCGTCGCATCGACGTGCCGGAGCGCCCGCTGCAACTGGTGATCGGTGGATCGGACGGCCGCACGCTCTTCATCCTCGCGCATCATACCCTGTACAAAACACGGATATGAAAAACTCGCGGCGTCGCGTCCGGCTCATTTCACCAGATCGGCGAGCCATTCCTCCAAGTTGGTCCAGCCGTCCTTGTTGCGGTCCATATTGCCATCGGCGGCGCTCTTCGGATTGAGACCATGCGCCTTTTCCCACGCGTCCGGCATGCCGTCGCCATCGCTGTCGCGCGGGGCGGCAAGCGATGCGAGGGCGGGCCAGCCGCCCACGTGCCTCTGGCTATCGATCTGCTTGCCCGTACGGTCGCGCACGCCGGCCACCACGCGCGCATCCACCGTGTCGCGCACCTTGGATGCACCCGCCTTCGCCAGCACGTTTTCGTAAGCCGAAGCCGCTGGATCACGCGTCACCGGCGCCACATCGATCGGCGCGGCCAGCCGGTATCCTTCGGGCTGCACGCCGGTCACCAGGCTCCACGGATCGGCGGGGATCGTGCCGTTCATGCTGTTGCCCGCGAACCAGGCCTTTGCCAGCATATCGGATTCATCGAACGCGATATTCTTCTGCGAATTCGGCCCGGCGACATAGGCATTGTCGACGAAATTATACCGTGAGAGCGTCGCTTTGTCCGCATTGTAGCCCGATCGGCCACCGCCCCAATTGTAGAAGACGTTCGAGCGGAAATCGAAGAAGGCGCCGATGGGGTCGACATCCGGGCCGCTATAATTCCCGGGACGCGGCATGCGTGCCGAGTGATTGGCCCATAGATTATGATGGAAGGTCACCTTCGATCCGCGCCCGCCGCGGATCAGGCTGCCATAGCCGTGATCGCCCTTGGCATGCAGCGAGTGCGTGAGCGATTCCGAGATGATCGACCATTGGACGGTCACGTCATAAAAGCCCTGATCGGGGCTGGTGTAATTCGCCGAGACCGAGAGCGTCTCATCGACCGACCAACTCGCCGAAACATGATCGAGGATGATCCGGCGCCCCTTGGTGATCGTCACCGAGTCGGACTCGGTCTTGCTCTCATCGCCCAGCCGCGAGCGGATATAGCGCACCACCACATCGTCGGCCGAAACCTGAAGCATGTGATCGCGCAGCGTGATCCCGTCGCCGGGCGCGGACTGGCCCGCAATGGTCACGCGGCCCTCGCGGATCGCCAGCGGGGTCTTGAGCGCGATCGTGCCCGAAACCTTGAACAATATCGTACGCGGGCCCTTGGTATCCACCGCCGCGCGCAGGCTCCCCGGCCCGGAATCCTCGAGATTGGTGACGAACAACACCTGCCCGCCCCGTCCGCCGAGCGATCCTGCCCCTGCCCCTTCGGCCCCCGGAAATGCCGGGACCGAAGTTTGCGCAAAGGCAGGCGCCGAAAGAAATAGCGCGGACGCCATGAGGGTTTTGATCTTCATGGCGTCCGCCCTTTCTGTCCGGCTTAGAAGATCAGGCGCACGCCGCCCGTGAAGATCCGCCCCGTGCTCGCATAGGTCTGCGTGACCGGGTGCGCCGCATACATGGTGCGGTATTGCGGATCGTTGGTCAGGTTGCGGCCCTCAAGCGTCAGCTTGGCGTAATCGGTGACGTTCACCGATACCGCGAAGTCCACATTGAGCGTGTCCTCGTTATAGCCGAAGTCCGCCACCACCGGCGCGTTGCAGGCGGCGCCCGCATTGGTCGTGGTGCCGACCGAGCAGGTGCCGGTCGCGAGCGGGAAGCGGTTTACATAGGCCTTGCGATACGCACCCGAGATGCGCGCCGAGAAGAAGCTGTCCTCGTAATACAAAGTCGCGTTGAACGAATCCGGCGAGGTGTTGAGGAACGGCGCCTGGGCATAGCTGTTCGATGCCGTCGCCGCCGTGCCCGTCTGGGTGGTCGAAAGCGCGGTGCCCGTCAGATAGTTCAGCTTCGATGCGATATGCGTGTAATTCGCCGTCACGCCCAGATTTTTGAGGAAGCCGGGCAGGAAGAAGAAGTCGGTCTGCAGATTAACTTCGAAGCCCTTGATCGTGCCGCCCGGTGCATCCTTGAACTGGCGGACGCCCCAGGTGCCGCCATTGGCGGTATAGGTGTAGATCGTCGAAGGCGTCGCCGCGGTACCGCGAAGCGATTCGAGAATCTGCGCATAAACGGCGGGCTCGAACACCGTCGAGAGCGCCGCTTCGCCAGCGAGCTGCTGCGGGAAGGAATCGATGCTCTTCTTGAATAGGGTCAGCGAGATCAGGCCGTTGTTCCGGAAATATTTCTCGAAGCTCAGATCGAGGTTCGTCGCGCGGAACGGGCTGAGATAGGGGTTGCCCACCGTCAGCGTCGGCGCTGCACCGCTGGTGGCGAGCGTGGTGGTGAAGGCAGTGGTGCCGGGCGTCAGGCTGGCGAGTTGCGGGCGCGACATCACCTTCGAAGCGGCGAAGCGCACCAGCAAGCCGTTGGTCGGCTCCCATGTTGCGTTCATCGAAGGCAGCCAATCCCAATATTCGTTGGTCGCCGTCACCGCCGTACCCACAATACCATCGCCGCCGCCGACATTGCCGGCGCCGTTCACCTTGGTGTTGGCAACGCGCAGGCCGACATTGCCGCGCAGCGGTCCGCCAAGCACATCCATGTTGTAGTCGACCTGGAAGAAGGCCGATGCATCGCGTTCGCCCACCGCAGAGCGCTGGCGGCCATCGACCACGGCGCGGTAATCGCCCCATTTGTTCACGCAGTTACAGTCGATGCCGAACTGGTTGATGAAGCTGGTGAGGTTGGGGGCGTAATAGCTGGTCGGCGTGCCGGGCGAGACATCGATGCCCTTGCCAAAGCTCACCGTCTTGCCGAGCGCGGTGATCGGAAGGCCGGCTTCCACCAAAGTCGGGTTGATCGCTTCGATACCCTGGTTGCGGCGGCCCTGATCGCCCACATAATCGAACTGCTTCCACGTGCCGCCCCAGCGCAACGTCATTTCGGGCAGCGCTTCATACGCGAAGTTCAGCCGGCCCACCTTGAACTCGTTATCCACCTGATTGGTGAAGTAGCGGATCGTGGACAGGCCCTTCACCAGCGACCAGTTTGCCGGATTGGCAGAGTCGAAGCCGGGGTTGAAGATCGGCATCTTGGCCCCGCCGCGATCGTCGAACGTATAGCCGTCTTGATCGATCGCATTGAACTCGACGAGATAGCCGGTCGCACGGAAGCTCGACTTCGACCAGCCAAGGGTGCCGTCCATCACGATGCTGTCGCTCCATTCGTGGCGAATGTTCAGCGTGCCCTGCTTGAAGGTGGTCGAGCCAAACTGCGAGTCCGAATAGCTGCGCCAATCCATGTTATCGAGCACGAGATAGTCGGCCTGGTTCGCGCCGTTGACGTGCGCGGCGCGGATCTGCGTATTCGGGCGGCCGATCAGCTCGTTATAGAAACCGGTCTGGGTCGCCGATGGCACAAAGCCGCGCGAGGCCGGATTGTTATAATAGTCGAACGGGTTGAGATTGTTGGGGTTCATGCTGTTCAGATAGCCGGGCAGCACAACATTCCCGGTGGCCGTGCCATCGCAGTCGATGATCGCGCTGGGCACGCAGTTTGGATAGAGCGCAACGCGGTCCGCATTGCCGTTGGCCGTTCCGATGGCGCGCAGGCCCGCAGTGCCGGTCTGCGCTGCGCGGGCATTGGTGCCGTTGCGGTTCAGGCCGATCGTGGTGATGCCGGTATTGTCGCTGTCCTGATCGTATTTCGAATAGACGAAGTCGGCGATGATCTCTGTGCGGCTGCTCGGCTGCCACTGCAGCGTGCCCGTAGCGCCAAGGCGCTCGTACCGCAGATCCTGGCGGCCGATGGACGGCAGCGTCGGGATGATCGTGGTCGGCCCGACCAGCGCATAGGCTGCGGGGTCAGACCCGAAGGTGACGCCCGTGCCGCCGGGACGCGCAAAGCCATAGGTGATTGGCGTCACGCCGTTCAGCTGCGAATTGCGATAGGTATATTCGAAGGCGCCGATGTTGCGCTTGTACGCGTCGATCTGCTGCTCCTGCTTCTGCCACGCGCCCGAGACGAGGATGCCGAAATTATCGGCAATCTTGATCGACGCGAGGCCCGAAAGCCGCGGGTTCCAGCTCTTGCCATTCTCACGATATTCGCCTTCCGCACCCAGCGCGAAGCGGTTCTTCTTGTAGCTGAGCGGACGGCCGGTGGTCAGGTCGATGATCGCGCCGAGCGATCCTTCGTCATCCTGCGCTGCCGTGGTCTTGGTGATCTTCACGCCGCCGAACAGTTCGGATGCGAATGTGTTGAAATCAAAGCCGCGGCTGCGGTTCGCGCCGGCGTCGGACTGGTTGCCGCCGGCAATGTTCTGCGCATCCGCGCCGTTCAGCCGGGTCGACTGGAAATCGCCACCCAGACCGCGCACTGTGATCGTACGGCCTTCGCCATTGTCGCGGTCGATCGAGATGCCGGGAAGTCGCTGGATCGACTCTGCCAGATTGGCATCCGGGAAGTCGGCAATGTCTTCAGCGGTGATCGCATCGACAATCTGGTTCGAGCGGCGCTTCACGCTCAGCGCGTTCTGCAGCGAAGCGCGGAAACCGGTGACAACAATTCCGTCGTCGGGGGTTGAATCGTCGGCCTGAGCTTCGGTCGCCGGTGCTGGCGCATCCTGCGCAAAAGCAGGCGTCGCCATAAGTAAAGCAAGGCCAAGCGCGCCAAAGGCACAGCTATTGCGCAATACCCGCTTCGCTTCACGCGAATCGGCAATAAAATCCAAAGCTTGAGTCATGATATCCTCCCCACAAGTGCCCACGTGACCTTGGTCGCTGCGCCTAAATGCATCGTGAGCAGGGGCATTTGGCTATCAGAAACGGGGATTTCCCGTCCGGAAAGCCGACCTTAGAGCCTCCACTCCGACGCCTTTCACGACTCTTCGGTCGCTGGGGCGCAAGCGCATTTCACGCCTGTCACCGCCTTTGTGGGCGAGATTCGGCGGTTGTGTCAACCGGTGTCATTGGCACTTTAGCGTGCAATCGCGCGCGATTGCGGACTCTATGCAACAGTCAGGAAGCGGGCGGCGCCACCGATGCACGGTGGATAAGCGTCGACGTGAACAGCGACGGTTCCTCGCTGGCGATGTCGTCTCCGAAGAAATCCGCGAGCAATTTCAGTGCGGCGGAACGCGCCATCGAGATGATAGGCCAGTGCACCGTCGTCATCGGCGGCCAGATATGGCGCGAGATCGCGGTATCGTCGAAACCGATGATCGAAAGGTCATCGGGCACGGTCATTCCGCGCCTTCGCGCCGCATGCAAAGTCGCCGCGCCCATTTCGTCGTTCGATGCGAAAATCGCGGTCGGCCGGGGCGAAAGGTCGAGCAACCGGTCCGCGGCGGCCAGCCCCGTCTCGAAGGTGTAGTTGCCATCGGCGATCAGGCTGCGCGGCAGCTTGATCCCCGCTGCCGCCAAAGCTTCCTCAAAGCCCTTGCGCCGCTCGCGTGCCGAACGGAAACCGTGCGGTCCGGCGATCAGCCCGATCCGGCGATGCCCCAGCGCGATCAGGTGATTGACCGCTTCGATCACCACCTCACAATCATTCGACGCGACCATATGCTCGGGCTCGTCCAGCGTCGCCGATCCCATGCGCACATAGCGGATGCCCAGCTCCGTGCAGAGGGAAGCGACCATGTCGTTCTCGGAAATCGGCGGCAGGATCATCACGCCATGCGGCCGCTGCCGCTCCAGGAAATTGCGCACATCGGCAAGCATGGTCGAACTGCCGCGATCGATCGGGCGAACGATCAGCTCGAACTCGGTCTCGCGCATCGCCTCCAGCATGCCGGCCTGCACATTCATCACCATCTGCGCATTGGGATTGTCGTGGATCAGCCCGATCAGGAAGTTGCGGCGCAACGCCAGCGCGCGCGCCTGGACGTTGGGCACGTAGCCAAGCTCGGCGATCACCGCCTCGACCTTACCGCGCGTATCCGCATTGAGCAGAGGAGATCGGTTGATCACCCGGCTGACGGTCTTTTTGGAAACGCCGGCGATCCGCGCGACATCGTTGATGGTGGGCTTGCCGGTTCGCTGCATGGCGCATGCTATAGTGACCCGCGAGCCAAAGCGATACTGTCCTTAGGGACAAATCGGCCACGCATATTCAAGCGGCTTGCATCGTTGAAAAATGGCAGCAATACCCGCGCGGTAACCGGTATCATAAGCCGGATGATGGAGAGGCAGATGAAGTTGCTCGCGTTACCCCTCGCATTGCTGTTCGCAGCATTTCCCGCGCATGCGCAGACCGCCTTTCCCGGTGCAGTCGGCCCCGCAGCGCAAACGTCGGGCGGGCGCGGCGGGCAGATCATCCGCGTGACCAATCTGAATGCGGACGGCCCCGGATCTTTCAAGGCGGCTGTCGAGACCAGGGGTCCGCGCATCGTGGTGTTCGAAGTCGGCGGCGTGATCGATTTCAAACGCGAGACGATCACGATCAAGGAGCCTTTCCTCACCATCGCAGGGCAGACCGCTCCCTCCCCCGGTATCACGCTGATCAAGACCGGCATCGACGTGAAGACGCATGACGTTATCATCCGCCACATCCGCGTGCGCACCGGCGCCGATGGCCAACCCAAGCGCAGCGGCTGGGAGGCGGACGCCTTCTCCACCGTCGCCGCGAAGAATGTGCTGATCGATCACAACAGTTTCACCTGGGCGATCGACGAGAACATGTCGGCCAGCGGGCCGCGTTTCACCGGCAACACGGTCGCGGAATGGCGCGAAGGCACCAGCCGCAACATCACCTTCTCGAACAACCTCGCCGCCGAGGGCCTTGCCGATTCGTCGCACCCCAAGGGCGAGCATTCGAAGGGTTCGCTGATCCACGACAACACCACCGGCATCGTATTCTACCGCAACATCTGGGCGCATAATGTTGAGCGGCATCCGCTGGTAAAGGGCGGCGCGCAGGTGCTAATGGTGAACAATCTGATCTACAATCCCGGCCACCGCGCCGTGCATTACAACCTCATGGCGCTTGAATGGGGCGATCACCCGTACGTTACCGGCGAGATCACCGCGGTGGGCAACGTGCTACGCGGCGGCAACGATACCGATGAGGGGCTCTCCTTCCTGATGCTCGGTGGCGATGGCGATCTGGCGTATTACGGGAAGGATAACCGCGCGGTGGACCGCCATGGCGAGAAGCTCCCGATGTTCGGTCGCTACGGCGAAACCCGCGCGAAGCTCATCGAAGCGAAGAAGCCGCTGGCGAGCATGGCCGGCATGACCGTCCTTCCCTCACTCGACGTAGAGACCAGCGTGCTCGGCACCGCCGGCGCACGCCCGTGGGACCGCGACGCCGAGGATATCCGCGTGCTGTTCTTCGTGGCGGAAGGCCGCGGCGACATCATCGATGATGAAAAGGAAGTCAGCGCCTATCCCGATTACAAGCCGACCAGGGCAGCGTTCGTTGAGGGCGATTGGGATCTGGCAACGATGGAGCCCAAGGCAGGTCGCTATCCGGGTCAGACCGGCGCGATTCGGGAAGCGCTGAGCGTCCGCGATCAGGCGATGCGCGACGATAAGAAGCAGTAAGCGCGCTCGGGCGTTATGCGG
>JAZKJE010000032.1:20367-33145 GCA_040384525.1 Pseudomonadota bacterium
CCGACCCACCCCGCACACCCGACCAGCGCTATATCGTCGTTGATGGCGTTGTCTGGCGCGCGACGCGGCCCGATCTCTCCGAGGATGAGCGGCAGCATCTCGTCAACGCTTTGATGCACGCCCGCCGCGCGGTGCGCGATGCGAAGGACGAGGCCGCGATGCGCACTGCGCGCAACGCGGTGCAGAAAGCCAAAGTAGCGCTCGGCGAACGCGGCCCGGTCTGGTGGGACGATGGCGCGCCCGACTTCAACCGCCGCAGAATCGAAAACACGCCGTATGCGCAATGGTGGGCGGGCCGGGGGTAAGCGACGAGCCGCTGGCAATGTAGGGTTTCAGCTGCCAAATTTTCGCGTTGCTCTTTGAACCGTCCAATTGCCCGTCTTTGCCGTGCGCAGACCAGGCACCAAAATTTCCTACCCGCGCAATGAAATTGCCGAAAACACGGGAAAAGTGTGAAGCTAAGCTGGTCGGCGCAGCATTCAACGTAATCCGTGGCGGGCGTAATCGATCGAAATGCTCGAATGACTCCGGTTTGACGCACACGCAAGGAGCGCTAGGCTCGTGTGAAAAGCGAGGGGGAAATCCATGTTCTTCACCATGATCGCGGCTGCGGCCGCATGGACGATGGCGCCGGATCCGCTGCCCGATCTGGCCCGCTGGAACGAAGTATCGGTGCCCGGCGCCCCCTTCCGCATCGACATGCCGATGCCGCTCAAGGTCGAGCCCGACCGCGCCTCCAGCGGCGTGACGACCAAGACCTGGAAAACCGCTTATGGGCTGATGCTCATCGAGATCAGCTATGTCGACCGGCCCCGCGCGACCAGTTTCACGGCGCGCAACAATCTCGAAATGCTCGGCAGCGGGCTTATGAGCAAGTGGAAGAACGCCACCTATAAAGTCAGTGATCTCAGGGTGCTGGGATACAATGCGGCCAAGCTCGAAATGGAGCATGACGTCACCAGCGGTCGCATCCGTGTCGAGCATCTGTTGATCCGCGTGGGCGAGGATGACTGGACGGTGCAGACCAGTCGCTATGTCGGCCGCGACGGCGGGCCAGATTCGATGCACATCTTCCGCTCGATCCAGGCCCCTGCCCCGGCCCCGGTTCTTGCGTCTGTGACGATCGGGCGGCTGACGATGAAGGCCTTTGGCAAGCCGGTGGTAACGCAACAGCGACTCACTCCCTCCGAGGCGCAAAGCTATACCGGCTCAACCATGTACGCCTTCGATTATCAGGGCACGACCAAGGCCTGGCTATATCACCTCAAGGTGAAGCCCGGCGTGGCGTTCGACACTGAGGGGCTGACCAGGGCCCAGCTGGACAATGTCAAAGGCCAGAGCAAACCCAATGCCGTGGCCTTTTCCTTCCCCTATACATTCAACGGCAATCCCGGCGTGCAGGGCCGCGGACAGGCGATCATCGGCGAGGGCGAGGAAGCGTTCCGCATCGTTACCTTGGGCAATGGGCAGGACGGCTGGGTGATGCTGATGGCCGGGCCGAACCGCGTCCGCACCGAGGCGATGATGCGCGACATGATCGCGTCGATCCAGATCCGGCCCTAGCTGCCCGGTTGGATATACGGGACGCGGGCAAACAGCTCGCGCTCCCATTTCCGCGGATCGTTCACCACGCGGCTGTTCGTATCGAACAACATCGTCGCGCGGTTGGGCAGCGTATAGGGCGCCCAGCCGGGCTTGCCCGTGCGGGCGAGCGAAGCAAACGCGGTCATCATCTGCTGGCTCAGCTTTTGCGCGGCAGGACCGGTGCCGCTGATTGCGCCCTCAGCCCCCAAAGTGCCGAACACCAAAGCGATATCGCCCGCATGCGGTGCGCCGCGCTCCGGCTTCACCGGCGATTGATAGTCGAACTGATACACCCACGTCGCCTTTGCCCCTGCCGCGGCGCGGGCATCGGCCTCGATCACCTGCCC
Organism: Pseudomonadota bacterium; assembly: GCA_040384525.1. Lineage (GTDB taxonomy): Bacteria > Pseudomonadota > Alphaproteobacteria > Sphingomonadales > Sphingomonadaceae > Sphingomonas. The sequence goes on from JAZKJE010000032.1 coordinate 22,299, forward strand.
TGGCCAGCTGCGCCCGGCGGTGGTCGCGCGGTAGAAAATTTGCTCCGGCGTATCGGCGGGGAAATGCGCGCGATACTGCTCGACGATCCATTCGGGGTGCAGATCCATCCGCAATTCGGGCACCATCCGGGCCGCGATATTGTCCCAGTTCAGCCCCTTCACCTTGTCCGGCCCGATAAACGCGCGCGTCTCGTCATGCGTGTTGCCCAGGATCATCGGGATGTGATTGGATTGCGGATTGGGATCGGGCCAGAACGGATGGCGCGTCAGCCATTTCATATCGAGCACCGGCCCGAAATAGACGCCTCCGCCGAGGATCGGATCGGTGGCGTCGGTGGCGTCGATGAGCTTCTGCATCGGCATGTCGAGCAGAGGCTGGAGGTTGTCCGGCTTCACGCCGATTCGGTCGAAATAGGCCAGCGTGCGCTTATGCGCGTTGATCGGCCCCGAAGCCGTAACCTGCTGTCCGCTCATCGTCGCGGCAGAATGGAACAGGCCCTTGGCGGCCGGCATCCCCATCAACGTCGCGATCTTCGCGCCGCCGCCCGATTGGCCGAACACGAACACCCGATTCGGATCGCCGCCGAACGCCGCTATGTTCGCCTTGATCCATTGCAGCGCCAGGATCAGGTCGAGCTGCCCCAGATTGCCGCTATCGGCAAAGCGCGGATCGAGCCGCGCGAGGTAGAGAAAGCCGAACGCATTGAGCCGATGGTTGACCGTGACGACCACGACATCCTGCGTCGCAGCAAGGATCGCGCCCTCATTCTGCGGATCGGTGACGCTACCGTTCGAGTAAGCGCCGCCATGGAAATAGACCATCACCGGACGCTTGGCCCGCGCGTTCAGATCGGGCGCCCAGACGGTTAAGAACAAACAGTCTTCGGACTTGGCCTCGCCGCCGCCCCGCTGCGGCGCGATCGGGCCGAAGCCGTGTGCTGCAACGCGCTGCCCCGGTGAGGCCACCGCGACCGGTGCGCGGAAACGATCGGCGCGGCCATAGCGAATGCCCCGAAAGCGATAGACGCCGCCGATATTCTCGCCTTCGAAATTGCCAGCAGGCGCGCGAACCTGCGGACTGGTCTGTCCCCATGCCGGCCCGGAAAGCAGCAGCATTGCTCCCGTACCCAGGAGCAGGCTGCGACGATCCAGACTAGCGGCGGACATCCAATTCCCCTTCGAGGAAGGCGTCGATATCGGCCTGCCCGAACAGGCTGGCATCGCCCGGCAACGAATGCTTGAGCGCAGTGAGCGCGAGGCCCGCTTGCGCCGCGAACGCCGCATCGCCGCCCTTGGAAAGCCCGTGCAACACACCTGCGGCAAAGGCATCACCCGCGCCGATCCGGTCAACGATACCCGCGATAGTCACTTCGTCCGTCTGGTGCCCAGCGGCCCGCGTATCGACCCGCGCCGAAACGCGGTGACTGTCGGCATCCATGACATGGCGCGCGGTATTGGCGATGGTCTGGAGCTTGGGGAATGCGGCGAACGCCGCCTCCGAAGCCTCACGCCGGCGATCCGCGCCGCCGCCCGAAAACGCCGTGCCAAGCAGCAGCGAAATATCGCGGTGATTGCCGAACAGGATATCGGCATGGCCGATCAATTTGGTCAGTACGGCCTTAGGATCGCTGTCCCATGCTTCCCACAATTTCGCGCGATAATTGCCGTCGAACGACACCGGCACGCCCCGCGCGGCCGCCGCTTCGGCAGCGGCAATCGCGGCGGCAGCCGAGTTCGGCCCCAGCGCCGGAGTGATACCCGACAGATGCAGCCGCGTCGCGCCTTCGAGCGCCTTGTCCCAGTCCCAGCTATCGGCGGCGCGCGTCGCGAACACAGAGCCCGCACGATCATAAACGACTTCGGAAGCGCGCAGCCCCGCGCCCGGCGTCAGGAAATACAGCCCAAGCCGCCCCGCTTCGCTGGCGACAGTGGAGGTATCCACCCCGCGCCGCCGCAACTCGCCGATCACCGCCGCGCCCAGCGGATTATCCGCCACCGCACTGACCATGCGAACCTTGTGACCCAGGCACGCCAGCCCGGTCGCGACATTCGCCTCCGCGCCGCCAACATTGACCTCAAGCTTCGGCGTCTGAAGCAGCAACTCGCGCCCGGGAGGCGAAAGCCGCAGCATCAGCTCGCCGAAGTAGACTGCGGTCATCGCGCCAGCCACCCGCCATCGACCGCGAGCACATGCCCCTGCACATAATCCGAAGCCGAGGAGGCAAGGAACACCGCCGCGCCGCCCATGTCCGCCGGATCGCCCCAGCGGCCCGCCGGAATGCGATCCATGATCGATTTGTTGCGGTCCGCATCCGCCTGCAACGCCGCCGTATTGTTGGTCGCGATATAGCCCGGCGCGATGGCGTTGACGTTGATGCCCTTCGCCGCCCATTCGTTTGCCAACAGCTTGGTCAGGCCGCCAATGCCGGACTTCGACGCGGTGTAGCTCGGCACGCGGATGCCGCCCTGAAAGGTCAGCATCGAAGCGATATTGATGATCTTGCCATGGCCTTGCGGGATCATCTTCTTCGCCGCTGCCTGGCACAGGAAGAACACCGATTTCAGATTGGTATCGATCACCGCATCCCAATCTTCCTCGGTGAAATCGATCGAGTCATTGCGGCGGATGATCCCGGCATTGTTGACCAGGATGTCAATTCTTCCCAGCTTTTCCACAGCTTCGTCCACGACTCTGTCAACAGGTTCGATGGTCGAGAGATCGGCCGAGATGACCTCCGCGCGGCGGCCCAGCGCGCGCGCTTTCTCCACCGTCTCGGTAGCAGCGCTGCGGCCAACGGCGGCTACATCCGCGCCCGCCGCCGCGAGCGCCAGCGCGATGCCCTGCCCGATGCCTGTGTTGGCACCGGTGACGACGGCAACCTTGCCGCTAAGATCGAAGAGACCCGACATTAGACCAGCTGGCAGATGTCGAGGACGTTCATGTCGGTATAGTCCTGGTTCTCGCCCGCCATCGCCCAGATGAACGCATACGCCTTGGTGCCCGAGCCCATATGGACCGACCAGGGCGGCGAGATCACGGCTTCTTCATTCTGGATAACGATGTGACGCATCGCATCTTCTTCGCCCATGTAATGAAACACGCGGTCCTTATCGGTGTCGTCCAATTCGAAGTAGAAATAGATCTCGCTGCGGCGCTCATGGATGTGCGGGGGCATGGTATTCCACACGCTGCCCGGCTTCAGGATGGTGAGGCCCATCACCAGCTGGGCCGAGTCGCACACGCCGGGGATCACCAGCTGGCAGATCGTCCGCTCGTTCGATTCCTCAAGGCTACCGCGCTCAAGCTTGTTGGCATCGGCGATCGAAAGCTTGCGCGTTTCGAATGCCTTATGCGCCGGACATGAAGCCAGATAGAAACGCGCGCCATCGCCCGAGAAGATCACGTCCTTTGCGGCCATCGTAACGTACAGGCAGTCCTTGTTGCCCAACGTATAGCGGTCGCCATCGACTTCGACGGTGCCTTCGGCCTTGCCGACATTGACGATCGCGAGTTCGCGACGCTCCAGGAATGGGTGGCCGACCGTCGATGCTGGCTCGGTCTGCGCGGGCAGCTTCACAGTGCCGGTCGCAACCGCGACACCACCGATCACGAAGCGATCGGCATGCGTGTAATTGAGCACACACTCGCCATCACGGAACAGCCCGTCGATCAGATAGCGGTCACGAAGCTCCTCGTTCGAGACGCACTCCATCATGTCGGGATGGGTGGCGTAATAAGTACGGTCGAACATGAAACTACTCCGTTGAAATCAGGCCGCGACTGCGGCGGGTTCGGTTGCGTGCTGGTCGAGCTTGTACGCCTTGCGCACCAGCCCGTTGGTCAATTCATAAGCAAGCTCGGCGGCTTCCCAATCGAGCAGCCGCCCCTCGCCCACCAGTTGCGCGAGGAAGGCGCAATCCATCCGCCGCGCGACGTCGTGGCGGGCGGGGATCGAGAGGAAAGCGCGCGTATCGTCGTTGAAGCCGACGGTGTTGTAGAAGCCTGCGGTCTCGGTGGTCTGCTCGCGGAAGCGCCGCATGCCCTCGGGACTGTCATGGAACCACCAGCTCGGCCCCAGCTTCAGGCACGGATAATGCCCCGCCAGCGGCGCCAGCTCGCGGGCATATACCGTCTCGTCGAGCGTGAAGAGGATGATCGACAGATCAGCGCTGGTGCCGAAGCGATCGAGCAGCGGCTTGAGCGCGTGGACGTAATCGGTCCGCATCGGAATGTCCGCGCCCTTGTCGCGGCCATGGCTGTGGAACAGGCCCTCGTTGTGATTGCGGCAGCTGCCCGGATGTATCTGCATCACCATGCCGTCATCCGCGCTCATCGCCGCCATCTCGGTCAGCATCTGCGCGCGGAACAGCTCGGCATCGCCCGGAGTCCAGGCGTCCGACAGGATCGTGTTGAACAGCCGCTCGGCTTCATCCTTGGTCAGGTCAGCAGTCTGCGCGGTCGGATGGCCGTGATCGGTCGCTGTCGCGCCTGCGGCGCGGAAATCCGCTCGGCGCTTGCGGTGCGCGGCGAGATAGCCGTCCCATGAATAGACGTCCTCGCCAGTCTTCTCGGCGAAAATCTTCATCGCCCCTGCGAATTGCTCATGCTCCACATCGATCACTGCGTCGGGGCGATAAGTGGTGACCACGCGCCCCTGCCAGCCGCTGCGATGGATTTCGTGATGCGGAGTCAGATCGTCCTGCGGCCCTTCGGTGGTCGCCAGGAATTCGATGCCAAAGCGATCGAACAAGGCGCGTGGCCTAAACGCATCGGTCGCCAGCTGCTCGTTGATCGAGTCGTAATAAAAGTCCGCCGTCGAAGCGTCGAACGCGACGTCGAAGCCAAATACTTCGCCGAACACATGGCTGAGCCACATGCTCGAAGGGGTGCCGCGGAACAAATGGAAATTCTCCGCCAGCGTGCGCCATGCCTTGCGCGGATCGGTCGATGGTGCGCCGTGTATATCGGGCACGCATAGACCCGCGAGCTGCACGCCCTGCGAATAGAGCATCCGGAACAGATAATGATCCGGCGACAAGAGCAGATCGGTGGCGTTGGCCCAATTGGCGTTGGTGGAGAACCAGGTAGGATCGGTGTGCCCATGTGGGGAAATGATCGGGAGGCCAGCGACTTCCTTATAGAGCGCGCGCGCAATGCCACGGGCGCGTTCCTCGGTTGGGAAGAGGCGATCCGGATCGAGCTTGAGAGGACGGGTCATATCAGCCCTCACACCGTTGCCCGCTCGAGCTTGGGGCTCAGCAGGTGGATCGCGGCGACTGCGATGAAATAGGTCACCGTGCAGGCCGCAAAGATAAGCGTATAATTGCCGTGCGTCGCATCGAGCACAAGGCCCGTCGACTTCGACATGATCATGCCGCCAATGCCGCCGGCAAACCCGCCCAGCCCGATCACCGAGCCTACGGCCCGCTTGGGGAACATGTCTGGCGGGATCGAGAGGATGGTGGACGAGAACGCCTGATGCCCGGCCAGCGCGATGCCGATCAGAAGGATCGCCAGCCACATATTCTGCATGCCCGATACGAACAGCAACGGCAGCACGCAGCAGCCAGCGCCCAGCATCGTGATCTTGCGGGCGAAATTCACGCTATGGCCGTTCTGGATCAGCTTGGACGAGGTCCATCCCCCCACGATGCTGCCCACGTCGGAGAGCAGATACAGCAGGATCATCGGCAGCACGAAGACCTTGAGATCGAGATTATAGGTCGTGCTGAAATATTTGGGCAGCCAGAAGAGCATCAGGAACCAGACCGGATCGGTCAGGAACTTGCCGATCGCAAAAGCCCAGGCTTCGCGCTTGGTGACTATGCGGCCCCAGCCGATGCGCTCGATCTGCTCGGGCGGATCATGCTCGATCCATTCGAGTTCGGCTTCGGTCACCTTCCCGCTCTCGCGCGGATTGCTGTAATATTTTATCCACACCACCAGCAGGATAACGCCCAGAATGCCGGTGTAGATAAAGGTCTCGCGCCAGCCCAGGCCCAGCCAGGTCATCAGCAGCCACAGCATCGGCGCGGTCAGGATCACGCCGATCGTCGTCGCGCTGTTCACCCAGCCGATAGCGTAGGAGCGCTCTTTCTGGGGAAACCATTCGCTGCTCGCGCGCACGACCGAGGGGAAATGCCCAGCCTCGCCCACGCCGAGCATCGCGCGCGCCGCCATGAAGGACGCCACCGATCCGGCAAAACCATGCGCAACGTGCCCGATCGTCCAGATCGTGATCGCAATCGAATAGCCGATCTTCGGCCCGAAACGATCGATCAGCCAGCCCATCACCAGGAAGCCCATCGCATACGCAAACTGGAACGCCATGACGATGTTGCCATAGTCATTCTCGTTCCAGTTCAGCTCCTTGCCGAGGCTGGGGGCGAGAAGACCGAGCATGGTGCGGTCGATATAATTTACGGTGGTCGCCACGAAGAGCAGGCCGACGATCATCCAGCGGAAACGCCCCGAGCGCTTCACCGCCGAGGCGTTACCCGCCTCATTCATTGTCGCCATCACTCTCTCCCAGCCTATTTTTATCGCGGCTCAGTCGTGGTGATTAACACCGATTCTGCACCGCACGCTTTTTTCATCGCCGAAGCTGGCTTCCACCTGAGCGCCGGGGCGCACGGGGTGGACACCCGTTACGGCGCCGGTCGAGATCCACTGGCCAGGCGCCAGCGGAAGCTGGCGGTCCCGTGCAAGCTCGAACAGGAAGCGCACTGCGCCATATGGCCCGTCGAGCATCGTACCGGCAGTACCGGTCCCTGCAACCTCGCCGTCAATTGTTAGCGCTACCGTCCACGTAATGAAATGGCTTTTCGGATCAATCGCCGCGCCGATGACCAGGCCGTTATTATTGCCGAAATCGGAAACGGTGACCGCGGGGCCATGTTCGTTGATTCCCGGAAAGGGCGAGCTTGCCACTTCGATGCCGATGGATACCGCATCGACATATTCGGCGACGCTCTCATTCGTCCATTCGCGATCGAAACTCGCTGGCAGATGTCCCACGCGGAGCAGAAATTCGGCCTCGGCCGCCGCAAATCCATCGGCGAACACCGGCATCTCCGGCGCGCCGCCATTCTCGGCCACAACGCTGTCGGCAAAGATAGGTCCGGTGATGCGGTTGCTGCCATAGGTATCGACCAGGGCGTCGGCGATCCGGCCCACTTTCCAGCCGGCAATCTGCCGCCCGAACAGGCCGATTGCGCGCTCCTGAATGCCATAAGCTTCGTCGAGCGATTCGGGCAGCGTGCCCGGATAGTCGATCAGCGCGCTGCCGGCCCGCCGCGCATCGACAAACGCCTGCGCAATGGCCTCAGCCGTTTCCCGTCCTTCGATCAACGCCGTTTCCTTCGTCCCAGCCGCCCCTCGATCATTCGCCCGAACACGCCAGCACGATTCGTGCGGCGCAAATTTGGCGGTTTCGCTGAGCGGCCTTCCATCTCCAATGCCTCCCGGCCTCTATGTGCAGGCGGGTCGACAACGCCAATGCTACCGGTGTCAAATCAAGACGTCAACGTTGCACGCGCGCAGTTGACACGCTTTTCAAGGGTCGATAGTTTTCGTGACACCGGTTACCCGTAACTGGACAGAGTGAGACCATCGGAAGAATGGCGAACTCAGGTGAGGCTGGAAGGAAAACCCTGCGCTGCAGGCCACCTCCCCGATATTCGACGCGGTTTCGCGACTGGCAAAGCCCAGCGCGAATCGGCTTAAACCCGACGCTGCTCTGGGCAGCGTAAAGGAGGCGGATGATGAAGGTTCTGGTTTCTAAGGCGCTTGGCAGTGCTTCGATGGTGGCGCTCGCTTTGGGCATGTTCGCCCCCGCATCGGCCTTCGCTGCCGCGCTTTCCGATGACACCGCTGCACCGAAGCGCGATGACAAGCTCGCGACACCCCTCGCCGCCACGCCACAGGACGTTCCCGCCGCTTCGCAGGATGAACCCGCGCAGGACGAGCCGGGCATTGTTGTCACCGGTTTCCGCCAGTCGCTGGGCGCTGCGATCAACGTAAAGCGCAACTCGGTTTCGGCCGTCGATGCGATCGTCGCGGAAGATATCGCCAAATTCCCGGATCAGAATCTCGCCGAATCGCTCCAGCGTATTCCGGGCGTGTCCATCCAGCGTGACGCCGGCGAAGGCCGCGCGATCACTGTTCGCGGCCTGGGCGCGCAATTCACCCGAGTCCGCGTCAACGGCCTCGAAACCGTCGCGACCTCTACGGACGGCGCCGCTGCCAACCGCGACCGCGCATTTGATTTCAACGTGTTCGCATCCGAGCTGTTCAACAGCCTCGTCGTCCACAAGACCGCCGAACCGTCGCTGGACGAAGGTTCGCTGGGTGCCGTGGTCGATCTCAACACCGGCAATCCGCTGGGCGGCAAATACGGCTTCACCGCGGTTGCCAATGTGCAGGGCAGCTATAACGATCTGAGCAAGAAGGTCGGCCCGCGCATCGCCGGTCTGCTCTCGTGGAAGAACGAGGACGGCACCTTCGGCGTCGCCATTTCGGGCGCCTACCAAAAGACCAACAATCTCGAGCTTGGTAATAACAGCGTCCGCTGGGCGCAGGCGCGCTTCGACTCGGTCAACGGCACACCCTGCTGGTACACCGCTGCTGCCGGTGGCACGCCCGTACAGAATGCCGGCGGCGTCTATCGCCCCAGTGCAGTGTGCGATCAGGCCGCATTGGCATTCCATCCGCGCATTCCGCGTTACGGCGAAGTGCGCCACGATCGCGAGCGCCTGGGCCTGACTGGCAGCGTGCAATGGGCGCCGAGCGAAGCCACCAAGATCTCGATCGATGCGCTCTTCTCGCGCTTCAAGGAAACTCGCGAAGAGAAATGGGGCGAAGTGCTGCTCCGTTCGAACGAGCGCTCGATCGATCTCACCAACTTCACCGTCGATTCGACCAACACGATGGTGACCGGCACGCTCAACGATGCATGGGTCCGCACCGAGCATTATCTGCGCAAATCCGATACGACCTTCTATCAGGTCGGCGGCAGCTGGGATCAGGAGATCGGTGACAGCTTCCGCTTCACGCTGATGGGCGGCGTCTCCAAGTCCGACGCGGACATCCCGGTCGAGACGACTTTCGTGTTCGACGATCGCGATGCGCAGAATTATTCGTTCGACTATCGCGACATGTGGTCGCCCAAGCTCACTTTCGGCACCAGCGTTACGCAGGAATCTAACTTCCAGCTCGCCGAAATCCGCGATCGCCCGTCGAACGTCACCAACAAGTTCCGCAACTTGCAACTGCGCACCGAATGGGATGTGGCGGAAGGCTTCACGCTCAAGGCGGGCGCGATGTACCGCAAGTTCCAGTTCGACTCGGTAGCCTATACGCGGGACGCTGTGGTCTGCGGCAATGGCGGGCTCGACATCGTGCTGCGTACCATCACCTGCTCGGCTTCTTCCGCCTTTGGCCCGGCCGCAATCTACGGCTTCCCGGCCACCGGCCTCAGCGAGAGCTTCACGCTGGGCGATGCCGGCCAGCCTTCGGGCAACACCAACACCTGGCTGGTGCCCAATATCGCCCGCTCTGCTGCCTTTACCGGCCTCTACAACCGCACCCCGGCGCTCGATGCGGGCAACAACCGCAGCGTGACCGAGGAAGTGAAGGGCGGCTATCTGCAGTTCGACGCCAAGGGTGACATCTTCGGCCTCGATTACGCGTTTAACGGCGGCGTTCGTTATGCCCGCACCGATCAAAGCTCAAGCGGCCTGAGCAGCGGCGTGCTCGTCAACGTCAAGCGCGACTATGAGGATTGGCTGCCCTCGATGAACGTGGCGCTCTATCCGACCCAGAACGTCATCATCCGCGGCGCAATCGGCAAGGTTATCACCCGGCCGACCCTGGGCAATCTCACCCCCGGCGGCTCGGTCGATGGCTTCAACTACCGCGTCACTTTCGGCAATCCGTTCCTCGATCCGTTCCGCGCGACTGCCTATGACCTTGCGCTCGAATGGTATTTCGCGCCGCAATCGATCGCTTCGATCGCGGTGTTCAAGAAGAATATCGAGAGCTTCCCGGTCAATCAGCCACGCAGCGGCACCTTTGCCTCGACCGGCCTGCCGCTTTCGGTGCTTCCGCCCAGCTCGCCGGCCTTCATCAATCCCGAGGGCCAGATTTGGACGATCACCGGCAACGTCAACGGCACTGGCGCCAGCCTGAAGGGCATGGAGGTTTCGCTCCAGGCGCCGTTCACCTTCCTGCCCGGCTTCCTCAGCAACTTCGGCGGCATCGTCAACGCGACCTTCGTCGACTCCTCGGCGATCTACACCGTCGCCGGACCGTCGATCGCACCGGGCGGCGCCAACATCGCGGCAACGCGCAGCTCGACTTTGTTCGGCCTGTCCAAGACCGCGTTCAACGGCACGCTCTATTACGAGGATTCGAAGTTCAGCGCCCGTATCTCGGGCAGCTATCGCGGCCCCTACGTGGATACCAACTCGGGCACCGGCAACGTGTTTGAGGGCTATAACAAGGCGGTGAACGTCGATGCATCGGTCCGCTACAAGATCATGGAAAACCTGGAGCTATCGGTCGAAGGCGTGAACCTCACCGACGCGTATCGCTCGCGCTACACCGATCTCGATGCCGATCGGAACTATGAGTATAACCACTTCGGCCGTACCATCTTGTTTGGTGCCCGCTTCAAGATGTAAGGTAGCGAAATTAAAGGGGGAAACGGCCGTCGCGCTCAAAGAGCGCGGCGGCCTTTTCTATGATCGGAGCTGTGCCCTGGGGCGCGCTTTATGGTGCGGGGTGGTCTGGAACTTGCCGTCCGCTTGCAGCCCCGACGAAGCTCTGTGGAACGCGTCAGCCGTCG
>JAZKJE010000032.1:33155-41722 GCA_040384525.1 Pseudomonadota bacterium
TAACGATCACACACCAGCGATTGCAGAATCGCCCATCGCGCAGATGATAATATTTCCGGCCCTCGTGCCGGAAACTCGGCGGCCGGTTGCGCCATCCCTGCCACGCGCCATAGCTCAGCCCGATCAGGGTGAGCACACGCAGGAAATCGACCCAATGATCGGCTATCATGGCAAAGGCAGGCTTTTCACACCCGGACTGACAATCAGTTTCCGCCGCCCGCTGCGACCATAGTGGCGCCATTCGTGCTGATGAACGGCATGAGCTGATTGGTGCGCAGATCGCGGACCATTTTTGCGCCATTATGCATTTCTATCCGCGCCTTGTTCGCCGGAATCGAGACCGGGTTCTTCTTATAATAAGGGTATTTCGGCCCGTTATTATTGTCCCAGGGCGCGCAGCCCCAGACGAACGGATTGATGACCCCATTGCAGCCGGTACCGGCGCTCGCCGGCAACGCAAAGGTAAGACCCAGGCAACCCAGCGCCAGCGCGCCCGCAATCCGCAGCTTGTGCATCAAAACTCTCCCTTGTCGATCGCTTCGTCCAAGAGGCGTAGGGCAGAGCAACACGCGCAGATTGTACATTTCGGACAGGACGATAACGGTAGGCCTTCCCCCACCGAACCGGCTAAGCGTACCCGCTCAGCGCTCCTTCTGCGGGTACACCGTCTCGCCGCGTTTGAGCATCTCGACGAACCCGGCAATCTTCTTCGCCCTGCCCGCCTTGGTTTTCATATTGTGCGTGCGAAATGCCAGCGCGAAGCGGTTCTGCTCGGTGAGTTTCGCCAGCATCGCCTTGGCCGCCGGCTCGGCATCGATAGCGGCCTGCAGGTCGCCGGGTATCTTCATGCCCTTGCCGCTGCCATAGGCCCGGTCCCAGCGCCCATCTGCCTTGGCCTTCTCCACCTCGCGCAGGCCATGTTCGGTCATTCGCGCCTCGGCGATCAACTGGGCGACATTGTCGACGTTGATCTGGCTCCAGATGCTCTTGGGCGTCCGCGGCGTGTAGCGCTGCAGGTAGCTCTTGTCGTCGAAGCTCTTGCGGATCGCATCGATCCAGCCCCAGCATAAAACCACATCGATAGCCTCCTTGGGCGTAATCGAAGGCAGCCCCGACGCGACCTTGTGGATCTTGATCCAAAGCTCGTCCTCGCTGTCATGATGCTTGCCGAGCCAGGCGTAGAAGGCACCGGCATCCGGGAACTCGCGCACCTTGTCCGGATCCACTCGCACAGGCGCCACAACGCGTTCTCCAACAATAAACCCGCTGGTTCGCAAGGCCGAACGGTCGCCCTAGCGAATTGCCAGGCAAATTTCTATTGCACCATCCCGCTGCTCAGTTGGCCGCGCCCTTGCGAGCGTGCGGCAACGAGGTGCTCGATCATCGTGAGAAAGATATTGGGCTCAGGCAACCATGGGCACGGCCAGAGCCTCGCCGAGATCCCCCTGGAAAACGCCCTCTTCCCGGAATGCCCGCGGCGGAGAAGTATCGGCGCGAGAGTTATGCAACAAAGAGTATCGCCGCCCGGATCGATAACGGATACTTATCGCTTTTGCCCACAGCTCGGTACCGGCAGGGGTCAGCCGCGGCGATTTGCAGCGCTGATCCGCATCGTCCGCGATCTGCTCCACTTGGCTTAGCCGCGCGCTGCCTGTAGAGCCGCGCGAATCGACCAAAGCCATATCAGCTGGAAACCAGACTAACATGCAGATCATCGTCCGCGACAACAACGTCGATCAAGCCCTTCGCGCTTTAAAGAAGAAGCTGCAGCGCGAGGGTGTTTATCGCGAGATGAAGCTGCGTCGTCATTATGAGAAACCGTCGGAAAAGAGAGCGCGTGAGCGCGCAGCAGCAATAAGCCGTGCGCGAAAGGCCGATCGCAAGCGCGCTGAACGCGACAAATAATCACGAATTGACGACGTTCCCCTGCAGTCTCCGAAAACGGAACGGTTTGCTTCCAGCATCTCCGTTTCGAAGGGTTCCCATGCCGCTGGACGGTCCCCGCCTCGCTCCACTATCCGGCTCGAAGGCGACGGCGCTCGTCATCCTGATCCATGGCTACGGGTCGAACGGAGACGATCTGATCTCGCTGGCGCGTATGATCCAGCCGGCACTTCCCAACGCAGCGTTCGTCGCGCCCAACGCGCCGTCGCGGATGGGCGGGATGGCCGCCGCCTATCAATGGTGGCCAATCGAGACGTTCTCGATGGCCGAGCGCGCCGCCGGTGCCGCCGCAGCAGCCCCGGCTCTGGACACTTTCATCACGCACGCGCGCGAAGAGGCTGGCCTGCCGAGCGACCGCGTCCTGCTCATCGGCTTCAGCCAGGGGACGATGATGGCGCTGCACGTTGGCCTTCGTCGTACGGAATCTATTGCGGGCATCGTCGGCATCTCGGGCATGCTGGTCGCACCTGAGCACCTGGAGGCAGAGATCAAGAGCCATCCGCCAGTGCTCCTGATCCACGGCACCGATGACGACGTCGTGCCGTTCCGCTCGATGGACCTGGCGTCGACGGCGCTCGCTGCGGCCGGCGTCACGGTCGAGACCCACGTTTCCCCCGGTGTGGGACATAGCGTTGGGCAGGACGGCCTTGCTGCTGCAACGGCGTTCGCTCTGCGCGTCCTGGGCTAAGTCAGCAGGCGGCGGACTAAGGGCCACGCGCAGTAGCAGGGCCTCGGCCTGCCTGAGATGTCGCAGGTCGATCATTTTTCCACTCAGTTGCGTGCGCCGGCCCCGCGGTTGGGCGATGATGGCTTGTGACCTGCCGTCTCGCGAGAACGGTGGCGCTTCGCCGGAACTTCACGGCGACACCAATCAGAGAAAATACATCCCGCACAGCACACTGAACATAAGGGGGAATTATACTCGATATAAAGACGGGATTGGATCGGAAATCTGGCGAGAGCCATCTGTCGCTATGGCCAAAGCTGGCTCGCGTCAGTTGCGCGATGTCAGAAAAACGATGCGGCCATAGCGGGTCGTCTGGCACTTCGCTGCCCTAGCGAGGTCTCAGCAAAAGCCGGGAGAGGATATCGCAATGGTCGAGGAGGCAGATTGCCGCGAGATCGGGCTCCAACCCCGGCCTGGAGCTGGTATGCGTTTGGCCTCCTGTTCCCGATCCATGTGATGGGATTCATCGATCGGCAGGTCGCCGCCATCCTAAAAGCAGACGTAAATCACAAATCATCCCGGCGATGACAAGATCGGAACTCCCACGGAATCGCCAGCGTAGCATGCCGCGCGCTTTTGACGTCCCGTGTGACGCAATATCCCGCGTCCAGAGCGCGTTATTGCGCCCAAATTCGTCATCTGCGTTCGCGATTCCCAATCGATTCGAGGAGAGGCAACGTGTTTAGATTCGACGAGGAGGTTCGCGGGGAACTGCGTCAGAATTGGCGCCAGTTGGCCGTTGCCTTCTGCTGCCTGCTATTCGGCTTTGCTGCTCCTTCCTTCGCTTTGCCCTTCATCTACAGCGAAGTCATCGGCGAGTTCGGCTGGACCCGGGAGCAGGCCACGCTGCTCGCCTCCGCGAAATATTTGACCGGCACCGTGGCGGCCTTGATCGTCGGTCGGTTCATCGACGTGATCGGCGTGCGGGTCATGCTTATCCTGTCGATTGCCTCGGGTGCGCTGGCGCTTGTCAATTTTCTCTGGGTATCGACCCTCTCCGAATATTATCTGACCGGCGTCCTGCTAGGTTTCGCGGGGCCGGGCGCATTTGTCGCGATCAAGGTTCTCATATCGCGGACCTTCGACGCATCGCAGGGCACGGCCATGGGCCTGGCGATGCTGGGAAGCAGCATCGGCGCGGCCCTCGTCCCGCTGGTCATCACCTATCTGATCGGTTCGTTCGGCTGGCGCTATGGCATCGCCGCGATGTCGCTCGGGACCTGGCTGGTCGCGATACCGATCATGTTCCTGCCGTTCTTCAGAGTTGGCTTCGCCGACGGCGACACTGTCTTTTCGAAATCCAGGCCGGCCGGTGAAGAACTTGTCGCGCTCAAGGCCAGCCGAGCCGCCGCGCGCGCAAACTCACGCCAGGCTCTAAAAAAAATCGCGGCCATGCGGGAATTCTGGCTTCTCGCGGGTGCAGCCATGCTTGTGGCGATAGCCGATCAGGCGTTTACGCAGCATCAGGTCCTGATCTTCAACGATGCAGGCCTGTCGCGCGAAACGACGGCCCTCGGGATCAGTGCGATGGGCGTCATCGGCGTTGTCTGCCGGGTGATCGTCGGCAACATCCTCGACAGTTCATCGAACAAAGGCGCAGCAGCGCTTTATGTCCTGATCAGCATCGGATCGCTGCTGGCGCTCTTCCTTGGTAATCCGCTGATATTCATGGCCTATATCGTGGTGCGCGCTGCGGGTCATACTGCTCTGCTGGTCGATACCATGGTGCTGACCAAGCATGCGTTCGGCACCAAGAATTACGGCACGCTCATCGGGATCTACACGGCGATCCACTATGTCGGCTATGCGATCGGGCCGTGGCTGATGGGGCGGCTCCACGACATGGACGGATCCTACCGATCCGCATTCGCGTTGTTCGCGGTCATCCCCGTTATCGCTGCGGCCATGGTCTGGATGATGAAGGTCGAGCTCCGGCCGCTGCGCAAGGCGAAGGTGCCGCCTTCCCCGCTCTCATAAGCCCTGTCGGGCCTACATCGGGTCCCAGGGAAACACGTCGCGGATGCGCACCAAGGATTCGAACTGGTTCTTGAGCGACGGAATGGCGACCGCCATGCTCTCGGGCGACCATTCGTTGGCGTTGTGCAGCGTCCGCACCAGCGTCGGCTGGCTGAACAGATAGATTTCATTGCCCCGCGCGCCGAACACTTGGCCGCTCACCTCGGCCGCGGCATCGCTCGCCAGATAGACCGCCAGGGTTCCGACCGACTTGGCGGGCATCGCGGCGAGGCGTGCCGCGCGAGCCTCTTCCTGGCCGGGCGCGACCGGCACACTTTCCGTCATCCGCGTCGCCGCCGAGGGTGCGATGCAATTGGATCGCACATTATACCGCCCCATCTCTAGCGCGATGACGCGCGACAGACCGGTGATGCCGAGCTTCGCCGAAGCATAATTCGCCTGCCCCAGATTGCCGAACAATCCGGCTGTCGACGTCATGTGCACGAAGCTGCCCGATTCCTGCGCGCGGAACCGCGCCGCCGCGGCACGGCTGACGAAGAAGCTGCCGCCCATATGCACATCGATCACGGCCTGCCACTCGTCCTTGTCCATCTTGTGGAACATGGAATCGCGCAGGATGCCGGCATTGTTGACGACTATGTCGACTCGCCCGAAGCAATCGAGCGCGGTGTCGATGATCCGGTGCGCGGAATCCCAATCGGACACGCTGTCGAAGCTCGCTGCGGCCTCGCCCCCGGCAGCGCGGATTTCGGCGACGACATCCTCGGCCGGCCGCCCCGCGCCCATCTGGCCGTCGAGCGAAGCGCCGATATCGTTGACCACCACCTTCGCGCCGTGCCGCGCCATTTCCAGCGCCACGGCGCGGCCGATCCCCTGACCGGCGCCTGTCACGACGGCGACCTTCCCTTCAAGTGCGACCACGAATTCTCTCCTGATTGTTACGCGAGCGGCAGCGCGGCGGTTGCGTAGCCGCTCAGCACTTCCACGCCGTCCTGATTGATGGTGCGCACGTCGAACTCGATGATCTCGCTGTCCTCGGCCCGCGTCACGGCAGTCACCGCCGCGCTGGCGGTCAGCGTGTCGCCCGGCCAGACCTGCCGCGTGAAGCGCACGCCGTAGCGCGTCAGCCGCCCGTCGCCGACATGATCGGTGAGCATCTTGGCGGTCAGCCCCATGGTCAGCATGCCGTGCGCAAACACCGTGCGATAGCCGGCGACCTGGGTCGCATAGATCTCGTCGGTGTGGATCGGATTATAGTCCCCCGAAGCGCCGGCATATTGCACCAGCATCGTGCGCTTGAGGTCTTCCACCACGATCGCCGAATGCGCATCGCCCGGCTTTGCGCTGCCTGCTGCCAAAACCATCGTCAATCTCCCGCCACGGTGCGAGACGTCAGCACCAGCACCTTGCGCGACGTCACGACCAGCTCGCCGTTCGCGTCGCGCCACTCGGTTACCGTCTCGTTGAATTTCAGCGTCCCTGCCCGCTGGCTGACCTTTTCCCATTGCTTGCCGGGGAAGCTGTCGCTGGTCAGCACATCGCCGGGGCGAACCGTCCGGTGATATTCGAAATGCTGCTCGGCGTAGAGACCGGTGCCGCCACCCTTCTCCGCCGCGGGCGCGCCGCTCGGCTCCTTGCCCGAACCCTTCCATGGCTGGCCCGGCTTCGGGCGCGCGCCATAATCGGGATCGAACTGGGCGGCGGCGATGATGAACGTCGGCGGCGCGATCACCCCGCCAGCGGCGTCCGCGTCGCGATAGACCGGGTTATCATCGCCAAGCGATCGGGCAAACATCATGATGTGCCCGGCCTCTACCGGGAATTGCACCTTGGCCATCTGTCGCTTCACTCCCTCGTGATGACCAGCGCATCGAGCGCTTCGGCACCCTGTTCGAACGCCAGCAGCGGATTGACCTCTACCGCTTCGAGCCGGTCGCCCAGTGCCAGCGCACCCTGGGCAACGCTCAATATCGCATCGACCACCGCGTCCAGATCGGCACGCACGCCGCCGCGCGCGCCCTCCAGCAGCGGAAACCCGCGCAGATCGTGCAGCATTTCCAAGATCGTCTCGCGCGACACCGGCAGCACCCGGATCGACGCGTCGTGCATGATCTCGACCCAGACGCCGCCAAGGCCGACGGTAAGCACCGCCCCGAAGGTGGGATCGCTGCTGACGCCGACCAGTAGCTCGACCCCGCCCTGCCGCATCGGCGAGACTAAAGCTTCCCGTCCTCCGGAAATTGCCGAGACAACGCGATCGAACGCCTCCCGCACGGCATCGGCCGTCTGCAACCGCAACGCCACGCCGCCGACATCGGACTTGTGCGCAAGCCCCGGCTCGCAGATTTTGACGACCGCCGGAAAGCCGAGCCGCTCTGCCGCCGCAGCGGCATCGTCCGCCGAACGCACCAGCTCCGCCGGCACGAACGGGACATCGAAACTGCCCAGCCAGATGCGGGCATCGTTTTCCGACCACACGCCGCCAATAATGGGTACCGGCGGGCTTGCCGCAAGTGATTGCATATCGCCCTCACGGCCTGCGGCGAGGATTGCCGCGCGCCGCTCGCTCCAGCGAACCCCGTGCGCGATCGCGCCAAGGCCAAGCTCGATGCCACCAAGCAAATGGATCTCGTTGCGTGCGAGCAGTTCGCGCGGATAGTCGCCCAGCGGCAGGCTGACGAGCGACAGCGTGAAGGGCGGCACCGCGGCGTCGCGCATGAACTCGGCAAGCCCAGCAATCCGCGCCTCGACGCCCGCCGGATCGGCCTGCGCTTCCTGCGGGAGCGCGGTCATCACATGGACGACCAGATCATATTCGGGATCGGCCGCGACCAGCGCCAGCGCATTGTCTTCGGGCTTGGTCACGCTTGCCCCGGCGCTCGACATCCACGCACCGGTAACGTCGAGCGGGTTCTGGATCGACGCAAATGGCGGCAACACTGCGCGCAATTGCTCGGCGGTGCTGGGCGACATCTCGGTCAGGGCAAAGCCGAGCGCGCTCGCTCGGTCGGCGATCAGATTACTGCCGCCGCCCGACGAGGTCACGACCGCCATGCGGCGGCCGGCCGGCCAGCGCCGCTGCGTCGCGAGCAGGCCCGCCGTGGTGATGAACTCCTCAAGGCTGTCGGCGCGGATCACGCCGGCCTGGCGGAACGCCGCATCGACGACCGCATCGTCGCTCGCGATCGCGCCGGTGTGAGCAGTGGCTGCCCGCTTGCCGGCATCGCTGCGCCCGGCCTTTAGGACGATGACCGGGACTTCCCGTTCCAGCGCGCGATAGGTCAGCGCCATGAAGCGGTCCGGCTCGCGCAGTGTTTCCAGGAACAGCCCGATCGCCCGCGTGTCATCATCGCCGAGCAGATAGTCGAACACGTCCATCGACGTGACCACGGCTTCATTGCCGACCGCCGCCAACAGGCTGCACCCAATCCCGCGGCCCAGCGCGAAGGGCATCAGCGCACTGGTCAGCGATCCGCTTTGCAGCACCAGCCCCAACGATCCGTTCAGCAGCGGCCCGCGTATCCCTGACCCATAAGGCGCCGCCACGCCCGGCCTTACAAAGCCAAGCGAATTGGGGCCGAGCAGCGTCATGTCGAGTTCGATCGCAAGCGCCGCGAGGCGCCGCTGCCGCTCCAGGCCAGCCTCTCCAGCTTCGCTGAACCCGGCGGCGAGGATGACGGCGTTACGGATGCCCGCTGCGGCAGCTTCGCGCAGCACGGTTTCGATCCGATCAGGTCCAACGAACAGATAGGCAAGATCAGGCGTTTCATCGAGATCGCTAAGCGACGCGGCGGCGGGAATGTCGAAAAAGCTGCGGCCCGAAGGATTGACGACTCGAATCCCGTCCGTCGCGCCGGTCAGCGCGAGCCCCTGATAGACGTTGCGTGCCCAGGCCGAGCTTTCCGATGCGCCGACAAGC
>JAZKJE010000033.1:0-24671 GCA_040384525.1 Pseudomonadota bacterium
GGTTCGTCGTCGATCACCAGCGGCCAGCGCTTTTCCTTGTGATGGCGGCCAAGGCCGAGCAGCAAATGCCCTTCGGGCGGCAGGCCGAGCTGCTCCAGCAACGCCACGCGCAATTGCTCGTCGCGCTGATCGGGCGAAAACCATTGGCGCTCGATACCGAGCGCCATCGAAGCATGGACGGTCTGACCACGACGGCGGAAGCGCTTGGCTAGCGCGGGGCCGTTGGTAACGAACGCGTCGTAATGCTTCAGGAAGCGGTTCATATATTGGGTGTAGAAATCGAACGCGCGCTCGACCTGACGCGGGGTTGCCACGGCATCGAGCCAACGCTGCGGATAGGCCCCGATCTGGTCGCCATGCGCGAAGAACACTTTCACCGCATCGCCCTGCCACCGGGCGACCGTCCACGCCGGCAGCCAGGTGGAGGAGCATTCGACCACGTCGGGCTTAAGCGCGTCGAGCAGCGCCCAGACGGGCTCGTCATGAACGAAGATGCCGTAATTCTTGTCGAAGATCAGCGGCGGGCATTTCAGCCAATAGATCTTGCCGCCACCCGGGCGTTCCTCGATCGAATTTTCCAGCGCAGGCGCGATGACGATCAGCTCATGACCCATATCGGCCATGATCCCCATCTTACGATCGAGATAGGTGCGAACCCCGCCGCCGGTGGGCGAATAGAATTCGTTGAGATCAACGATACGCATGGGATCAGTCATCCATCGGGCCGAAGCCGCCCAGGCCGCGCAGATATTGCAGCCGGATCGTGATCTGGCCGCCCTGTTGCGGAATATTGACGAGCGCCTGGCGCACCTTTGGCCGGGTGCGGCCGAGGCGCTGGTTGCTCGGGAAGCCCGCGCCATCCTGCCAGAAATTGAACTTGTTCTTGCCATCGCGGTCATGCGTCAGCAGCACCGCCCATTGCCCAGCATAGGGCGCACGGATGCATACAGCGACCGAACCATGCACCGGCGTGTCCATCCATACGCGGCGGAACGGGCGGCGATCGTTCTTCAGCCCGGTATCGTCGCGCAGAAAATCATCTTCGTTGTTGGGATAGACTTCGACCTTCAGCCGGCCGGTGCGGTCCATCAACCCTTCGACATTGACGCGGAGCATCGGCCCCGAGACCAAAGAGCAATTGCCCTCGACAGCATCGACCTGCGCAAGCGCCGGGATGGCGCCGCTGGTACAGGCAATCGCCGTCAGGGCCCCGCGCGCAATCATGCCTTGATCTTGGCCATCAGCGCCTGAATGCTGAACCCGCCAATCAGGGCGATGTGGCACAGCAAAGTAAGACCCGCGATCAGCGCCATCAGCGCCGACAGCGCCTGACCCTCACCGATGACGATGCCGGCGATGAACGAGAAAGCGAGTTCCTTGTTCGGGACCAGCGGCAAGCGCCAGACGAGCAGACGGCCCGCCGCCATCAACAGCCATACACCGATCGGAACGGTCGGCATTGCAAAGTGCCAGGCGAGCGCAATCAGGACCGAGCCGACGACAATGCGCGTGCAGTGGATACTGAACACCCAGCCGAGCATGCGCGCAGGCAGCGAAAAGACGCGCTTCGAGAAAATCAGGAACGGCACCGACATCGCGATGATGAGCGCGACCGAGCCATACGCGTAATTCTGATAGGTCGGCGTGAGCAATTCGATGCAGAGCGGAAGCGCGATCGCCATGACCGCCAGCGTGACTGCGTTGCCCGCGATCGCCGACAGGATCATCACGTCCTTCACTGCACCAAAGGGCGCCGCGACCATCTGCGTGCGCTGACGCGCCCAGGCATAGAAATAGGCCTCGCCCGAATAGCCGAGAAGAACCTCGTTCGAGATACGCTTTTTGTGAAGTGCGGCCATCCCGTCGAGCGGGATGTTCCACAAGCGGCGAAAAATCACATAATCGAAGGTCGGCGGGCCCAGATAATAGACCAGGAAAACCATGTAGAAGAGCGGATTGCTGGGCAGGCTGCGGGTGAGCCCCGCCAGCCCCGAACCGAAAAGCTCGCGGCCCAGGCTCAGAATCATGAGCAGCGTCAATGCGCCACCGAGGATCACGGGCCAACGGCGCTTGATCTTCTCGACGGGCTCTAAGCCTGCAAGGTCGGGCACCGCAGCATGCGAGGCTTCGACAACACCTGTGTTCACCGAAGCCTCCAAATTTGCTTCATTCACGGATTATGTGTTCCGCTACCGGGACGACGAACGAATTTCGTTTTGTTTCCATAGCGTCGCAAACCAGTTGCTCCCAAAATGCGACCAAGCGACGGATTGGCGGACGACCACGGTTTATTACGGGAGCGATCTGGGCGCTCTCGAGGCATTCTACAAGGGTTTATGTTGCACTGCACCTATTCCAAAAACGCACAGATTATTCTCACCTATGCGCAGCGTTTGCAGGGCGGTGGCGTGGAGCGTGCGATGCTGCGCATGGCCGATGGCTGGCTGAAGGCCGGGCGCCGGGTGATATTGGTGCTGGGCAGCCGCGAAGGGCCGCTGGCAGCCGAGATCCCGGAGGGGATCGAGCTGATCGAGTTGGGAAGCGCGAAATATTCGGCGCTGTTTTCGCTGGCGGATCATGTCCGCGCGGTTCGCCCGGACGTGATTTTCTGCCCCGGCAATCATTATAGCGGCGTGGCTGCGCTGACGCGGCTGCGGCTGGGCGCGGGCGGTCCGCCGATTGTGGCGAAGGTTTCCAATGCCCTGGTCCGGCCCGAATTGGGCGCAGGTGCAGCATGGGCCTATCGGCGCTGGCTGCGGCTGCATCCGCGCTTTCTGGATGCGGTGGTCGCGATGACGCCCGCTATGGCCGCGGAAGCGATTGCCGAGATGCGGATTGGTGCGGATCGCGTGCATGTGATCGCCAACCCGCCTGCGACTTCGCGCGCCGATGCGGTGCCGGTGGCGTTGCCGGAGGGGCGCTACATGATCGGCGTGGGCCGGCTGGAGCCGCAGAAGCGCTGGGATCGGCTACTCGCGGCTTTGCCCCGGCTGGCGGATCAGGAGATTAAATTGCTGCTGCTCGGCGAAGGCGGCGCGCGCGCCGCGCTGGAGGCGCAGGTGGCAACTCTGAGACTGAGCGACCGCGTTTCGATGCCGGGCCATGCGGGCGATCCCCTGCCCGCTTTGCAAGGCGCGGCGCTGGCGGTGCTGACCTCGGATTATGAAGGCGTGCCGGGTGTGTTGCGTGAGGCGCTGTCGGTGGGAACGCCGGTGGTGACTACGAACTCGAGCGTAGCAGTGCGCGAGATCGTGACTTCGGATGCGCTGGGGACGGTATTGGCGCGTGACGATGCGGACGGGCTGGTCGCCGCGCTCGATCATTGGCTGGTGCCGGGGCGAGCGCGGCCTGCGCCGGTGATGGCCGGAGGCGATCCGGTGGTCGAATATCTCGCTTTGTTCGATTCGCTAGTGCAAGCGCAGGCGCAGCCCTAGCCAAAGGGTTCTTGGCGAGGCGCGTTCGATCACGCCGGGGCCACTGATTCCGGCTTCGATGCGAGCATCGGCCAGGTTTTCGGCGCGGGCTTCGAGGGCGAGGCTGCGCGTGAGCGGGAGCGCGGCGCTTGCGTCGAGGGTGAAGGCGCCTTTCAGGCGGCGAAGATTCTGATCATCCTCAAATTGCGGGCCGATATAGCGTGCGGTGGCCGAGAGGCCGCTCCACGCCAAAGTGGCGCTCGCGTGGTCGCGCGCGGTCTGGGCGGGGCGAAGCGCGCCGATCTTCGAATCGACGAATGCGTAAGATGCCGAGGCGCTGAACTCGCCAGCTTCGTAGCGCGCGTCGAATTCAACGCCCTTGGCTTGGAGTTGGGGCAGATTGCGGCGCTGGCGATAGACACCTGCAGCCGAGACGAAGCCGACGCCGGGAAACGTACCGGGGCCATTGGCGACAAAGGCGTTGGCGATCGCGCCCGTCAGGCGGCTCCAATAAGCGGTGCCGCGCAGGCTGAATGCGGACGCGCGCAAGGTAAAGCCGGCCTCCACCCCCGTCAGCCGCTCGGGATCGAGCGCGGCATTGGCGGCGGTGGCATCGGCGCCGACGCGGAAGGGTCGGTAAAGCTCATTGAGCGTAGGCAGGCGCCAGCCGCGATAGGCGGCGGTGCGCAGGGTCACCCCGCCCAGATCATAGGCCGCGCCGATCCGGCCGGTGGCTTCGGTGCCATGGCGATCGACGAAGCGGGCGTCAGTCAGCGCTGCGCCGCCCGTCAGCGCGCGTTCGACCAGCGAACCGCCGGTGATGCTCCAGCGATCAAGTCGGCCGCCCGCGCTGAGCGTGAGGCCACCCGATACGTAGCTTGCGTCTGCGAAGGCACCGAAGGTCGTGCTTTGGCCACCCGCGACGCGGCTGCGGGTGGGGGCGCCTGCGACATAGGTGTAGAGTTCCTGCGTGCGGCCCGAGACCTGCCGGACATCACCGCCGAGCCGCAACGTGACGCCGCCGCCGATGGGGGGCTCGATCTCGAAACGGCCACCGATCCCGGTTGCGGGGACGTTATATTGGTCGAGCGATGCGGTGACGGTGTTGCGGGCATCGTTGATGCTGGCAAAGCCGCTCGCGAAGCTGCGGGTCTGGAGATAAGCGAGCGCGGACCAGCCCCAAGCGCCGCGATGGACGAGGCGGATGCTGGCGTCGGCGCCTTCGCTCTTCACCTGGGTAAAAGCGATTCCCCGGTCGCGGCGATCGGTGAAGCCTGAGAGATTGGCCTGAAGCTCGGTGCCACCCAAATCGACCACGCCGCGCAAGGCGAGGCTGGCCTGCTCATAGGGCGCGGCGCGATCGGCGGAGCCGCGATCCTCTTCGATCACGGGGATGAAGCCATCGCCGCGCGCATATTGGCTGGCGACGGTGACGAAGCCGCTGCCCAATTCGACGGCGCCGACTGCGCGTGCATCGAGGCTTTCGCGGCTGCCATACGCTGCGCTCGCCTGAAGCGTGCCGAGTTCGGCGGGCGAACCGCTCGTGAGCTCTATCGTGCCCGCAAGCGCGCCAGGCCCGGCATAGCCGCTGCCCCCGCCGCGCGTGATTCGCGCCGAGGAAAGCCGTTCGGGCAGATACGCTGGGAACGCGACCCAGCCGCCGAACGGATCGGCCTGCGGCACGCCATCGAGCAGCAGCAATGCCCGGCTGGAGGCGTTGCCACCGAGCCCGCGAAGCGTAACGCCCTGACTGGTCGGATGTGCCGAACGCGAATCGGAGCGGCGGAACTGGGCGAGCCCCGCAGTGTCGCGAAGCGCATCTTCAAGACGACCGCTGGCGGTGCCGGTCAGGCGCTCGCGCGGGATCGTGACCACGGCATAGGCCGCGTCACCCGGCGGCGGGGCAAGGCCTTGCCCTGTAACCACGATCTCATCCGGATTGCGTGGCGCTTCTTGTGCGAGAGCGGGTGCAGCGAGCAGCAATCCTGCCGCCAGCCCGGCGATCTTCATTTGGGCGCTACCGCATCCGGATGCGCGGCAGCGAACGCGGGGAGCGCTGTCGCAGCGCCGTCGATTGCGACGAGCTTGGGGAAGGCCTCCAGCGGCGTATCGAAACGGCGGGCGTTGTACATTTGGGGAATAAGGAACAGGTCTGCGATTCCCGGCGCGTCGCCGCCCAGGAATGGCCCCTCGCCCGCCATCGCTTCCAGCGCGGTGAAACCCTCGGCGATCCAGTGGCGCGTCCAATCGTTGCGGGCATCTTCCTCAACACCCATTGCCTTTAGCCGCCGCATGACACGCAGATTGTTGAGCGGGTGAACGTCCATGCCGACCACCATCGCCTGCGCCAGTGCCTGTGCGCGCGCCACCGGTTCGCTGGGGATCAGGCGCGGCTCGGGGTGGCGCGTGTCGAGCCAGTCGATGATCGCCAGCGTCTGGGTCAGCACCACGCCATCCACTTCCAGCGCGGGGACCAGCCCCTGCGGATTGCGTGCGAGATGCTCCGGGCTGCGTTGCTGGTTTTCGAGCAGCATGATCTCGCGGCGCTCATACGCAACGCCCTTGAGGTTGAGCGCTATCCGCACGCGATATGCCGCGGACGAACGGAAATAATCGTAGAGCAGCATCACGGTTCCTCGGGTGCGGGATCCCCGGCGGGCACGCGTCGCCATCGCGACTTTTTGCCGCTGCTCGCACGGGCAGCGCGCTCGGCTTCGCTCTCCAGCGCGACCTTGATCATCGCCACCATCGGATCGGCCAGAGCGAGACCCATCACGCCAAACAATGTGCTGGCGAGAATCTGCGCTGACAGCGTGAGCGCCGGCGGCAGATCGACCGTGTGCTTGGCGACCAGCGGGATCAGCACATAACCATCAAAGGTCTGCACCGTGAAATAGATCACGATCGCCCAGAAGCCCTGATCGGGACCGGCGCTGAAACCGACCGCGACCATCAGCACGCCCGAGACGAACGCGCCGATATTGGGGATGAAGGCAAGAATGCCGGTAATGATGCCGAGCAGCAGCGCCATCGGGACGCCGGCGATCGACAGCAGGATCCAGGTCAGCACACCTTCGAACAGCATGCCGGCCAGTCGCCCGGCGAGCAGCACGCGCAACGTTTTTGCGATTCGCGCGATGGTAACCGAGAATTGGTCGCGCTGCTCGATCGGCACCATCCATTGCAGCCCGCGCTCATAAAGCTTTGGCTCCATCGCGACGAACAAGCCGATCGTCATCACCATCAACAGGCTCGCGCCCGCGCCGAGCACCGAGCCAACCGCCGAGGTCAGCCGGCCGACCGAGCCAAGCGCCTGCTGGGCGATGCCGGTGAGATCCGAGCGGCCTGGCATTATCCCCAGCGAATCGAGCCAGCCGGTCACGCGGTTGAACTGCACGGTCAGCGTGACGCGCAATTGCTCGGCCTGCTGGGTGATCTGAACGCCGGTGAGATACACGACGCCGCCGATAAAGCCGATCACCAGTACAACAACGATCAGCAGCCGCAGCCCGCGCGGAATCTTCGCGACGCGGCCCAGCAGCCGCACGCCACCATCGAGCATCGAGGCAAAGACCAGCCCGCCAAAGATGATCAGCAGCGGCTGGACCAGCAAGACGACCAGCGCCACCGCAATGGCCAGGCCAAACCAGACCGAAGCGCGCTTCAGTTCGGCGCGCACCACCGGATCGCGCATCTCGTTCGGGCCGGGCTCCTGGACGATGTCGACGCCCTTGGTGTTGAGTGGCTCGCTCATTTGTCGTCGCGCTGGGGATGGAGCGAGGAGCCCGCCCGCCCAGAGCGGAACGAATTGCCCCAGGTCAGCGGGTTCCAGGTCGCGCTGCCATCGAGACTGAAGGTGATGAATTCGGCGCGCCCGCCGATATTCTCCCACGGCACCGGACCACCCAGACCCTCTGGCTTGCCGTCCGGGCTCAGCAACGGATAGCGGCTGTCCGCCGAATTATCGCGATTGTCGCCCATCAGGAAAACGCGGTCACGCGGGATCCGGATTTCGGGATAATTGTCGCCGCGGCTGGCACCGACGCCGATATCAATCGTGTCATAAGAGCGCCCCCCGGGAAGTGTCTCGCGATAGATTGCGACGCGGCAGAAACGCTGGCCGCCGACGCGGACCAGGCTGTTGCCATAATGATCGCGGTCGCATTGGGTGTTGGCATCGACCGGAATGTCGCGCGCACCCATCGCCTGACGCGGCACCGGGGCACCGTTGAGATAGACGATCCCGCCGCGCACTGCGATCCGGTCTCCGGGAAGCCCGATCACGCGTTTGATATAATCGGTTTTGGTGCCCGGCGGCGTGACGATCACGACATCGCCGCGCTCAGGCAATTTACCCAGGAAGCGCCCTTGCATGAAGGGCAGCAGATGGAAGGTTGGGGTAACGAACGAATAGCCATAGGGATATTTCGTCACGACCAGCCGATCGCCGACCAGCAGCCCCGGCATCATCGATTCGCTGGGAATGTAAAAAGGCTTGGCGATCAGGCTGTGGAAGCCGAGCACGGCAAGCACGAGCCAGAAGACGCCGCGAAGCTCCGCCCACCAGTCGGTGCGCGCGCGCGTATCCTCTTCCTCCAGATAGTCGCCCTGCTCCAACGCAACCCCTTCCGCGGCCATCACTCGTCCTTCACCGCTTCAATGATCACCATGGCGAAAGCCCAGGGATGATCGTCGGTTAGCGTTAAATGCACCTTAGCGACGTGGCCTGCAGGGGTAATCGCGTCAAGCCTTGCTCTGGCGCCGCCGGTAAGCGCGAGGGTCGGCGCGCCGGAGGACGAATTGACCACGCCGATATCCTTCATGAACACGCCCGCCCTGAAGCCGGTTCCCACCGCCTTGGAGAATGCTTCCTTGGCAGCGAAGCGCTTCGCCAGCGTTCCGGCCTTGGTGTGCGGGCGGCGAGCAGCCTTGGCGATCTCCAATTCGGTGAAGGCGCGCTGCTCGAATCGAGTCCCGAAACGGTCCAGAGACGACTGGATTCGCTCGATATTGCAGAGGTCCGAGCCGGTGCCGATGATCAACGCGCGCTATCCATCAGCTCGCGCATGCGCTGCACCACCGGGGTCAGCCCGTCGAAGATCGCTTCACCGATCAGGAAATGGCCGATGTTGAGCTCCATCACCTGCGGGATCGCGGCGATGGGCACGACATTGTCGAAGGTGAGCCCGTGTCCCGCATGCGCCTCAAGGCCTGCTTTGGCCGCCAGCGCTGCGGCGTCGGCGATCCGCTTCAATTCGGCTTCGCGCGCATCTTCGGCGAGCTCGCAATAGCGGCCGGTGTGGAGTTCGACGACCGGCGCGCGCAGGCGCAGCGCAGCGTCGATCTGGCGCGCGTCGGGCTCGATGAAGAGCGAGACGCGGCAGCCGGCGTCGAGCAATTGCGCGACCATCGGCGCCAGGTGATTGTGCTGGCCCGCCGCGTCGAGCCCGCCCTCTGTAGTGCGCTCCTCGCGCTTTTCGGGGACGATGCACACCGCATGGGGGCGATGCTTGAGCGCGATCCCGAGCATTTCCTCGGTCGCGGCCATTTCCAGATTGAGCGGCACGGTCAGTTCCGCCACCAGCCGCGCGATATCGTCATCGGTGATGTGGCGGCGATCTTCGCGCAGATGCGCGGTGATGCCGTCGGCACCGGCTTCGACGGCGAGCAAGGCTGCGCGGACCGGATCCGGATAGCCCGATCCCCGCGCGTTCCGAACGGTCGCGACATGATCGATGTTCACGCCAAGGCGCAGCTTGCCCGTCACGCCGGCACGCGGCTTCCGGGCTTGGTCGCGGGAATCGCGGCGAGTTCCGGTGGAAGCTGGTCGGCGGGATATGCAGGGACATCCATCTTGAGCAGCGAGACCAAAGGCACGCCGACATCCGCTGTGCCGTTCGACCGATCGACAATGCAGGCGGCGCCAAGCAATTCGCCGGGATGCTTGCGGATCGCGGCGATGCACTCGCGCGACGAGAGCCCTGTGGTCACGATATCCTCGACCATCACGATTCGCGCGCCTGCCGGAACTTCGAATCCGCGGCGCAGCTGGAACTCACCGTCCTCGCGCTCGACGAACAAAGCCTTGCAGCCCAGCGCGCGCGCAGTTTCGTAGCCGGGAATGATTCCGCCGATGGCTGGCGAGACAACCAGATCGACAGGGCCAAACGATTCGCGGATCAGCTTGCCCAAGGCCGAGCAGACCCGCTCGCTGCGCGCAGGATCCTCGAAGATACGCATCTTCTGGAGGAAAATAGGCGAACGAAGCCCCGAGGAGAGGATAAAATGCCCCTCTAGCAGCGCGCCCGCGTCACGGAATTCATCCAAAATGGCGTCGCCGTTCAAAGTCGCTTCCTCGTCGATGGAGAAGGGGCAGACCTTTAGGACTCGCGCCAGCGCACCGCAACCACGTGCAAAAAGGGTTGAGAATGGGGCAGCGCGGCGTATAGGCCCATGTTTCAACGGGGCTGTTTCGCGGCCCCTGCTCGGCGCTGCTCGCGAACAGGGTGAATATAGACGATGCGCATGCTTGGGTTGACTTCGATTTTCCTCGCGGCCGGAATGGCGTTTGCCGTGCCCGCCACCGCACAGGAGCCTGCCGCAGCACCTGCGGCACCTGCAGCAGCTCCGGCTGCGGCGGATAACAGCGCAGCCCCCGTGGCCGATAACGCAGCGGCTCCCGCAGCGGCGGCGCCCGCTATTGCCGATCCGACACTTGACGCCGCTGGCGTGCCAAAGACCGCTCCGGTCGCCGGCATCGGCCAGCCGGTCGATGGCCGTTACGGTCTTCAGGAGCAGGTGACGCCGAATGGCCGCACCGCGCACTGGTTCCATGACTCGATCCTCGTACCGCTGATCATCGTGATCTCGATCTTCGTGCTGATCCTGTTGGGCTGGGTGGTGGTCCGCTATCGTCGCGCCGCCAATCCGGTGCCGTCGAAGACCAGCCACCATGTCGGCATCGAAATCGCGTGGACGCTGATCCCGGTGCTGATCCTCGTCGTCGTCGCGGTCCCCTCGATCCGCTTGCTCGCGGCACAGTTCAAGCCCGCCCCCAAGGAAGCCGTGACGCTGAAGGCGATCGGCAACCAGTGGTTCTGGAGCTACGAATATCCCGATCATGGCGGCATCCAGCTGACGTCGAACATGCTCAAGGAAAAGAGCGACGTTCCCGCCGGCACCCGCTTCCGCACCGATGCAGACGGCCCCCGCTTGCTCGCGACCGATCAGCGCGTCGTGCTGCCGGTCGGCGTGCCGATCCGCCTGCTTACCACTGCGCAGGACGTGATCCACGCATGGGCGATCCCGGCATTCTGGATCAAGCTCGACGCAGTCCCCGGCCGGATCAACGAGACCAGCTTCACTATCGAGAAGCCGGGCGTCTATTTCGGCCAGTGCTCCGAGCTTTGCGGCGCGCGCCACGGCTATATGCCGATCACGGTGGAAGCCGTTTCGCCCGAAGTGTTCGCACAATGGGTCGCATCGAAGGGCGGCAAGATGCCCGCACCTGAAGCTGCGACCACCAGCGCTGCCACACCGGCCGGCAATGAAGCCGACGACACGACCGATGCCGCCGCTGGCGCCAACGTCGCGACCGTCAACGCCACCGCTGCTCCGGCAGTGACCAACGCGCCCGCCACGGGAAACTAAGATGACCGATACCGCTCTCTCGCACGGCCATGATCACGCGCATGACCATCATGATGCCGATCACAAGCCAGGCTTCTTCGCCCGCTGGTTCATGTCGACGAACCATAAGGACATCGGCACCCTCTATCTGATCTTCGCGATCTTCGCCGGCATCATCGGCGGCGCGATCTCGGGTCTGATGCGCGCCGAGCTGATGCATCCTGGCATCCAGTATCTGCCGACGTGGCTGACCTACCTTCATGGTTCGGCGACCTTTGACGAGGCGCTGCACTTCTGGAACGTGCTGATCACTGCGCACGGCCTGATCATGGTGTTCTTCATGGTCATGCCCGCAATGGTCGGCGGCTTCGGCAACTGGTTTGTGCCGCTGATGATCGGCGCGCCGGACATGGCGTTCCCGCGCATGAACAATATCTCGTTCTGGCTGCTGATCCCCGCCTTCCTGCTGCTGCTCGCCTCTCCCTTCGTTGGGGCTGGCGCAGGCACGGGCTGGACGGTCTATGCCCCGCTATCGACCTATGGCGAACCCGGACCTTCGGTGGACATGGCAATCCTGTCGCTCCACTTGGCCGGTGCCAGTTCGATCCTGGGCGCGATCAACTTCATCACCACCATCTTCAACATGCGTGCGCCGGGCATGACCCTGCACAAGATGCCGCTGTTCGTGTGGTCGATGCTGATCACTGCCTTCCTGCTGCTGCTGGCGCTTCCGGTGCTCGCGGCCGCGATCACCATGCTGCTGACCGATCGTAACTTCGGCACGGCATTCTACGACCCGCAATATGGCGGTGATCCGATCCTCTATCAGCATCTGTTCTGGTTCTTCGGCCATCCCGAAGTGTACATCATGATCCTGCCGGGCTTCGGCATGGTCAGCCAGATCGTCGCCACGTTCAGCCGCAAGCCCGTCTTCGGCTATCTCGGCATGGCCTATGCCATGGTCGCGATCGGCGTGGTCGGCTTCATCGTCTGGGCGCACCACATGTTCACCACCGGCCTCTCGGTCAGCGTGAAGATGTATTTCACCGCGGCAACGATGGTGATTGCGGTGCCAACCGGCGTGAAGATCTTCTCGTGGATCGCCACGATGTGGGGCGGCTCGATGAGCTTTAAGACGCCGATGATGTGGTCGTTGGGCTTCATCTTCATGTTCACCGTGGGCGGCGTGACCGGCGTGGTGCTCGCGAACGGTGGCGTCGACGATTACATGCAGGACACTTATTACGTGGTGGCGCATTTCCACTACGTGCTGAGCCTCGGCGCGGTGTTCTCGCTGTTCGCTGGCTTCTACTATTGGTTCCCGAAAATGTCGGGCCGGATGTACAATGAGTTGCTCGGCCAGCTGCACTTCTGGGTGTTCTTCATCGGCGTGAACGTGATGTTCTTCCCGATGCACTTCCTGGGCCTGCAGGGGATGCCGCGCCGCGTTCCGGATTATCCGAACAACCTCGCGCATTGGAACCAGATCGCGACCTATGGCTACATGATCATGGCCGCTTCGATGCTGATCTTCTTCTGGAACGTCATCCAGTCGTTGCTCGCCGGCAAGAAGGCCGAGGGCAATCCCTGGGGCGAAGGCGCGACGACGCTCGAATGGACGCTGTCGAGCCCGCCGCCGTTCCATCAGTTCGAGACGCTGCCGGTCATCGACGCCGATTCGCGCCACTAAGACTGGCCGAAAGGCTGCAAAAACAGGGAACGCCCCGGGGGAAACTCCGGGGCGTTTTCTTATTCCGATCAATCTCGGGCGATTGGCGTCATAGCGCAGTTGCTTCCGTCCACAGTGGATGTAATGGCTTCGCCCGAGGCACGCGGCACCCCGCTTGAGCCTCGGCCGGGGCGTCGCCTGATCTCCCATCGTCGGCGCTCCGGCCTCCGCGCAAACCCACGGACCCGAATTGCCGGCCAACTCGTTGGGTTGAGCGAACGGAGCGACGATGACCTACAAATGGCCATATGGCAGTTGGGCAAGCACAGGCATGGATGCCTGGATGCTCGGCATGGAAGCATCTGCCGTGATGGGATTGCGCATGGCGAAGATCGCAGCCGGCGGCGCGGGCGCGAACGAGGAAGCGAGCCGGATGCTTTCTGAAAAAGTGCAGGCCGCGATTGAGCTTCAGGCCGCGCTGATAACGGGCCGGCTTGGCACCACGCCGCTCGCGACCACGCAGAAAACGCTGCGCCACTATCGCCGCAAGGTGAAGGCAAACCGCAAGCGGCTGGGGTGAAGATAGAGTCCCTGTGGTGCGGATTAATCGGCTAAGCCCTCGCAGCTAAGAGGGGATTTCGATGTTAACATTCGTCGCCGCACTCGCCATGCTGTTCGCCCCGGCCCAGCAGACCGCCGAACCGGATCTCACTGTCTACGCGACGCCCCAGCGGCTGGTGACGCTTCCCGATGGACGGCGGATGAATCTCTATTGCACGGGCAGTGGCGGCCCCACCGTAATCCTCGAAGGTGGCTGGACGACCAACACGATCTGGTGGCGCGGAATCCAACCGCGCATCGCCAAGACGACGCGCGTGTGCAGCTATGACCGCGCCGGATACGGCTTCAGCGATCCCGGCCCGATGCCGCGCACCGCCGCCGCCATCGCCATCGCCAGCGATCTTGAGGCAATGCTCAAGGCCGCTGGGATTGATGGGCCCTATATTCTCGTCGCGCATTCGCTGGGCGGAATCGACGTAAGGATCTTCGCCGACCGCAATACTGATCGCGTGAAGGGCGTGCTGCTCATAGATCCCAGCACGCCGCACATGATCAGCCGGATGGACGCAGCCAGCTCCGGCTATGCGGCGGAGATGACGGGCATGGTCGATGCCGTCGGCAAATGCGCCGAGGGAGTCGCGGAGGGCACCCTTAAGGGGGACAATCCCGACAGCCGCCCCTGCATCGATCCGCCGAGCAGGACACTGCCCGCCGCGATCAACGATGCACGGCGCGCGCAGCAACTCAGCCCCGGCTACCAGCGCACCGCCGCCTCGGAGTTGCGCAGCATCGAATCGTCATCGAAAGAAGTCGATGCCAGCAGTCGCTCATGGGGTGCGATGCCACTGATCGTGCTCACCGCCGGACAATCCAATGCGGGGCCTGATGTCGCCAAGGACAAGCAAGCCAGGCTCGACGCGGAATGGTGGGCGATGCACGAGGAGGCGGCCCGGCTCTCGACGCGCGGCGAGCACAGACTGGTGCCAAAATCGTCGCATTTCATCCCCAAGGACGATCCCGATCTGGTGGTCGCCACGATCGAGGAACTGATCCGCATCGCGCGCTGAGGCGAGTCGCACCCTTCCCCCCCGCGCGCCACCCCACTATAGCGCCCGCAATCATGACAACGACGACTGCCTCTGCCGCCCCGCTTCCCGCCGACTGGCGCGACTTTCTGGCGCTGACCAAACCCCGGGTGATGAGCCTTGTTGTGTTCACCGGGCTGTGCGGCATGCTGGCGGCTCCCGTGCCGATTCATCCCGTGCTGGGCTTCACCGCGATCCTCTGCATTGCGCTGGGCGCGGGCGCGGCGGGTGCGCTCAACCAATGGTATGAGAGCGATATCGACGCCAAGATGAAGCGCACGGCCGGGCGGCCGCTGCCTGCGGGCCGGATGGACCGGCAATCGGCGCTGCATTTCGGCGTGGGGCTTTCGGGCTTCAGCCTGGTGCTGATGTATTTCGCGATCAATCTGGCCGCGACATTGATCCTTGCCGCGTCGATCCTGTTCTATGTGTTCATTTACACGATCTGGCTCAAGCGCCGAACGCCGCAGAATATCGTGATCGGGGGGGCCGCAGGCGCATTTCCGCCGATGATCGGCTGGGCGGCCGCGACGGGCGACGTGACCGTGCTGCCGATCCTGCTGTTCGCGATGATTTTCCTGTGGACGCCGCCGCATTTCTGGGCGCTCGCGCTGTTTGTGAAGACCGATTATGCCAATGCCGGCGTGCCGATGCTCCCCGTCGTGGCGGGCGAGCGCAACACGCGCACGCAAATCGGCCTGTACACGATCCCGATGGCCGCCGCGGTGCTTGCGCCCTGGCCATTGGGGCTGGTCGGCGCGATCTATGGCTGGGTGGCACTGGCAGGAACGATCTTGTTCGCGCTGTTTGCCGCACAGGTGGCGTTTCGAACTTCGACCGCGGACGATATGATGGCGCCCGAGAAGCGACTGTTCAAATATTCGATTCTCTATCTCTTCCTCATTTTCGGCGCACTGGTCGCCGACAGGTGGTTTGCATGACCGATGACGAGACCAACATGATCCGCGCCCGCCAGCACTCGCGTGCCAGGCTGATGGCGGTCTTGCTCGGCGCGTTCGTGATCCTGGTGTTCGCGATCTCGATCGTGAAGATTAAGCTGGGGCACGGTGGATGATCAGCCGCAACCTGCGCACTGCGATCCTCGCCGGGATCGGCGTCTGCACGATGACCGGACTCGGCTTCGCATCGGTGCCGCTGTACAGGATGTTCTGCGAAGTCACCGGATTGAACGGAACCACGCAGCGCGGCGACCGCGCACCGGGCACGACCGGCCAGAAGATTACGGTCGCGTTCGACAGCAATGTCGGCAAGGATCTGCCCTGGAAGTTCGCACCCGAGCGCCGTTCCGACACGATCGATATCGGCGGCCGCGACATGGCATTCTTCACCGCGACCAATTCCAGCGACAAGCCCATCACCGGCACCGCCACGTTCAACGTGACGCCCGCCGTTGCCGGCAAGTATTTCACCAAGATCCAGTGCTTCTGCTTCACCGAGCAGACGCTCGATCCGGGCCAGACGATGCGGATGCCAGTGATCTATTATGTCGATCCGGCGATCATGAATGATCCCGATACCAAGGACGTTCAGGAAATCACGCTGTCCTATACGTTTTATCCGGTGGATTCCGCGAAAACCTCGAGCTAGAGCCGCTACAAACCAGGATTAACAGGGAACGTCCGATGGCCGGTGCCAAGAACCATGATTATCATATCCTGCAGCCCAGCGCCTGGCCGCTGTTCGGCGCGATGTCTGCGCTCGTCCTCGCGGCCGGCGGCATCATGTGGATGCATTCGATGCCGGCGGCGACGCTGGTGTTCTTCGCCGGCGTAGCAGCCGTTGCAATCACCTTCTTCGGATGGTGGGCACAGGTGATCCAGGAAGCCCATTCGGGCGACCACACGCCCGTCGTGCAGCTTCACCTGCGCTACGGCATGATCCTGTTCATCGCTTCGGAAGTGATGTTCTTCGTCGGCTGGTTCTGGGCGTGGTTCGATTTCTCGCTTTTCCCCTCGACGGTGGACGCAGTGGGCGGCGTCTGGCCTCCGAAGGGCATGGAAGTGCTCGACGCTTGGCAGTGGCCGTTGCTCAACACGCTGATCCTGCTCTGCTCGGGCTGCACCATCACCTGGTCGCACCATGCGCTGATCCACAACCAGCGCGGCGGCGCGATGAAGGGCCTCTGGGGTCTGATCGGCGTCGGCGAGGATGACGGCGTCAAGAAGGGCCTGTGGCTGACGATCATCCTCGGCGCGATCTTCACCTGCGTTCAGGCGTACGAATATGTCCACGCGCCTTTCCCCTTCAAGGCGGCCAGCGAGGGCGGTTCGAGCTATGGCGGCGCTTTCTTCATGGCGACCGGCTTCCACGGGTTCCACGTGCTGGTGGGCACGATCTTCCTGATCGTGAACCTGGTGCGCGTTTATAAGGGCCACTTTACCCCCCGCCAGCATTTCGGCTTCGAAGCGG
Organism: Pseudomonadota bacterium; assembly: GCA_040384525.1. Lineage (GTDB taxonomy): Bacteria > Pseudomonadota > Alphaproteobacteria > Sphingomonadales > Sphingomonadaceae > Sphingomonas. The sequence goes on from JAZKJE010000033.1 coordinate 16,788, forward strand.
CGGCATGGTATTGGCACTTCGTCGACGTGGTGTGGCTGTTCCTCTTCGCGTCGATCTACGTCTGGGGCGGCTGGGGCGCTGCGGTTCACGGCGGCTAAGTGCCCGACACAGACGACCAACTATCGGGGGGAGGCAGTCCGGCACTGCCTCCCCCTGTTGATTCCGGAATCCGGGGAAGCTGCCCGCGCTGCGGCGCGAAGACGCTGTTCAGGAGCTTCACTGCCTTTGCCGACAAATGCCCGGCATGCGGCCTGGATTATTCCAAATTCAATGTCGGCGACGGGCCGGTGGTGTTCATGACGCTGGGCATCGGCGCGCTGATCCTGGGGCTAGCGCTCTGGGTGGAATTCACTTTCGAACCGGGCGTGCTGATCCATGCGATGCTGTGGATTCCGCTGACGCTGGCACTGGTGTTGGTGAGCCTGCGCTTCTCCAAGGGGCTGTTGCTCGCGCTCGAATATCATAACCGCGCCGAAGAGGGCCGGCTGAAAGGCCCCAAATGATACCGCGCTTTCCGCTTATCCCCACCGCAATCGTAGCGCTCGTCATGGCCGCCATGATCGGGCTGGGCGTGTGGCAGTTGGCGGTCCGCCTGCCGCAGAAGGAAGCGCAATTGGCGCAACTGGCAGCCAATCCGGCCAAGCCCGAGATCGCCTTCCCCAAATTCCCCGACGATTCGCTGCTGTTCCGCAAGGCGACGGGCTTTTGCCTGCAGCCGGTATCGAGCCAGTTGATCGGCGCCGGCAATGCCGGCTTCCGCTTCATCGTCGAATGCCGCACCGGAGGTCTCGAGGGGCCGGGCATGATGGTCCAACTCGGCACCACGCGCGATCCGATGGCGAAGCCGGTGTGGAAAGGTGGCCCGGTAAAGGGCCGGATCAGCCATGCACCCGATGGCCGATCGATGCTGGCCTCGCTGTTCGACAAGACCCCCAAGCGCCTGATGCTGATCGCCGACACCCCCGCCGATGGGCTGGTCGCCAATGGCACGCCGGACATCTCCAGCGTACCGAACAATCATCTGGCGTACGGCGTGCAATGGTTCCTGTTCGCATTGGTCGCGGGCGTGATCTATGTGCTGGCGCTCAAATGGCGGGACCGGAAAGCCGCCTAAAGTTCGGCTTTCTTGCTCCTTGGCCGCAGCACCGCTAACCGCAAACACCATGCGCTACACCAGCACCCGCGGCACCGCGCCGACCCTAGGCTTTCGCGACGTTACCCTGGCTGGCCTCGCCAGCGATGGCGGCCTTTATGTGCCCGAGAATTGGCCAAGCTTCAGCCCCGAGCAGATCGCCGGGCTGAAGGGGCTCTCTTACGTCGAGACCGCGGTGCGCGTGATGCTGCCGTTCGTTGAGGGTGACCTGAGCGAGACCGAACTGCGCGACCTGTGCACCCAGGCATATGGCCGGTTTAGCCATGCCGCGGTAACCCCGCTGGTGCAGCTCGATCACCAGCACTTCCTCCTCGAACTATTCCACGGGCCCACGCTGGCGTTCAAGGATGTGGCGCTGCAATTGCTCGGGCTGCTGTTCGAAAAATTCCTGATCGGTACGGGCGATCATTTGACCATCGTCGGCGCGACTTCAGGCGATACCGGCAGCGCGGCAATTGACGCGGTGGCTGGCCGTACGGGCATCGATATCTTCATGCTCCACCCCAAGGGCCGCGTTTCCGACGTCCAGCGCCGCCAGATGACGACGGTGCTCGCGCCGAACGTCCACAACATCGCCGTGGAGGGTAGCTTCGACGATGCCCAGGCGCTGGTGAAGGCGATGTTCAACGATTCGGACTTCTCGTCACGTTTCCAAGTGACTGCGGTCAATTCGATCAACTGGGCGCGGCTGATGGCGCAGGTGGTCTATTATTTCTATGCCGCCGTGCGGCTGGGGGGGCCGGAGAAGCCGGTCGCGTTTTCCGTGCCTACGGGTAATTTCGGCGATGTGTTCGCGGGCTATGTAGCGTCGAAGATGGGGCTGCCCATCGCCAAATTGATCGTCGCGACCAACGTCAACGACATCCTTCACCGCGCGCTTTCGACCGGCGATTATTCGGCGGGGACGGTTACGCCCACCGCAGCGCCATCGATGGATATTCAGGTCAGCTCGAACTTTGAACGACTGTTGTTCGATCTCGCGGGCGGCAGCGTTGCCGATCAGATGGCCGGGTTCGAATCGAGCAAAGCGATGCGACTGACCAACGCGCAGCTGGATGGCGCGGCCTCGCTATTCGTCAGCGACCGGATCGAGCCGGGCGAAATGAACGAAGCGATGCGCTGGGCCTCCTCCGAAGCGGGTCAGGTAATCGATCCGCATTCGGCGATCGGCCTCGCCGCCGCGCGCCGCGCCGATCTGCCGGCCGACGTACCCATCGTGACGCTGGCGACTGCGCACCCGGCCAAGTTCGCCGACGCAGTCGAGCGCGCGACGGGCATGCGGCCCCATGTGCCTTCGCGCGCGGGCGATCTGTTCGACCGGCAGGAGCGCTATGACGTGCTGCCCGCGACCTTCGAAGCGGTTACCGCGTACATCGCCGAACGCGCGACACCAAAAGTATGAAGCTCGTCACCCTGACCGGCGAGCCCTGGGCCGATTACGCGCTGATCGACAGCGGCCATGGCCGCAAGCTCGAACGTTATGGCGATTACCGCTTCATCCGCCCGGAGCCCCAGGCGATGTGGGCGCCGCATTCCGAAGACTGGGACGCGCATGGCGAGTTCCTGCCCGCCCCCGACGATGAAGGCGGCGGCCGCTGGCACTATACGAAGCCGACGCCGCGCGAAGGCTGGCCGCTGCACTGGAATGAAGTCACCTTCACCGCGCAGACCACCCCCTTCCGTCATCTCGGCTTCTTCCCCGATATGGCGCCGGTGTGGAGCTGGATGCGCGAGCAGACCAAGGACCTGGCCGCGCCGGAGGTGATGAACCTGTTCGGCTATACCGGCGTCGGCACGCTCGCGCTGGCCGCCAAGGGCGCGCGGATGACGCATGTCGATGCCTCGAAGAAATCGGTTGCCGAGGGCAAAGCCAATGCCGAGCTATCGGGCATGACCGATCTGCCGGTGCGCTGGATGATCGATGACGCGGGCAAGTTCACCGCGCGCGAGGTGCGGCGCGGCAAGCGTTATGACGGCATCATCCTCGATCCTCCCAAATGGGGCCGCGGGCCGAATGGCGAGGTGTGGAAGCTGGAAGAGGGCCTGCCCGACCTGATCCAGGATTGCCGCGCGTTGCTCGATGACAAGTCGCGCTTCCTGTTCCTCACCGTCTACGCCGTGCGCATGTCTGCGCTGGCGATCGGCGAACTGGTCCGCCAGCATTTCGCCGATCTGGGCGGGACTGTGGAGGCAGGCGAGCTCACCGTGCGCGAGGAAGCCCGCGGGCTGGAATTGCCGACGGCGATCTTTGCGCGGTGGAGCCGGTGAGCGGAGGGCTCTTCGCGTTCTTCGCAACGGCGGTTGCCGATGCAGTGGAAGGGCGCCGCGCGGGCGGGCGCCATGCGATGCTCATCTACGTGACCGCGCCGGATTTCGAAGCCGCGCAGGCCAAAGCCGCGGGCATTGCGCTCGGCACTGGCTGGATGCTGGTTCGCCTTGAGAAGGGCATGCTGGTTCCGCCGACACAGCCGCAGCCCGACCCTTTGCTCCAGACCGCCGCCGAATCGGCGCTGGCGGAAGGCTCGGCGATCGTCGTTTATGGCGATGAATTGCCGCCGGAAGCCTAGCTCCGCCCCATCCGCATCGCCGCACCCGCGACGAAGGGGCATCCGGCGACCAGCAACAGGCTGAACGCCCCCAATAGCTTGAGCGCGCCGGGTTGATCGGCGGTGGCGCCGAAGATCAGAAGCGGGACGGCAAAGGGCAGCATCACGAGCCCGGCAAGCGCGCCAGCGCCGCGCAGCCCTGCGACAAGGCCCGCGGTGGCGATGCCGAGTGCAGCTAAACCGGGGGTGCCAACGGCAAGGGCGATCAGGATCGGGGGGAGCGCTTCGCCGGGAAGGCGCAGCAAAGCGGCCGCGATCACCGTTGCTGCAAGCAAGGCAGGTGCGAAGCCAAGCCAATGGCCGACCATCTTAGCCGCCGCGACTGCCGCATCGGGCAGTCCGCGCGCGGCGAATTGATCGAGCACGCCGCTCTCCGCATCGGGGGCGATCAGGCGCTCGACGGGCAGCAGGGCCGCGAGGAGCGCCGCGCTCCAGATTACGCCTGCGCCGACGCGGTCGAGCAATTTTCCATCGGGGCCGATGGCGAACGGGAAGAGGATCGCGACCAGCAGGAAGAAAGCCACGGGCATTACCAGTCCGCCACTGCTCCATGCGCGGCGCACTTCGCGCCATGCGATGGCGGCGAGCGGGCTCACAACCTGATCTCCTGCGCATCTGGCAGCCCGATGGGGAGATGGGTGGCGACCACAGCCACGCCCCCCTCAGAGCGATGCTTCGCGATCAGCGCCTCGAGGGTGCGTACAGAGGCATCGTCGAGACCGTTCGCAGGCTCATCGAGCAGCCACACCGGCGCGCCGCTTGCCACCACGCGGGCGAGTGCCGCGCGGCGGCGCTGGCCGGTGGAGAGGAGGCGCACCGGCACTTGTGCGAGGTCGGCGAGGCCGACCGCCTCCAGCGCTTCGGGCACAGCATCCGCACGCCCGTCGATTCGTGCCCAGAAACGCAGCGCCGCATTGAGCGTCAGTTCGGGATCGAGCGCCGCAGCTTCGGTTAGCAATGCCCGCGCGCCTTCCCCTTCGACCCCGCCCGATTCGGGTGCGAGCAATCCTGCTGCGACGCGAATCAGGCTCGATTTGCCCGCGCCGTTCTGCCCAGTCACCAGAGCCCCCTGCCCAGCCGCCAGCGCGAAGCTAAGCCCTTCGAACAACAGGCGCCCGCCCCGCGCGCAGCTTACATCGCGGAAAGCGAGGCTGGTCACCCGGCCGTGTCTTCCAGCGCATGCATATCGTCGTCGCTCAGCCCGAAATGATGGCCGACTTCGTGCACCACGACATGCGTAATCAGGTCACCCAGATCGACGCCGGTTTCGCACCATTCGGCGAGCAAAGGCTGACGATAGAGGTGGATGCGATCGGGCAATGCACCGCTTTCGAACGAGGATTTCTCGCCGACGGGACGGCCATGATAGAGGCCGGTCAACCCAAACGGATCATCAATGCCCAGCGCGTCGAGCGTCTCGTCATCGGCGAATTCCTCGATCAGCAGCACCACGCCATCGAGATGGTTCGCGAACGGCTCGGGGATGCGCGAAAGGGCTTCTCGGGCCATTGCCTCAATAGTGGTCGCGTCTGGGGCTTGCCGGGTCATGCCGCTCGGCATAGGCGGAGGACAAGCGCTACGGCAAGGAGACGGTGACATGGTGGCAAGGCTGACGGACGGATTGCGCGCCGAATCGCTGGCGGCATTGCCCGAATGGGCCCACGACGCGGAGCGCGATGCGATCACGCGCCGGTTCACGTTCAAGGACTTCAACGAAGCGTTCGGCTTCATGACACGCGTGGCGCTGATCGCTGAAAAGGCCGATCATCACCCTGAATGGTCGAACGTGTGGAACCGGGTGGATGTGCTGCTCACCACCCACGACGTCGACGGACTTTCGATCCGCGACATCCAGATGGCCACGGCGATCGACGCGCTTATTTAAACGACTTCCCCGTCATTTTGCGCAGCGAGCCGGGAAACCAGCGCGCCATGAACCATAAGCGGTGTGCGGTCTTGCCGACGCGGGTGTGAACCTGTTTGCGGCTCTCAAGGATGCCCCAAACGGTCTTCACCACTTCATCGACCGGCGTGATCTCAAGCCCCGCACCGCGAACCGATTCGCGGACCGATCGATTGGTGTCCTGCCCGACATGGTTGAGCAAAGGCGTCTCAATGAAGCTGGGCATCAGCGATCCGACATAGATGCCCTCCGGCGCCCATTCGGCGTTCAGCGATTCCGCGAAACCGCGCATCGCGAACTTGCCGGCGCAATAGATCGACATGCCGGCATTGCCTGCGATCCCCGCTGCCGAACTCGTGAGGATCATCGCCGATTCGGGCGTCGTGGCGAGCAGGGCATGCGCGGCCTTTGCGCCATAGATCATGCCGTTGATGTTGATATCGAGCCCGCGATCAATGTCTGCGTCAGACATTGCGCCGAGTTGCCCCGCGACCGCGATGCCGGCATTGTTGAACAGGAAGTCGAGACGTCCACCGCTTGCTTCGGCGAACTCCGCCAGCGCCTTCTCCCATTGCCCACGGTCGCGCACATCCATCACGTGGGTGGTCGCCATGCCCGCGGGGAGCATTGCCTTGGTAGCCTCCAGCCCTGCCGCGTTGATATCCGCGAGACCGATGCGCCAGCCGCGCGCCGCGAGATCCTTGGCGACCGCCTGGCCGATGCCCGATGCGCCGCCGGTGATGAATGCCGCTTTGGTGGCCATCGGCCCCTCTCCTGTCTCTTTGACCTTTGCGCGATCATCCCGCACAATTCGCAGCGATGCCAGAGCAAACGCGCAGCGTTACCTACAAAAATGTCAGCAAGGCATTTGCCGGCGGCGTGACCGCTGTCGATAATGTGTCGCTGGAGATCGCCAGCGGTAGCTTTGTGGCCCTTGTCGGCAGCTCGGGATCGGGCAAATCCACGTTGCTCAAGACCGTCAACCGGCTGATCGAGCCGAGCGACGGCGAAGTGCGGATCGGCGGCGAAGCGGTGGGCGCGGAGCCGCCTTATCTGCTGCGGCGGCGGATCGGCTATGTCTTTCAGAATGTCGGGCTGTTCCCGCATATGAGCGTAGCCGAGAATATCGCTATCCCGCTCAAGCTGGCGGGCGAGCGCGATACCGCCGCGCGCGTGGCGGAGTTGCTGGCTTTGGTCGAGCTGCCTGCCGAATATGCGGCGCGGATGCCCGATGCGCTTTCGGGTGGGCAGCGGCAGCGGGTTGGTGTGGCGCGGGCATTGGCGACGGCGCCGGGCATCTTGCTGATGGATGAGCCTTTCGGTGCGCTCGATCCGGTGACACGCGCTGCCCTGGGCAAGTCGATCCGGGCGCTGCACGACCGGCTGGGGCTGACCACGATATTGGTGACGCACGATATGGCCGAAGCCCTGCTGCTCGCCGACCGGGTGCTGGTGATGCAGGCGGGGCGGATCGTGGCCGATGCGACGCCTGCCGAATTGCTGCGCGGCAAGGGTGGTGCGGCAGCGGATGCGCTGCTCGCAGTGCCGAGAGAGCAGGCCGAGCGGCTAGCGGATTTGGAACGCTCCCCCTGATCCGGCGTTCGTTACGCAACCAGAAGAATTAGAGGGGCTATACGATGCGACCCATATTGCTTGCCGCCTGCGCGCTTGGCGCGTGCACGATCCAGCCAGCCGACCAGAATCAGGCGATCAATGAAACGGTGGTGACGGAGAATGTGGTTGCCGATACGCCGATCAATCCACCGCCGCTCCAGCCGATCCCGGACAATGCCGCCAACGGCGCATCGACCGTAACGCCCGCACCCGCCATAGATGAGACCGCACAGGGTGCCGCGAATGTCGTCCAGAGCTATTATGCGCTGATCGGGGAGAAGAAGTTTGGCGAGGCATGGGCGCTGTGGGAGGATGTCGGCAAGGCATCCGGGATGAGTGCGCAGGCCTTTGCCGCGAGCTTCGACAAATATGCGGCCTATAATGCACAGGTCGGCACCCCGAGCGCCGTGGATGCGGGCGCGGGACAACGCTTCGTGACCGTGCCGGTGCAGATCAACGGCAAGCTCAAGACCGGCGCGCTGGTCAACATGGCCGGACCGGTCACGCTCAACCGTACGATCGTCGACGGCGCGAGCGTGGAGCAAAAGAGCTGGCGCATCCGCACCGCCGATATCAAGCCGCGCCCCAACCCGGGACCGACGACCACG
>JAZKJE010000033.1:24681-29783 GCA_040384525.1 Pseudomonadota bacterium
ATGCATAGACGGATCACGGATGAATGCAGCGTTCGATCCCGATAACGGCAAGGTCACGATCACGCGCGCGGGCAAGACCATCGTACTCAAGCAGGAGCGGGTTGCATCGGGCATCCGCTATGCGGCGGGCGGCACCAGCTTTGCGGGCAAGGGCGAGAGCATGACCTTTACCCAGCCCGGCCTGCCGCCTTTGCCCTGCAGCCCTATCCGCCGATAATATTGGCGATCACGGCGAGATCGGCGTTGCTGATTGCAGCGCCGGTCGCGTCCGTGATGCCGGTAGCGTTTTCGATCTCAGCCGTCTCGCGGTCGCCAAAGCCGATGCTGGTCACCGCGAAGAACAAGATGCCCGCCGCCCATAAGAGCGCCGACCAGCGGCTGCGGAAGATCCGTGAAGGGTTCCTCGGGAACATGGCCGCAGCTATGGCAGGCGGACGTGAATTTCCCGCTTCGAAAGCTGGTTACCAATGACGCCTTTTCGCACGACGATCACTGCCCAGCCCGAGGACATCGACGAACTCGGCCACGTCAACAATGCTGTGTGGGTGAAGTGGATTCAGGACGTGTCGGTTGGCCATTGGCGCGCCACTGCGCCCAAGGAGGACGTGGACCGCTATATCTGGGTGATCACCCGGCACGAGGTGGACTATCGCGGCAATGTATCGGCCGGCGAGACGGTGACCGCCGAGACCTGGATCCCCGAGCCGCCGCGCGGGGCGCGGTTCGACCGGTGCCTGCGCTTCACGGGGGCCGACGGCAAGGTCCGCGTCGAGGCGCGATCGACCTGGGCGATTATCGACCAGACCACAGGCCGGCTGGTGCGCGTGCCCCGGCATCTCGCCGAAATGTTCATGGGCTGACCCGCGCCCAAGTTTACACCAGGTTGACACTATCGCGCATTTTCCGCGAGGACCGGAGGGCTGAAAGAACCTCGTGACCGCCCAGCGCGTCCCGCGTGAACAGTCCAGCAGCCGAAATCCTACATTGCAAGCGCGCTAGCTCTTGAGCCGGTAGCCGGTCTTGAAGATCGCCACGATGAGCCCGAGGCACAAAGCGAGGAAAGCGCCGGTGAAGCCCAGGCTCCACCAGATATCGACGTCACCGGCGCCGAAGAAGCTCCAGCGGAAGCCGCTGACCAGATAGACCACCGGATTGAACAGACTGACCGTGCGCCATGGCTCCGGCAGCATGTCGATCGAATAGAATGCCCCGCCCAGGAAGGTGAGCGGCGTCACCAGCAAAGCGGGCACAATATTGAGCTGCTCGAAGCCGTTCGCCCAGATGCCGATGATGAAGCCGAACATGCTGAACGTAACCGAGGTCAGCACCAGAAAGGCGAGCATCGCCAGCGGATGATCCACGCGCAGCGGCACGAAGAAGGCCGAGGTGGCGAGGATGATCAGCCCGATCACGATCGACTTGGTCGCGGCCGCGCCGACATAGCCAACCACCATCTCAACCGCGGAAATCGGCGCCGAGAGGAGCTCGAACACGGTGCCGGTAAACTTTGGGAAGTAGATGCCGATCGATGCGTTCGCGATGCTCTGGGTGAGCAACGACAGCATGATCAGGCCGGGGACGAGGAAGCTGCCGTAATTCACGTCACCGATCGAATCGATGCGGCTGCCGATGGCCCCGCCAAAGACGATGAAATAGAGCGAGGTGGTGATCACCGGGGTGACGATGCTCTGCCAGAGCGTGCGCAGGGTGCGCGCCATCTCGAACCGATAGATCGCCCAGATGCCGTGGATGTTGATGCCGGTCATGCCGCGGCCCCTTCGTTCTTATGCTCGACCAGATCGACGAAGATGTCCTCCAGGCTCGATTTGCTGGTGTCGAGATCCTTGAAGCTGATCCCGAGTTCGGCAAGCTTGCGAAGCAGGGACGGGATGCCGGTGCGCTCGGCCTGTGCATCGAACACGTAGCGGAGGCGATGGCCTTCATCCTCGAGCGTCAGATGCCATTCGGAAAGGTCGGCCGGGACGGCTGACAAAGGCTCGCTCAGCGTAATATCCATCTCGCGCTTGCCGAGCTTCTTCATCAGCTCGCTTTTATTCTCAACGAGGAGCAATTGCCCCTTGTTGATCACGCCCACCCGATCGGCCATTTCCTCGGCTTCTTCGATATAGTGCGTGGTCAGGATGATCGTCGTGCCGTTTTCGCGCAGCTTGCCGATCATCTTCCACATGTCACGGCGGAGCGACACATCGACGCCAGCGGTGGGCTCGTCGAGGAACAGGATGTCGGGCTGGTGGCTCAGCGCCTTGGCGATCATCACGCGGCGCTTCATGCCGCCGGACAGCTCCATGATCTTGCTGTCGCGCTTGTCCCACAGCGACAGATCTTTCAGCACCTGATCGAGGTGTTCCTGATTGGGCGCCTTGCCAAACAGGCCGCGCGAGAAACGGAGCGTCGAAGCGACGGTCGAGAACATGTCGACGGCGATTTCCTGCGGCACCAGCCCGATCTTCGAGCGTGCTTCGCGGGGGGATCGGATCGCGTCATGGCCGTCCACCAGGATCGTGCCGCTGCTGGGCGTGACGATGCCGCAGATGATTGAAATCAGCGTGGTCTTGCCCGCACCATTCGGCCCGAGAAGTGCGAAAATCTCGCCGCGCTTGATCTCAAGATCGACATGATCGAGCGCCTTATGACCCGAGGCATAGGTCTTGCTGACCTGAGTTATCGACAGGATGGATGACATGGGAACCCCGGGGGAACGAAACGGACCCGTTACGTAGGGATTCGTGTGGTTAGGAACAAGTTGCCATCACGATCCAATCCTTCCCGCCAGAGGGAGGATTTGGGAGTTACTTCGCCTTGCGTGCTTCCGCGACGGCTTCGGCGAGGCCTTGATAGTCCTTGGCGCCGTACACCAATTGGTCGCCGATCACCCAGCTGGGCGTGCCGCTCATCGCCAGCTTCTGGCCGAGCGCGTGATTCGAATCGATCTCGTCCTTCACGGCCTGCGATGCGACCGATTTCTGCGCCTGCGCCTTGTCGAGACCCGCCTTGGCGGCTGCCGCGCCGATGGTCTCGGCGCTCGGCGAGCCTTCGGCATAAAGCGCGTTGTGGAAAGCGAGGTATTTGCCCTGCTCGGCGGCTGCCAGCGCCCAGCGTGCGGCCATGGCACTTTCCGGACCGAGCACCGGATATTCGCGATAGACCACGCGGACGTTCGGATCCTTGGCGATAAGGTCTTCGATGCCGGGCAGGCTCGCGCGGCAATAGCCGCAGGCATAATCCATGAAGGCGACGACGGTGACGTCGCCATTGGGATTGCCGGCATGTGCGCTGGCATACGGCTTGCGGACTGCAGCCAGGCTCGCCGGCAGCGCCTTTTGCGCGTCGCGCTCCGCTTGTTCGGCCTTGGCGACGTCACCCGCACGGAGCTTCTCGATCGCCTCGGGCAGGATCTCGGGATGTGCGAGGATGTAATTGCGGACGAGATGTCCGGGCAGTGGCGAGCCCGGGATCAGCAGGAAGCCGAGCAGCACGAGCATCGGGATCTGCGCGATTGCGAGGAGCAGCATTACGCGCTTGAGGAGCGCCGGCTCAATCGCGGATGGATCGGGCATCGGTGGTTCGGTCCTGGATATTTCGGTCATATCAGTTGCGCTTCTTGCGCTTTTCCTCGTCCAGCGTGGTCTGCGAGACCATCATGATATCCTGGGCGCGAACCCAATCGGGCGAGCCTTGCGGCAAAGCCGACAATGCCGCGCGCGCGCTCATCATCGCTACGCGGGCATCGCCCATCAGATGCGCGCGTTCGGCCGTGGCGAGTGCCGTGCGCGGCTCATCGCCCTTGCGCTCATAGACCGTGCCGAGCTGCATCCAGGCAAAGGGGTTTTCCTTGTCGCGCGCCACGGCCTGACGGAGAATCGTCTCCGCTTCGACCAGGTTCGCCTTGTCGTCGGTCGCGAGCAAAGCGTGGCCGAAGGTGGCGGCGATCAGCGGCTGATTGTTGGAGCGGGCAGTGGCCTGGCGCAGCGGCTCAAGCGATTCGCGCGGCTTGCCCGATTCGAGCAGGATCTGCCCTTCGAGTTCGAGGAAATAGGGGTCCTCAGGCGCCCCCTTCACCAGAGCCGCCGTTTCGGCAGCAGCCTGCTCGGGATAGCCCGATTTATGATAAGCATAGGCGCGGGCATAATGCGCAGCCGCCGATTGATCGCTCAAAGGATAGCGCTGGAGCGTGACCTTGGGTTCGTTGACATAGCCGCGCAATTTGGCCTGAACGCGCTTGAAGCGGGCCTCGATCGCGGGATCGGACGGCTTGTTCCAGGCCGCGGACTTCTGGACGTCACTCTTGAGATTCTCGACACGCGCGGCGGACATCGGGTGAGTCTGACTGAACGGATCGATCTCAGGCTGGTTCTGCGTCGCGTAATAGCCGTAGCGGTGCATCTCCTTCGTCAGCTTGTCGAAAAAGGCCAGGAAACCCTTGCCGCTGATCCCGGCCTTTTCGAGATAGCCGGCCCCGGCGGCGTCCGCCGAGCTTTCCTGGACGCGGCTGAAGGCGAGATATTTGCCCATCGCGGCGCGCGTGCCCATCCCCAGCACCGCCATGCCGGCCTCGGGCGAGCCGGCCGCCATCGCCGCCGCGCCCAGCAACAGGCTGAGGATCGAGATGTTGCCAAAGCCGCCATCATTGTTGAACACGGCATGGCCGCCGGTGATGTGGCCGATTTCGTGCGCGATCACGCCCTGCACTTCATTGGCGGTGTCGGCAGCGTCGAGCAGGCCGGTATGGACATAGACGATCTGTCCGCCCGCGACGAAGGCGTTGATCGAGGGATCGCCGATCAGCACCACCTTGGTATCGGCGGGGCGAAGTCCGGCAGCCTCGAACAGCGGACGCGCCATATCGTTGAGCAGGGATTCGGTCTCGGCATCGCGGAGAATGCCCTGCGCGAGCGCGGGAGTCGCGGCAAAGCACGACAGGCAGACCAGAGCCAAAATGCTAGCGAAGCGCTTCATGCGCGGCATCATCGTCTGAAACTCCCTCGGCGGCAACGCTGTGGCCGGATGCCTATGAACGCGATGTGAAGCGGGCCCGCGAATTGCTTCGCAACTCGCTACGGCCGTTCCCGGATCCATTCCGA
>JAZKJE010000033.1:29793-46515 GCA_040384525.1 Pseudomonadota bacterium
TTGCTTCGCGGGCCCGTTCAATATCAGCCGCCGAAGGTGCGGTTCCACCATCCGCCGCGGCGGGGAGCGGCATCGTCGCCTTCGCCTTCACCTTCTGCGGTTTCGGCAACCAGTTCCGGCGCGGGCGCGGCTTCTTCAGCCTGCTCGGCGGGTGCTGCCGCTTTCTTGCGCGTGCGCTTGGGCTTTTCCGCGGCGGGCTCGGGTGCCGCTTCGACCACAACCGGGGCGGCAGGAGCTTCTTCGGCGACCGGCGCATCGTCCACCTTCTTGCGGCGCGTGCGCTTGGGCTTTTCGGCTACCGCATCCGGCTCGGCTGCAACCGGTGCTTCGACAATTGCCTCCGCGACGGGCGCTTCGACAGCTTCCGCGACCGGTGCGTCAGCCCCTTCGGCTTCGCTCAGGACAGGCTTTTTGCGGCGCGAGCGCCTGGGCGCGGGTGCTTCCTCAGCGACGGGTGCTTCGATTGCTTCCACGGCTTCGGCTTCTGCTTCCTCGCCGGCTTCAGCCGAAGCTTCACCACCCTCGACACGATCGCCACGGCGACCGCCGCGACGGCCACGACGACGACGCTTGCGGGCGCCCTCGGCGGTCTCGCCTTCGCGCGGAGCTTCCTCACGGTCGCCTTCGCCTTCGGCATCATTGTCCTGCGGCTCGGCAGCGGATTCTTCACCCTCGGCCTGCTCGCCTTCCGGAGCGCCTTCCTCACGGCCACGGCCACGACCACGGCGGCGGCGGCGGCGCTTGCCACGGCCTTCGCCTTCGTCGTCGCTACGGGCTTCGCGAGGCTGACGATCGCCACGCGAACGCGGTGCTTCCTCGACTTCTTCCTCTTCCTCTTCGTCGATCTCCTCGACGTAATCGTCTTCGGGCTCTTCGATGAGCTTTTCGAAGCGCGGTGCGTGCGCTGGCGGCGGGCCCGATGCCTCGACCGTCATGCGGGCACCCTCGACTTCGCCGTCCGAAATGACTTCGACGAGCACGCCATAGCGATCCTCGATCTCAGCCAGTTCGGCGCGCTTGCGGTTGAGCAGATAGAAGGCTGCTTCCTGGCTGGCGCGCAACGTGATCTGCGAACCGCGACCGCGTGCGGCCTCGTCCTCGATCAGGCGCAGTGCCGACAGACCAGCCGACGATGCGGTGCGGACAAGCCCGGTGCCTTCGCAATGCGGGCAGGCGCGGGTCGATGCTTCGAGCACGCCGGTGCGCAGGCGCTGGCGGCTCATTTCCATCAGGCCGAATGCCGAGATGCGGCCGACCTGGATGCGGGCGCGATCGTTCTTGAGCGCGTCCTTCATCGCTTTCTCGACCTTACGGACGTTGGACCCATGATCCATGTCGATAAAGTCGATGACGACGAGGCCGGCCATGTCGCGCAGGCGAAGCTGGCGGGCGATTTCGTGCGCGGCTTCCAGGTTGGTGGCGGTTGCGGTCTGCTCGATCGAATGCTCGCGGGTCGAACGCCCCGAGTTGATGTCGATCGAAACCAGCGCCTCGGTCGGGTTGATGACCAGATAACCGCCCGATTTCAGCTGCACCACCGGATGATACATCGCGGACAATTGCTCCTCGACGCCCGCGCGCTGGAACAGCGGCACCGCGTCGGCATATTGCTTCACCTTCTTGGCATGGCTCGGCATCAGGAGCTTCATGAACTCCTTTGCCTGACGATAGCCGTCTTCGCCCTCGACGATCACCTCGTCGATATCCTTGTTATAGATGTCGCGGATTGCCCGCTTCATCAGGTCGCTGTCGCCATAGACCAGAGCGGGCGCGGAGGATTTCAGCGTCTCCTCGCGTATCCCGTCCCACAGCCTGGCCAGATAGTCGAAGTCGCGCTTGATCTCGACCTTGGTGCGCTGGAGCCCTGCGGTACGGACGATGCAGCCCATCGAGGGGGGCAGCTTCAGATCCGACATGATGCCCTTGAGGCGCTTGCGATCGGCGGCGCTCGAAATCTTGCGCGAAATGCCGCCGCCATGTGCGGTGTTCGGCATCAGCACGCAGTAACGGCCGGCGAGCGACAGATAGGTGGTGAGCGCCGCACCCTTATTGCCGCGCTCTTCCTTGACGACCTGAACCAGCAGCACCTGACGGCGGCGGATCACGTCCTGGATCTTGTAACGGCGGCGGAGATTCATGCGCTTGTTGCGCAGTTCGTCGGCAGCGCTTTCATTGTCGCGACGGCCACCGCGTCCACGGCCACGGCCGCGACCGCGGCCACGATTGTTGTCGCCGCCTTCCGATGCCTCTTCCTCTTCCGAGGTTTCGGCTTCGTCATGGTCGTGATCGCCATCGTCTTCGTCGTCATGCTCGCGCTCGAGCACTTCTACGCCGTCGTCTCCGTCGAGGTGATCGTCATCATCGTGATCGTCCTCGGCGCGCAGAGCGGCTTCCTCGGCGGCGTGTTCGGCCTCCTCACGAAGCAGGGCCTCGCGATCCTCTTTGGGGATCTGATAATAATCCGGGTGGATTTCGCTGAAAGCGAGAAACCCGTGGCGATTGCCACCGTAATCGATGAACGCCGCCTGGAGCGACGGCTCAACGCGGGTAACCTTGGCTAGATAAATATTGCCCTTGAGCTGCTTTCGCTCAGCGGACTCGAAGTCAAACTCTTCGATCCGGTTCCCTTTGACGACGGCGACCCGGGTTTCCTCCCGGTGGCGTGCGTCGATCAGCATACGCATGGTCATTGAATGTTCTCCGGGCGCGCCGGCCTGGACCCCTTTGGGCAAGTGAATCGCTAAAGGGGCTAAGCGCGTGCGCGCGATTAAAAATGCGGCCTCGGCCGGACAATCCGGCCGCGGTCCCGCAGGTTTCGAAAAATGCTGTTGCTGCACAGGCACGCACGGACCGGCGGTCCGATTGCTCCGCCACCTTCACGCGCGCGGCCACCAGGGCCGGTGCGTTCAGACGGTGGGGAAATTGCCTCATGCGAGCGTCAACCTGAAATGTCGCGGCATCTGTCGCCGCGTGTCGATTCCGGCGCAAAAACCGGAACATCGGGCTGCCTAGCACCCCCCGCAGCATGCGGCAACCATCGACAACGAGATCGGTCCGAACCCGTAATAAACGGCAATAAGTTGCAGGCTTGCCGGCAAAATTATGCCGAATCGGATTTTAACCGGATCGCTTCACCGCGGGGGAAGAGCGGGTCGGCTAGCTCGATGAGGTCAGGGCGAGTTTTAGCCGAGTAACCAAATTGATGCTTTTGAACTGGACCCCCCGCCAGTCATCGCGGCATATCCGCAACGTGTTTTTCCTGCTCGCCCTCCTCGCTGGTTGGTTGACCGGCGTGCCCAGTTGGGCAGGCGTGGTGCAGGAAGTGCGCGTGCACGGTGACCGTGTTGTCGTGAAGTTCGACGCGCCCGTTACGCAGGCCAGTGCCTTCGTGCTTGCGGGACCGACGCGGATCGCACTCGATATCAAGGGCGCCGAGCCCGGCCGCTATGCGCAAGCTGGCGGCGTCGTCACCCAGATCCGCCAAGGGTCGCAGGGCGCCGAAGGTGCGCGCGTCGTATTCGATCTCGCCCAGCCCGCGATCGTTACCGAAGGAAGTTTCGGCAAGGATGGCCGCACGCTCACGCTGCAATTGCGCACCGTGGACGATGCGCGCTTTGCCCGCGCCGCCGCCGAGCGCCGGATGAGCTTCCTGCCGCCCTTCACCTATCTCCAGCCATCGAGCCGCCACCCGTATAGCGAATCGATTTCGCTGCCGAAGCGCGCCCCTGCCGCGGCGTTACCGCGAATCTATGGCGACCCCAGCCGGCCTTTGGTCGTGATCGATGCCGGGCATGGCGGCCATGATCCGGGTGCGATCGGCCGCGACGGGCACCGCGAAAAGGATCTGACGCTCAAGAACGCATTGGCGATTCGCGATGCGCTGCTGGCGTCGGGCCGGGTTCGCGTGGCGATGACCCGCGAGGACGATCGCTTCCTGGTGCTTCAGGAACGCTATGGCCTTGCCCGCAAGCTGAAGGCCGATCTGTTTATCTCGGTCCATTGCGACAGCGCAGGCAATCCGGAGGCTTCCGGTGCCACCGTCTACACCCTTTCCGAAGTCGCATCAGACAAGGAAGCCGCACGGCTGGCCGCGCGCGAGAACAAGGCGGACATCATCGCCGGTGTCGATCTGGGCAGCCAGAACCCCGACATCTCGTCGATCCTGATCGACCTGACCCAGCGCGAGACGATGAATGCCAGCGCAAGCTTCGCCCGTTTGCTTGGCCGTGAAGCCCAGCCGCTGATCCCGATCAAGCCGAACTATCACCGCATGGCTTCGCTGATGGTGCTGAAAGCGCCGGACATGCCATCGGTATTGTTCGAGACCGGCTATATCTCGAACAGCAGCGACGCTGCGTTCCTTGCCTCGGGCGAGGGGCAGAAGAAGATTGCGCAGACGGTGCGGAAAGCAGTGGAGATCCATTTCGCCACGCGGATGGCGTCGCGGTAACTTGTTTGCCTCAGGCGCCGGCGCGGACATCCGTCCGCTTGGCTATCCTCGCATAAGCTCGGGCGCGCGTTCGCGCTTGCGGGCCTTCGGTCCGCAGCACCCTAATGATCGAAGCCGGGGACGGGCTGAAAGCCCGCAAGGCCGAACGGCCGCCGCGCCTTATTGGCGCGTAGCCCAGTGCGCGGATGTCCGCGCCGGCGCTTCAGGCAAACCAAAAGTGCCCGCTTCCCTCGCCACCGAATCTTGCTAAACCCGCCTCCGCATGTCCGAGACCAATATTTCCAGCGTCAAGATGAGGCTCAAGCGCGAGATCGGCGGTCTTCGCGGATGGTATGGCCGTGTGCACGATCGCTGGTGGTTCCGCATTCTTGCGGGTCTGGCGCTGCTCAGCGGCATTTTCATCTTCCTGATCTGGCTGCTGATCGCGCGAAATCTGCCCTCGGTCGAAACGCTGAAAAGCTATGAGCCGCCGCTGCCAACCTATGTGCGCGCTTATGATGGCATGCCAATCCATAGCTATGCGCGCGAGCGCCGCGTTCAGCTGAGCTATCCCGAATATCCGCAGAAGATGGTCGAGGCTTTCCTGTCGGCTGAAGACAAGACCTTTTTCAGCCATCACGGCGTCGATTTTCCCGGCCTCGTACGCGCCGCAGCCGAAGGTATCCTGACCGGCTCGACTCCGCGCGGCACCTCTACCATCACGCAGCAGGTCGCCAAGAACCTCGTCGTCGGCAACGAGCAGAGCTATTTGCGCAAGGCCAAGGAAGGCGTGCTCGCCTGGCGCATCGAAGATACGCTTTCGAAGGAGCAGATCCTCGAGCTGTATCTGAATTCGATCGAATTGGGCCGCAATGCCGGCGGCGTCGCTGCGGCGAGCCAGGCCTATTTCGGCAAGGAATTGAAGGACCTCACGCTCCCGCAATGGGCGTATCTGGCGATCCTGCCCAAGGGGCCGGCCAATTACGATCCCGATCGCAAGACCGCCCGCGCGCTGGAGCGGCGCAATTGGGTGCTCGGGCAGATGTCCGAAAACGGCTTCATCACGCAGGCCGAGCGCGATGCTGCGCGCGCAGCGCCCCTGGGCACCGTGCCGCGCCAGACCCCCAAGGACGAGCGCGTCGGCGGATATTTCGTCGAGGAAGTGCGCCGCCAGCTGATCGACAAGTTCGGCGAGACCGATGCTTCGGGGCCGTATAGCGTCTATTCGGGCGGTCTGTGGGTGCGCACCTCGCTCAATCCGCAGCTTCAGCTTTATGCCCAAAAGGCATTGCGCGACGGCCTGCTCCGCTACGATCGCGGGCGCGGCTGGGCCGGGCCGCTGGGCCATGCCGAGATCGGGCGCAGCTGGCAGCAGAGCCTGCTCAACACCAATCTTGGCCTGGATTATGAGGATTGGCGCGCAGGCATATTGATCGCGCGGACCGGCGATAGCTGGCAGATCGGCTTTGACGACGGCAGCACCGGCACGCTGCCGCGCTGGGCGGCGGCCACCCCGGTACGCGGGCAAGGCGGTCAGGCGTTCGACGCATTCAAGGCAGGCGATATCGTCGCGGTCGCGCCCGAGAAAGGCGGCGGCAATTGGTCGCTGCGCAGCGTGCCCAAGGTCTCGGGCGGCTTTGTTGCCGAGGATCCGCGCACCGGGCGCATCCTGGCGATGCAAGGCGGTTTCGATCAGCGGCTGCAATCGTTCAACCGCGCCACACAGGCGCAGCGTCAGCCGGGATCGACGATCAAGCCGATCGTCTATGCCGCTGCGCTCGAACAGGGGATGACGCCGTCGTCCATTGTCGTCGATGGCCCCTTTTGCGTTTGGCAGGGCGCCAATCTCGGGCAGAAATGCTTCCGCAACTTTGGCGGTGCGGCGGGTGCGGGTCCGCGCACGATGCGCTGGGGGCTTGAGCAATCGCGCAACCTGATGACCGTGCAGATCGCCAACACGACCGGCATGGATCATGTCGTCGATCTGATGCAGCGCATCGGCGTATCGAAGCAAAAATTCCCGCCTTACCTTTCTTACGCGCTGGGCGCGGGCGAGACGACGGTGATGCGAATGGTGAACGCCTATTCGATCCTGGTGAACCATGGCCGCGCGCTCAATCCCACGCTGATCGATTTTGTCCAGAACCGGCAGGGTCAGGTCGTCTGGCCCGAGAACTGGCGCCCGTGCGAGGGCTGCAATGCGCCTGACTATAAAGGCGGCCCGATGCCGCGCCCGGTGACGCGCGCGCGGCAGGTGATCGATGCGATGAGCGCCTATCAGATGGTGCATATCGCCGAGGGCGTCATCCAGCGCGGCACCGCGACCACGCTGCGCGATCTCGGCCGTCCGATCATGGGCAAGACCGGAACCACGTCTGGCCCCACCGATGTGTGGTTCGTTGGTGGCACGCCGCAGATGATCGGCGGGCTGTATCTGGGCTTCGATACGCCGACCAATCTGGGCGGCTACGCGCAGGGCGGCTCCATTGCGGCGCCGATCTTCAAGGATTTCGCCAAGCCGGCGTTCGAGGGCATGGAAGTCGTGCCGTTCACGGCCCCTGCCGGCATCCGCATGGCGCGAATCGACCGGGCGAGCGGCAAGCGGGTGTTTGGCGGATGGCCGGGCAATGATCCGATGTCGTCGGTGATCTGGGAGGCCTTCAAGCCCGAAAGCGACCAGCGCGACCGCAGGAAGACCGAAGAAACCACCGAAGCCAAGGCCGTGCAGAAGAAAGCCGCGCCGAAGGCTCAGGATAACGACGGCGACTTCTTGCAACGCGAGGGCGGAATCTACTAGCGCGCTTCCTATATAGGCCGCGCCGGGCACTTGCGCAGGCGACGAACCGATTTTCTTAAGAAGGGTTTCCCCATGCGCGCCGAAGCGCAGGCACATATCGACAAGATCAACGACGCGCTGGCGCTGCTGCGCCGCTTCCTCGATTGGGACCGCGCGCTTCGCCGGCTCGACGAGCTCAACGCGCGCGTGGAAGATCCGACGCTCTGGAACGACGCCAAGGCCGCGCAGGAAGTGATGCGCGAACGCCGCCGGCTGGACGAAGCCATCGGTGCGACGCGGGCGATCGAGAGCGAGCTGAACGACACCGCCGAGCTGATCGCGATGGCCGAGGCCGAGGGCGATGAGGAGATGGCGAGCGAAGGCACTGCTGCGCTCGCCGCTTTGTCCGCGCGCGCCGACAAGGATAAGGTGATGGCGCTGCTTTCGGGCGAGGCCGATGCCAACGACACCTATGTCGAGATAAATTCGGGCGCAGGCGGCACCGAGAGCCAGGACTGGGCGGGCATGCTCCAGCGCATGTACACCCGCTGGGCCGAGCGGCATGGCTATAAGGTCGAGCTGATCGATTATCATGCCGGCGAGCAGGCCGGGATCAAGTCCGCGACGTTGCTGATCAAGGGCGAGAACGCTTATGGTTACGCCAAGACCGAGAGTGGCGTGCACCGCCTGGTGCGCATCAGCCCCTATGACAGCGCGGCGCGGCGGCATACGTCGTTCTCGAGCGTCTGGGTCTATCCGGTCATCGATGACGACATCAACGTCGAGTATAATGAGAGCGACCTGCGCATCGACACGTACCGGGCATCCGGCGCGGGCGGGCAGCACATCAACACGACCGATTCGGCAGTGCGCATCACGCACGTCCCGACAGGCATCGTGGTGCAGTGTCAGAACCAGCGATCGCAGCACAAGAACAAGGCCGAGGCGTATAACCAGCTGCGCGCGCGCCTCTATGAGCGCGAACTCGCGATCCGCGAGACCGCGGCCAATGCCGAGAATGCGACCAAGACCGATATTGGCTGGGGCCACCAGATCCGCAGCTACGTGCTCCAGCCCTATCAGCTGGTGAAGGATTTGCGCACCGGCACCACTTCCACCGCACCCGCGGATGTGCTCGATGGGGCACTCGATCCGTTCATGGCGTCGGCGCTTTCGCAGCGTGTGACGGGCGAGACGGTCGAAGTGGAGGATGTGGATTGAGGTTAGGGGCCGCCCTGCTGGCTTTTTGCGCGCTCTCCGCGTGCAGCGGTGCTGCACCGCAAGCCGACAAGGCAAAGCAGGCGGAAGCGCATACCGGCTTCCCCGCCGCTGACCGTCCGGTTGCCACCATCGTATCGGCGCGCTGGTCCACTGAGGAAGCGCGCGACCGGCTGAACGAAGCCGAGCAGGTGATGGACCTGGCCAGCGTAAAGCAGGGCATGACCGTCGCCGATATCGGCGCGGGCGAAGGCTATTACACGATCCGCCTGGCGCAGCGTGTCGGCAAGACCGGGCGCGTGGTGGCCGAGGATATCGTGCCCGAAGTGCGCGATCAGCTTGCCACGCGCGTGCTGCGCGAGAAGCTCGACAATGTCAGCGTGCGGCTGGGCCTTCCCGCTGATCCACGACTGCCCGAAGCGAGTTTCCACCGCGTGCTGATGGTGCACATGTACCATGAGATTGAGAGCCCCTATGAGTTCCTGTGGCGGCTCCGGCCGTCGCTGACGCCCGACGGCCAGGTGATCGTGGTCGATGCCGACCGGCCGACCGAATTGCACGGCACCCCGCCCGATCTGCTCAAATGCGAATTTGCGGCGGTAGGCTATGGCATGGTCTCGATGCGCTCGATGCCTTCAGCCGGCGGCTATATCGCGATCTTCGCGCGCAACGGCGAACGGCCCGAGCCGGGGACGATCAAGGCCTGCCGCAGCGGCAAAACTGCGACGCCGGCGGTGATGCCCAAATCGGGCAATGGCGAGGTTTCAGAGTAAGCCGAGCGCCCGGAAGCTCGAAAAGCCGTTTCGCGTTACCACCAGGTGATCGAGCAGCCTGATGCCGAGGCCATCGAGTGCGCGCGCCAGGCGGCGGGTAGCTTCGCGATCGGCCTCGCTGGGGGTCGGGTCACCGCTGGGGTGGTTGTGCGCGATCACCAGCCCCACTGCATTGAAGGCGAGCGCTTCGGCGGCGATGGCGCGGATCGGCAGATCGAGGCCGTCATGCGATTCCGAGCGGGCATGGCCCATGCCGAGAAGGCGCTGCTCTGCGTCGAGATAGGCAAAGGCGGCAGTCTCGTGCATTTCATTCGCCAAACAGGCGAACAGGGCCTCCGCTGCCGCCGGACCGGTGAGCCGTTGATCCGGGAGAGGGCGCTCGAACGGCATTGCCGCGGGCGTGCCAGCCGCATGCCTTTCGCCGAAGCGCTACCGTCTCCATTCCGCTGAGCAGTTTTCTCCACAATGGAGGAAGCGCCGCGCTTGGCGGGAGAGAGAGCGCGCGCTAGGCTCCATGCATGCGTCAATATCTCGATCTGATGGAACGTGCGCTCACCCAGGGCGTCGAGACGATGGACCGGACCGGAACTGGCACGCTCAGCGTGTTCGGCCACCAGATGCGCTTCGATCTGGCCGATGGCTTTCCGATGGTCACCACCAAGAAGCTCTTCACCCGCGCGATCATCGTGGAATTGCTGTGGTTCCTGCGCGGCGACACCAATGTGAAGTGGCTGCAGGAGCGCAAATGCTCGATCTGGGATGAATGGGCCGACGAGAATGGCGATCTCGGGCCGGTTTACGGCAAGCAATGGCGCGATTGGGAGGCGGCGGACGGGCGGCATATCGATCAGATTGCCGAGCTGCTCGACACGATCCGCAACAACCCCGGTTCGCGCCGCCAGATCGTCAGCGCGTGGAACCCGGGCGAGTTGCACGCAATGGCGCTGGCCCCGTGCCACTGCCTGTTTCAGACACATGTCGCCAATGGGCGGCTGTCGCTGCAATTGTACCAGCGCTCGGCAGACATCTTCCTCGGCGTGCCGTTCAACATCGCCAGCTATGCGCTGCTGACGATGCTGCTCGCCCAGCAAGCGGGTTTGGAGCCCGGCGAGTTCATCTGGACCGGCGGCGATTGCCATCTCTATTCGAACCATCTGGAGCAGGCCCGCGAGCAGCTTTCGCGCGAGCCGGGCGCGCTTCCGAAGCTCGAAATCCTGCGCAAAGCACCTTCCATTGATGCCTATGAATATGAGGATTTCGCGTTGACCGGATATGAAGCGCAGGCCCACATCAAGGCGCCGGTCGCGGTATGATGCGCTTCGCTCTCCCCGCTTTGTTGGTCCTCCCTCTCGCCGGCTGTGGGGCGAAGGACGAGATGCCCAAGGTGCAGGCAGTCGAAGTGGTGAAGGCCTTCGCCCATGACAGCCAGGCATTCACCGAGGGGCTGTTCTTTCAGGACGGCACCCTCTTCGAAAGCACGGGCGAGGAAGGCACTTCGGGCTTTCGCAAAGTGAATTTGGAGACCGGCGAAGTCACGCAGGAAGTGCAGCTTCCCTCGCAATATTTCGGCGAAGGCATCGTGGGGTGGAAGGACAAGATCTACCAGCTCACCTGGAAGGACCAGAAGGGCTTCATCTACAACGCCAAGGATTTCACGCCCGCCGGCGAGTTCGCGTACAAGGGCGAAGGCTGGGGGCTGACGCATAACGGCAAGTCTGTGATCATGAGCGACGGCACCGCCACTTTGCGCTTCATGGATCCGGACACGATGGCGCAGCAATCGACGGTGTCGGTCACCGCCAACGGATGCCCGGTCAAGCAGCTCAACGAGCTGGAATGGATCGATGGCGAGATCTGGGCGAACATCTGGCAAACCGATCTGATCGCGCGGATCGATCCGGGCAGCGGCAAGGTGAAGGGCTTTGTAGACGTCACCGCACTCGGCCCGGCGACCACCGATACCGACGAAGTGGCCAACGGCATCGCTTATGACGCAGGCACCAAGCGCATCTTCGTGACCGGCAAGATGTGGCCCCAGCTGTATCAGGTGAAGGTGGGCGAAGCGCCGCCTGCTGGCTCGGCCAGTGATGCCGCCGCTACATTGATGCGCTGCTAGGCTCGTCTGCCCCCCGATCTTGCCCCTCGGGGCGACGCCACTTGCCCCGGCTGACAAGCGGGTCGCATAAGCGGGCATGATCGTCTTCCACCTTGCCCGTGCCGATAACGGCGTGATTGGTCGCGACGGCAAGTTGCCGTGGCATTTGCCCGCCGACCTCAAGCGCTTCAAGAGCGGCACGATGGGCAAGCCGATGGTGATGGGGCGCAAGACGTTCGAGAGCTTCCCGAGCCCCCTGCCCGGCCGTCGCCACATCGTGCTGACCCGTGATCTCGACTGGCGGGCCGAGGGTGCCGAAGTGGCGCATACGCCCGAGGAAGCGCTGGCGCTGGCGTTGGCTGAGGCAAATGAGGTTGCGGTGATCGGCGGAGCGGAGGTCTTTGCGATCTTCTTGCCCCAAGCCGACCGGATAGAGCTGACGGAAGTGCATGATGCAGCCGAAGGGGACATTTTAATGCCAGCGTTCGGGCTTGCATGGCGCGAGACGGCGCGCGAGGATTTCGTGAGCGAAGCGGGGCGGCCTGCTTACAGCTTCGTCACGCTGGAGAGAGTGCCATGAAGAGAATCCTGTGGGGACTAAGCGTGCTTCTGGTGCTCGCCGCGGTGGGCTTTTTCGGCTTCGCGCCGGGGATCATCGAAGGCAGCATGAACAAGGTGACGCCGGGCGCGCTGCCCAAGGTTAGCGCCGAGACGAAGAAGTTGCACGACAGCCTGCTGGTCGCGGACATGCATGCCGACACGCTGATGTGGCGCCGCTCGATGCTGGAGCGCTCGAACACCGGACAGGTCGATCTGCCGCGCTTGCTGGAGGGCAATGCCACGCTCCAGATCTTTTCGTCGGTGACCAAGACGCCCAAGGGCCAGAATTACGATTCGAACACCGCGGACACCGATAATATCACGCTGTTGACCATCGCGCAGATGCAGCCGCCCAAAACGTGGAGCTCACTGCTCGAGCGCTCATTGTTCCATGCCCGCAAGCTGGATCGCGCGGCGGCGGGATCGGATGGCAAGCTGCGCGTGATCCGTACCCCTGCCGAAATGGACGCGCTGCTCGACGCGCGGGCCAAGGGCCAGAAGATCGTGGGCGGGATGCTCTCGATCGAGGGATTGCAGGATATCGAGGGGCAGATCGGCAATCTCGACAAGCTTTATGACGCGGGCTTTCGCATGGCTGGCCTCGCACATTTCTTTGACAATGACGTCGCGGGATCGATGCATGGCGTGAACAAAGGCGGGCTTACGCCGCTGGGGCTGCAGGTGCTGCGGCGGATGGAGCAGCGCGGGATGATCGTTGATATCGCGCATTCGAGCCATGCTTCGGTTGCGCAGATTCTGGCGATGGCGAAGCGCCCGGTGGTCTCCAGCCATGGCGGGGTGCAGGCGACGTGCAAGGTGAACCGCAATCTGACCGATGACGAGATCAAGGGCGTCGCGAAGACCGGGGGCGTGATCGGCATCGGATATTGGGACGCGGCGATCTGCGGGACGTCGCCAGCCGATGTGGTCCGCGCGATTGCGCATGTCCGCGGACTGGTGGGGATCGATTATGTCGGGCTGGGTTCGGACTTCGATGGCGCAGTGACGACGAGCTTTGATTCGTCGCAGCTATCGGCGCTCACCCAGGCGCTGGTCGATGCCGGGTTCACGCCGGATGATATTCGCAAGGTGATGGGCGGAAACATCCTGCGGGTCGTCCGCGCCGGTATCGCACCTGCACAATAAGCAACCGCAAAAACGGATAGGGTTGCAGTTTTAGCAGGTGAATAATCTGCCATTTTGAGTGATGCTGCACCGACGAACGACTCGGGGGCAGTAGATGTTCAAGCTTTTCGCTGGCCTGATATTGCTGGCCGCAGTTTATGGCATGTATGCGCTTTGGCAGGAGTGGCGCGAGCGCAAGGACCGTGCGCTGCGCGATGCGCGCCGCCGCAAGCGCTATCACGAGAATGCCTCGTACGACTTTATTTCACGCTGGCTGTTCGCGCATCGCCGCCGCAAGCGGCTGACGCACCAGCAGCGGCCACCAGTGACGATCATCGAGCGCGAGCGCACACCGGACTGATTTGCGCTATTCACTCGCCGGGCGCACACCTATAGCCCCAGCCATGGAGCGGCTCGACGGCAGCTCGATGGTGCCGGACGCGTTTCGCGGCGGGATCGTCGCGCTGGGCAATTTCGATGGATTTCACCTGGGGCACCAGGCGGTGGTCGGCCATGCCGTGGCCGAGGCGCGTGCCCAGGGGCGACCGGCTCTGGTCGGCACTTTCGATCCGCATCCCAAGCGCTATTTCCAGCCGCAGGCCGAATGGTTTCGCCTGACGACGATGGACCAGCGCGCGGCGCTCTTTGCCGAAGCGGGCGTGGATGCCCTGTTGGTCTTCCCCTTCGATGCCGCCCTTGCTGCGCTGAGCGCACGCGAATTTGCGGCGGAGCGGCTGGCCGAGTGGATCGGCGCGGCGGGAGTGGTGACCGGGGGCGACTTCACCTTTGGCAAAGGGCGCTCGGGCGATGTCGCTACCCTCGCCAGGCTCGGCGACGAACTCGGCTTTGTCGCGCAGACGGTGCCGCCGGTGATGCAGGATGGCTGGGTAGTTTCGTCCAGCCGGGTTCGCGAGCATCTGCGCGGCGGTCGCCCGCGCGAGGCAGCGGCGTTGCTCACGCGGCCCTTTGCGATCTCTGGCGTGGTCGAGAAAGGCGCGCAATTGGGGCGGACGCTGAGCTATCCGACCGCGAACATGCGCCTCGCCAATTATCTGCGGCCTGCATACGGCATCTATGCGGTGCGCGGGCGGCTGAGCGATGGCCGCGTGCTGGATGGCGTGGCCAATCTGGGTATCCGGCCGAGCTTCGAGCCGCCCGAGGAATTGCTCGAGACCTTCTTCTTCGATTTTTCCGAAGATCTGTATGGCCAGACGATCGAGATCCAGCTGATCGACTATATCCGGCCCGAAGCGAAATTCGACGATCTGGCGACGCTCAAGGCACAGATGGACTTGGACGCGGCCAAAGCACGGGAATTGCTGGCGCGCTGACGAAGGACTTTTCGGCCAAAGTTGACATCAAGTTTACACTATCAGCCTTGTTATCGCGCGCGGCAGTTTTGGCGAAGTTCGGGCCAGATACGCGGTTTGCGGGTTCTGCGATGTCAAAGAGCGAAAGGGCGCCACAAGACGCCGTCCGCGCCAGCAAAGCGGGTGAAAACCTACATTGCAAGATGCTTCGACAGGATCAGCAAGAGCGGGCCGGCGCCTGATACATGCCGGGTAGCCGGCGCTAGGACTGTTGAGGCGATTCGCAGCCAAGGCCCAGGCGCTCGCTCACGGCGCGCTGTTGCTGGAAGCGGATCAGGCGAAAGCGCACGCGGTGCCATTTGCTCATATCGTCCCAGCGCGAATCGCACATGGCGGCCTGGATATGCGCGTCGATCTTCTGGAGTCCGCGCATTCCGGGCTCCATCAAATATTGCTCGGCCAACACCGCGATTTCATCGCAAATATTCGCCGGCATCCCCTTCTCTACTTTGTGATGCATGTTAAACGGACGCGCAGACTTGGCGCTTGTTCCCCAAGTTCGTGGTTAACCCTTTCCACCGAACATCCGCTTTGAATATTCCTGCATTTCCTCTAGTTCGCGCACACCCATGACCGACGCACCAGACTTTAAAGACACCGTCTTCCTGCCGAAGACCGATTTCCCCATGAAAGCCGGGCTTGCCGCCAAGGAGCCGGCGATCCTCGAGCGCTGGGCGAAGATCGGGCTGTACGCCAAGCTGCGCGAGCAGCGCGCCGGGCGCGAGCGCTTCCTGCTGCACGATGGCCCCCCTTACGCGAATGGCGACATTCACATGGGGCACGCGATGAACAAGATCCTGAAGGACATCGTGGTGCGCAGCCAGTCGCTGATGGGCAAGGACGCGCCCTACGTGCCCGGCTGGGACTGCCATGGCCTGCCGATCGAGTGGAAGGTCGAGGAAGCCTATCGAGCGAAGAAGCTCAACAAGGACGAAGTCGATCCGGTCGCCTTCCGCGCCGAATGCCGCGCTTATGCCGAGAAATGGGTTTCGGTGCAGCGTGCGCAGTTCGAGCGGCTGGGGATCATGGGCGATTGGGACGATCCCTATCTGACCATGAAGTTCGACGCCGAAGCGACGATCGCCGGCGAGCTGCTCAAGTTCGCCGAGAGCGGCCAGCTGTATCGCGGCGCGAAGCCGGTGATGTGGTCCCCGGTCGAGAAGACCGCCTTGGCCGAGGCCGAGGTGGAATATGAGGACATCATCTCGACGCAGATCGATGTGGCGTTCGAGATCGTTGATGCGCCGAACGCGCCCGAACTGGTCGGCGCGCATGCGGTGATCTGGACGACCACGCCGTGGACGATCCCGGTGAACCAGGCTTTGGCTTATGGGGCTGAGATTGAGTACACGCTGTATGAGATCACGACGCACGTCGATGCGCCGCATCTAAATGGCAAGCGCGTTCTAATTGCTCATGATCTCTACTCGGCATTTCAACAGCGGGTGGAGCGGCACATTCGCGCACTACCGTCGGCCAAAGATTGGCCGAGCGAGCATCCGATAGTCGAGTTCGATGATTTCCTTTTCGAGCCGTCGGTGCTTGATGGCGGCTATTGCAATATCAAGGGCTCGCAACTCACCGGCGCCGTCGCGCGCCATCCGATGCACAAGCTCGGCGGCTTCTTCGCCAAGCCGCGCCCTTTCCTCGCCGGCGACTTCGTCACCACCGATGCCGGCACCGGCCTTGTCCATATGGCCCCGGACCATGGCGAGGACGATTTCCTGCTATGCAAGGCCAATGGCATCGATCCGGTGTTCGCGGTCGATGGCGGGGGGATGTATCGCGACGACTGGCTGTGGCTGGGCGGCCAAGGCAGCGTCATCAACAAGAAATTCGTCGCGCCGGAGGGGCCGATCTGCACCGATCTGCGCGAAGCGGGCGGGCTGCTCGCGGCGAGCGAGGACTTCAAGCACAGCTATCCGCATAGCTGGCGCTCCAAGGCCAAGATCATTTTCCGTTGTACCCCCCAATGGTTCATCCCGATGGACCGCCATGTCGAAGCGGCGGACGGCGGTGCCAGCAATGGCGGCACGCTGCGCGGCATCGCCCTCGATGCCATCGAGACCACCCGCTGGGTGCCCGAGAAGAGCCAGAACCGCATCCGTGCGATGGTGGAGGGCCGCCCGGACTGGGTGATCTCGCGCCAGCGCGCATGGGGCGTGCCGATTGCGCTGTATGTGCATCGCCAGTCGGGCGAGTATCTCAAGGATCCCGCAGTGAATGCGCGCATCCTTGCGGCTTTCCGCGCGGGCGGGGCCGATGCCTGGTATGCGGGCGATCATCAGGCGCTGCTGGGCAGCGACTATAAGCTCGATGACTATGAGGTGGTCACC
>JAZKJE010000033.1:46525-56851 GCA_040384525.1 Pseudomonadota bacterium
CGACATCCTCGACGTATGGTTCGACAGCGGCTCGACGCACGCGTTCGTGGTCGAGGCGCGCTACGGCCCGGATGCGCGCGCCGACCTGTATCTTGAGGGTTCGGATCAGCATCGCGGCTGGTTCCAGTCTTCGCTGCTCGAAAGCTGCGGCACGCGCGGGCATGCCCCGTACAAGGCAGTGCTGACGCATGGCTTTGCGCTCGATGGCAAGGGCAAGAAGATGAGCAAGTCCGACGGCAATGTCGTCGATCCGCTCAAGATCATCGCCGAAAGCGGCGCGGATATCCTGCGGCTATGGGTCGCGCAGACCGATTATTTCGAGGATGTGCGCGTCGGCAAGGAAGTGCTGGGCGGCGTGGGCGATGCCTATCGCAAGCTGCGCAACACGTTCCGCTATCTACTGGGTGCGCTCGACGGTTTTGACGAAGCTGAGAAGCTGCCCGTGGCCGAGATGCCCGAGCTGGAGCGCTATGTGCTGGCCAAGCTGGCCGAACTGGATGCGGAGCTGAAATCGGCGGCCAATGCCTTCGAGTTCAATCGCTACAGCCGCGCGCTGACCGATTTCGCGAACGAAGACCTATCGGCCTTCTTCTTCGATATCCGCAAGGATTGCCTCTATTGCGACGCGCCTACGGACAAGAAGCGCCGGGCGTACCGCACGGTGCTCGATACGCTCTTCCACGCATTGGTGCGTTACGCCGCGCCGATCCTGGCCTTCACGGCCGAGGAAGTGTGGCAGGCGCGCTTCCCGAGCGAGGACGAATCGGTGCACATGCTGGAATGGCCGGTGCTGCCCGAAGGGGCTGCGACCAGCGCCGATTGGGCCGCGATTCGCGCGCTTCGCCAGACCGTCACCGAAGCGATCGAGCCCTATCGCCGCGAAAAGCAGGTGCGCTCCAGCCTGGAGGCCGAAGTTACGGCGCCGAATCTGCCCGCAATCGCCGATCTCGCCGAATTGTTCATCGTCGCGTCAGTGAGCGAAGGCGATATTGTCACCGTAACGCCCACCGAGCGCCATAAATGCGGCCGGTGCTGGCGGCATCTTCCCGAAGTTGCGGAAGACGGCTTGCTGTGCGACCGCTGCACGGGGGTGGTGAAGTGATGACGATGATGAATGTTACACGCTGGATCGGGCTGCTTGTCGCGGCGTGCGTGTTCCTGTTCGATCAGATCACGAAATGGTGGGTCACCGGCCCGCTGGGCCTGAATGTGCAGGACGACAGCCTGACCGTGCTGCCGATCTTCGACCTGCGCTTCGTCAAGAATGTCGGCGTGTCGCTGGGGCTTATGCCCGCGAGCACCGATTTCATGCGCTGGGCGCTGGTGGTGCTGACCGGCGCGATCGCGGCCGGCGTTGCCTGGTGGATGATGCGCGAGAAGAAGCTGCCCGATGTGGTGGCGCTCGGCATGGTGCTGGGTGGCGCAATCGGCAACATCCTCGATCGTGCGCGCCTGGGCTATGTCGTCGATTTCGCCGATCTGCATTTCGGCACATGGCGCCCCTTTTTGGTATTCAATGTCGCCGACGCCGCGATTACCATCGGCGTATTGATCCTGTTATACCGCGCGCTCTTTGTGCGTGATAAGACGGCGCCGTCGGCTGACGCGCCCGCCCCTGTGGAGAATGAAGTCAATGCGTAAGATCGTCCTCATCGTCTCGGGCATAGCGCTCACGGCATCGCTCTCTGCCTGCAGCAAGGGCGGCATGAATCGCGAGCGTCCCGACGAATTCGCCGTAGCGCGCCAGGCACCCTTGGTGATCCCGCCCGATTTCTCGCTGGTTCCCCCTGCCCCCGGCGCGCCGCGCCCGCAGGACGTGAGCCCGTCGAGCCAGGCGACCGAAGCCATGTTTGGCGGATCGGCAGCACGCAGCCCCGGCGAAAATGCCACGCTGGACGCCGCCGGCCGCACCACCGCCGATGGCAGCGCACGCACCACCGCGGGCAGCCCCGGCACCAACGTTGTCGACAAGGGCACGACGACGCGCGACATCGTGGCGGCGCCGGCGGGCAATGGTAAGGATGCGAGCACCAGCACGCCGCAATAAGCGGCCGGCCTTTGCGAGATAAAAGGGCCGTCCCGTTGGGGCGGCCCTTTTCCTTTGGGCCCCGGTGTTTCCTTTGGGCCTAGTGCGCCGCTACTTTCGAGAACAGGTTCATCACCGCGACCCCGGCGATGATCAGGGCCATGCCAAGCATCGCCGGCCCATCGAGCTTTTGCCCCTGAAATGCCCATGCGACTGCAGCGATCAGCAGGATCCCCGTCCCGGACCAGATGGCGTAGGCGATGCCGGTGGGGATGGTGCGCAGGGTTAGCGACAGGCAATAAAAGGCGATGCCGTAAGCGACGGCAGTGATGAGGCTGGGAACGAGACGGGTGAAGCCATCCGACTGCTTCATGAACGATGTGCCGATCACTTCGGCGACGATCGCTATCCCAAGGAAAACATAGTTCATTTGCGGCGCTCCGGGGCAGGAGGCACTATCCTGCTGCTCTGTTTACGGCCTGCCGACGATACGCCGGGCAACCGAAGCTGTCACGTTGCCGCCAGCAAAAAGGGCCGGCCCGCGAGGTGCGGACCGGCCCATTTTTACAGGATGGCTTGTGGCTTAGAAGGCCGCGCCGATCGAGAACAGAACTGCGCCGTCCGCGCCGACTGCTTCCTTGTAGCCGAGCGCGCGCGGCGCATCGGTGTTCACATAGGAAACGCCCAGCGTCAGCGCCTTCCAGGTCACTTCGGCGCCGATCGAATAATCGAACACTTCGCCATCTGCGCCGCCGAGGAAGCTGTCGCTTTCGGCATAGCCGCCATGCGCCTTGAACTTGATCGGAGTGTTCGGCACCGCCACGGCGAGATCGCCATAGAGATAGACGCCGCTATCGCCGCCAAGCGAAGTCTGGCCCGAGGGTGCGAAAGCAACGCCGCCCTTGAGGCTTGCCGGGCCGAGTGTGCCGGTCAGCGCGATGTAAGGCTCGATCACCGACGTGTTGGCCGAACCCGGATAGAGATAGAGGGTCGCGCCGATATCACCGGTCAGGCCGGGCGTGATTTCCTTGGTGAAACCGCCATAGACGTCGATTTCGGTGCCGTTGTTGAAGCCGATGCTCGAACCCCAGGTGCCGATATAGAAGCCGCTCTCATGGGCAACGGTGAAGCCGCCCTGAATCGCTGCTTCTTCGTTCGACTGGCTAAAGCCACGGAAACGATAGTCGCTGACAACTGTGGCGCTGCCCGTGATGGTGATCGCCGGAGCCGGATCGGTTGCATCCTGCGCCATGGCAGGAGCGGCGGCGGTGGCCAGCGCAAGCGCGCTCAGGCCGGTCAGAAGGTTGCGCATGGAATCCCTTTCAAATGAAAATAAGGGTCCCCGCCTGCTTGCCGATGGTGCCGCGTCATTTGAGCCCAAGGGCCTGCGCAGCTATCATCCGCTGAACAAACATTGCCGGATTACGCTGCGGCGCACAACATTATTTGCTGTTTCGTTACGGGATCGCGTCACACCTGTTGCGATGCAGCAACAGGGGTGTGCCTCAGCGGACCGCGAAAATCGCGTCGACTTCGACCACGGCGCCGCGCGGCAATGCCGGCACGCCGACTGCGGCACGGGCATGGCGGCCCGATTCGCCGAACAAAGCCTGCATCAATTCCGACGCGCCATTGGCGACTTCGGGCTGATCGGTGAAGTCAGCGGCCGAATTGATGAACACGCCCAGTTTCACGACGCGCTCGACGCGCGAGAGATCGCCGCCCAAGTGCTTCTTGATCTGCGCGACCAGCATCAGCCCGCAACGCTGGGCTGCTTCCTGTGCAAAGGCCATGTCGCGATCTTCGCCGACGCGGCCGGTCATCACCGCACCATGCTTGAAGGGGAGCTGGCCGGAGACGTGGAGCAGGCCACCTGCCTCCACGACGGGCACATAGGCCGCGACGGGCGCAGCAGCTTCGGGAAGGGTGAGGCCAAGCTCTTCGAGCTTGCGATCGATCGCGATGGTCATGATGCGGCTTCACCACTCAAGGCATCCGCGGTCAAGACTTTGGCAGGCTGGCCTTCGGCGAATCGCGCTTCGATCCATGCCTGCGCCTCGCGCCAATCGTCGATACGGGCATGGGCGAAGGGCGCGGGCGGCAGATGCGGCGCGAGATCGGGCTCGGCGACCATGTGGAGGCGAAACACTTCGGGAGCGTGCTTGGCGACCGATTCGTGGTGCACCGGCAGATCGTCGACGAACACCGTGACGGGATTGCCATATTCGGCGACCAGCTTCGCCACCGGCGTGCCCTTGCCGCCCTGATTGCATTCGACGCGGTGGACGATGTTGTGCGTGGCGAGCTGGGCGATGCGCGCGTCGCGGCAATGGTCCTGAAGATTGGTGAGGACCACGATATCGGCCTGTTCGGCCAAAGCGGCCAGCGCCTCACGGGCATGCGGCACCAGCGTCTGGCGATCCATCTCGTGCGGGAAGAAGCCGTGGAGCAGCTTCCACACATCCTCGCCCACCACGCGGCTGCTATCGCCGCGGCGCGTCATCGCGTTGGCGAAGTCGTGGCGCTGGAGATCGAAATCGATGTCGTGGGCCTCACCCAGCCACGTGCCGAAATGACGGACCATATGGAGGAGCACTTCGTCGCAATCGGTGATCAGCAGGGGCTTCATGTGCGTTCCAGTTGCGCGCGGGCCGAGACCAGAGCGGCGGGCTTTACCGCCAGCGCATCGGCGCAGGCGATCAGATCGGGTTCGTAGCTTTCGAGAAAGCCCAGGGTTGCAGAGAGCAGCGACGGATCGCCGGCTCGTGCGCGGAGTTCGGATGGATCGAGCCCGGTCAGATCGAGCAGCCGCGAAGCCCGTGAGGGTTCGCCAAGCGTCCACACCAAGGCCTGAAGCGCGAGTGCCTCGGCATTTGTTTCCAGCGCCGCCATCGCTTAGGGAGTCACATTAGTCATTGGGGTTTGGGCGTGGCAAAAAGGGTGCTCGTTGTCGAGGACAACGAACTCAATCTGAAGCTGTTCTGCGATCTGCTGCGTGCGCATGCGTTCGAAGTGGAACCGGTGAAGGACGGGCGCGAGGCAGTGGCCAGCGCGCGTGCTTTTGCGCCCGATCTGGTCGTGATGGATATCCAGATGCCGTACGTCACCGGCGACGAGATCATCCGCCAGATGAAGCTGGACCCGCAATTGCGCGCGATCCCGATCATGGCAGTGACGGCCTATGCCGGGCATGACGATGAAGAGCGGATTCGCGCGGCGGGGGCGAATGCGTATGTCTCCAAGCCGATCAGCCTGGTGCGCTTCATGGAAGAAGTGCGCGCGCTGGCACCTTCCGAAACGCAAGAAGCCCCGCAGCCATAAGGCCCGGGGCTCTTTTGATCCTGGATCCCGGCCTGCGCCGGGATAATCGCCGGCGCTAGGC
Source organism: Pseudomonadota bacterium (assembly GCA_040384525.1). Taxonomy (GTDB): domain Bacteria; phylum Pseudomonadota; class Alphaproteobacteria; order Sphingomonadales; family Sphingomonadaceae; genus Sphingomonas. Next base: position 51,934 of record JAZKJE010000033.1, read on the forward strand.
GCCTGCGATCACTTGATCTTCGCTTCCTTGAACTCGACATGCTTGCGCACGACGGGATCGTACTTGCGGAAGGACATCTTCTCGGTCTGGTTGCGCGGATTCTTCTTCGTGACGTAGAAGAAACCCGTGTCCGCCGAGCTGACGAGCTTGATCTTGACAGTGGTCGGCTTAGCCATGACCCGAAACCCCGATAATCTCGCAAACGCGAATCTGATAAAAGAAAGAGCGGCACGCAGGGCGCACCGCTGTAGGGCCGGGCGGATGGGCGAGTCTGCGCGAAAAGTCAAGCCGAGCGCCGCCCGTACGATGCTTCACGCGGCCTTAACTGCGCTTGAGGGACAAGGCGGGCGGAGGAAAGGCACATGGAAGCTCTCGTTCCGGCCTTTCTATTGGCCGTTCTGACCCAATTGGGCGATCGGTCGGCATTGCTCACTGCGATTCTGTCTGACCGCTATGGCCGCCCGCTTACCGTGGCGCTGATGGCGGGGCTCGCACAGGGCGGCGGCAATGTGCTGGCGGCGTTGGCTGGGCTGAGCATGGCGCCGATTCTAACCCCCAATGCCCAATCGCTGCTGCTCGCGGTAGCCCTGCTGATGGCGGGGTTTGGCGGGCTGTGGCGAGTGAAGCTGCCGAGCCGGCTCGAGAGCTGGCATCTTGGCAGTTTGCTGACGCCGTTGCTGGGCGTTTTCATCTTGTCGCTGGGCGATCGCACGCAATTCTTCACGCTGGCGCTCGCGACTCGGGGCGAGCCGTGGTTCGCGGCGGCTGGAGCAAGCCTGGGCGCGTTTGCGGTTTGCTTCGTCGCAGCCGTGCTGGGCGAGCTTGGCTGGCGCAACATTCCGTTCGGCAAAGTGCGCATGATAATCGGGCTGGTGTTCCTTGCCGCCGGAGCTTGGATCGCACTCGAAGCGCTTCGCTTACTCTGATCGAGAGAATGTGCGGGGAAACGCGCCGCGCAATGCTTATATCGCCGGGGTAACCGACCACCGGAGGAAGACATGGCCGATTCGAAAGCATTGCAAACGCCGACCGACCTCAACCGCAACGCCACCAAGACCGTGGCCGATGCGCTGAACAGCGCGCTGGCCGACAGCTTCGCGCTCTATTTCAAGACCAAGAATTTCCACTGGCACGTCAGCGGCCCGCATTTTCGCGATTATCATCTGCTGCTCGACGATCAGGCGGCGCAGATCTTCGCGATCACCGATGCGGTGGCCGAGCGCGTACGCAAGACCGGTAACACCACGCTGCGATCGATCGGCGATATCGCGCGGCATCAGACGGTGAAGGATAATGACGCGGATTTCGTCAGCGCCGGCGACATGCTCGCAGAACTGCGCGACGATAATCTCAAGCTGGTCGAGAGTTTCCGCGCGGTGAAGGAAGCCGCAGAGGCTGCGGGCGATAACGCCACCAGCGGCGTGGTCGATGAGTGGACCGATCAAGCCGAAGAGCGCGCCTGGTTCCTGTTCGAAGCCAGCCGCAAGGGGTGATGCAAAAAGGGCCGGGGATCACTCCCCGGCCTTTTCGCTATTTAGTTGATCGCGGCCAGATCGGCTTCGATCTTCTTGAGCAGTTCCGGCGGCAGCTTGTCTGCTGCATAGGGCGCGACGGCGTTCAGGCTCATCGCCTTGAAGCTGTCATAGGCCGGGTTGGCAACGATATCGCCGCCGAAGTTCGCGGTGAGAACGGCATGGGCCTTCTCATCGGCGACCAAAGCTTCGATCGGCGTGTCGAGATTGAACTTGGCAGCTGCGGCAGGCGCGGCAGCAGGCGCTGCCGGCGTGGTCTGCGCGAAAGCGGCGGCAGGCGACAGGCAGGCAGCCGCAGCGGCGAGAACGACGAACTTCATGGAAAGATTCTCCGGTGTTGGAATGCGCAATCTAGCAGGTGCTCGCGCGCTTTCCAGCGCCCATTATTTGCCCAACGTAAGCAACCATAGATCGGGCGGAGCACTGAGGCGGAAGGGTCCGCCGCTGGTGCCGAGCCCAGCAGTGGTCACCACCGTCCGCCCGGGTTCGCGCCGCACGCCGCAGCGATAACGGGCGCCGAATTTGCTGACATCGGTGATGGGCCCGTAAAAAGGCAGAACCACCTGCCCGCAATGCGTGTGTCCCGCGAGGAGCAGCGGCACATCCGCCGGCAGATCAGGCGCGATATCGGGGGAATGGGTGAGCATGACCCGTGGGCCCTGAAGCTTCGCCATCGCAGCGAGCGTGCTGGGCAGATCATCGTAGTGCGAGAAATCGTCGCCCGCGACGCCGAGCGCGAGCGGACCGCGCTGGACTGCCCCGTTATCGACCACAATGACGTTCGCGCGTTCGAGCAAGGCGCGGACTTGAGCTGCGCCGGTCCAGTGATCATGATTGCCGAGCGCCGCGACGACGCCGTAGCGCGCGCGGAGCCCAGAAAGCGGCGCAACCATCGGCGGGCCGATCCGCGCGGCGGTGCCATTGCCGTGCCCGGAGATGAAGTCGCCTGCGATGACCACCAGATCGGGATGGAGCGCATTGATCTGCGCGACAATTCGCGTGAGGCGTTCGGGGCTCATTGCCGCGCTGCCGATATGCACGTCGCTGATCAGCACCATGCGCATCGCGGCTGCGCCTTCGGGCCAGTTGGGGAGCGAGATACTCGCCTCGCGGACGACCGGATCGCGCCTGGCCTCCAGATAGGAATAGCCGGCCAGCGCCAGAGCGGCGGCGGCCAGCAGAGCGAGGACGATGAGCAGCCGTTTCATGGGGCCAGCCTATCGGGCTTGATGCTCTGGCGGAACCCATGGGCTTGTCCCATGTTGGCCCCATCATGCGCGCATTTGCCGACCTGCTGGACGCACTGATCTATACGCGCTCGCGCAACGCCAAGCTGCGGCTGATCGGCGAGTATCTGAGGGCCACGCCCGATCCGGATCGTGGCTGGGCGATGGCGGCGCTGACGGGCACGCTCGATCTGCCGGCAGTGAAGCCCGCTTTGGTGCGGTCGCTGATCGAGGAGCGCGTCGATCCGGTGCTGTATCGGATGAGCCGCGATTTCGTGGGCGATTCGGCAGAGACGATTGCGTTGCTGTGGCCCGAGCCCGCGGTGCCGCCCGATACCAGCGAGCCGCTTACGCTGGCGCAGGTGGTGGATATTCTGGGCAGCATCTCCAAATCCGATGCGCCGGGGGTGTTGGCGGGGATGCTCGACCGGCTGGAGGCGGATGAGCGATTCGCTTTGCTCAAGCTGGCGATGGGCGCGTTGCGTGCGGGTGTCTCGGCACGGCTGGCCAAGACGGCGCTGGCGCAGGCTTTCGATCTGGATGTCGAGGCGGTGGAGGAAGTGTGGCACGGGCTGGTGCCGCCCTATGACAGCCTGTTCGGCTGGGCCGAGGGGCGCAGCCCGCAACCGACGACCGAGAGCGTGCCGGTGTTCCGCCCCTTCATGCTGGCGCACCCGCTAGAGGAGGTGGCTGTCAGCCTCGACGACTATGCCGCCGAGTGGAAATGGGACGGCATAAGGGTGCAGCTGGTGCATGTGGCGGGCGAGACCCGGCTTTACAGCCGGGCGGGCGACGACATCACGCACAGCTTTCCCGAGGTAGCGGCGAGCTTCCGGACGCCGGGCGTGCTGGACGGCGAATTGCTGGTGCGGGGCGAGGCCCAGGGCGGTGAAGCCGGGAGCTTCAATGCGCTTCAGCAGCGGCTGGGGCGGAAGGTGGTGAGTGCCAAGACGCTGGCGGAGTATCCGGCATTTGTGCGGCTCTACGATATCCTGTTCGACGGGCTGGAGGATTTGCGGGCGCTGACATGGACCGAGCGGCGGGCGCGGCTGGAGGGGTTTGCCACGCAGCTCGATCCCCAGCGTTTCGACGTATCGGCAGTGATCGAAGCCAAGGACTTTGCGGCGCTGGAGGAAATCCGCGCCGGGGCTCGCGATGCCGCGATCGAAGGCGTGATGCTTAAGCGGCGCGATTCGCCTTATGTGACCGGGCGCCGCGTGGGGCTGTGGTACAAATGGAAGCGCGATCCGCTCAACGCCGATTGCGTGATGATGTATGCCCAGCGCGGCAGTGGCAAACGATCGTCCTTTTATTCCGATTTTACGTTCGGCGCATGGACCGGCGACCCTGCCCTTGGGGGCGAATTGCTGCCCGTCGGCAAGGCCTATTTCGGCTTCACCGATGAGGAGCTGAAATGGCTCGATCGCTTTGTGCGCAACCACACGACTGCGCGGTTCGGGCCGGTGCGCGAGGTGGAGAAGACGCTGGTGCTGGAAGTCGCGTTCGATTCGATCCACGAATCGAAGCGGCACAAATCGGGCCTCGCAATGCGCTTCCCCCGGATCAGCCGCATCCGCACCGACAAGCCCGCGAACGAGGCGGACACGGTGGAAGGGCTGCGCCGGCTGGCGACCTGAGGTTCCACCGAAATACTTGCACGGACAGCGTTTTATTCTAGCGTGGCGCCTTTCCGATCCGTTCAGGGGCCTATCATGCGTTTCTCCGCTCTTATCGCGCTGCTTCCGGCGGCGCTCATGCTTTCCTCCGCTTCAGGGGCGCAAACCGGACCTGCTCCGGCCAATGTCGTCCCGACCGGCAAGGTGGAATTTAACGGCGACCGCATTCGCGAGGACGTCACCTTTCTCGCCTCCGATAAATTGGAGGGGCGCTACACCGTCGCCAATGGCTATTTCCAGGCCGCCGCCTTTGTCGCGGACCGCTTCGCCCAGCTGGGGATGAAGCCGGGCGGCGATGTCGAGAAATGGTTTCAGCTGGTGCCGATCCGCCTGAAGGACGGCAAGGCCGAGCGCACCTTCCGCGCGCCCAATGTGCTGGGCATCATTCCCGGCTCCGATCCGGTGCTGAAGAACGAATATGTCGTGATCAGCGCGCATCTCGATCATCTCGACTCTCTTATTGAAAAAACCTGCGCCGAGGCCG
>JAZKJE010000033.1:56861-85983 GCA_040384525.1 Pseudomonadota bacterium
CATCTCGATCATCTCGGCATGGGCCGCCCGGGCGGCAACGACACCGTTTTCAACGGCGCGATGGACAATGCATCGGGGGTCGCCACCATGCTGGAGGCCGCACGCGCCTTCACCACCAGCGGCAAGCCGCCGCGACGCTCGATCCTGTTCGTGGCGCTTGCCGCCGAAGAGCAAGGGTTGCTCGGATCGGACTTTCTCGCGCGCAATCCGCTGGTCGGCAAATTCGTCGCCAACGTCAAACTGGACATGCCGATCCTGCTATACGACTTCAAGGATGTGGTCGCGTTTGGCGCCGAACATTCGACGCTTGGGCCTATCGTTGCAGCCGCCGCAGCCAAAATGGGTGTCGAGGTTTCGCCCGACCCGATGCCGTCCGAAAACCTGTTCATGCGCTCGGACCATTACAGCTTCGTCAAGCAGGGCATCCCCTCCGTCTTCCTCGTCACAGGCTTCAAGAATGGCGGCGAGAAGGCGTTCCGGGACTTCCTGAAGACCAATTACCATCAGCCGTCGGACCAGATCGATCTGCCGTTCGACTGGCGCGCCGCGGCCCGATTCGCCAAGATCAACTATCTGATCGCGCGCGAGATCGCCGATGTGGACCAGGCACCGCTTTGGTATGAAGGCAATTCCTACGGCAATCGCTACGCCAAGAAGGCGCCCAAGGCGCCCAAGCCCTAACAATATGCCGGGCGCCGCATGACCGCGGCCTGGCTGCCGGCCGCAATGATGATCGCGTCGGGATCTATCCACGCGATCGTCAACGCGATCCTGAAGGGCGGCAAGGACAAGATGGCTAGCCGCGCCATGATCGATGGATCGGCGGCGATATTGCTATTGCCCGCGATCTTTCTGGTGCCCTTGCCCGACGGGGCATGGATGTGGCTGACGATCAGCGCCGCGATCCACTGCGTCTATCTCTACGCAGTGGTGCGAGCGTTCGAGAGCAGCGACTTTTCCGCGGCCTATCCGATCATGCGCGGCGCGGCGCCGTTGATCACGGCGGCGCTGGCCATCGGCGTGATCGGCGAGGATGCGAGTGCGCGCGAATTGCTGGGGATCGCGCTGATCGGCTGTGCGGTGTGCGTGCTGGTGATGGGTAAGCATATCGGGCGGGCGGGGCTTGGCTGGGCGTTGCTCACCGCCGCGATGATCGGTTGCTACACGATCACCGATGCGCAGGGCGTGCGCGCGGCTCCGCAGCCGACCAGCTATATCGTCTGGTCATTCGTGTTTTCAGGCGTGGCGATTGTCGCGTTCTTCTCGCTGCTGTCGCGCGGACGCCTCCTTGTCGGGGTGCGGGCGCAGTGGAAGCCGGGGCTGATCGCGGGGATGCTCTCGATCGTCACCTACGGGCTGGCGCTCAACGCCTTTGCGATGGGGCCGACGGCGCCGCTGGCGGCCTTGCGCGAAACGGGAATGATCACTGCGCTGGCGATTTCCGCGCTGTTTCTGCGCGAACGGGTGACCTGGCAGCGCGGGGCGAGCGTGGCGGGGATATTGGCGGGCGCGGCGCTGATTTTGACGCGCTAGTTTCTCTCATCCTTGTCTCGCCGGACCGGATCCGGGAGCGAGCGCTCCGAGCACATCGCTGGACAACCCTGGGGCCCGGCTTTCGCCGCGCTGACGAACGGGGATAGCATGCCCAAAACCAAAAGGGCCGGAGGTTTCCCCCCGGCCCTTTCGTTTTTCTGCTGTCAGCTAAAAGCTTAGCTGCCCGGCGTCAGGTTCACCGCAGCATATTTGCCGCGACGATCGACTTCGAGCTCGAATTCGAGCCGGTCGCCTTCGTTGAGCGTGGGCATGCCCGCGCGCTCAACTGCCGAGATGTGCACGAATGCGTCAGGCTGTCCGTCATCGCGCTGGATGAAGCCGAAGCCCTTCATCGCGTTGAAGAACTTGACCGTGCCGCTGGCCTTTTCGCCCGTCAGCTGACGCTGCGGACCACCGGCACCGGGGCCACGATCGCCGCCGAAACCGCCGGGAGCGCGATCGCCGCGATCTTCGCGGGGCGCACGCTCTTCGACTGCCATCGGCTCGCCATCGATCTTGAGCTCGGTAGCCGAGATACGGCCGCCGCGATCGACGAGGGTGAAGCCCATCGGCTGACCTTCGGCCAGCGCGGTCAGGCCAGCCTGCTCGACTGCCGAGATATGCACGAACACGTCTTCGCCGCCGTCATCGCGAACGACAAAGCCGAAGCCCTTTTGTGCATTGAAAAATTTGACCACGCCGGTCGCTTCGCCAACGACCTGAGGGGGCATGCCGCGGCCACCGCCGCCGCCGCCGCCGCCAAAGCCGCCGCCACCACCGCCGCCGAAGCCGCCGCCACCGCCGCTGCGGAAGCCACCGCCACCGCCGCCGCCGCCGCCGAAGCGATCACCGCCGCCGAAGCCGCCGCCGCCGCCGAAACGGTCGCCGCCACCAAAGCTGCTGCCGCCGCCTTCATCGCCACCAAAGCTGTCGCGCTTGTCGCGGCCACGTCCACCGCGATCCCCGCGGCGCCCTCTATCGAAACTCATGCCCTGTTCGTCTTCCCGGTTCGCCCAAATTCACAATAGACCCGTGCGCCGGACGAAAAACGCACAGGTATTCAGGCACACAGACCATGCCGAGAATCGGCCATAGCCCAAAACCGGACAGCGCGCGAACGAAATTCGCCTTGCTTTTGTCGAAGAACGGTTAACTGCGGCGCTTGCGCCACGGTTCAACGCCCGTCTAGAGCCTGATCCCATGGATTCGATCATGGAATTGCTCGCCAGTCCGGCCGCCTGGGCCGCGCTCATCACCCTCATTGTCATGGAGGTGGTGCTGGGGATCGACAATCTGATCTTCATCTCGATTCTCTCGAACAAATTGCCCGAGGAACAACGCCAAAAGGCCCGCCGCATCGGCATTTCGCTGGCGCTGGTGATGCGACTCGCGCTGCTGACAATGATCGCCTGGATCGTCGGGCTGGTGCACCCGGTGTTCGATCTGGGCATTGTGGGCCCGCTCGATTCGCACGGGCTACCTGCATTCGAGACGGCATTCTCGTGGCGCGACCTGATCCTGATGGCGGGCGGCCTGTTCCTCGTCTGGAAGGCGACCACCGAGATCCACCATTCGGTCGATATCGAACCGCACGACACCGGCGACCTGCTCGACAAGAAGAAGGTCGTTTCGATGACCTTCACCGCCGCGATCGTCCAGATCCTGCTGCTCGACATCGTTTTCTCGATCGATTCGATCCTGACCGCGGTCGGCATGACCGAGCATGTCGAGATCATGTATGTCGCGGTGATCTTCGCGGTGGGCGTGATGCTGCTCGCTGCCGATCCGCTGGCGAACTTCATCAACAAGAACCCCACCGTGGTGATGCTGGCGCTCGGCTTCCTGCTGATGATCGGGATGGTGCTGATCGCCGAGGGCTTTGGCGCACATGTGCCCAAGGGCTATATCTATGCCGCGATGGGCTTCTCCGCCGGCGTCGAGTCACTCAACATCTGGTCGCGCCGCGCCAAGGCGCGCAAGGCTGGTGGAGACACGCCGCCCACAACGCACTGAAGCTGGGCACTGAAGCTGGGCATTGAAGCTACGCATCGAGACTGGCCATTGAGGCGAAGGCGGAAGCGGTCTAGGCGGAATCGATGACCGTGCATTTTCATGAAGAAGACTTGCCCGCGGGCGTGTTCGCCCCCGGCGCCTCAATCGCCGTCGATACCGAGACCATGGGGCTGATCACCCCGCGCGACCGGCTGTGCGTCGTCCAGCTTTCCGATGGCAGCGGCGACGAGCATCTGGTGCGCTTCGGCCCTAATTCGGATTATGCCGCGCCGAATTTGCGCGCTGTGCTGGGCGACCCCGATCGGCTGAAGCTCTATCATTTCGCGCGCTTCGATCTGGCTGCGATCAAGCACTATCTCGGCACGGTTGCTGGCCCGGTATATTGCACCAAGATCGCCAGCCGGCTCGTGCGCACCTATACCGACCGACATGGCCTGAAAGATCTGGTCCGCGAGCTTTGCGGCCAGGAAGTTTCGAAGCAGCAACAGTCTTCTGACTGGGGCGGGCCTGACCTTTCGGACGCGCAAAAGGACTATGCGGCCTCCGATGTTCGCTTTCTTCATGCGATGAAAGTGGAACTCGACAAGCGTCTCGAGCGTGAAGGGCGTATGCAACTTGCCCAATCCTGTTTCGATTTCCTGCCATGGCGCGCCGAGCTCGATCTCGCGGGCTGGCCCGAAGTCGATATCTTTGCCCATGCATAAGAACCTGCACCATGTCTGAGGTGGCCGTTCGCGTCCTTTCGGCGAAGCGCGTCTGGGCGCATCCGGGCAGCAGCCATGACCGGCTGGTGCGCACTGCTTTGTGGATTTTGCCCGCAGGTATCGGCGTGCTGGGTGCGTTCCTGATCCTCGCTCCGCTATTCACCGGCGGCGAGATGAGCTTTGTGCTCGACAAAAATCGCGTGGCGATTGCGCCCGAGCGGCTGCGCATCGATGCTGCCGTCTATCGCGGCCAGGATGCCAAGGGTCAGCCCTTCCGCCTGCATGCCGGCGAAGCCGTCCAGCAAAGCTCGGCGCTGCCGATCGTGCAGATGCGCGACCTTTCCGCCGAGATTAAGCTGCCCGAGGGGCCCGCGTCGATAAAGGCCGATCAGGGCCGCTATGACATGGAGAAGGAGCAGGTCGCGGTGCAGGGCCCGATCAAGTTCCAGACCAGCGACGGCTATACGCTCGACACGCATGACGCGACCGTGGATCTCAAGACGCGGCAGATGCAAAGCGGCGGCGCGGTATCGGGCACAACGCCGATGGGCGTGTTCAGCGGCAACAAGCTGACGGCCGATCTGGAGAAGCGGACTGTCTCGCTTGATGGCAATGCGCGCTTGCGGATATTCCCGAGAAGCGCAAATAGGCGCTGATGACCCGCGGTTTCTTTCTCGCCTCGACGGCGCCAATCCTCGCAGCCATGCTTGTCGCAGCCCCAGCGGCTGCGCAGACGCGGCATAACAGCTCGGCACCGATCGACTTCGCATCGGACCATATCGAACTGCAGGATCGCGCCAATCGCGTGCTGCTGACCGGCAGCGTGCGGATCACCCAGGCCGAAATGACGCTGACCGCAGCGCGGATGACCGTTACCTATACCGGCCAGATCGCCAATGGATCGCCACAGGTTTCGCGGCTCGACGCATCGGGCGGTGTCACCGTTTCGCGGCCAGACCAGACTGCGCGCTCCAATTATGCCGTTTACGATCTCAACCGCCGCGTGATCACGATGGTGGGCGGCGTGACGCTGAAGCAGGGCGCGAACAATGTTTCGGGCGGGCGGCTTTCGATCAACCTCGACACCGGTCGCGCGACGATCGACGGATCGGGCGTGAGCGGCGGATCGACCGGCGGCACGGGCGTGCAAAGTTCGGGCGGGCGCGTGACCGGGCGATTCTCGGTGCCCAACCGTGGCACGACGGCCACGCCTGCCCCCGCTCCGAAGCAGTAATTTCACTACATACCGCGCCGGGCCTTCCCTTGGCCGCGAAGTTCATGCAGGAATCTTGCCAACCGCGCATCCGATGAGGATGGGCAGTAAGGATCGGGTAACCAAGACCGTCCATGCAGGGACCGATATGAGCGACGTGACAATTCAGGAAGCGACCGTGGCCGATCCCGCGCCGGTGCCCGACAAGGGGCTGGCCGTGGTGTCGATCGCCAAGTCGTATGACAAGCGCGTGGTGCTGACCGATGTTTCCATGTCGGTGGCGCGCGGCGAAGTCGTCGGCCTGTTGGGTCCGAACGGCGCGGGCAAGACCACCAGTTTCTATTCGGTGATGGGGCTGGTGAAGCCCGATAGCGGCCGGATCATGCTGGACGGCGAAGATATTACCAAGCTGCCAATGTATCGCCGCGCGATCCTGGGGCTGGGTTACCTGCCGCAGGAAACCTCGATCTTTCGCGGGCTGACCGTGGAGAAGAATATCCTCGCGGTGCTCGAACTTTCCGAACCCAACAAGGATGCGCGCCGCGCCCGGCTGGATCAGTTGCTCGACGAATTCGGGCTTACCCGGCTTCGTGATGCGCCTTCGATGGCGCTGTCGGGCGGTGAACGGCGCCGCGCGGAGATTGCGCGCGCTTTGGCTGCCGAACCGACGATCATGCTGCTCGATGAGCCGTTCGCGGGCATCGATCCGCTCTCGATCAGCGACATTCGCGACCTGATCAAGGATCTCAAGAAGCGCGACATCGGCGTGCTGATCACCGATCATAATGTGCGCGAGACGCTCGACATCGTCGATCGCGGCTACATCATCTATGACGGCCGGGTGCTGTTCGCGGGCTCGCCCGAGGATCTCGTCAAGGACGAGAATGTGCGGCGTCTGTACCTTGGCGAGAGCTTCGAGCTGTAAAATGCCATGAGTCTCGCGCCCCGCCTTGATCTGCGGCAGTCGCAATCGCTGGTGATGACGCCGCAGCTGCAGCAGGCGATCAAGCTGCTGGCGCTGTCTAACCTCGAGATTGAGACCTTCATCGCCGAGGAGCTGGACAAGAACCCGCTGCTCGAAGCGCAGCCGGGCGACGATGGCGAAGCGCGCGAGCCCGAGCCTGCACCCGAATATGAAGAGCGTGACGCCCCGGCGGACGCGGCGGAACTGCTGAACAGCGGCGGCGATGCGAATGGCGAGGCCGCGCTCGACGTGGATTTTACCGCCGAGACTTTCCACCATGACAGTGCTTCGGACAGCATTGGCGGCCTCGACGGCGGCCTGGGCATGACCGGCGGTGGGGGTAGCGGCGGCGGGATGGAAGACGGCCCGGACTTCGACAATATCGCCAACAGCGATCTGAGCCTTGCCGATCACCTGATGGCGCAGGCGGGCGCGAGCGTTGCGGGCACCGATTTGTTTATCGCGGCGCATCTGATCGATCAGATCGATGAGGCGGGCTACCTAACCGTGCCGTTGCTCGACATCGCCAACCGGCTGAGCGTTGCGCTGGCGCGGGTGGAGGATGTGCTGGGGGTGATCCACACGTTTGATCCCACCGGCGTGGGTGCGCGCAACCTCTCCGAATGCCTTGCGCTGCAAGCCAAGGAAGCCGATCGCTACGATCCGTGCATGGCGCGGCTGCTCGACAATCTGGAACTGGTCGCGCGCGGCGACATGGCACGGCTGAAGCGCATCTGCGACGTGGATGACGAGGATCTGGCGGACATGATCCGCGAGCTGCGCAATTACGATCCCAAGCCCGGCTGCCGCCACGGTGGCGAGCCGACTTTGGCGGTCACCCCCGACATTTTCGTCGCGCGGCGCGGCATGAACTGGGCGGTCGAAATCAATGCCGCGACCCTGCCCAAGGTGCTGGTCAACCGCTCTTATTATGCCGAGATTTCCAGCGGGCCGCAGGACAAGACGAGCAAGGCCTGGATGTCCGATATGCTCGCCAGCGCAAACTGGCTGGTGAAGGCACTCGACCAGCGCCAGCGCACGATTATCAAGGTCGCGAGCGAGATCGTGAAGCAGCAGGAAGCGTTTTTCCTGAAAGGCGTCGCGCATCTGCGGCCGATGACGCTGCGCCAGGTGGCCGAAGCGATCGAAATGCACGAATCGACCGTAAGCCGCGTAACCAGCAACAAATATCTCAGCTGCGCGCGGGGGCTGTTCGAGCTCAAATATTTCTTCACCTCTGCGATCCAGTCGGCCGATGGCGGCGATGCGGTTTCGGCTCAGGCAGTGAAATCGGCGATCAAAGCGCTGATCCAGGCCGAGGATGCCAAATCGATCCTCTCCGACGACACATTGGTCGATATGCTTCGCGAAAGGGGTTTCGACATCGCCCGGCGCACGGTTGCCAAATATCGCGAGGCGCTCGGCATTGGCAGTTCGGTCCAGCGGCGCCGACAAAAAGCGCTCGAAGGCGTGGGTTGATTCAGGATTTAACAACCGGTGTCATTTAACGCGGACAAATGAGCGCCGAATTTTCAGTAGAAGCAGAGCCTTCGCGCGACCTGATCCGCATCCGGATGGCAGGGTTTTTCACGCAGGCGGACATCCTTGCCTTCCTCGCCGCGCGCCGCGACGCGCATGCCAAATTGCGCTGCCCGGCGAACCAGCACATCACGCTGAACGATGTGCGCGACATGAAAATCCAGTCGCAGGAAATGGTCGACGCGTTTCGCGCGGTGCTGGTTGATCCGCTTTACCGCTCGCGCCGGCTGGCCTTTGTCGTCGGGCCGACGCTTACCCGCACGCAATTGACGCGCGCGATCACCGGTCGCGATGCACGCTGCTTCGACGATGTGTGGGCCGCCGAAGCCTGGCTGCAGCTGGACGCCGCGCGAGCCGCCTAATTCCGGGGCTTATTTGCCGCTGCCACTGCTGCGTCGAACTCCGCCTTCGTCAGCGAGAGCAAGAGCCCCTTATTATTCTTGCCGAACGATTCGAGCGGCACTTCGACCTTGCCGCTTTCGGACGCGACCACGGCAGCGGACATGCTGACCGAATCGACCTTGCCCAGCACCACGCCCTTGGTATCGCGGATTTCGCTGCCGACGGTGACGTCTTCAGGCGTGGCGGGGATCGCGCGGCTGCTCTTGGGCTTTTTGGGCGACTTGGCATCGGCGATCGCGTCGATGCGCTCCTTCTCTGCGACCTTGGCCTTGTCGACACCGCTGAAATCGCGCGATTCTTCGCCGACCAGAATCTGTGCCTGGGCTGCATTTGCGCCCAGCGTGAAGGCCGCGATCACCGCGAGCGATTTGAGTAGCCGCATCATACCTCTCCAAATATTTTGGCGATGGTACCGCTACCAATCGCAAAGCGCAATCAGTCGTCCTCATCCTCGAAACCGACCAGATCGAGCGCGCGCGCCTTGATCTGGTGGAGGGCGCACCAGTGGACGAGCGCGTCTTCGCGGCCATGCGTGACCCATACTTCCTTCGGCGCGACTTCGCGGATCGTGCGGGTGAGTTCATCCCAATCGGCATGGTCGGACATGATGAGCGGCAGCTCGACATTGCGCTGCACCGCGCGCTGGCGAACCCGCATCCAACCCGAGGCCATTGCAGTGATCGGATCGGGGAGACGCCGCGACCAGCGATCGTTGAGCGCGCCGGGCGGACAAATCACGATACGGCCCTGCAACTCGGCCTTTGGCGTGTCGGCAACGAGCCGCAGTTCGCCCAGATCGACGCCCAGTTCGACATAGAGATCGCACAGCCGCTGCATCGCGCCGTGGAGGTAGATCGGATCGTCGAAGCCCATATCGCGCAGTTCGGCGATCACCCGCTGCGCCTTGCCCAGCGCATAGGCGCCGACCAGCACGCAGCGCGTGGGGTTTGCGCGGAGGGCGGCGAGCAGCTTGTCGATCTCGTCGCGGGTATCCGGGTGGCGGAAGACGGGGAGCCCGAACGTGGCTTCGGTGACGAAGATGTCGCAGGGCGTGACTTCGAACGGCGCACAGGTCGGGTCCGGGCGGCGCTTGTAATCGCCCGAGATCACGATGCGCTCGCCGCGATGCTCCAGCACGATCTGCGCAGAGCCCAGAACATGGCCGGCGGGAACGTAGCGGATATCGACTTCGCCGAGCCGCACGCTTTCGCCGTACGCCACCGGATGCCCGGTCTGTGCGCCGTAGCGGGTTTCCATGATCGCAAGCGTCTGGGGCGTCGCCCAGACTTCATTGTGACCGCCGCGCGCATGATCGGCATGGCCATGCGTCACCAGCGCCCGCGGCACCGGCTGCGAGGGATCGACCCACGCGTCCGCTGCCGGGATATAAATCCCGGTGGGTAAGGGATCGATCCAGTCGCCGAGCTTCGCCATACTGCCTATATGGTTGGGATGGCCGCCGGTTCCCAGCTTCCCCCCCAGCTACAAGATTGGTTCGCATCGCGCGGATGGTCGCCGCGGCGCCACCAGCTGGAGATGCTGGAGGCTGCGCGGGCGGGGCAGCATGCGTTGCTGGTCGCGCCAACGGGGGCGGGCAAGACGCTGGCGGGGTTCCTGCCGACGCTGACCGAATTGGTGGAGACGCCCAGCGAAGGGTTGCACACGCTCTACATTTCGCCGCTCAAGGCGCTGGCGGTGGACGTGCAGCGCAACCTGCTCACCCCTATCGAGGAGATGGGCCTGCCGATCCGCGTCGAGACGCGCACCGGGGATACGCCGCACGAGAAAAAGGTCCGCCAGCGCGCGCGGCCGCCGCAGATATTGCTGACCACGCCCGAGTCGCTGAGCCTGTTGCTCTCGTACGAAGACAGTCTGCTGATGTTCGAAGGGCTGAAGACCATCGTCATCGACGAGGTTCATGCCTTTGCCACCGGCAAGCGTGGCGATCTGCTGGCGCTTGCTCTCGCACGGCTCGGGCGGCTTGCGCCCGATCTGCGCCGCGTTGCGCTGTCCGCCACGGTGGCGGACCCCGATGGCTATCGCGCCTGGCTAGCGCCCTATGGCGATATCGATGCGGTGACATTGGTGCAGGGCGAGAAGGGCGCAGAGCCGGATATCGCGATCCTGCTGCCCGAGGGCCGCGTACCCTGGGCGGGGCATTCGGGGCTCTACGCGATCCCGCAGGTGATGGCCGAGATCGAGACGCACAAGACGACGATCATATTCTGCAACACGCGCGGCCTGTGCGAGCTGATTTTCCAGAATTTGTGGAAGGTCAACGAACTCAAGCTGCCAATCGCCGTGCATCATGGCAGCCTATCACTGGAGGCGCGGCACAACGCCGAGCAGGCGATGGCGGATGGCAAGCTGCGCGCTCTGGTCGCCACTGCCAGCCTCGATCTGGGGGTCGATTGGGGCGATGTGGATTGCGTTATCCAGATGGGCGCGCCCAAAGGTTCGTCGCGCTTGCTCCAGCGGATCGGGCGCGCCAATCACCGGCTTGATGAATCGTCCGAAGCGGTGCTGGTCCCCGGCAATCGCTTCGAATATCTGGAGGCGCGCGCGGCGCTCGACGCTGTTGAGGCAGGCGAACTCGATCCCGACATTTTCCGCTCCGGCGCGCTCGACGTATTGGCGCAGCACATCATGGGAATTGCCTGTGCCGCGCCGTTCCGCGCGGAGGAATTGCTGCAGGAAATCCGCGCAGCATTGCCGTATTCCGCGCTGGAGCAGGAGACGTTCGACCGCGTCCTCCAGTTCATCGCGGACGGCGGCTATTCGCTGCGCGCGTATGACAAGTTCAAGCGGCTGACGCTCGACAAGGACGGGCTGTGGCGCGTCACCAAACCGGCCTTTGTTGCGCAGCATCGATTGAATGCGGGGATCATCGTTGAGTCGCCGATGCTGGAGGTTCGCTTCAAGAATGGGCGGCGATTGGGCAAGGTTGAGGAAGGCTTTGGCGCGTCGTTGTCGCCGGGCGACTGCTTCTTCTTCGCGGGCATCGCGGTTGAGGTCGAGCGGGTCGAACTGACCGATGTGATCGTGCGCGCAACTTCGCGCCCGGCGCGGATCGTCTCCTATATGGGCGCGCGCCTCGCGATCACCGCGACGCTCGCCAGCCGGGTGCGCGAATTTCTGGCGGATCGTAGCCAATGGGCGCGCTTCCCCGACGATGTGCGCGAATGGCTGGAGGTGCAGGGCTATCGCTCCGCTCTCCCCGCGCCCGGCCAATTGCTGGTCGAGACGTTCCCGCATGAGGGGCGTCACCACATGGTCGCGTACAGCTTTGAGGGCTGGAATGCGCACCAGTCGCTCGGCATGCTGATCACGCGGCGGATGGAGGCGATGGGGCTCAAGCCCTTGGGCTTTGTCGCCAATGATTATGCGCTGGCAGTCTATGGGCTGGAGCAGATCACCGATCCTGCGGCACTCTTTTCCCCCGATATCCTCGAGCATGAGTTCGTCGATTGGGTGCAGGGCTCGGCCTTGCTCAAGCGGGCCTTCCGCGAAGTTGCGATTATCGGCGGGCTGGTCGAGCGGCAGATACCGGGCAAGAAAAAGAGCGGGCGGCAAGTCACCTTCTCGACCGACCTGATCTATGACGTGCTGCGCAAATACGAGCCCGATCATCTGCTGCTGCGCGCCGCATGGGAAGATGCCCGCGCCCGCATGACCGATGTGGGCCGCCTCGCCCATCTGCTCGATACGGCCGCCGAGCGGATGCTGCATATGGATCTGCCGCGGGTATCGCCCCTGGCTGTCCCCGTATTGATCATGATCGGCCGCGAATCGGTGCCGCAGGGGAGCGCCGACGAAGCGCTGCTGATGGAGGCCGAAGGGATCGCCGCGGAGGCGATGCGGATCGACTGAACGGGCAAGCGTCCCGAATATTATACGAACGGCACAAATATGACCATGAACGGCGCACCACCCGCGCAGCGATGACTGCGCGGGCAATTGCTGCGCAACATGCAACGGTATATCGTTGCGCATATGAACAAGCTTTTGCGCCCGCTCATCCTCCTGCCTTTGCTGCTTCCGCTAGGCGCGGCAGCAGGGCGCGACCTGCCCGTGCAGGATCCCGATATGATCGAGACCGAGAATATGGTGCAGGGAACCCTGCTTGCCCTCGGCCAACTCGAGAAGCGGCTGACCGTCCCGGTCGTGGTGGGCAATAGAGGGCCGTATAACTTCATCATCGATACGGGCGCCGAGCGCACCGTTGTCTCGCGCGAACTGGCGGGTTCGCTGCGGCTGAACGCGGGCAGCCCGGTCCTGATGACGTCGATGACCGGGGTGAGCACGGTCAATACCGTGATCGTCCCCGATCTTTCGATCGAATCGATCGGCCAGCTCCACACCGTGGTGGCGCCGTCACTGGGCGCGAGCGATCTGGGTGCGGTGGGGCTGCTTGGCATCGATACGCTGAGCAAGCATCAGGTCTCGATCGATTTCAGTGCCGGTACGATGGAAGTGCGCCCAAGCTCCAAGCGCGATCGCAACCGTGCGTATCGGCGCGACGAGATCGTCGTCACCGCCAAGAATCTGTTCGGCCAATTGATCGTCACCGATGCCTATTACGGCGATACGCGCATCCAGGTGGTGCTCGATACCGGTTCGCAGGTGACGATGGGGAATACCCCGCTGCGCAAGCTGATCGGCCGCGGCCGGATGAAAAAAGCGGTCCCGATCTCGCTGACCAGCGTGACCGGCGGCAAGATGGCCGCCGATTATACCGGCGTGCCCGATATCCGCGTTGGCCGTCTTGCGTTCGGCACGATGCCGGTTGCGTTCGCCGATGTCGCGCCGTTCGAGCGCTTTGGGCTGACCAAGCGCCCGGCATTGCTGCTCGGCATGGATGCGCTGCGCAGCTTCGCCAAGGTCGATATCGATTTCCCCAATCGCCAGGTGCGCTTCACCATGCCCAAGGATGTGCGGCGCGAGCGGACCACAGGTTCGCTGATCCCGGGCGTCGAGGGGGCATCGCCAGGCCGCGGTTACTAAGCGGCGCGGATTGACATTGCTGCGCCGGGCGCGCTTGGGGCTGGGGTATGACCAGCCTGTCGCGCGCAACCTTGGCCTCGCTCCCGCAAGCGATCGCCCGTCCCGGACATGACCTGAAGTCGGTCTCCACCGGCATCGTCCATTTCGGCCCCGGCGCCTTCCACCGCGCGCATCAGGCGGCCTATATCGATCGCCTGCTGGATAGCGATCCGCGCTGGGGGATTGCTGCCGTTTCGCTGCGCAGTCCCGGCACGGTCGATGCGCTCAAGGCGCAGGACGGGCTCTATACGCTGGCGGTGATCGACCGGACCAAGAGCATGCGCGTGATTGCTGCGCATTCCGACGCGATCGGCCCCGGCGAAGGCGCGAAGCTGCGGGCGCTGCTGGCCGACCCACAAGTGCGCATCGCGACCAGCACGGTAACCGAGAAGGGCTATTGCCTGAAGGGCGACGGCAGCCTGGATCTGGCGCATCCCGATATCGTCCATGACCTTGCCCGACCGGCCGAGCCGGCGAGCGTGATCGGCTGGATCGTTGCAGGCCTCTCGGATCGCCGCGATGCCGGCACTGCGCCGTTCGCCGTTTTGTGCTGCGACAATATGACCGGGAATGGCGGGAAGCTTCGCGACGCCTGTGTGACGCTGGCGGGCGAATATGATCCGGCTTTGGCGGCGTGGATCGAAACGGTCGCCTTTCCCGATTCGATGGTCGATTCGATCACTCCGGCGAGCGACGCCGCATTTCTCGGCCATGTCGCGCAGGATCTGGGCGTGACCGACGATGCTGCGGTCCAGCGCGAGGGCTTCAGCCAATGGGTGCTGCAGCGCTTCGACATGGCCGACGGCCCCGATCTAGCGTCGGTGGGCGTGACGCTGACCAATGATGTGCGCGGCTATGAACAGGCGAAGCTTCGCATCCTCAACGGCGCGCATTCCTCGCTGGCTTATATCGGCCTCGCTCTGGGGCTGGAGACGGTATTCGAGGCGATGTCCGATCCGGCGCTGGAGGGCTTTATCTCGCGCCTCGTCCATTCGGATATTGCGCTGAGCCTCAAGCCCGTCGATGGCCTCGACGTCTCGGCTTATGCCGATGCGGTGCTGGACCGCTTCCGCAACCCCGAGATCCGCCATCTGCTCAGCCAGATCGCATGGGATGGTTCGCAGAAGCTGCCCTATCGCCTGCTCGACACCATCCAGGACGAGCTCGACGCCGGGCGAAGCATCGACCGCCTCGCGGTGCCGATTGCGGCGTGGATCGCGTTCGTGCGGCACAAGGCGCAGGCAAGCGAGAAGATCACCGATCCGCTGGCCGATGTGCTGGCGGAGGCCGCAACCGGCAGCGATGTCGCGACGGCGATGCTCGCGCTGCGACAGGTGTTCCCGGAGAAGCTTGCCACCGATCCGCGCTTCCGCCACGCCGTGGCCGAGGCGCTGGTCGTCTTCCTCGACGGGCATCCGGAGTCGTTGCTGGCGCGCTAAAGCGCTTGCGGCGATCCGTCGCGCAGCACGTGGCTGCAGAGTTGCGCTTCCGGAGTGTCACCGTCTTCGAGCGCCGCGACCGTCACCCAGCCCTCTGCGCGCAGATTGGCGCCCAGCCCCGCCGGCGTGCCGAGCGGAAGGAACAAGCGGCGGCGCTCATCATCGCCAAGGCCCGCACCCAGAATCGGATCGGTGTACAATGAGAAGCCGACGGCCGCCTCTTCACGACCGTCACCGTGGATGATCGTATAGCTGCCGCCGCGGCCGATTTCGCCGCGAACGCCGCTGGCGAAGAGCGAGAAGCCGAGCCAGCTTTGATATTCGAAGCCGTGGCGTTCGGTTGGGTCGAGCGTCAATGCCGCTTGGCCGTCGATTGCCTCGGCAATGTTCGCGAGCCCATCGAGCCGCGACGTGAGTTCGCCCGTATCGATCGCGCGCAACCGCGTCATTGCGGCGTCGAACGGCCCGGCGGCCTCGATCAGCGGCAGATAGCGTGAATCGAGCGCGGCGACGCCACCGGCATCCTTGGCGTCGAGCCGCTCGCGGAGCAGCTCGAGATCGGGCGTGTCAGCCGCGAGGGTATCGACCAGATCGGGCAGCGTGAAATCCATGCTGAGCCCGGTCACCCCCGCCGCCTGCAACGCTTCGATGGCGAGGTGCACGACTTCGGTGGCAGCCGCGACGGTATCGAGGCCGATCAGTTCGCAGCCGATCTGCCGCGCCGAACGCAGCGGATCGAGTTCCGACGCGCTGAGCTTCATCACCTGACCCGCATAGCTCAGCCGCACCGGGCGCGGATGGTGCCCCATCCGGGTCGCCGCGATCCGCCCGACCTGTGCGGTGATATCGGGCCGGATCGCCAGCGTGCGCTGCGAAACCGGATCGACGAAGCGGACTGCGTCACGCAGTCCGCCCGCCTTCAGCCGCGCACCGAGCTCATCGGCGAACTCGGCAAGCGGCGGATCAACCTGCTCATAGCCATAGCCACGCGCCACGCCGAGCACGCGCCCCTCCAGCCGCGACGCCGCATCGGCTGCGGGCGGGAGGCGATCGTGAAAGCCCTCGGGAAGAAGTCCGGTCATCGCATCCTCATGGCGTGGCGAGCGCCTTCATCACAGCCGCGCGGTTGGCGGCCACCTTGCCGTCGGTGAAGTTGGCGCGGTTGCATAGCACCTGAAAGACGATGTTCTCGGTCGAACCGTCCTTGACCGGCCAGACCATACCCACCGCCACCGGCATAACCGTCTTGCCGGCAGGATCGAGATACGTGCCGGCGACCGTCTGAAGATTCCGCGCCGCGCAGTTGAAGGTTACGGTCTGGACCCGCCAGCTATACTTCCGCTCCGCATCGGGCTTGCCGTAATAGGTCAGCGTTTCGACGGTTATCGAACCGCCGACTCGTTTCACGCTGTTGTGGCGCCAGCCGAAGCCGCCGTCTTGAACCGGCGCATACGTCCAGGGATCGGCGGCCTGCGCAGTGGCGGGCGACAGGGTGGCAAGGGTGAGAAGGGCCAGGTTCAACATAATATTCGTCCTATGCGGATGGCGCGACCCAGTCTCACCCTAATAGGCTCAGAACTTGAGCGCCATCGCCGTCTTCACGCCGGGAAGCGCGCGGACCTTGGCGATCAGCTCGGGGCTTACCGGCTCGTCGACCGACAGCAAAAGTACCGCCTCGCCGCCCGCATCGCGACGGCCAAGGTGGAAGGTGCCGATGTTCACGCCCGCCTCGCCCAGCGTCGAGCCGAGACGGCCGATGAAACCGGGCGCGTCCTCATTGACGATGTAGAGCATGTCGCCGGCCAGATCGGCTTCGACCTTGATGCCGAAGAGTTCGACCAGACGCGGCGAGGCGTTGCCGAACAAGGTACCCGCCACCGAACGGTCGCCCGCCTGCGTACCGACGGTCACGCGCACCATCGTGTGGTAATCGCCTTCGCGATCATGGCGCACTTCGCGCACGTCGAGCCCGCGTTCCTTGGCGAGGTAGGGCGCGTTGACCATGTTCACCGTATCCGAATGGACGCGCATCAGGCCCGCCAGCACTGCGCCGGTGATCGGCTTCTGGTTGAGCTCGGCCGCTGCTCCTTCGACTTCGATCGAGATCGAGCTGAGCGAATCATGCGCGAGCTGGCCGATCAGCGAGCCCAAACGCTCGGCGAGCGCCATGTACGGCTTCAGGCGCGGCGCTTCCTCGGCGGAAAGCGACGGCATGTTGAGCGCGTTGGTAACGCCGCCCGACATCAGGAAATCGGCCATCTGTTCGGCCACCTGAATGGCGACATTGACCTGCGCTTCGTTGGTCGAGGCGCCCAGATGCGGCGTCGAGATGAAGTTGGGCGTGCCGAACAAGGGCGACTCCTTGGCCGGCTCGGTGACGAACACGTCGAGCGCCGCGCCGCCGATATGGCCGCTATCGAGGCCCGCCTTGAGCGCAGCTTCGTCGATCAGGCCGCCGCGCGCGCAATTGATGATGCGGACGCCTTTCTTGGTCTTGGCGAGATTTTCAGCCGAGAGGATGTTGCGGGTCTGGTCGGTCAACGGCGTGTGCAAAGTGATAAAGTCTGCGCGTGACAGCAGCCCGTCGAGATCGACCTTCTCCACGCCCATTTCCACGGCGCGCTCAGGCGTGAGGAACGGATCATAGGCAATGACCTTCATGCGCAGGCCCAGCGCGCGATCCGCGACGATAGAGCCGATATTGCCCGCACCGATCAGGCCGAGCGTCTTGCCCGTCACTTCGACGCCCATGAAGCGGTTCTTCTCCCACTTGCCGGCCTGGGTCGACTTGTCGGCCTCGGGCAGATCGCGGGCGAGCGCGAACATAAGAGCAATGGCGTGTTCGGCGGTGGTGATCGAATTGCCGAACGGGGTGTTCATGACGACCACGCCCTTGGCCGAGGCCGCAGGGATATCGACATTGTCGACACCGATACCGGCGCGGCCGATGACTTTGAGGTTGGTCGCGGCAGCGAGGATTTCCTTGGTAGCCTTGGTCGAGCTGCGGATCGCGAGGCCATCATATTCGCCGATGATCGCCATCAGCTCTTCGGGGGTCTTCCCGGTGATCTCGTCCACTTCGACTCCGCGCGCGCGGAAGATTTCGGCGGCCTTGGGGTCCATTTTGTCGCTGATGAGTACTTTTGGCATTTCGTTTCTCCACCCGTCACCCCGGCGAACGCCGGGGCCCAGGGTTACAAATGATAGGATTCTTGGCTCTGGCTCCCGGCGTTCGCCGGGATGACGATCAGGAAGCGCGGGCGGTTGCGTAGGCCCAGTCGAGCCACGGGCCGAGTGCTTCGACATCGGCGCTATCGACCGTCGCGCCACACCAGATGCGCAGGCCCGCAGGGGCATCGCGATAGCCGGCGACGTCGAGCGCCGCACCTTCGGCTTCGAGCAAAGACGCCATTTTCTTGATGAGCGCTTCGTCGGCACCTTCGACCGTGAGGCAAACGCTGGTCGTCGAACGCGTCGCTTCGTCCGCCGCCAGATTGCCCAGCCAATCGCGGGTTGAGACGATCTTCTCCAGCGCCGCGGCATTGGCGTCCGAACGCGCGATCAGCCCTTCGGCACCACCCACGGACTTGCCCCATTCGAGCGCGAAGATTGCGTCTTCGACCGCCAGCATGCTGGGCGTGTTGATCGTCTCGCCCTTGAACACGCCCTCGGCCAGCTTCCCCTTGGAAACCAGACGGAAGACCTTGGGAAGCGGCCATGCGGGCGTGTAAGTCTCGAGCCGCTCGACGGCGCGGGGGCCGAGGATCAGGATGCCATGGCCGCCTTCGCCGCCCAGAACCTTCTGCCATGAGAAGGTCGCGACATCGATCTTGTCCCACGGCAGATCGTAAGCAAATACCGCGCTGGTCGCGTCGGCGAAGCTCAGGCCCTCGCGGTCGTCGGGGATCCAGTCGCCGTTCGGCACGCGCACGCCCGAAGTGGTGCCGTTCCAGGTGAAGAGCACGTCATTCGACCAATCGACCGCGCCCAGATCGGGCAGCTGGCCATAGTCGGCACGGAGAATAGTCGGGTCGATCTTGAGTTGCTTGACCGCATCGGTCACCCAGCCTTCGCCGAAGCTTTCCCAGGCGAGCGCGGTCACGGGTTTCGCGCCCAGCATCGTCCACATCGCCATTTCAAACGCGCCGGTATCCGAGCCCGGCACGATGCCGATCCGGTGCGTGTCGGGCAGCTTCAGCATCTCACGCATCAGGTCGATCGCGTATTGCAGACGCGTCTTGCCGATCTTCGAGCGATGCGAGCGCCCGAGAACTTGCGTATCCAGTTTGTCGGCGGACCAGCCCGGCGGCTTAGCGCAGGGGCCGGAAGAAAAGTACGGACGCGTCGGCTTAACCGCCGGGCGGGTAGGTAACTCAGTCATTCAGTCTCTCCTCACAGAGAGCACGCGCGGCGTTGGGACCGCGTGGCCCGTCGACGGCCCTAGCGGCGCTTTGGCGAAAGTCAATTGCGCTGCAGTGCAGCGATGCGCAATTTATGTGCGTATCAGGGCTTCGCTGCGCCCGGCCACGCCGCAAACAGGCCGCGATCGGTCATCCAGTCGGTGATCCGGTCGCTCCAGTGGCGCAGACTGACGAACGGCGTGCGCTCACCCAGATTGAACGCATGGCCGCCCGCTGCGAACAGGTGCATCTCAACCGAAGCGCCAGCGGCGCGATATGCCGCCATCAGATCGACGGTCGGTTGCGAGCAACATTCATCGTCGGTCGCGGCAGTGAGCAGCAGAGGCGGCGAATCCTTGGTGATCGCCTCTTCGCCGTGGAGCGGACCGGGATAGACGAGGATCGAGAAATCGGGGCGCGACGATAGCGCGTCGATCGAATCGCCCTTGGCCGCGGGCAACGGCCGAAGCGTGGTTGCACGGGCAAGTTCGCCGCCCGCCGAAAAGCCGATGACGCCGATTCGCCCAGGATCGATGCGAAATTCCGGCGCACGGCTGCGGATCGTGCGCATGCCGCGCGCGGCATCCTCGCGGGCATGGTCGAAACTATATCCCGGCGATTCCTTGCCGCGAAACAGCCGGTAGCGCAGCACGAAGGCCGCGATGCCGCGCTCGGCAAACCAGCGTGCAACATTCTCTCCCTCGCTGGTGATGACCAGAAATTCATGCCCGCCGCCGGGCAGGATCAGGATCGCTGCCCCCGTGCGCCGCTCGGCGCGGGCGGGGTAATAGGTGATGCTCGGATTGTTGATGTTGCGCGTCCAATATTCCTTTGAAACCTCGGGAATATTCGCGCGATCCTCAAAGCCCGGCGCGCCTTTCTTCCACAGCGGAATGCGCAGGGGCTCGGCGGGCGGCGACTGGGCGAAAGCGGGAAGCACCAACAGCGCGGCCAATATCGTCGCAAGCAACCGGATCATGCGGCATCCCCATTTTGTTTTGCGGAAAGAATATCGCCACCGGGCGCGCGTGGCCACCGAGACCATCGTCTTGCTTAGCCGCCGTTAACCATCGCCCTGCTATCGCTTCCGCGATGCGTATCGCCCTGGTCCTTCTTCCGCTTTTTCTCAGCGCCTGCGTGTTCGGCGGCGACGATTCTCCTGCATCGCGCCCTGCGCCGATTCGCGAGCGGCCTGCGGGGCCGATCACGTTGAACGGCCCAACGCCGCGCGCGACGCAGCAATGCTTCACCGATCTGGCGCGCGCCGATGTGCGGTACTCGGGGCTGCCCGATCGCGATTTCGGCGGCGGCTGCGTGGTGACCGGTGCGGTGCAATTGCTCGATATCGGCGTGCCGGTGACTGGCCTCAAATCGATGAAATGCGATCTGGCGAAGACCTTTGCGGCCTGGGTGCGCTTTGCAGTCGCCCCGGCCGCGATGCAGATTCTGGGCAGCGAACTGGTCCGCGTCGAGACCTATGGCACCTATTCGTGCCGTGCGATCGTCGGCGGGGGGCCAAGGACAGTCGGCAAAATGTCCGAGCATGGACTGGCCAACGCCGTCGACATTTCAGGCTTCGTGCTGAAGGACGGGCGGCGAATCACGATCGAGCATGGCTGGCGCTCGGCAGATCCCACGACCCGCGAATTCCTGATGGCGCTCCACAAATCGGCCTGCCGCCGCTTCAAGACTGTGCTGAGCCCCGATTACAATGCGGCGCATTACAACCACCTCCACCTCGACATGGGCCGCGGTCCGTTCTGCGCGTGATTGCAGCGGAGGCGCATTGCGCTTAGTCAGGTTTAAATGAGCAACGAAACAAGAGTGCCGAGCCGGGTTTTCCAACCTGCTCGCGAAGAAGCCGCGAACGCCAACACCAATAGCGGCACGCCCCAGACCGAACATCCGGCCTATCGCCTCGCTTTCCAGGACATGGATTTCCTGTTGCGCGAAGATCTGCGCCCGGTGCGCTTCCAGCTTGAACTGCTGAAGCCGCAACTGGTGCTGGACGAAGCGCATATCGCCTCGACCTTCGTGTTTTACGGATCGGCCCGCATTCCCGAGCCCGAAAAGGCGCTACTGCTGCGCGATGCCGCCACGACCGATCAGGAAAAGATCATCGCAGAGCGGCTGATCGAGAAGAGCAAATATTATGACGTAGCGCGCGAACTCGCCGCCAAGGTCAGCGTCTTCCCGCGCGACGAAGCCGGCAAGCGCCAGTTCGTGGTGTGCTCGGGCGGCGGCCCTTCGATCATGGAAGCCGCCAATCGCGGCGCGCTCGATGTGGGCGCCGAATCGATCGCGCTCAATATCGTGCTGCCGCATGAGCAGGCACCGAACCCCTATGTGACGCCTGCGCTGTCGATGCAGTTCCACTATTTCGCGCTGCGCAAGATGCACTTCCTGCTCCACGCCCGCGCGCTGGCGGCCTTCCCGGGCGGCTTTGGCACGTTCGATGAATTGTTCGAGCTGCTGACCCTGATCCAGACCGGCAAGATCAAGCCGATCCCGGTTTTGCTCTATGGCCGCAAATTCTGGGACCGCGTCGTCAATTTCGAAGCCCTGGTCGAGGAAGGCGTGATCGCCGCCAGGGATCTGAAGCTGTTCCATTATTGCGAAACTGCCGAAGAAGGCTGGGAGATCGTCCAGAAATTCTGGCAGGACCGCGAGCAGGAAAAGGTCGCGACGACCAAAGCGGAAGCCTGAGGCGCAACAAAAAGGCCCGCTCTCCACATCGGAGAGCGGGCCTTTTTGTTGCCCTAAGCAGCGAGCCTTAGTGGCCCTTCCGCTCCGCCTGCACGGCTGCCTGTGGATCGACCGAGGGTGCGCCGGTGGCCGGCGTCGCCTGATTCGACAGGTTGCCGGTGTCGTCGGCGGCAGTCACATTGCCCTCAGCCGCGGCTGGCTCTGCGCCTGCGGCCGGTGCTGCCGGGAAGGGCAGGTTCGTGCCCTGTGCGTTCAGATAGGCGATCACGTTCGCGCGCTCCTGACCGTCCGCAATGCCTGCAAAGGTCATCTTGGTGCCGGGCGCGTACTTACGCGGGCTGGTCAGCCACGCGTCGAGCGCGTCGAAGGTCCAATTGCCGGGAACGCCCTTCAGCGCGTCCGAATAGGCAAAGCCAGGGACATGGCCGTGCGCCTTGCCGACGGCGGCATAGAGGTTCGGGCCGATGCCGCTCGCGCCGCCCTGAGCGATGGTGTGGCATGCCACGCACTTCTTGAACGAAGCTTCACCCTTGGCGATGTCTGCGCTGGCGAGACGGGTCGCAAGCGGCACTTCGGCAGCACCGCCGCCTGCGCTGGCTTCCTCGACGCCCTCGATCGGATAGCCCATCTTTTCCGGGCGCTCATTGTGGAAGATCATTCCGCTGACGATCGAGAGGCCGAGTGCAGCGATGCCGCCAGCCAGTGCCCAACCTGCGATCGTGTTCGTCCGGTCTTCCATCGTATGCCCCTGAGGAATTCTTGGCTTGAAAATCGAGACCCCTCTAGTCCGGCACTTTGAGCATCGCAAGCTGCTTGCCGGGGCGAATATCCCCGGTTAATCGCCGCTCCCCATGGAGAATTTCGCAGCACCTGCCCGCGGACTAGTCGCCGCGATGACCGAAGCAGCCGCTGCGGCACCCGAACGCGCGGTCGCGTTTCAGGGCGCGCCGGGGGCAAATTCGCACATCGCGGTGCTCGAAGCCTTCCCGCAAGGCCTGCCTTTGCCGTGCTTTTCGTTCGAAGATGCGATCGATGCCGTTAAGGAAGGCCGCGCCGATTGCGCGATGATCCCGATCGAAAATTCGCTCCATGGCCGCGTAGCCGACATTCATTTTCTGCTGCCCGAATCGGGGCTCGTGATCACCGGCGAGCATTTCCTGCCGATCCGCTATGCGCTGATGGGCACCGGAAATCTTGAGCAAGTTCGCCAAGCGATGAGCCATCCGCAGGCGCTGGGCCAGTGCCGCCAATGGCTGAAGGCGCGCGGGATCACCCCGATTTCCTATCCGGACACCGCCGGCGCTGCCGCCGTGGTCGCCGAGATGAACGATGTGGAAGTCGCCGCACTCGCACCGCCCCGCGCGGCGGCTTTGTACGGCCTCAACACGCTCGAAGGCGATATTGCCGATGCCGAGCACAATATGACGCGCTTTGTCGTCCTCGCCCGCGAAGCCCCGCTGCACGAAGGGCCAGGCCCGTTCATGACCACCTTCATCTTCGAGGTGAAGAACGTCCCCGCTGCGCTCTACAAGGCGCTGGGCGGCTTTGCGACCAACGGCGTGAACATGACCAAGCTGGAAAGCTATCAGCGCGGTGGCACCTTTGCGGCGACCGAGTTTTACGCGGACGTAGTCGGCAGCCCGGCGGACGCGACGGTGGGCCGGGCACTCGACGAACTGGTCTTCCACACCAAATGGGCGCGCGTGCTGGGCACCTACCCGCAGGCGCGCGAGCGGCCCTAGCGCCCCTCCACCCATGCCGTCAGCAGCGTGTGGGCGATGGCGTAAGGCGGCGGGGCGATGAAGCCGGCTTCCGGATCGCCCGCGAGGGCGCGCTCGACCTGATCGCGGGTGAACCAGCGGGCGTCTTCAAGCTCATGCACGTCGATGGTGATCGCTTCGTCATCGGCCACGCCAATGCAGGCGATCATCAGCGATGACGGGAACGGCCAGGGCTGGCTGGCGACGTAACGCACGTCGCGGACCTTTACGCCCGCTTCCTCCTCGATCTCACGCGCGACGGCGTCTTCGATCGATTCGCCGACCTCTAGGAACCCGGCCAATGCCGAATAGCGCCCCGGCGGGAAGCTGGGCTGGCGGCCTAGCAACAGGCGGTCGCCAAGTTCGGCGAGCATGATGACTACCGGATCGACACGCGGGAAATGCTCGGCGCGGCAATTCGGGCAATTGCGCCCCCAGCCCGCGCGGAAAATCCCGGTCGGGGTGGCGCAGACCGCGCAGAAGCCGTGGCGGGCATGCCAATCGACCAGACTGCGCGCGGCCGCATAAAGCGCGGCGTCTTCGCGGGTGAAGCGATCGAGCATGCCGAACAGCGTCATGGACCGCGTCGCAGGGGGGCGCATGCCTTCGGGCAAGGCCGAGACGAATCGCGGCGCGCCTTCGTCAAAGCCGAGGAACAGCAATTCGCCGGTGGCCATGGCAAGGTTGGTCCACACCAGCCGGTCATAATCGTCGAGCGCGGGATCGAGCCCTTGGAGGACGAGCAACCGCGCTTTGGGATCCGCTACGGCCGCCGCCAACAATGCAGGCTCGTGGCGGACGCGATCAGCGCGATCAAGCATGCTGCCGGTAAAGCCAGGAGGGTTCATTTCCCCATATCGGCGAAGATCGCCTTGGTGGTGTCGTCGCGCAGCTTGAGATCGCCGAACAGGTTGATCATCACGGTCACGCGCAATTTGTGCACCGGATCGACCCAGCCGATCGTGCCTGCCGCGCCGCCCCAACCATAGGTGCCCTTGCCCGGACCGCCCGGCGCATCCGCCAGATAAACCGATCCGCCCGCACCGAAGCCCAGAGTAACGCCCCCGGCCCGATTGCTGTTGAGCAAGCTGGTGTCGGCGCCCGCCGGCAACAGATCCGACATGGCCAGCCTCACTGTTTCAGGCTTCAGGATACGCGCGCCATCGAGCGTGCCTTCGTTCAGCAGCATGTGGAGGAAGCGATCATAGTCGCTCGCTGACATGACCAGGCTCGCGCCGCCATAAGGGAAGCTGGGCTTGTCTAGATAGACCGAGCTCTTCGCCGGATCCATGACGATGCGCGTGCCGCCGAGTGCGGCGAAATTGTCGGCAAAGCGCCCGACTTCGCTCGCCGGCACGCTCCAGTAGCTCGACTGCATCTTGAGCGGCGCGAAAATCTGGGTGTTGACGAATGTGTCGAACGGCATGCCGCTGGCGACTTCGATCACGCGGCCGAGCACGTCGAGCCCGATCGAGTAACTCCATTTGCTGCCGGGCTCGGAGAGCAAGGGCAAGGTCGCGACCTTGTTGGCGAATTCCTCAAGGCTCGCGGGCCGCGTGGGGCGCATTTGCGCCTCAAGCGCGCGGCTTACCTGCGCGGGATTGATCCCGAGCCGGTTATATTCGTCGATCAGCGGGCCCGTTTGACCGGGCAGGACATACCCCAGACCCGCCGTGTGGGTGAGCAGGTGGCGCACAGTGATCTGCTTGGTCGCCGGGCGGCTATCGAGGCTCTTGGCGGGATCGATCAGGACCTTGGTGTCCTTGAATGCCGGGATATATTTGCTGATCGGATCGTCGAGGTTGAGCTTGCCCTGTTCGATCAGCATCATCGCGGCGATGCCGGTGATCGGCTTGGTCATCGAATAGACGCGCCACAGGCTGTCTTTGTCTGCCTTTGGCGAATCGGCGGCGGAGCCGATACGGCCTTCGGAGACGACTGTGCTCCCGCCGGCATCGCCCATCAGGATCACGATCCCGGCTACCTTGCCTTCGGCGACATAGCGCGCGGCAACTTCGGCCTGAGCAGCGGTGCTGTGGATGATAGGCATCGCGACGGTCGTCGAGTGCTGCGCCGATGCGGGGCAAGCCAGCGCCGCCATTCCAACCAGTCCAAACCCGATCAATCCGCGCATCACTCTCTCCCGAAAATCCGTGCCGCCTTGGCGAAAACCGTGGGCATCCCTGCCGATTCCAGTTCGGCTATCGGCCACCATTCGCCCTGGGGGGTTTCATGCTCCCCGGCTTCGGCGGCTGCAAGAGCCAGTTGCAGATTGAAATGGGTAAAGCCGTGGGAGGCGCTCTCGTCGAGCATGCGCCAGGGGGCGGGTGCTGGCGCGCCTTCGAGATCGGGCGGCGAATCAGTCCAGGGCCCGGTGGGCAAAGCGCGCATGCCGCCGAGCAGCCCTTTGTCGGGGCGGCGGACGATCAGCACCGTGTCGCCGCGCGTCAGCCAGAACATCGTGCCGTAGCGCTGGGGCTTGGGGGTCTTGGCCGCCTTGATCGGAAAGCGCTCGGGCGCGCCGGTGGCAAACCCGTCGCAGTCCGCGCGCAAGGGGCAGAGCATGCAGCGCGGGCTGCGCGCGGTGCAGATGCCACTGCCAAGATCCATCATCGCCTGCGCGAAATCGCCGGCGCGGGCATCGGGCGTGATCGTATCGGTGAGGGCGTGGATGCGTTTCCTGGCGCCCGGCAGCGGCGCTTCTACCGCGAACAGCCGCGAGACCACCCGCTCGACATTGGCATCGACGACCACTGCGCGCTGCCCGAACGCGATCGCCGCGATGGCAGCAGCCGTGTAGCCCCCAATGCCGGGGAGCTTGAGCAATTCCGCTTCGGTGCCGGGCAGTTCGCCCAACACCGCGACTTCGCGGGCGCAGGCGAGCAGGTTTCTCGCCCGGGCATAATATCCAAGCCCCGCCCAGGCGGCCATCAGATCCATATCGTCCGCCGCCGCGAGGGCCGCGAAACTCGGCCAGCGCGCAGTGAATTTCTCGAAATAGGGTCTCGCGCTTGCCACCTGCGTTTGCTGGAGCATGATCTCGCTCAGCCACACGCGATATGGATCGGGCGCGTTCGTGCCCGGCGCCGCCCGCCATGGCAGCGTGCGGGCATGAGTGTCATACCAGGAGAGAAGGTCGGCAGCGATTGCGCGAGGCTTGTTGTCGGGCACGCCCTCGCTATGGCATGGACAGAAGCGAATGACGAAGCCCCCGCGCACCACGATCCGGCAGCCCAAGCCCGCGCCTGCCCCGCCGCAGCGCGCGATGCGGGCCCGTGCCGTATCCGAACTGCTGCCCGATGTCGGCCGCGCGGCGTTTCGCAAATTCGGTTTCGTCCAGCATTCGATCGTCAGCCGCTGGGCCGAGATTGTCGGCGAGCGCTATGCCCGCGTCTCCACCCCCGAATCGATCCGCTTCCCGCAGGGGCAGCGCGCCGAGGGGGTGCTGAGCCTTGTCGTCGGCGGCGCGCACGCCCCGATGATGCAGCACATCGCGCCGGAGATCATCGAGCGGGTGAACCGCTTCTTCGGCTACACCGCAGTCGCGCGTCTCTCGATTCGCCACGGCGAGGTCAAGAAGCTCGACAAGCCCGTCCCACCGCCCAGCCTGAAGCCGCTGACCGAGGAATTGAGCGCCAGCCTGCGGGGAATTTCGGACCCCGAACTCAAGAACGTTCTCGAAGCCCTTGCCGCCGGCGTGCTGGCGAGCGACGATAAGCCTAAGATCGTCAAGATCGACTGATTTCAGCCCTCAAGTTTATGCCCAAGATTTACGTCTGGAGAGAAGATATGCGTTTCGCCATTGCCCTCACCTCGCTGCTCGCGCTGGCCGCATGCGGCGGCGGAGATTCAAACAGCACTGCGCCGGTGGTATCGAGCACCGCAGTCGCTCCCGCACCTGCCCCCACCGGCCAGGCCTGGGTCAATATCGTCGCGAAGACGCCTGAGGGTGGTTATGTTCTGGGCAATCCGAACGCGCCGATCAAACTGGTGGAATATGGCTCGCGCGGCTGCCCGGTCTGCGGCCGTTTCGCAGCCGAAGGCATGGAGCCGCTGCGCACGAAATATATCTCCACCGGCAAGGTCAGCTACGAATTCCGCGACTTCATGGTGCATGGCGCACCCGATCTCGCCGCTGCATTGCTCAACCAGTGCGTGCCGACCGAAAACTTTTTCGACGTGCTCGATCAGCTCTTTGGCAATCAGACCAAGTTTGAAGAGGCGCTGATGACCACCCAGCGTACGAACCCGCAGGTTCTGCAGCAACTTCAGACACTGCCGCCGGCGCAGCAGGCAGCGGCGTTTGCCGACCTGATGGGCTATGTCGAGTTCATGAAGCAGCGCGGCGTGCCGGAAGCCAAGGCGCGCGCCTGCCTGGCCGATCAGAAGATGATCGAGAGCATTGCAAAGGTGAACGCCGACGCGGTCAACCAGAGCCTGCCGGGCACCCCAACCTTCCTGATCAACGGCAAGATTGTGCCCAACACCGCTTCCTGGGGTGCACTCGAGCCGGCGTTGCAGGCGGCGGGCGCGCGCTAAGCGGAACCGTAGAGACCTGAAATGCAGATCAAGCGGCTGCGGCTGACAGGCTTTAAGAGCTTCGTCGACCCAGCCGATCTGCGAATCGAGCCGGGGCTGACGGGGATTGTCGGCCCCAATGGCTGCGGCAAATCCAACCTCCTCGAAGCGCTACGCTGGGCGATGGGCGAGAACTCGGCCAAGTCGATGCGCGGCGCGGGGATGGAAGACGTGATCTTCGCCGGAACCGCGACGCGGCCCGCGCGCGATTTCGCCGAAGTATCGATCCTGGCCGAGCAAGTGGGCGGCGAGGACGAGTTCGAAGTCGTCCGCCGGATCGAGCGCGGCGCGGGCTCGGCCTATCGCATCAACGGCCGCGACGTGCGCGCCAAGGATGTGGGCCTGGTCTTCGCCGATGCAGCGACGGGGGCGCACTCCCCCGCGCTGGTGAGCCAGGGACGGATCGGATCGATCATCTCGGCAAAGCCCGCCGAGCGCCGCGCGATGCTGGAGGAAGCCGCCGGCATCGCGGGCCTCCATGTGCGCCGCAAGGATGCCGAGCAGAAACTGCGCGCGACCGAGGCGAACCTGACCCGGCTCGACGAAGTGATCGGCGACCAGGAAGCGCGCGCGGCTGCATTGAAGCGCCAGGCGCGGCAGGCAGAGCGCTATCGAGAGCTTTCCGATCGCATCCGCGTGGCCGAAGCGCGGATGATCTTCGCGCGCTGGCGCGACGCGGCGGCAGCTTCGGATGCCGCGAAGAAGGAAGCCGAGGCGGCGCAGGCGCTGGTCGCCGCGCGAACCCAGGCGCATGAGGATGCCGTAAGCGTGCAGCAGCGCGCGGCGGAAACGCTGGGGCGTCTCGTCGATGGAAATGGATTAAAGGCA
>JAZKJE010000033.1:85993-107116 GCA_040384525.1 Pseudomonadota bacterium
GGCGTCTACGCGCGCCGATGCGCTGGCGGTGCGCGACCGGGCGACCGAGGCGATGCACGCGCTCGCCACGCTGCGCAGCGAGCGCGCGACGGTCGAGCGGCGGATTGGCGAGCTCAGGGATGCCGAAATCCGGCTGGCCGAGGATCGCGGGCGCGAGGGCGCGCTCGCCCGCGACGCCGCCGAAGCGCTGGCGCGGCTGGCAGAGGAGGAAAAGGCGCTCGACGCGCGAATCGTGTTCGCGACGACCCGGATGCCAACTTTGGATGCGGCGCTGGCCGAGGCCGAGCGCGCCGCACGCGATGCCGAGGTGGCGCTGGCGCAGGCGCTGGCGGCGCAGGCGAGCGAAGCCGCCGAAACGCGGGTGGCCGAGGCCGCGCTGGCCGCCGCGCGCACGCGGGTGGACCGCAGCAATCGCGACCGTGACCGGATCGATGCCGAGTGGCGCGCGCTGCCCGACGCCGATCCGCTCAAGGCCGAGAAGACACGCGCCGCGGAGGCGCGGGCACAGGCGCTGCGGCAGGCGGAAAGCGCGCGCACCGGACTGGCGCGTGCGGATGCCGAGGAGCGATCGGGCGTGGAATCGCGCAACCGGGCGCAATCGGCGCGCGCATCGGCCCATGCCGAGCTGGCGCAGCTCGACAGCGAATCACAGGCATTGGCCAAGGCGACGCGCCCTTCCGACAAGGACCGGCTGCTCGACAAATTGAAGGTCGATGCGGGCTATGAGCGCGCATTGGCGGCGGCATTGGGCGACGATCTGGAGGCCGGGCTCGACCAGAAATCCGAACGCTATTGGGCGGGAGCCGAACCCCAGCCGGGCGACCCCGGCGCGCCGCTAGGCGCGACGCCGCTGGGGCAGCATGTGACCGCACCCGCAGGCCTTGCGCGGCGGCTGGCGCAGGTTCTGGTAGCGGAAAGCGACACCGGCCAGCCCCTCGCGGTGGGCCAGCGGCTGGTGACGCTGGGTGGGGTGTTGCGGCGCTGGGACGGCTATGTCGCCAAATCGGGCGGCGCGGCGGCGGCGCAGCGCTTGCAGAACATCAATCGGCTTGCGGCGATCGAGAAAGCGCGGCCGGCAGCGGTGCGCGCGGTGGAGTCAGCCGATGCCGAGCTCGCACGCATCGAGGAGAGCATCACCGAGGCGCGGCGATCGGCGAGCGATTGCCGCCGCGTGCTCGACCATGCCGAGAATGCCGGGCGCGAGGCGGGACGCGCCGAGGACCGCGCCACCGCGCAACTCGAGCGGCTCGATTCGCAGCGCGCCGATCTGGAGCAGCGCCGCGCGCGCGTGGCCGCCGAGCAGGATGAAGCCGGCGCCGAACTGGCCCGCGCCGAAGCCGCCAAGGCCGCGCTCCCCGATGGCAGCGCGACGCGCGACAAGGTTGCCGCGCTCTCTGCCGACGCCGAGACCAAGCGCGCCGCATCGGCCAGCGCCCGCGCCGAACGCGGGACGCTGGAGCGCGAGATCGGACAAGCGCGCGAACGGTTTGCCGCGGCGGGCGCGGAGGCCAAGAGCTGGAAATCGCGCGCGGGCGAAGCGGCGCGGCGATCGGCCGAGATGGACAAGCGCGGGGTGGAGCTGGCCGAGGAAAGCGAGCGGCTGGCGCCCCGCCCCGCCGAACTCGACGCCAAGGTGGCGGCGGCGGAAGCCGAGACCGAGGCCGCGCGCAGCCAATCCTCCGCCGCGCAGGCAGCCGAACAGGCGGCGGAAGCGGCACTGCGCGCAACCGAGGGCGCCGTGCGCGCCGCCAACGAGACGCTGGCGCAGGCACGCGAGGAGCGCGCCGGAGCGCTGGCGCGGGCCGAGAACCAGGAAGCGCGCCGGATCGAGATGGGGCGGCTATCGGGCGAGCGCTTCGAATGCCCGCCGCCCTTGCTCCCGCAAAAGGCGGGGTTCGAAGCCGATACGGTGCGCACGCCGCAGGACGAATCCGCCGCCCATGAGAAGCTCAGCGCCGAACGCGAGCGGATCGGGCCGGTAAACCTGGTTGCCGAGAGCGAGCTGGCCGAGCTGGAGACCGCCTTCACCACCAACGCGCAGGAGCGCGACGAGCTGGCGCAGGCGGTCAACCGGCTGCGCGGAAGCATCGGCACGCTCAATCGCGAGGGGCGCCAGCGGCTGCTTGCGGCGTTCGAAGCGGTCGACATGCATTTCCGGCGGCTCTTCTCGACCCTGTTCAATGGCGGCGCGGCGCATCTGGAGCTGATCGATTCGGACGATCCGCTGGAGGCGGGGCTCGAGATCATGGCGCAGCCGCCGGGCAAGAAGCTCCAGTCGCTCACCCTGCTTTCGGGCGGCGAGCAGGCGCTGACCGCGGTGGCGCTGATCTTCGCGCTGTTCCTCACCAATCCCGCGCCGATCTGCGTGCTCGACGAGGTCGATGCGCCGCTGGACGACGCCAATATCGAGCGCTTCTGCGACCTGCTGGAAGCGATGACGCACGAGACCGCGACGCGATACCTGATCGTCACCCACAATGCCGCGACGATGAGCCGGATGCACCGGCTGTTCGGCGTGACGATGGTCGAGCGCGGGGTGAGTCGGTTGGTGAGTGTGGATCTGGGCGGGGCCGAGAATTTGATCGCGGCGGAGTGATGCCAGAGGGGCCGACATGCTGACGATTATACTGTTTATCATTGGCGCGGCGATTTTGCTCGCCTTCACCGGGTTTGTAATCCGCGTGCTGCTGGCGCTCGCGGGAGGCGCGGCGCTGGGTCTTGGCGTGGGAATGGTGGTTTACGCCGTGGGTAGCACTGATACCGCCGCAATTTTGAGCGGGGCGCTTGTTGCGTTGGCAGGCGCTGGACTGATCTTTGGTAGACGGCGGCAGAAGCAGGAACTGGCTGCCGTA
The DNA here is from genome assembly GCA_040384525.1 of Pseudomonadota bacterium. Classification (GTDB taxonomy): domain Bacteria; phylum Pseudomonadota; class Alphaproteobacteria; order Sphingomonadales; family Sphingomonadaceae; genus Sphingomonas. The sequence goes on from JAZKJE010000033.1 coordinate 88,846, forward strand.
CGCAGCTTTGCGCCGACAGTCGCCGATCCGTGGCGGGAGGCGTGGGATAGAGCACGCCGACTTCCAAAAATCCGGAAGCGCGTCGATACCGCGAGAGATGCATGCCAATTGCTTCTTGACCAAGTCGAGGCGCACCCCGCCGATCCTTCAGTCACCGCATTTTGTGAAGCGATGCGAAAGCGCGTGCCCGAGACCGTCCAATCGCACGTCGATGCGCAAACAGGTGCGAACGCTGCGGAGCAAGGCGCTCTCGCCGGCAAGCTAGCTGCGATCCTCGAACATTGGGCACGCGGTGCTGAAGAGCACCGCAAGCTGGCGCGCCAGCATAACGATGCGAGTTCAGAGACCCAGGCACGCTATACAGCGATGCGTGTCGGTGGCCCGACTTAGAGCGTCGCAAGGTCTGAGCGCTCAGGCGAGGATGCGCTCGTACAGCGCGATATATTTCTCGGCCATCGCTTCGACTGAGAAACGGGCTTCAATCGCCCGGCGGGCGGTGGTGCGATCCACTGTGTGGATCGTGCCGAGCGCGGTGATTGCCTCGCCCACTGAATCGACCAGCACGCCGGTTACACCATGATCGATCAGTTCGGGCATTGAGCCGCGGTTGATCGCGATCACCGGCGTGCCACAGGCCATGGCTTCGACCACCGAAAGGCCGAAGGGTTCGTCGAAATTGATGAGGTGGAGCAGCGCCTGCGCGTTGCCGAGCGCGTTGAGCCGCGCTTCGCCGCCGACGGGGCCGTGATAGACGATGCGATCATTCAGATGGGGCGCGACTTCGCGGTCGAAATAGCCGGAATCCTGGACGATACCGTAGAGATTGAGGCGGCGGCCGGTGGCCTGGGCGACCTGAATTGCCTCTGCCGCACCCTTGTCCGGGTGCATGCGGCCAAAGAAGAGGAGGTCCTCGCCGCCATCCGCGACGAAAGGAAATTCGTCGAGCCGGATGCCGTGGTGGATGGTCGCGGCGTATTTCAGGCTGGGATGCCGGTCTGCATCGCTGATCGCGACGAAATGGACACGGTCTTCATAGGGCTTGTACATCGGGAGGATGCGATCGGACGAGAAGCCGTGGATGGTGGTGACCATTGGCGTGCTGACCAAACCGGCAAAGGCGTGAGCGGGGAAATCGGCCTGGTTGTGGATGATGTCGAACGCACCCGCGCGCTCGAAAACGTGCGCCAAATGCGCCATTTCCCAGACCTTGGCATCGACGCTGGGGTCTTCCGCATAGCCCGCCGGGACGACACCCGCGAGCGTCGCGCTGGTGAGCGAATCCTGCGTGGCGAAGAGAGTTACGTCCACGCCGCGTGCGACGAGGGCTTCGGTCAGCAGGCTCGTGACCAGCTCCCATGGGCCGTAGTGACGCGGGGGCGTGCGCCACGCGATGGGGGCGAGCATCGCGATCTTCATGCGAGGATATAGCCTTCGTTGGGGCCGAGGAGCGCGGGATCGATGCCGCCTTGTGCGCTGGCGAGGATACCAAGCCCTTCGGCCCATTCGGGGATGGCGAAGCTCTGTGCGGTGTTGCCGAGATTAAGGACGATCAGCAGGCGGTCGTCCCCGCTGCGGCGTTCGTAGGCAAGGACGTCGCCGATTGCCTCGACGCCGGCATAGTCGCCAGTCGCGAGCGCGGGGCGTTGGTGGCGCAGCGCGAGGAGCTTCTGGGTGAATCGCCACATGGAGCGCGGGTCTTCGCGCTGCGCGGCGAGGTTGCGTTCCGACCAATCAGCATGGAGCGGGAGCCATGGTTCGGCGCTGGAGAAGCCGGCATTGGTGCTCGCATCCCATGCCATCGGGGTGCGGACGGGGTCGCGTCCCATGCCGATGCCGGGCTCGTTGAGTTCGCGCGGATCCTGCACCAGATGCGGCGGGATCGGCACGTCCTCCATGGCGAGTTCGTCGCCATAATAGAGCGTCGGGGTGCCGCGCAGGGTAAGCAATAGCATCATCGCGACGCGGGCTTGGTCGGCGCCAACCTTTGTGGCGATGCGGGGGCGATCATGGTTGCCGAGCACCCAATTCGGCCAGCCGCCCTCGGGCAATGCGCCTTCGTAACGGCCGATCTTGCGGGCGATGCTACGCGCGTCCCAGTCCGCCGCGATCAGCTGGAAATTAAAGGGCAGATGAACGCCGGGGGCGTCTGGCGTGCCGTAATACGTAACGAGCTTGGGGACCGGCAGGTAGATTTCGCCGATCAGGACGCGGGCTCCGTATTCGTCGGCGATCTGTCGCATCTCGCCCGCAATGTCATGGACTTCGGGCTGATCGGTCGAGTGGAGCTGGTGGACGGTAGCGAATTCGGGCCAGCCTTCGCGCCATTCCTCGTTCTTCGGATTATCGGGGAAATCGGAATGCTTGATCATGTGCCACAGCACGTCGATCCGGAAGCCATCAATCCCGCGTTCGAACCAGAAACGCAGCACGTCCATCATCGCAGCGTGGACCTCAGGGTTACGCCAGTTGAGATCGGGCTGCTGCTTCAGGAAGGCGTGGTAATAATATTGGCCGGTGTGCTCGTCATATTCCCAAGCGGAACCGCCGAAGTCGCTGATCCAGTTATTGGGCGGGCTGCCGTCCGGCTTGGCGTCGCGCCAGAGATACCAGTCGCGCTTTGGGTTGTCGCGGGAGGAGCGGCTTTCCCTGAACCAGGGATGCTCGTCTGAAGTGTGGTTTGGGACGAGATCTAGCAGCAGTTTCAGCCCGCGATCATGGGTGGCTTTGAGGAGTGCGTCGAAATCCTCTAGCGTGCCGAAGCGGGGATCGATGCCGCAATAGTCTGCCACGTCATAGCCGAAGTCGGCCATCGGCGAGGGGAAGATCGGGGAAATCCAGATCGCGTCGATGCCGAGCGCTTTGAGATCGTCGAGGCGGGATTCGATGCCTTTGAGATCGCCGATGCCGTCGCCGTTCGAGTCCTGAAACGACCGGGGGTAGATCTGATAGATTGTGGCGGATTTCCACCATTCGCTGTGGGTCACGCGAACCGCTCCTTCGGGATATGGGTAATGCGGCAGGCGAGATCGGCTTCGCCGCTCGCGACGATGTAGTGATCGCCGCCGTCGGCCAGTCCGGTGGTGAAGACCACGGGGGTCGGCAGGTACATCTGGTGCGCAATGTCGGCGGTGAGCGCAGGGTTTGCCTCGAGCAGCGGCGCACCGTCTTCCAGCCGCAGGATTTTCGAGGGATCTTCCTTGTCCAGCAACGCCCAGAAGCTGCGATAGACGCCGACCGCGCTTTGTTTCTCGACACCGTGATAGATCATCAGCCAGCCTTCGGGGGTCAGCACCGGCTGGCTGCCGCCGCCGATCCGCTGGGTGCTGGTCGTGCCTTTGCGAGCGCGGATGCCGGGGGTGTCGAGCGGCTTCCAGTGGAGACCATCGGGCGACTGCGCCATGTTGATCGAGGGGCCGCCGAGCCATTCGCTATCTTGCGGGTAAGCGAAATAGACTTCGCCCAGGGGCCGGGTAAGCGCCATGAATTTGCCGCCGACCTTGCCTTCGAAGAGCAGCATGTCCTTATTCTGGTGATCGAGGACGATCCCGAGCAATTTGTAGTCGAGCCCGTTCACCGAATGGTACATCGCCGTGCAATGCCGCTCGGCGGAGACGCCGCAGACGGTCATCCACCAGCTGCCGCCGACCAGGCTGATGCGGGCGTCCTCGACGCCGTAATCCATGTAGCTGGCGCTGGGCTCGATTGCCTTGTCGTAATGGATTTTCACGATCTCGCGTCCGTCGCCGCTAATTTCGACGGGGAGCAGCCAGGAAAGCGAGGTGAGGCCGAGCAAGCGCGGGTTGCGGTCCTTCAAAGCAAATTGGCGTGGGTCGCCCATTTCCAGGCCTGCCAGCGGATGCCGATCAAGCACGTAACCCTCCGGGGTCCAGCGAATCGCGCGCGCCGAATCGCCAGCGACCGGCTCGCGCAAAGCCTCGGCTACCCGGACCATCAGCAGCAGGTTTCCGTTCGGCAGGCGCGCCAGCCCCGGATTGAACGCACCCAGCACATAGGTCGGCTCGCCCACGCCCTTGCGCAGCGGCGAGCGCGAGAGATCCACATCGTCGGGCCGGAAAATCAGATAATCGTCGGTCAAGTCGAACCCCTCGTGCTTGCCCGAACGGGAATCAGGCGGCGGGGGTTCCGCGCGCTGCATCAGGTCTCTGGGCCTGCTCGTGATGCCGGATCACTTCATCGATGATGAAACGCAGGAATTTCTCGGAAAATTCGGGATCGAGATCCGCGTCCTTCGCCAGCCCACGCAGCCGCGCGATCTGCGCTTCCTCGCGGCCGGGATCGGCGGGCGGCAGGCCATGCTCGGCCTTATAGGCGCCCACCGCCTGGGTTACCTTGAAGCGCTCGGCGAGCATATGGACCAGCGCGGCATCGATATTGTCGATGCTCTGGCGGAAGCGGGCGAGCGTGTCATTGGACATAAGGCCTCTTTGCCTACCCTATCGCCCCAAGCAAGCCTTGCCTTTGCGGCCCCGTGGCGTCAGAGCGCACCTATGAGCGCGACGATACACCGCTTCGAAGGCAAGGCTGAGCCCTCGCTGGATCCGATGCTGGCGCTGGTCGCCAATGATCTCAACCTTGTGAACGCGGTCATCCTCGACCGCATGCAATCGAGCATTCCGCTGATCCCCGAACTGGCCGGTCATCTGATCGCTGGCGGCGGCAAGCGGATGCGGCCGATGCTGACACTCGCAAGCGCCCAGTTGCTGGGCTATTCAGGCAACCGGCATCACCGGCTCGCTGCCAGTGTCGAGTTCATCCACACCGCAACCTTGCTCCACGACGATGTGGTCGATTCGTCAGACCTGCGCCGCGGCAAGCGCACCGCCAATATCATCTGGGGTAATCCGGCAAGCGTATTGGTCGGCGACTTCCTGTTCTCGCGCAGCTTCGAGCTGATGGTCGAGGATGGCAGCCTGAAAGTGCTCAAGATCCTGAGCAATGCGAGCGCCGTGATCGCGGAAGGCGAAGTCAACCAGCTCACCGCGGTGCGCCGGCTCGATATCAGCGAAGAGCGCTATCTCGACATTATCGGCGCGAAGACCGCCGCTTTGTTTGCCGCCGCCTGCCGCATCGCCGCAGTCGTGGCCGAGCGCGGCGAAGGCGATGAGGCTGCGCTCGATGCCTATGGCCGCAACCTCGGTATCGCATTCCAGCTGGTCGACGATGCGATCGATTACGTTTCGGACGCGGGCACGATGGGCAAGGATGCCGGCGATGATTTCCGCGAAGGCAAGATGACACTGCCGGTGATCCTGGCTTACGCACGCGGCGACGAAGCGGCGCGCGCCTTCTGGAAGGATGCGATCTCGGGCCGCCGCGTGGCGGATGAGGATTTCGTCGAGGCCAAACGCCTGGTGCAATCGAGCCGCGCGGTGGACGATACGCTTGCCCGGGCCCGCCATTACGGCCAGCGCGCGATCGATGCGCTGGGCGGCTTTGCCAGTGGCGCCGCCAAGGATGCGATGGTCGAAGCGGTCGAGTTCGCGGTGGCGCGAGCCTTTTGATGCGCACGCGCAAGCCTTTGCCGGATGGGTTCGACAGCATCGGGCCATTCCATCCCTATCTCGTCTGGATGGGCGTCGCGATTCTCGACCTGTTCATCATCGCCTTTGCGCTCGCATTGGTGGCGATGCTCGGTGATACGATCGAGGATGCGATCTGGCCGGGCGGCTTCGACGTGATCCGGGCGCTCTAGAGCGGATCGGGCGGTGCCAAGCCTGACCTCCTCTTTGATTACCGGCTTGCTCGCTTTTGCGATGCTTGGCGGCCAGACCGCGCCGGACGATGTGACTGCTAAGACCCGCCTTCGTCTGGAAACCCAACGGCGCGAACTGCTCACCACGGTTCAGGATAAGGCCTGGATGCGGGACACTGGCGCCGCAACCATCGTACGTCTGCAGATCGAGCGCTATTGGAAGGCCTGTGCCGATAATGAGGCGCTGGCAGCCGCCAGAGCTTCAGAACGGCCCGCGCGCCTGCTGGCCGAATTGGCGCTCGATGTTTGTGCTCCATGGGAAAAAGCGCTCGAACTCGCGCTGCAGAACGGCGCCTATCCTTATATCGAAGGGCCCGACATGGCCGGCCGGATATCGCGCGAAGACATGGTCTCGATGGCGCGCCTCGCTTCGCAGGACGCGGCGCTGGCACGTATCGGAATGTGGCGCGGCACCGGCGGTTCGCCTGATGTGCCACTTAGGACACCAGGCGTTCCGGCCAAGCCCGATTTGACTATGCTTCCCAGCAGGCTGCCGCTGTCGGGCAGCGACAAGGTTGCGCCCGGTCCTTCCCCCAGCGACAATCCGGACGAAGAGCCCGCGATTGTTGTCACCGCGCAGCCGCGTGGCGGATGCCGGGTTCGCCTTGCCGATCGTACGCTCACCAACGCGCAGCTGGCGGCAAAGGCAAAGGAATGGGCTGCATCCGGCACGGCACTCAAGGTCGTGCGGCCGCGCGGCGCCGATTATCGCTGCCTCGCGAAGATCACCTGGCAGCTCGGTCAATATGGCCTGCGCCTGTTCCAGTTCGTCGACGCATCGGAGGCCTATGCTGAGCCGAAGCCAGCGCAGAAGCCAAACCGCTAGACGGTTTCAAGCCTCTTCCTCGGTGTCCTCATCCTCGTCATCGCCGAGCATGTCGTCATCTTCGCTGTCGAGCTGCTCCTCGATCGCTTCGGTAATCAGATCGAGCTGCTCGGCGCTCGCGGTGAAATCCAGCGTCTCGCCATCGTCATCCTCCATGCTGAGAACGTAATCGCCTTGTCCGTCGGGCGTGATCGTGAATTGGGAAAGCGTGCGCGCCATGTCCGTCTCCTTCGCTTGCGCCAAACCCGGCTTTCCTGAATTGGTTGCAGCGCGATGAGCGAGAAACTGCCGATCCACCAAGTTTTGCCCGAACTGCTCGTTGCTTTGCGGGCTGGGAGCAACGCAGTGCTGGTTGCGCCGCCGGGCGCGGGCAAGACCACGGTGGTGGCGCCGGCGCTGTTGGGTGAGGATTGGTGCACGGGCGAAATCCTGCTGCTCTCCCCCCGGAGGCTGGCCGCACGCGCAGCGGGCGAGCGGATGGCTTCGCTGGCTGGCGAGAGCGTCGGCAAGACTTTTGGCTATGCCACGCGGCTGGATTCGAAGCGGTCTGCGGCGACGCGGGTTACGGTCGTTACGGAGGGGATTTTCGTCAACCGAATCCAGAGCGACCCCGAATTGGCGGGCGTTTCGGCGGTCCTGTTCGACGAAGTGCATGAGCGAAGCATGGATTCGGATTTCGGGCTGGCTTTGGCGCTGGATGCTCAGAGTGCGCTTCGGCCCGATCTGCGGCTGGTGGCAATGTCGGCCACCTTGGATGGGTCGCGGTTTTCGGGGCTGATGGGCGACGCTCCGGTGATCGAGAGCGAGGGGCGAAGCTATCCCCTGGAACTACGGCATGTGGGGCGCGCGTCGGAGGCGCGGATCGAGGATTCGATGGCGGCGGCGGTGCGGGTGGCCCTGCGTGAGGCGGAAGGTGGCGTGCTGGCGTTCCTGCCCGGCGTCGCCGAGATCGAGCGGACGGCGGAGCGATTGGAGAGCGTGCCGGGCGTGGTGCTGCATCGGTTGCATGGTTCGATGGACCCGGCGGCCCAGCGCGCCGCGATCGGCCCAGATCCGGAAGGGCGCCGCAAGCTGGTGCTGGCGACTTCGATTGCCGAGACTTCGCTGACGCTCGACGGGATTCGCGTGGTGGTCGATTCGGGACTGGCACGGCGGCCCCGCTATGACCGGGCTGCGGGCATGACGCGGCTGGTGACCGAGCGGGCGAGCCAGGCATCGGCGACGCAGCGCGCAGGGCGAGCGGCGCGGCAGGGTCCGGGGGTAGCGTATCGATTGTGGGAGGAAGCCGCGACCGCTGGGCTGCCGCGCTTCGATCCGCCGGAGATATTGGAGGCAGACCTTTCGGCACTCACGCTCGATTGCGCGCTTTGGGGCGTGAGCGACCCGCGCGAACTGGCGTGGCTCGATCCGCCGGGTGATGCGGCGATTTCTGAGGCGCGGGCTCGGCTGACGGCCTTGGAAGCGATCGACGCCGATGGCCGCCCGACGGCGCATGGCAAGGCGATTGCGCGGCTGCCTTTGCCGCCTCGGCTCGGCCATATGCTGGTGCGCGCTGGCGAGATGCGGCTGGCGCAGACCGCCGCACAGATCGCGGTTTTGCTGGGCGAGCGCGGGCTGGGCGGGAACGATGCCGATCTGGAATTGCGGCTGCGGCGCTGGCGGAATGAGCGAGGGCAGCGGGCAGAGGGATCGCGGCGGCTGGCGGACCGCTGGGCGAAGCTGGTTTCGGGCGGTGGCGAAGGCGATGTCGCGACCTGTGTGGCGCTCGCTTTCCCCGATCGTATCGCAAAGCGCCGGGATTCGTCGGGTGAGACCTGGGCTTCGGCGGGTGGGCGCGGGTTCAAGCTGGATCCGACTTCGCCGCTGGCGCGCGCCGAGTGGCTGGCGGTGGCCGAAACCCAGGGCATGGCTTCCGGCGCGCGGATTCTTTCGGCGGCGCAGATTGATCCAGCGACGGTGGAGGCGCTGTTTGCCGAGCGGATCGAGACCAGACGCAGCGTGCGATTCGATGCGGCGACGGGGCGGATCGAGGCGTTGCGGGAGCGACGGCTGGGTGCGATCCGGCTTTCCTCCGGACCCGATTCAAATGCCAGCGCTGCGGAGATTGAGGCGGCGTTGCTGGAGGGCGTGCGTGCGCATGGCCTGGAACTGCTGCCCTGGTCGGGCGGCGCGGATATTCTGCGGACGCGGGCGGCGTATGCGGGGGTGGAGACGCTGGGCGATGAAGCACTACTCGCCTCGCTCGATGATTGGCTGCCAGGGGTGCTGGCGGGCAAGCGTCGTCTGGACGCAATCGAGCCCGGCGCACTCACCGAAGCGCTGCAGAACCTCGCTGGCTGGGACACGATGCGCGCTATCGACAAGACGGCCCCTGCCCGCTTCGAATCGCCTGCGGGCTCCAGCCATCCCATCGATTATGCCGCGGAGGCCGGACCCACCGTGGAGCTTCGTCCGCAGGCTTTGTTCGGGCTGGCGACGCATCCGATGGTGGGGAATACGCCTCTGGTGCTGAGTCTCACCTCCCCTGCGGGCCGGCCGATCCAGACGACGCGCGATTTGCCAGGTTTCTGGGCGGGCAGCTGGGCTGCGGTGGCCAAGGAAATGCGCGGGCGCTATCCGCGCCATCCGTGGCCGGACGATCCAGCCAGTGCATCCGCAACACTGCGCACCAAAAATGCGGATGCAAGGCGCGGCGGCGCGCGCTAAGAGGCGAGATATGAAGACCGCCCGCATCTATCAGAAGCCCAAGAACGCCATGCAATCCGGCCGTGCCCGCACGACCGACTGGCTGCTCGAGATCGAATCGACCAGCGCACAGGCACCGGATCCTTTGACCGGCTGGGCGGGTGGCGGCGATACGACCAATCAGCTGCGGCTGGACTTCGCGTCGCTGGATGAGGCCAAAGCCTATGCCGAGCGCGAGGGGCTGGCTTATCATGTGGTGCCGGCGCCTGAGCGGAAGCTCAAGTTGCAGACCTATGCGGACAACTTCACCCGCTAAGCGCTGAGAATAGTCTCTGCGAGCAGCAGCAAAACCTTCACATCGACGGCGGCACCCTCTGCGCGCTTGGCGGCGATGAATGCGGGCACTTCGGCCAGCGGCACGCGGTGGACGACGATGTCCTCGCCGTCGATTCCGCCGCCTTCGCCGATTTTCGTGAGCCCGGTGACGCGCACCAGCGTGAAGCCTTCGGTGACCATGCCGGGTGAGGCATGGAAGAAGCCGATTTCCTCCACCGTCTCGCAGGTATAGCCCGTCTCTTCCTCCAGCTCGCGGCGGCCAGCGTCGAGCGCGGTATCCCCGGCATGCTCGTCGCCGATCAGGCCGACGGGCAATTCGATGCAGCGCTTGCCGAGCGGCACGCGATATTGATCGATCAGCAGGACGTGCCCGTCATCGATCGCGAGAATGACGACGGCTTCGACCCCGCCGGTGCGCGAGACGAATTCCCATTTGCCCTGACGACGAACGGTCAGCCATTTGCCGGCATAGAGCGTCTCGATCTTGCCGGTCATCTCAGAGTTCGATCAGGCGGTCTGGCAGCTCGTTGGTGTCGCCTTCGCTACGCGGGAAATGCTCGGCGAGCACCATGCCGATCTGGGCGACCGCATCGGCCATGCCTTCGCCGGGCTTTCCGTCCTTAACCTTGGTCAGCAAAGCCGCCATCGCCGCGCCCCACACATCGGGCGTCACCTTCGAATGAATCGAAGCGTCGGCAATGATCTCCGCGCGATGCTCGGCGAGGCTGAGGTAGAGCAGCACGCCCGTCGCCGCCTTGGTGCGCTTCTCGGCGCTGGTGCGGAAAAATTGCATTGCCTTGCGCTGGACGCGGCGCCCCTTGGTCTTGCCGGGCGTGAGCAGCATCCGCAGCGAATCGATCGCGAGCAACAGCCGCACGCCGAGGAACTTGATTGCGGCGAGGATCAACGCGACCGTCAGATACCAGCTCGGCGGTACGGTTTCCGCCCAGCTATCGACGAACTTCGCATGGAGCCATTCGGCCGGCCAGGGCTGCCAGGCGAGCAATGCCAAAGCGATCAGCATCGCCAGCACCGCCCAATGCAAAGCAACATCGTGATAGGCATCGGATTGTTTCGCCACGACCGTGACGATCTCGCCGTCAGTCGAGAGTTCGGCCTTGGAGACCGCTGCGGTCACTGCCGCGTGATCGGTTTCGCTGAGTAACATCTTCACCAACTCCCCGAAGCGCCGCCGCCGCCGAACGATCCGCCACCGCCGGAAAAGCCGCCACCGCCGCCTCCCCAGCCACCACCGCCGCCGCCACCCCAGCCGCCGCCATCATGGTCATCGTCCGACGCGTGGCGGGCGATCTCGCTGGCGATGGTCCACAGGATGATCGGCAAATTACTATCGCCGCCGCCGCCGCGATAGCGCCGGCCGCGGCTGCGCCCGAAGAGCATCGGCAGCAGGAAGAACGCGACCACGATGCCGATGAACAGCAATCCGAACGGGAAGTTCTCGCCGCCATTGCTGGAGCGCGTGTTGCTCGCCTGATCCGCCGCGGCCTTGGCCTTCTCCTCGGCGGCCTCCAGCGGCAGTTTCATCTGCTCGCCGATCGCCTGCGCGCCCGCCATGATGCCGCCGGGCATGTCGCCCGCCTTGAACATCGGAATGATCGTCTGGTTGATGATCATGCTCGACAGCGCATCGGTCATAATCGGCTCAAGCCCGTAGCCAACCTCGATCCGCACTTTCCGGTCATTGGGCGCGACGATCAGGATGATACCGTTATTGGCTTCCTTGTCACCAAGTCCCCAGGCGCGGCCGAGCTTATAGCCATAATCCTCGATCGGATACTCTTCGAGGCTGGGGATCGTCGTCACCACGAACTGGCGCGTCGATGCCTTTTCCACCTCGGCCGAAAGCTGCTCGAGTTGCGCAATCTGATCGGGCTTCAGGATATTAGCGGCATCGACCACACGGCCGGTCAGCTTGGGAAAATTCTGAGCACTCGCCGTGAGCGGCGCCAGTGTCAGCAGAAGGACCAGAAGGCCACGCAGCAATTTCATCAGCTGATCTCTCGAATGATGCCGTCGCTGCCGGCTAGAATGCCGTCAGCCATATTGCCCGCCTTGAAGCGCGGCAGGATCGCGTCGTTGATGATCGCCATCGCCTCTTCGTCACGGAGCACCTTTTCGAGACCCTTGCCGACCTCGATCCGCACCTTGTGTTCACTAGGCGCGACGACGAGCAGCACGCCGTCGTTGAATTCCTTGCGCCCGATGCCCCAGAAATTGCCGAGCCGGTTGCTGTAATCCTCGACCGTGTGCCCATCGAGGCTCTTCACCGTGACCACCACGAACTGGTGCTTGGTATGCATCTCCACGCTCGCCAATTGCCCGGCGAGCTTGGCCTCCTGCGTTTGCGGGATGATTTCCGCCGCATCGACCACGCGCCCGGTGAGTTCGGGAAACGCATAGCCGGCGGGCGGAGCCTTGGGCGGCGCGGCGCTACAGGCTGCCAGCGCCGCGCAAAGCAGGAGTGCCCGCAGTTTCAGCTGCCGTTGCCGAAGCTGACCGGCGGCGCGACGTCTGCACCTTCCTTGGCTTGGAACGGGACCATTGGCTTGGCGCCGTGGAAGATCTTCGCGCCGATGGCCGAGGGGAAGGTGCGGATCAGCGTGTTATAATCCTGCACCGCGGTGTTGTAGTCGCGGATCGAGATCGCGATGCGGTTCTCGGTGCCTTCGAGCTGGCTCATGAAGTTCGTGAAATTCGCCTGGCTCTTGAGGTCAGGATAAGCCTCCTGAAGCCGCTGGAGCGACAAGGTCAGACCGTTCTGCGCCTGATTAAACGCCGAAACCTTGGCCGGATCGGTGAGATCGTCACCGCTCAATTGGATACGGCTCGCGCTGGCGCGGGCGTTGGTCACGTCGCTGAGGATCTTGCCCTCGGACGCGGCAGCACCCTTCACAGTCTCGACAAGGCCGGGGATCAGATTTGCGCGGCGCTGATAATTGGTCTGGACGTCCGCCCATTTCGCCTTGGCGGCTTCCTCAGCCGTCGGAACGCTATTGAGCCCGCAGGCCGAAAGGAGCGTGGCCATCGCCAACATCAGAACAGCACGCATCTTCATCGCATTCCTCCACCAAAGTGCCTTGCTCTAATACGGCACAGGCGCAAGATGGCGAAAGCGAAATCGGAAACAAGAGGGGGACGGTACGATGCTCAAGGAATTCCAGACCTTCATCGCGCGCGGCAACGTGCTCGATCTGGCCGTGGCGGTGATCATCGGCGCGGCATTCAGCAAGATCGTCAGCTCGCTGACCGACGACATCCTGATGCCGCTGATCGGCAAGGTCTTTGGCGGGCTCGATTTTTCGAGCTACTTCATCGTGCTGGGTGAAGTGCCCGCAGCACTTGCCGGTTCATCCGATTACGAGGCGCTGAAAAAGGCCGGCGTGCCCCTGCTCGGCTATGGCGCCTTCCTGACCGTGGCGGTCAATTTCCTCATCGTCGCCTTCATCATCTTCATGATCATCCGTTCGGTGAACCGGGTGATGCCAAAGACTGAAGAGGCACCTGCGGCGGCTCCGGTCGAAGCAGCGGACGTGGCGTTGCTCCGCGAAATCCGCGACGAGCTGCGCAAAAAGGCTTAAGCGGCGGCCATATCCTTGGCGACGGCATCGGCCAGGCTGGTGCCGTCGAGGATGCGCGCGGTTTCATCGCGAACGCGCGCCATTGCCCGGCGGATCGCGCAGGCGGCCTCATCCTTGCAATCGTTGCACGGGCGATAGGCGGTGCGGCTGACGCAGGGCACGAGCGCAAGCGGCCCTTCGATCACGCGGATAATCTCGCCCAGCGAAATCAGGTGCGGCGTGCGGGCAAGCCGGTATCCGCCCATCTTGCCGCGTGTGGAAAGCAGGAAGCCTGCCTCGCGCAAGTCCGCCAGAATCAATTCGAGGAACTTGCGCGGCACGTTTGCTTCGGCAGCAATGCGGTTCATCGGGATCGGGCTGCCGACCGCCGGCTCTCCAGCAAGGAAGAGCATGGCACGCAACGCATAACGGGACCGTTGGGTCAGCATGCGAGCCCCATGCCAAGCCCCTGCGCGCTTGTGAAGGGGCGGGCTCAACCAAGCCCTTTTATTTCAGCGAGATGTGCTTATATGGATACTGCCGGGTTCGCCCGGCTATGAGGATAAACGACGGCGTGCAATAGGCGCAGCGGACCCGGGGGCAGTACCCGGCGGCTCCACCATAACCGGTGGTGTATCTGGACACCGTTTCTGACGGGGCCGAACCAGGATCGACGTGTGTTGAAAAGCGCCGACTATCTTTCCAGCGTGGGTCACTGTGACGGTCCATTACACAAGTGCCAACGATAACGAAGCACTCGCTATTGCAGCGTAACCCCAAGGCTTAACGGCCTAAGGTTATTCTAAAAAGCGCGGTTGGGCCGCACCGGGCAACAGAAGCGGATTCCAGCGGTACGGGGGACACCGGGCAACAGAAGTCCCCCACTTATCCCAGCACATCGCTCAGCACGCGGCGCCAGTTGCCGCCCATGATCTTGTCGATCTCGCGACCCTTGAAGCGTGCGCGTTCGAGCGTGGCGGCGATGCGCTCCATCCGGTGGATATTGTTGAATTCGGGGATGACGACATGTTCGGGCGTCCAGCCGAAACCGGGCACGCCGCGCTTGTCCATCGCGCGCCACCAATCGAGATAGCCCTTCACGCCCTCGGCATTGTTGTTGCCGAGCTTCACCAGACTGGCCTCGCCGGTCATCGGGAAATCGTTCGAGATGCCAACTGCATCGATCCCGCCGACTTTGATAATGTGGCGCACCTGCGCGACGTAGTGACCGGGCGTGGGCACGGATTCGCGGGTAAGCCAGAAGCTCATCATGAACAGCCCCATCATTCCGCCGTTGTCTGCGATGGCGCGGATGACGGCGTCGGAAGCGCAGCGGGGGTGATCGACAATCGCCTGGGCCGCGCCGTGCGACAGGATGATCGGGGTGCTGCTCAGCCGCGCGGCATCGAGCATCGTCGCTTCGGCTCCGTGGGATACATCGGGTAACAGCCGCAGCCGGTTCATCTCCGCGAGGCCAGATATGCCGAGGGGCGTCAGCCCATGCTGCACCGGCTCTATCGCCCCGCCGGCATAGGGCGTGTCGTTGTGATGGGTGAACTGGACGATCCGCAGGCCTTTGGCGTGGAAATGCGCTAGACGGGCGAGGTCCTCCCCCATCATCTCGGTCGATTGCATCTGCAGGAAGGTCGCGCAGCCGGGCTTGGTGCCGATATCGCTCCCCTTGAGCGCCAGATAGGCGGCATCGCTAGCGGCCAGCCGGGCGACGGCGGCGTCGATCGCGGGATCGTTCGCCTCAAAACCCCGCAGATATTTGGGTGAGCCGTCCGGGGCCTTGACCGTCTGGATCGCGGACACGTCGCAGATCATTGCAGAGAGTCCGGAGGCGCGGATCTCAGCCATGTCCCCGGGGAGGAAACTGAGGCCGTCGATCCAGAGGGGCGCTTTGGGTGCGGCCGCGCGGGCGGGTCCAGCCAGCAGCAGCGCACCGGCGCCCGCGAGTAGCCCGCGTCGATCGATTCCATATCCGCGCATCGCCGTCTCCGCTCTCCGTACGCATGGATTGGCCGAGGCCGCGCCGCCGTGCAAGCCGCCCCGCCGTACGGCAATTGCGCCGCGATACGCGCTTAGGCGAGGTCGACGGCCCCTCGGCACAGGCCCGCCTTGGAAACGGTAGGGAATAGCGCACCGAAATGGCGCGTTCGCGCCCGTTCTGGCCGGAATATCCAATACTTGCTGCAGCCTTTTCACGACTCTCGCAGTCGATGGACGCCGGTCCGTCACAGCGAAGGGGATTTTCATGATCGGGATCAAGGTTCGCCTGGCCGGAATTGCAGCCACGGCGTTTGCCGCCTGCATCGCCACGCCGGCCAGCGCCGGCACCGCGCTCGCCCAGGATGCCGAACGCGTTTTCCAGCCGGGCGAGGTTGTGAAAGTCGGTGGCGGCCAGACTGTAAAGATCCTGCAATGCCGCCCGGAGCGGGTGAGCCGCGACATGGAATGCGAGTTCGTACTCTGGAAGAATGGCGGAGCGGCAAGCATCAAGAACTGGATGATGGCCAGCCAGCTCGCCGCGGGCGAAGCGCGCGTGAAGGAGGCGGAGGATCTTGCCGGGATGACCGACGCGCCGGTGCCGCCCGCGCCCGCTGCTCCGGCGGCCACGCCGGATGCAATGCCGCCCGCGACCGATCCGGCGGCGCCACAATGATCCGGGCGGCGATTGCGGCAGCACCACTGCTTGTCGCAGCAGTGGCCGGGGGGTCTGCCGCGCACGCCCGGCAGGGGCTGGTTTATCTACCTGTCGGCGCGATCCTCGACGTAGGCGGCGGGCACAGCGTGAAGGTGCTCAAATCGGTCAAGCACCAGCAATATAACTGGACGCTGTGCGACATCGTCGAATGGAAGAATGGCGGAGCGGCCAGCGCAATTTCGACGACCGATTGCGGAGACCTGCTCAAGGCAGTCAATGCGGTGCGCGACGGCAAGGGCCTTCCCTGGCTTACGGCCGCGCAGATCCGCGTCGGGCCGCAAGGAGCTGGCGTTGTGGCGCCGGCTGCGGCCGCCCCAGCGCCGACAGCGGCGGGCCTGACCGGTCCCTGTGGCCGCACCGCTTATACCGGGCCGGTGCCGGGCACTGCGCCGGCATCGACGGCCTTGTTCAAGCGCCGGATCGCGGATCTCTACACGATGGAGACCCGGCCGCCTTATTGGTACGAAGTGACGTTCGAGGCGTTCAAGATGGGTGCGCCGATCCGCAACACCGTGAGCAACCAGCCCGGCTACGGCGCGATGCGCGTCAATAGCGGCGCGCCGGTGAATGCGGTGATGTATCCCGTCTCCAGCACCTATGTGGTGTGCGAACGGTCGCCGGGGCAGGCGGCGCGCCGGCGGATCGTTAATTCGCATTATTGTTTCGTGAGCGCGGTCAACGAGTGGATCTGTGCGGGTGGGGGAGGACCGCCCCCACGGATCACTCAGTTGCGCTGATCCGGTCCGCGGCTGCAGGGTGAAGACCCTGCAGCCCGGCACCGTTCAGCGTCCGCCGCACCTCTGCCGAGCGTCGCATGATCTCGCGCGGGGAATTGAAATAGTCGGTCGGCGACATGCCCATATAATCGCGGAAGTCGCGGTTGAAGTGCGCCTGGTCGTAATAGCCGTCGTCGATCAGGCCGGCGAGTGGCTGATCCAGTACGCCGCGCACACGCTCCAGCGTGCGCTGGAAGCGCTTTTGCCGCAGCAGCGCCTTGGGCGGGAAGCCGAACGCTTTCAGGCACAGGCGGCGCAAAGTGCGCTCGGAAATGTGCGTCGCGGCGGCGAAGGCAGCCATATCGTCCGGCACATCGAGCAAGGCACGGTGGATCAGCGCGATGCGCGGATCGGGCGCGGGGCGCGCCTGCATGCGCGCGACAAGCCAGGTATCGAGCGCGGCAGCGATCGCCGCGTCGTCCGGCGCCGCGTCTATGGCGCTCGCGATCTCCTCTGCTTCGTCGCGGCCTATGACGTCGGCGAGTTCGCAAACCGTGTTGCTGAGTGCGTCGGCGGAAATGTCGAAGAGATGCGCCCAACCCATCGGGGTCAGCCCCGCGCCGAGCAGCACACCGGCGCCCGTCGGGCCGAACATGCCCGACCGATCGGTGGGTCCGAACAAGGCAGCCCGCTTGGCGGCAGGTCCCGAATAGCCGTCGACAGTCAGGATCCAGTCGCCGCGCGGCGTGAAGCGGACATTGCCCGGCCCGGCCAAATAACGATCCTGCATCGGGCCGAAAGTCTCGACGATATAATAAGCATCAATCAGGCCGCCGAGCGCTTCCGAGGGCCGCAGCATGCGGATCGAGACAGGGCGCGGTGGCGCGGCGGCATGCACTGCCGCATCTCGATCAGTCTGGCCGGGGGAATCGGGATAGGCTCGCACGCGGGCGAAATTTGCATGCCCCCGCATAAAAGTCTGCCGAAAAGCGTCGCATAGTCGCCAATTCAAAGAAAAAGGGGCCCGGCGTTTCCGCCGGGCCCCTCATCCTCTCCGAACTTTCGCCGGATCTTGTAACGCTTAGTCCTTGTCGCCGGTCAGGAATGCCGGGAGGCCGATATCGCCGCCGTCATCCTTGGCTTCCGAGCGCTCGGGACGCGGACCGCGACCTTCGCCGCCGCCACCGGAACGAGGACCACGGTCGCCGCCGCCATCGCGACGCGGGCCACGGTCACCACCAGGGCCGCGACCACCGCCGCCGCCGCCGTCACGACGGCGGTCGCCGTCGCGCTGCGGACGATCGCCGCGCGGAGCACGATCGCGATCGCCGCCTTCGCGGGGCTCACGTGCCGGACGGGTATCTTCGAGCTCGGCACCGGTTTCCTGATCGACGACGCGCATCGACAGGCGAACCTTGCCGCGCTGATCGATCTCGAGAACCTTGACCTTGACTTCCTGGCCTTCGCTCAGGACGTCCGAGACCTTCTCGGTGCGCTCGTTGCGGATTTCGCTGACGTGGACGAGACCGTCCTTGCCGCCCATGAAATTCACGAACGCACCGAAATCGACCAGGTTGACGACCTTGCCGTTGTAGACCTTGCCGACTTCGGCTTCTTCCACGATGCCCTTGATCCAGGCGATCGCCGCCT
>JAZKJE010000034.1:0-3010 GCA_040384525.1 Pseudomonadota bacterium
CTCATCACGCTGTTGCTCGGCGCCGAGGAGGCGGGCCTCGAACTGCTCGACCGCGACGGCAGCTGGCTCGCGATCAAGCCGCCCGAAGGTGCGATGGTCGTCAATGTCGGAGACATGCTCCAGCGCCTCACCAACCACGTTCTTCCCTCCACGACGCACCGCGTTGTGAACCCGCCGCCCGAGCGCCGCGGCCATGCGCGCTATTCCATGCCCTTCTTCCTCCACCCCGCACCCGATTTCATCATCGAAACCCTGCCGGGCTGCATGGCGGACAGGCCGAACCGCTATCCCGAGCCGATCAGCAGCCATGATTATCTGCAGCAGCGGCTGGTCGAGATCGGGCTGGTCAAGAAGTAGGCCGGGCAACAGAATTTCTACCGTCACCCCGAACTTGTTTCAGGGTCTAACGTGCCGCAAGAGCATGTCGGGCGGTGCTTGCCGCCCGTTGGATGCTGAAACGAGTTCGGCATGACGCAAATTGGGGCAAGAATGACCGAACCGCTTCGTATCGCATTGGCTGGCCTGGGCACCGTTGGCGCGGGCGTCATTCGGCTGCTCGACACCAATGGCGAACTGATCGCGCGGCGGGCCGGGCGTGCCATCGAGGTTGTTGCGGTTTCGGCGCGCGAGCGTTCGAAGGATCGCGGCGTCGATATCTCCCGGTTCGACTGGATCGACGATCCCGCCGAACTGGCGCGGCACCCGCAGGCCGATGTGGTGGTCGAGCTGATCGGCGGCTCCGACGGCCCGGCGCTGACGCTGGCGCGCAACACGCTGGCGGCGGGCAAGAGCTTTGTCACCGCGAACAAGGCGATGATCGCGCATCACGGCCTTGAGTTGGCCCGCGCCGCCGAAGCCGCCAGCCTCGCGCTCAAATTCGAAGCCGCAGTCGCAGGCGGCGTACCGGTGATCAAAGGGCTGCGCGAGGGCGCGGCCGCCAACGTGATTGGCCGCGTCTATGGCATCCTCAACGGCACCTGCAATTTCATCCTCTCGAAGATGGAAGCCGAAGGCCGCGACTTCGCCGATATATTGAGCGAAGCGCAGCGGCTGGGCTTTGCCGAAGCCGACCCAAGCTTCGACATCGATGGTGTGGACGCCGCGCACAAGCTCTCGATCCTCGCCAGCGTCGCCTTTGGCGCGCAGCCGGCGTTCGGGGATGTCGCGATCACCGGCATCCGCCACGTCATCGCCGCCGACATCGCCGAAGCAGCGGCGCTCGGTTACCGCATCCGCTTGCTTGGTGTGGCCGATTCAGGCCCGCATGGCCTGTTCCAGCGCGTCCATCCGCATCTCGTGCCGATCAGCCATCCGCTGGCGCACGTTACGGGCTCGACCAACGCCGTCGTCGCCGAGGGCAACTTCGTCGGGCGCTTGCTGTTCCAGGGTGCGGGCGCAGGCGATGGCCCCACCGCATCGGCAGTCGTCGCCGACCTGATCGATATCGCACGCGGCGAATTCGGCCCGCCTTACGCCATGCCCGCCGATGCGCTCGGAGCGCTGGAAGCGGCGGACAGCGGCGAGCGGCGCGGGCGTTCGTATTTGCGCTTCACCGTGCCCGATCGGGTGGGTGTGCTGGCGGAGATCGCAGCCGCAATGCGCGACGCAGGCGTCTCGATCGAAAGCCTGATCCAGCGCGGCGCCAGCGAGGATGACAGCGTATTGCTCGCCATCGTCACGCACGAAGCGCCCGAGCGATCGATCGCTCAGGCGCTTGAGAAGCTCCGTGGCTCACAGGCCTTGGCCGGCGAGCCGATGTGGATGCACATTGTGGGCGATTAATCGTCCAGCGCGGTCTTCACCACTTGCGTGCCCTTGCTCGGGCAAACCGGAGCGCCGGTCGTTTCGCACGCCATGCCGGTGTCGCGCACGGCGAGATCCTTGCCGTCGATCCGCTCGGACGGAAGATCGGTCAGCCGATAGCGGGCATTGGGATCGCTCGAGACCGCCACGATCGGGATGCGTGTGGAGCCGGGCCGGGCGCTTCTGGCGACTCGAGCGACGCGCACGCGCTTGGCACGCTGCAGATCGGCGGGGGCAGGCGCGGTGACGCCGGCAAGGGCAAAAGCAAGAAGCAGCATGGGTGAACACTCCGGCGGATCATCCCACCCGAGAGATCAAACGTGCATATCGCGCGATGTATCCATCGGGGCTTGGGTCTCAGGGCGGCGTTTCGCGCGATTGGTAGCGGACGCCGCCGCCCGAACTGACCGTCACGCCCACACCGACTGAGCCGCAGCGGACCATGAACGCGCCCTTGCCGCACTCGACAAACCCTTGCGCATCGCGGGTCCAGACGATGTCGTCCTGGGCATGCGCATTGCTGGCGCGATTGGCCGAGGCGACAAACGGCGTCTGATAGCGAAACGCTTCGCGCCGCGCGCAGACGGTGATTTCATTATCGTCCTTGGGGCGTTCGCAGCGCACGATCGCGCTGGTCTTCTCGCGATATTCGGCCAGCGCCGCGCGAATATCGGTCGAATCCTGAAGCAGAAGCATGATTGGCAACAGCACCGCCACCCTCCCAGCAAAGCCCCCGCGAAACACTGCCGAAATGATGTGGCCGAATTGCGATGCCGACAACGGTATCGGCATCGACAATTCCGCGCGGCGCTCCTATCGCCGCCCCAAGACTTCCGAGGGGATTCACGTCGTTATGCAGCAGCCCGCCAGCCAGACCCTGGACCGCGTCCTCGTCCTTGAAATGGTGCGCGTCACCGAAGCTGCGGCGATTGCCGCGTCCACGCTGATCGGGCGTGGCGACGAAAAGGCTGCGGACCATGAAGCGGTCGAAGCGATGCGTGATGCGCTCAACAAGCTGCCGATGGACGGCACCGTGGTGATCGGTGAGGGCGAGCGCGACGAAGCGCCGATGCTGTTCATTGGCGAAAAGGTCGGCTCGGCACAGGGCACCGGCCCCAAGATCGATATCGCGCTCGATCCGCTCGAAGGCACGACGATCTGCGCGAAGGCTGGCCCGAACGCGCTGGCCGTGCTCGCGGTCGCCGAA
>JAZKJE010000034.1:3020-4933 GCA_040384525.1 Pseudomonadota bacterium
GAAGAGGGCGGGCTGCTCAACGCCCCCGACGTGTACATGGAAAAGATCGCAGTCGGCCCGGGCTATCCCGATGGCGTGATCGACCTCAACAAATCGCCTACCGAGAATGTGAAGGCGATTGCTGCGGCCAAGGGCGTGCAACCCAATGAGATCATCGCCTGCGTGCTCGATCGCCCGCGCCACGAAAAGCTGATCGCAAAGCTGCGCGCAGTCGGCTGCGGCGTGATGCTGATCGGCGACGGCGACGTTGCCGGCGTGATCGCGACCACCGATCCGGACACCACCATCGACGTCTATATGGGTTCGGGCGGCGCACCTGAGGGTGTGCTGGCCTGCGCGGCGCTGCGCTGCGTCGGTGGCCAGTTCAAGGGCAAGCTGCTCTTCCGCAACGATGACGAGCGCGCCCGTGCCCGCAAATGGGGCATCACGGATCTCGACAAGATCTATGACCTGACCGAACTCGCGCGCGGCGACTGCATCTTCGCTGCAACCGGCGTCACCGATGGTTCGCTGCTCTCGGGCGTCAAGCGCCTCAAGGGCAAGATGACCACCGAGAGCGTGGTGATGCGCGCCAGCTCGGGCACGGTCCGCTGGATCAAGGGCGAGCACCGCACCGGTTGACTTGGGGCATCAGCGAGGGTCTCTAGCCGGCACGCTATTTCAGGAGTGCCGCATGCGCCGTTTCGCCCAGCTCGCTTTGTCCGCTTTGTTGGTGGCGCCGGTCGCACCGGTGATAATCGCGGCGCAAACCGCGCCGCCAGTCATCCAGCCGATCAAGGTCGATCCGGGCTATACCTTTGAGGAGGTGATGATCCCAATGCGCGACGGGGTCACGCTGCAAACGGTGATCCTGCGCCCCAAGGGCAAGGCCGGCAAGCTCCCGGTCCTGCTTCAGCGCACGCCCTATGGCGTCCCCGCGCAAGCGCCCGGTGCAACGCCCAGCTCGTGGAAGTTCATCGCCGAAGACGGCTACATCATGGTTTTCCAGAACATGCGCGGCCAGTTCAAATCCGGCGGCGATTTCACCATGTCGATGGCGCTCCAGCCAAAGGGCTCGAAGGCCGTCGATGAAGCGACCGACGCCTATGATACGGTCGATTGGCTGGTGAAGAACCTCAAGGACAATAACGGCAAGGTCGGCATGTGGGGCGTGTCCTATCCCGGCTATGCCGCCGCGATCGCGCTCGCCAGGCCGCATCCGGCGCTGAAGGCAGTGAGCCCCCAGGCGGCGTGGAACGATTGGTGGATGAACGACGATCTCCACCGCTACGGCGCGATGCGGCTATCGTACGCGACCGACTGGCTCTTCGCGCTTCAGAATAACGATCAGGGCAAGGACTTCGATTATGGCGGCAAGAGCCCGGTGGATACGTATGACTGGTTTCTGAAGCTCGGCCCGGTGAGCAATCTCGACAGCAAATATTTCAAGGGCAGCGTGCCGCGCCTGACCGAGATGATCGAGCATCCCGATTATGACGATTTCTGGAAAAGCCAGCGCTGGACCGATCGGCTGGGCACCACGACGGTGCCGACGCTCCATGTCGCCGGCTTCTGGGATCAGGAAGACCCGCTGGGCACCTGGAAAATCTATGAGAAGATGGAGCAGAAGGACCCCAAGGGCCTGAACATGATCGTCGGCGGTCCCTGGGCGCACGGCACCTGGCGGACCGCGGGCAATAATGTCGGTTATGTCCCGTTCGGCAAGGACAGCGGCACGGATTTCCAGCGCGATATCGAGGCGCCGTTCTTTGCCTATTGGCTGCATAACAAGGGCACGCAGCCCAAATTCGAAGCCAGGATGTTCCAGAGCGGATCGTGGGTCTGGAAGCGCTACGCTGCCTGGCCGCCCAAGGGCACGGCGGAGAAGAAGCTGTATCTCCATCCAGACGGCAGACTCGCCTTCAGTCCGGCGA
>JAZKJE010000035.1:0-33922 GCA_040384525.1 Pseudomonadota bacterium
ATCAGGATCGTGGCGGTGTCGTCGCGGATCGCAGTGACGGCTTCGTCGAGCGTGGCGAAGCCCTGACCGGTTTCGGCGACGGTGAAGGGTGCGCGCGACTGCTGAGCAGCAGCGGGAGTCGCGAGGGCGAGGAGGAGGATTAGCGGGCGCATGCCGGGACTATGCGCCCGCCCGGTTAAGACGATGCTACTTCAGCGTCTCGATGATCCCGGAGAAGTCCTTTTGCGCGCCTTCGCCCGCGACATAGGCTTCGTATAGCTCAGCCGCGCGCTTGCCCATCGGCACGTCGGCACCCGCGCTGGCGGCCGCTTCCATCGCCAAACGCAGATCCTTGAGCATCAAGGGTGCCGCGAAACCGCCAGCGTAGCCGCGATCCGCCGGCGTCTCCGGCCCCACGCCGGGGGCGGGGCAATAGCTCGTCATCGACCAGCTTTGCCCGGAGCTTACGGAGGCGATGTTATAGAAATCCTGAAGATCGAGGCCCAGCTTTTCGGCCAGCGCAAACGCCTCGCACGTGGCAATCATCGTCGCGCCGAGCAGCATGTTGTTGCAGACCTTTGCCGCCTGCCCAGCACCCGGAACGCCCGCATGGATCACGGCCTTGCCCATGTCCGACAGGAACGGCTCGGCGCGCTCGAAGCCCGCTGCGCTGCCGCCGACCATGAAGGTGAGCGTGCCGCCATTGGCCGCCGCGATGCCGCCCGAGACCGGCGCGTCCACTGCCATCAGTCCGCGCGCAGTGGCGGCGGCCGCAACGCGGCGTGCGGTGTCCACGTCGATGGTGGAGCAGTCGATCAGGATCGCACCTGCTTCGGCCGCTTCGAAAACCGTATCGGTGTAGACCGCTTCGACATGCTTGCCCGCAGGCAGCATGGTGATGATCGCTTCTGCGCCCTCGACTGCCTCGGCGGCGGTGGCAGCCGGCAGGCAACCGGCAGCCCTGGCGCGATCGAGCGCGTCCTGGCTGAGATCGAAGGCGCGGACGTCATGGCCGTTCTTCGCCAGATTCGCGGCCATGCCGCCGCCCATATTGCCCAAGCCGATAAATGCTACGCGTGCCATCTTACTTCCCCGTCCAGTTGCCCGGGCGCTTCTCGACGAATGCGCTCATGCCTTCCTTCTGATCGGCGGTGCCGAACAATGCGTGGAACAGCCGGCGCTCGAACGCGACGCCCTGTGCCAGCGACGTCTCGAACGCTGCGTTGACCATTTCCTTGTTCGCGAGGATCGAGAGCGGCGCCATCGATGCGATCAGTTCGGCGGTCCTGATCGCATCTTCGACCAGATCGGCTGCGGGAAGAATACGGCTGACCAGCCCCGCGCGCTCGGCTTCGGCGGCGTCCATCATCCGGCCGGTGAGACACATTTCCATCGCCTTGGCCTTGCCCACCGCATGGGTGAGACGCTGCGAGCCGCCCATGCCGGGGGAGACGGCCAGCTTGATCTCGGGCTGGCCGAACTTCGCATTTTCACCCGCCAGGATGAAATCGCACATCATCGCCAGTTCGCAACCGCCGCCAAGCGCATAGCCGCTGACCGCCGCGATGATCGGCTTGCGGGTGCGGGTGAACGCATCCCAGCCCGCGAAGAAGTCATGGCCGTACATGTCGGCAAAGCCCTGCGCCTGCATCTCCTTTATGTCGGCGCCCGCGGCGAATGCCTTTTCGCTGCCGGTGATGACCGCACAGCCCTGCGACGGATCCTGGTCGAACGCCTTCATCGCATCGAGCAGTTCGGACAGGATCTGGCTGTTGAGCGCGTTGAGCGCCTGTGGCCGGTTAAGCGTGACGAGCGTCACGCGCCCGCGCTGCTCGACGAGGATGGATTCGTAGTTCGACATTCGTCTTCTCCTTCTTCGTCATTCCGGACCTGATCCGGGATCCAGGGTTACGGGCGCCGTCGCTTGTGACCCTGGGCCCCGGCTTTCGCCGGGGTGACGGCTGATTGTTAAAGCGGGCTCCATGCCTCGGCGGCGGGGAGTGGTTCGAAGAATTCAGCAACATCGGCGGCGGGCGCCCATTGCGGCGCATTATCCTTGTCGATCAGCAGCGCGCGGACACCTTCGCGGAAATCGGGGAAGCGGATCATGCGGACCATCAGGCCATATTCCATCCGCATCTCGTCAACGAAATGCGGCTGTTTGGGGCTCTCGACCAGCATGCGCAGCGAAACCTTGCAGGCGGTGGGCGATTTGCTGCGGATATTGGCGGCGGTCGCAGTCGCCCATTCGTCCTGCTCGGCATCGAGGCAGGCGAGGATTTGTTCCAGCTCATCGCTGGCGAAGCAGCGGTCGATCAGCGGGAGCTTTGCCATGAGCGGGGCTTCAGGGGGCATGTAATCGCTGGCTTCGTCGAGGATCGCTTCGACGCGGTAAGGATTGGCGGCAATCGCTTCCTTTACCGCTTCGAGCCGGTCGGACTGGATGTAATGCGTGGCGAGGCGCAGCGCCTTGCATTCGGCACCGTTGAGGCGTGCGCCAGTCAACGCGAGATATTGGGCGAGGCGACCGCGCAGCCGGGAAAGATAGCGCCCGCCGCCCACGTCCGGGAAAATGCCGATGGTCGTCTCCGGCATCGCGAAGATCGTGCGCTCGGTCGCGACACGGTAACGGCACGGGCACGAAATGCCGACGCCGCCGCCCATCGTTACCCCGTCCATAAAGGCCACGCCGGGCTTCGGGTAGGTGTACATCAAATGGTTGAGGCGATATTCCTGGAAGAAGAAAGCGCTCGCCGCGGCGTTATGGCCATCGATGCTGCTGGCGATGCCGACCACGTCGCCGCCTGCGCAAAAGCCCCTGCCCTCTGCGTGATCGATCAGGATGATGCGAACCTCGGGATCGTCACGCCATTCCAGCAACGCCTGGGTCATTGCCCGCACCATACTCAGGTCAAGCGAATGGAGCGCACGCGGGCGATTGAGGCGCAAGCGGCCAGCCTGCCCATCCGTCTGGGCGCGAACTTCGTCGTACATGGCAGTCATCAGGGGGCCTTAGCGTAGGAGCCGGGAGCGGGTTCGAGCCCGTCCTTGATTTGTCGGGCGGAAACACGCTCGTTTGAGCCGTGGGCGGTTAGCCATGCATCCCAATGCGGCCACCAGGAGCCCTCGTTCTTGGTCGCACTTTCGAGCCACTCCCCAGCGGTCGCGGGCCTGGCCTGGTTGGTCCAATAGCCGTGCTTGTTGGCGGCGGGCGGATTGATCACCCCGGCATTATGGCCAGAGCCGCCGAGGATATATTCCGCACCCAGCAGCTTCGCGCCGTCATATACGGCGGACCATGCTGAAACGTGATCGTCCTTGAGCGCGATGACCATCATCGGCGTCTTGATCGCCGCGAGATCGATGGGGGTGCCATCGATCACGAACCCCGCAGGCGTTTTCAGCTTGTTCTCGAACAATATGTCGCGGTTGTACGACTTCAGGAACGCCGCCGGGATGCGGGCGCCGTCTTCGAACCAATAGAGCAGGTCAGATGCGGGCGCTGGTTTATCGAGGAGGTAGTGGTTCACCACCGACGACCAGATCAGATCGTTGGCGCGCATTGCCGCGAACAGGCGCTGGAGCTCGACGCTGTCGATAAAGCCCTGTGCTTCGAGATGGTCTTCGAGTGCAGTCAGGTGCCCCTCATGCACAAAGGCCGACCAGTCGCGCATATCGGCGAAATCGACCATCGAGCCGATCAGCGTCGCTGAGTTGACCTCATCGGCGCGGCCCTTGGCGGCGAGATATGCCAGCGTGATCGCCACCCGCGTGCCACCGAGGCAGAAGGCGAAGAGATCGGGCTTGGCACTGGTGCGCTTCGCCACCACGCCGATGGCTTCGGCGATACCTTCGAGGACGTACGCCTCGACGCCCTTGCCGCGCTGCGCGTCGGTGGGATTCACCCAGGAAATCACGAACACGGTGCGCCCCTGATCGGCCAGCCACTTCACCAGCGAAGATTTGGGCTGGAGATCGATCATGTAAAAGCGGTTCACCAGCGGCGGCACGTAGAGCAGCGGTTCGGCGGCGACGTCCTGTGTGGCGGGATCGTATTGGAGCAGCTGGAACAGTTCGTTTTGGTAGACCACCTGCCCCGGTGTCGCGGCAATGCTCTCGCCCTTTACGAAGGCCTTGGGATCGGTGCGGCGGCGGACGATGCCCTGCCCGCTGGCGACGTCTTCCAGTAGATTGGCGAAGCCCTGGACGAGGTTCGCGCCCTTGGTCTCCTGCGTCCGTGCCACCACTTCGGGGTTGGTCGCGGCGTAATTGCTGGGCGCAATCGCGTTCAGATACTGATCGAGCAGGAACCGCACCATTGCGCTCCCTGTCCCTTTGGCCTCGCCCTTCGCCACCAGACCGCGCAGCTGATCCGAGGCGAGCAGATAGGCGTCGCGGATGTTGCGATAATAGGGATCGTCCTGCCATTCGGGCGCGGAGAAACGACGGTCGCGCGGCTTCTCCGTCTCGACGCCGGTGAAGGCGCGGGTCCAGAAGTCGGTCCATTGCTTCGCCGCCTGGAGTTGGACTTCCAGCAGATCACTCGGCTTGATCGACGTGGCGAATTCGGCGCTCGCCTGCATGATCGCAAGCGGATCGAACGGCAGCGTGCCCCCTTTTGGCATCGCTTCCATCGCCTTTTGCAGGCGCTCGGTCAGATTGGCGGTCATCTCGGAAATCACTGGCGGGTAAGCTCGCGGCCGATGATCATCCGCATCACCTGATTCGTGCCCTCAAGGATCGAATTGACCCGCAGATCGCGCCAGAAGCGCTCGATCGGATAGTCCTTGAGATAGCCGTAGCCGCCATGCAGCTGGAGCGCGCGATCGGTGACCGAACTGGCGGTGTCGGTAGCGAAGCGCTTGGCCATCGCGGCGAACTTGGTCTTGTCGGGCGCGTTGGCGGTCACCTTGGCGGCGGCGAGGTAGAGAAGCGCACGGGCGGCCTCCAATTCGGTCGCCATGTCGGCCAGCGTGAACTGGGTGTTCTGGAAATCGGCAATCGCCTTGCCGAATTGCTGGCGATCCTTGGTGTAGGCAATCGCTTCGTCGAGGCAGCGCTGCGCACCGCCGAGCGAGGTCGCGCCGATATTCAGGCGGCCACCGTCGAGGCCCATCATTGCGATGCGAAAGCCTTCGCCTTCGCCGCCCACGATATTCTCGGCCGGCACGCGGACATTCTCGAAGGTCACGCCCGCCGTCGGGCTGGCGTTCCAGCCAAGCTTGCGCTCCTTCGCGCCGAACGACACGCCGGGAATGTCCTTCTCGATCACGAGGCAAGTGATGCCCTTCGGCCCATCCACGCCGGTGCGGACCATGGTGACATAGATGTCGTTGACGCCCGCGCCCGAGATGAACTGCTTGGAACCGTTGACCACCCAATGGTCGCCATCCTTGACTGCCTTGGTCTTGAGCGCCGCAGCGTCCGAACCCGATGACGGCTCGGTAAGGCAATAGCTCGCCATCAACTCCATCGAGATCAGGCCGGGGAGATATTTGTCCTTCACCGCCTGGCTACCGAACCGGTCGATCATCCACGTCGCCATATTGTGGATCGAGATGAAGGCGCTGGTCGGCACGCAGCCATAGGCCATCGCTTCCATGATCAGCGCCGATTCCAGGCGCCCGAGGCCGATCCCGCCCGATTCCTCGGATACGTAGATCGAAGCAAAGCCGAGCTCCGCCGCGGACTTGATCGTTTCGCGCGGGAAGACGCTGTTCTCATCCCACTCCGCCGCATGGGGCGTGATCGCGTCAGCCGTAAACTGGCGCGCCATTTCCTGGATCTGGAGTTGCTCGTCGGTGAGTTCGAACTGGGTGGTCATCGTCTACTTCTCGTGGAGGACACGCTCGGCGAAGAGCCGGTTGGCGATGTCGGTGTTGTTGCGGTCATACCAACGCGGGCCGGTAATGCCTTTCTCCCACGCCAGCGCTTCGGTCAGCGTGCCGGCAGCATAAGGCGTGTTCGGCGCGAGGCGATAGATCGGATCGGCGAAGGCACCGTCAGCGGAGATGATCTCCCAGCCGTGCTTGCGCAGCGCATCGATAAGGTCGCCGAGGAACAGCCCTGCCATATCGGTCTCGTGGAGCAGCAGCATATGCGCCGGCGAGCGGCCCAAAGTGCGGACCATCAGCGCATCGGAGAAATCGGCCGATTGCACATGCGTCTCGACATAGAGATCGCGCAGGGCGGCCATATCCATCGTCTTGCCGGCCTTTTTCGCCCGAAGCGCCTGATCCTCCATGTTCCAGTCGGAGCCGTCGATGGTCACATAAGCGTTGAGCAGGCCGCGCTCCTTCAGGCCTGCGCGGATCGCATCGCGCTTGACCATGTCCTTGCCGCCCTCATCGAGAAACGGATACCGGAACCACGCGCGGTGCCCCGGCTGTTTGACCAGCCACGCCTCTGCTGCGTCCACATTGGCGAGGTAATCCGCAGCGCTGGTGCCACCCAGCCTTGGATGCGTGTTGCTGTGGTTCGCCAGCACATGTCCCGCCGCGACATAATCCTTGATCCGCTGCCCCGCGCCCAGCGTGTCGCCATATTCGGTCATCTGGCCGGGATTGAGGAAGAACGCCGCCTGATCGACCTGCTTTTCCCTGAGCGTCGCGATGATCCGCTCCCCGCGCTCCTGCGGCGTGAGGAACGCGCCGCGCAGGCGGGGAATGTCGTCGAAGCTCAAGGCAATCAGCTTCCGATGCTCCTCCGGCACCGTCGCATCGACGGTCGCGATCGGCTCAGCGCGGACCACGAACATCAATGCGACAATGAAGAGGAGCAACCGGATCACAGGCTTACCCCATGGTCGGGATGATGAAGGCGCTGTCGCCAGTGCCGCCGCCATCGGGCCAGCGCTGGGTGATCGTCTTGGTCTTGGTCCAGAAGCGGACGCCTTCCATGCCATGCTGGTTGGTGTCGCCAAATGCCGAACGCTTCCAGCCGCCGAACGAGTGGTATGCTACCGGCACCGGGATCGGCACATTGATGCCGACCATGCCGACATTCACGCGCGCCGCAAACTCGCGCGCGGCATGGCCATTGCGCGTGAAAATCGCGACGCCATTGCCATATTGATGCTCGCTGGGGAGACGCAGCGCGGTCTCGAAGTCCGGCGCGCGGACCATCTGGAGGACCGGGCCGAAAATCTCTTCCTTGTAGCTCTCCATGTCGGTCGTCACGCGATCGAACAGCGACGGCCCGATGAAGAAGCCTTCCTCATGGCCCTGCAACTGGAAGCCGCGGCCATCGACGACCAGCTCGGCACCTTCGTCCACGCCGGTCTGAATCCAGTTCTCGACGCGCTGCTTGTGCGCGGCGTTCACGACCGGGCCGTAATGCGCGTCGTTATCGGTGCTGACGCCTACGCGGAGCGCTGCAATCGCCGGGATCAGCTTTTCGCGGAGCGCATCGGCCGTCTTGTCACCAACGGGCACCACGACCGGGAGCGCCATGCAGCGCTCGCCCGCCGAACCGAAGGCGGCGCCGGAGAGATCGGCGACGACCTGATCAAGGTCCGCATCCGGCATGACGATGCCATGATTCTTGGCCCCGCCCATCGCCTGCACGCGCTTTCCGGCATCGACACCGCGGCGATAGACGTAATGCGCGATGTCCGACGAGCCGACGAAGCTGACCGCTGCAATCGCGGGGTGATCGAGGATCGCGTCGACCATTTCCTTGTCGCCATGGACGACCTGGAAAATGCCGGCGGGAAGCCCTGCTTCGAGGAACAGCTCGCCGAGGCGGACGGGAACCGAGGGATCGCGCTCGCTGGGCTTCAGGATGAAGGCATTGCCGCACGCAATCGCAACACCGCTCATCCAGAGCGGGATCATCGCGGGGAAATTGAACGGGGTGATTCCGGCGCCAATGCCGAGCGGCTGGCGCATCGAGTACACATCGATGCCCGGGCCTGCGCCCTGGGTGTATTCGCCCTTCAGTACATGCGGGATGCCGCAAGCGAACTCGATCACCTCAAGCCCGCGCTGGATATCGCCCTTCGAATCGGCGACGACCTTCCCATGCTCGGACGATAGAAGTTCGGCCAGCTCCTGCATGTTCTTCTCGACCAGAGCCTTGAAGTTGAACATCACGCGGGCACGGCGCTGCGGGTTGGTCGCGGCCCATTCGGGCTGTGCGGCCTGTGCTGCGGCAACGGCGCGGTCTAGATCTGCCTGCGTGCCGAGGGTCACGCGCGCCTGAACTTGCCCTGTGTTGGGATCGTACACGTCGCCCGTGCGACTGCCCGCTCCGCCCCCCGCAGTTTCTGCCGATCCCGCGATGATATGGTCGATGATTCGCATTTTACTCTCCAGAGCGCCGTTCTAGCCCAATTTCGCCCGCTTGTATTTCATGCAAAACTGCATTCAAGAGGATATAAATGCGAGGTAGTGCGGCATTTTTGCAGGATAGCGCCGGATGCACAATTGGGACGACATACGGATATTCCTCGCCGTGGCGCGAGCGCAGCGGCTTTCGACCGCCGCGCGCCTGCTGGGTGTCGACCCCACCACGGTCAGCCGCCGACTGAGCCGCTTGTCCGAAACGCTGGGTACGCCGCTGTTCGACACGGTCGCGGGAGAGCGCCAGCTCAGCGAGGCGGGACAGGCGCTGCTGATGCATGCAGAGGCGATAGAGGGATCGTTCCTGGCGGCGACGGGCGGGCCCAATGAGCTTTCGGGCCTTGCCGGGCATGTGCGGCTGAGCGTAGCGGAGGGACTGGCGACGCACGTGCTGGCGCCCGCAATCGCTTCGTTCAGCGTGGCTTTTCCCGGCATCCGGCTCGACCTGATCACGGCATCCGGCTTTTTCAGCCCGTCGAAGCGCGAGGCGGATATCGCCGTGATGCTGGCTCGACCGCACAGTCCGCAGCTGCGCGCGACCGAACTCGTCCGCTACCGGCTGCGCCTATACGCCTCCGCCGAATATTGCGCGCGGCGCGGCAAACCGGAATCGCTGGAAACCCTGACCCGGCATAATCTCGTGAGCTATGTGCCCGAGCATGTCCACGCGCCGGAGCTGGACTATATTTCGGAAATCCGGACCGATCTGGCGCCCCGGCTGCGGAGCACCAGCATCAACGTGCAGCGAGGGATGGTGGCGGCGGGCGCCGGGATTGGCATTCTCCCCGATTTCATGGCTGCAAACGATCCCGATCTGCAGCCGGTGTTGCCGGGGCTGGTGGAAGTGTGGCGCACGTTTTGGCTGGTCACGCATCAGGATAGCCACGCCACGCCGCGTATCCAGGCGGTCGCCGAGTGGCTGGCGGCGATTGCGGCCCGGCTCGACTAAACCCGGCCGATCGGCACGGGCAGGATGCGGCCCGCCTCGTCGCGAATACGCAGGACTTCGACCCCGAATGCCGCGCGCAGATTGTCCGGCGACAGCGCCTTGGCGGCGGGGGCGAACGCAACGACCTTGCCTTCGCGCAGGAGGAGCACATCGTCGGCGGCGCGGGCGGTCTGGATCAGATCGTGGAGGACGATCACCACGCCCATGCCCTGCTCCGCCAGCGTGCGAAGACGTTCGAGCAGGCCGATCTGGTGAACGGGATCCAGGCTGGCGAGTGGCTCGTCGGCGAGCAGCCATTGCGGTTGCCCCGCGAGGACGCGAGCGAGCAGCACGCGGGCGCGTTCGCCGCCAGAGAGTTCGGCTACCAGACGCCCAGCGAGACCCTGCGTGTCCGCCGCAGCCATTGCGAGGGTGATCGCGTCATAATCCTGGGGCGAGAGGCCCGCGAAGGGCGCGCGATGCGGCAGCCTACCGAGCGCGACGAGACTCTCGACGGTAACGTCCCAATGCACTGCTCCATCCTGAGGCAGATAGCCGATCGCGCGGGCGCGTTCGCGGGGGGCGATGGTGTCGATACGCTGGTCGCCGAGGCGAACATTGCCTGGATGCAGACCAGCCAACGCCTTGACGAGCGTGGTCTTGCCGGAGCCATTGGCACCCAGAATCGCTGTGATTCGGCCGGGGCGAAACACTGCGCCGACATCGTGCAGCACCTGACGCTTGCCGAGGCTGACCGAGAGCCGGTCGATCGTCAGATCCATGCCGACCTCCGCATCTTGAGCAGCAGTGCGAAGAAGAAGGGCGTGCCGATCAGCGCCATCGCAACGCCGAGCCTGATTTCGGTTGCGCCGGGCCCCAAGCGGACGAGGCTGTCGGCGGCGAGCACCAATACGGCCCCGCCTAGCGCGGAGGGCAATAGCAATGCCGAGGGGCGCGCGCCCGTCAGCGGCCGCAGCAGATGCGGGACGATCAGGCCGACAAAGCCGACCACGCCGGTGACTGCGACGCTAGCGCCGACGGCGAGCCCTGCTCCCAGCACGATCAGCATCTGGGTGCGCTGAAGGCGAATGCCCAGCGAGCGCGCGGCGTCCTCGCCCAGCGTGAGCCCATCGAGCGCGCGGCCGGTGAAGAGGAGCAAGCTGCAACCGGCAGCGATGAACGGCATGGCGAACTGGACTTCGCTGAAGCTGCGATCGGTGAGCGAGCCCATGATCCAGTCGATGATCTCGGCTGTGGCATAAGGATTGGGCGCGATCGAGATGAGGAAAGCCGTGAGCGCGCCTGCAAGGCTGGCGAGCACCGTGCCGGCCAGGATGAAGGCGACCGCGCTTTGCGAGCGCCACGCCAGCCCGGCGAGCAATGCCATCCCTCCGGCAGCGGAGAGCATCGCGCTGCCGAAGATCACCAGCGGCGCGCTGGCCGAGAGCAGGACGATGGAAGCGACTGCGCCTAGCGCCGCGCAGGACGAGACACCGACTACCGAGGGATCGGCGAGGGGATTGCGCAGGAAGCCCTGCAGCACTGCGCCAGTGAGGCCCAATGCGGCGCCGACGCCGAGCCCGAGGATCGCGCGCGGCAAACGTAGCTCGGCGACGATCCACCAGCGCGGATCATTGGTGAACCATGCCCCGAACGGCACCCACGCCTTACCCGCCATCAGCGAGGCGATGAACAGGATCGCGACGAGTGCCGCGAGGCCGAGATTGAGCGGGACGCGCTTCACCGCCCCACGCTCCTGCGAATTTCCGCCAGCCGTGTCATTGCCTTGGCGATCACCGGGCCGCCGCAATTGACCAGATCGCGCGGAAAATGCTCTTCGGTGACCTTGCCGCCAAACCGCGCCAGCGCACGGCTGCGCAGTTGCGCGGCGCGCGAGGACGCCATGCGACCGGGTTGATCGGGGACGAGCATCACGCGGGGCGGATCCATGATGACATGCTCCATCGGCAGCGTGCCGGTGAATTGCAGGCCATAATGCGCGGCGTGATCGGAGAAGCCGGCGCGGGTCATCATCTCGTCGAGCAGGTTTCCGCCGCCCGAGACGAGGTTGCCGCCGATCCAGATAAGGGCTGGTACTTGCGGGCCGGTCCAGGTCGCTTCGGTCGCCGCCTGATCGATCCGCGCATTCATCGCCTCTCCCGCCGCAGCCACGCCGAGGGCTGCTGCAAGTTCGGTAACCTGCGCCTCGCTGGCCGCCATGGTAACCGGGGAATCCAGGTACAACGTCTTCAGCCCGGCCCGCTTATAGGCCTCGCGGGTCGAGGGTGAGGTGAAGGCGCTGGCGATCACCAGTTCCGGCTGCATCGCCACGACTTCCTCCGCCGTGCCGGTGGTGGTGCGGAAACGGCGGGCGACTTCGAGGGGGATCGAAGTCGCCGCTGCATCCTGCGAATAATGGCTGATCGCCATGATCCGGCTGGGCGGAACGAGCTCGACAAGCATCGCATCCGCGCACGGATTGGTGGAGACGATCCCGCCGCCCGCGCGCACGCCGGCGGGCTGCGCACAGCCGGCAAGCGCAAGCGCGAGTGGCAGGATCGCCAGCCTCACTTGCCCAGCTTCACACGCACACCGGCATAGGCCGCGCGGCCATAAGTGCCGAAGCCGTAAGCAGTGCTGTATTGCTCATCGAACAGATTATCCACGCGGCCATAGACCTCCAGATGATCGCCCAGAGCCATCGACGCGCGCAGCCCGGCCAGCACATAACCCTGAAGCCGGCGCGCGTTCGAGGGGTTGTCAAAGCTGTCGCCAACATGCGTCAGCGTCGCGCCGGTTTTGAGCCCGAACGACCAGTCATAATCTGCCGAAACGCTCACCGCATGCTCGGCGCGGCGCGCAAGGCGCTTGCCGAAAGTGGCGGATCCCACCGAGCGATCCTTCGCGTCGATGTATGAATAGGCGGCCGCGAAGCTAAGCGCGTCAATGGGGCGCAGCGCCAGCGACACTTCGGCACCCTTGGCGCGGGTGCGATCGATGTTGCCGTAAGTGAAGGTGCTGTTGTCGTAGTTGATCTGGTCGCGGGTATCGCGCGTGAAGAGCGTGACAGCTGCAGTGACGCTCTGCCCTAAATTCTGGTCCACGCCGAGATCGTAGCTTTGCGAGCGCTCGGGGCGCAGCGCCGCATTGCCGCTGAAGCTGTCATAAAGCTGATACAGCGAAGGCGCCTTGAAGCCCTCGCCATAGCTGAAGCGGACATTGGTCTCGCCGTCATTGGGCGAATAATTGGCGTTGGCGCCGAACGTGGTCGCGCCGCCGAACTGGCTGTGCTGATCGTGGCGCACGCCGCCCGTTACCGACAGGCCGGTGAACGGCTGCACCACCGCGAGGCCGTAAAAGCTGTCGAGCGTCGCCTCCTCGTCCGCGGTCGAGCCGAAGCCGAAGAAGGTGTATTCGGGGCGTTCGTGTTCGTAACCGAAGATCAGCTTCGCCTGCGTGATCGGCTGGAGCACGCCCTGATATTCGAAGCGCAGCGTCTTGCCCGAATAGCCATAATCCGGCGCAGTGCCCGGCACGAAGTAATAGTCGCGATCATGCTTGAAATAGGTGACGCCCAGCCGGTTGCTCAGCACGCCATCGAACAACGCCGCGTTCAGCCCCGCATAGCCGACATATTGCTGCGATTTGCTCACGTCAGCCGTATCGGCAGGCGCACCGAAGAAGCTGTCGAGATCGAGATCGGCATCGATATAATAGCCGCGCAAATCCAGATTGATCGCGTCAGTGAACGCGACCTTGAGCTTCGCGTTCGCGGTCAGGTTGCGATAGCCATCCTTCTCGGTTGCGCCGAACGAACGCGCTGCCGACGAGGTGCCATCGGTGTCGAAATAGGCGACGCCTGCGCTGCCCGAAAACATGCCGCTGCCGGCTGCTATATTCGCCTTGCCGTTGATCGTGTTGCTATAGCCGTAATCGCCCGAAGCGTTCGCCGCGAAGCCCTCGGTCGGGTTGGCGGTCGTCAAATTGACCACGCCGCCGATCGCCTGGCTGCCATAGGCCACCGAATTCGACCCACGCAGCACTTCGATGCGGTCGATATTGCCGACCAGCAGATTACCGAAATCGAAGCCATCACCAATCGCGCTGGGATCGTTGACCTTCACGCCATCGACCAGAACCAAGGTCTGGTTGGTCTCCGCGCCGCGCAGCGAGACGCCGGTGACGGAGCCCGTGGTGCCGGTGCGGCTGAAACGCACGCCGGGGGTGGTGGCGAGCAGATCGGCGATGTTCACGTCCTGGCGGGTGCGGATTGTCTCGGCATCGATGATGGTGACTGCCTGGCCGACCTGATCGATGGGCTGCGCCACGCCAGTTGCGGTAACCACGATCGTGTCGTCATCGGCGGCGCTGATTTGGGTTTGTGCCTGCGCGAATGCCGGGAATGCGGGCAGCAATGCCGCCGACGCGCAGAGGAGGAATTTGAACTGCATAACAAGACACCCATAGCTTGGGCCGCTTGCCGGAAATGGCGTGGCGACCCGGTTCGGTGTCGCTCACACAAGGGATTTCGCCCCTCGTTCGCCCGGTGCACCCCGCCCGCGCAAAGGAATCGACTGTGACGGGCAGGTCTCCTGGCTCCCGGATCATCGCTGACGTGCCGCCTTCCCGAGGTTTCCCCCAGTGGCATGATGGCGCGCCAACTAACCGGTCACAGTTGCGGGGGCAGCTTCGGCGTCAGTCAGGCGACAGCATGAGCTGTACGCAGGACCACCGAATTCCCTTTTCATCCCCGTTGCCGGGGAACCTGTCACGCAGCGGCCTCTAGGGCCACATGCTGCACTGCGCAACGGGGAACCGCATCGCGATTGGGTCGTTACGCCCGCGTAGCGGGATAAATTGTATCTTGCTGGGCGCTTGACCCCGGGGCGCCAAACTACCCAATGTGTTGCAGCCGGGGGGCGGCAACGCGAGAGTTTTGGCAATAATGACAAAGCGATGGTGGCTGTCCCTGATCGCACTCACGCCGCTTCCGGCGTGGGCTGACGATCCGGACCCGCAAGACCTTTCAGCGCTCTCGATCGAAGAACTGGCGAAAATCCCGGTCCGGGCCGCCTCGAAACGCGAAGAACCGCTCGGCAAGGCGCCGACGTCGCTCTATGTGATCACCGATACCGATATTGTCCGCGCCAATGGAACGTCGCTGCCCGAAGTGCTGCGGCTCGCCCCCAATCTCCATGTCGAGCGGCTGAACGGAACGCAGCACACCATCAGCGCGCGCGGCTTTGCCGGCTATGAGACGTCGAACAAGCTGCTGGTGCTGATCGACGGACGCAGCATATATTCGACGCTGCATTCGGGCGTGAACTGGGATCTGCATTCCCCCTTGCTCGAGGATTTGCAGCAGATCGAAGTGATCAGCGGGCCGGGGGGAACCCTGTATGGCCCCAATGCCGTAAACGGCGTGATCAGTATCCTTTCCAAGGACGCGGCGGATACGCAGGGCGGAATGATACGCGCCACCGCGGGAAGCAATGAGCGCACCGCCGGCGCGCGCTATGGCTTTGCGCTGAGCGATTCGGCGAAGATGCGCATCTACGGCAATTATATCGACCGCGAGGACCAGCCGCCCGGCTTCGGACAGAATAACAATGACGGCATCCGCGGCTGGCAGGCGGGCTTTCGCGCAGATGTGGCGGGCGAAGCGAGCCATGTGACGATCCAGGGCGACGTGTTCAACGACGATACCTATGTGTTCGCGGGCGACGGCAATCGCGGCCACAATGTGCTGGCGCGATGGAACCGCGATTTCAACGCAGCCTCTTCGCTGCAGGTGCAGGCATATTATGATTATTCAGAGCGGCGCGCGTCCTCGACCGCGGACCGTGTCGAAACCATGGATCTGGAAGCCCAGTATAATCTGAAGGCCGGCGCGCACGATCTGGTCGGCGGCATCGGGGTACGCACGACGCGTGACGAATTCTTCAACCCGCTCAACGTCTTCCAGCTCGATCCGCAGCGCGAGCGGTTGTGGATCGGCAATGGCTTCATCCAGGACCGATTTGCGCTTTCGGCCAAGCTTTCGGTCATCGCCGGGATCAAGGTCGAAGGCTCGACCTTTTCCGGGCTCGAGGTCCTTCCCAATCTGCGTATCGCCTGGCAGCCGAGCGAAACCGCCTTATTATGGGCATCGGCTTCGCGCGCGTTGCGAACGCCGTCGCGCATCGATCGCGACCTGACGGCGCCAGGTTTCCTTGCCAGCGCGCCCCAGTTCGCATCCGAAAAACTGGTCGCATTCGAAGCCGGATATCGCGGCCAGCCGACCCGCCAAACCTCGATATCGGCTTCGATCTATTTCCACCATTATTACGATCTGCGCAGCGCGCATTTCATCGGCTCGCCCTTCCCGGTGCAGCTCAACAACGATCTTGGCGGCAACGAATACGGGATCGAGGCCTGGGCCACCCAACAGATTATGCCGTGGTGGCGCGTGAGCGGCGGCGCGACATGGATCAAACGGAATTTCCGCGTGCGCCCAGGCGGCGTAGATGTCGGCGGCGCAGCGTCGCTGGGTCGCGATCCCGGCTATCAATTGTCGCTGCGTTCGCAGGTGACGCTGCCGCGCGGCGTGACGTTCGATGCCGGCATTCGCGCAGTCGATGCAATCGAGAACCCGCATATCCCCGGGTATGTCGAAGCCGATGCGCGGATCGGATGGATGGTGAGCGATGCCATCGAGCTTTATGTGACGGGCGATAATTTGCTGCATACCAAGCATCTCGAGAGCAATGATCGGATTCGTACCCAGCCAATCGAACGTACCGTCAGTCTTGGCACACGGTTCAGATTTTAATGCTGCTCAGGCGCCTGCCCCTCTTTTTCGGACTGCTGACGGCGATGCTCGCGTTCGTGCCTGCTCCCGCGCGCGCGCAACAGGCTAGCGAAGATGCTGTGAAGGCGGCGTTCCTGCCCAAATTCGCGCGCTACATCGAATGGCCGGCGGCATCGAAACCGGCTGAGGGCCAGCCCTTTTACCTCTGCCTGATCGGCCGGGATCCGTTTGGCGCGCTGATCGACAAAGCCGCAATCACAGAAGTGATCGATGGGCGGCCGGTTGCGGTGCGCCGCTTCGCCAACACTGATTCGGCGGCGGTGGCAGGCTGCCACATCGCGTTCGTATCGGGTCCGAACCATGCGATCACGCTTCAGATGCTTGCGGTATTGCGCCGTCAGGCGACGCTGACCGTTACCGATGCCCGCTGGGGCAAAGCGCGCGGGATGATCCACTTCGCAATAGTGGACGGACGCGTGCGCTTCCATATCGACCAGGCATCCGCCACCGGGCGCGGCGTCGTCATCAGCTCGCGATTGCTCGCGCTTGCGGTAGGAGTGGCGCAATGAGGGCGAACGACATCATCGCGCGCTTTGCCGCCTGGCTGCGCGGCCTGCCCGCCGCCGCCACTGCGGCGCTGGTCGCGCTGGTCGTCTTCGCCGCCGGCACCGCGATCATCCTTCAGAGCGAATCCTCTTATCAGCAGCAAAAGGCTGAGGAATCGCAGGTGCAGGGCGAGATTCTCGCCGCCAGCGTGCGCGCGGCTCTTGATTTTGGTGACGCTGCCGCCGCGCAGGAAGCAGTCGAAGCGATGCGTGTGAACCGGCAGATCCGTGGCGTGGCCGTATATGATCGGAATGGTGCCAGGATCGCTGGCTATCGGCGCGACGGGCAGACTCAAAAGCCGACACTCGCAGAAGCGCAGTGGGCCGCCAGCCCCGGTGTGGTTGCCGAAGTACCAGTAATCAGCGGCGATGCGGAAATCGGCACAGTGAGATTGTCGGTCGATCGCCAGCCTATCGATACGCGCGTCGGTCGCTATTCGATGATCGGATTGCTGGTCATCATGGCGGCAATCGTCGTGGCAGTGCTTGGCATGGCGCAGGCGGCATTGCGGCGCGCCAATGCGGAACTCGAATCACGCGCCGAAACACTCGCGGAAACCAATGCCGAGCTTACCCACCAGATCGCCGAGCGCACCAAGGCAGAGGATCAGTTGCGGCAAGCGCAGAAGATGCAGGCACTCGGCCAATTGACCGGCGGCATCGCGCATGATTTCAACAATCTGCTGACCGTGATCCAGGGATCGGCAGACATGCTCCAGCGCCCTGCCCTTGCCGAGGATCGCCGCAAGCGCTTTGCCGACGCCATCGTGCAGGCCGCAGCCCGCGCCGCCGCGCTGACCGGGCAATTGCTCGCCTTTGCCCGCCGCCAGCCGCTCCAGCCCGAAGTGATCGACGTCAATGTGATGATCGACGGGATGATCGAACTGCTCGACCGCGCATTGGGCGAGCGCGTGAAGATCGATACCGATCTCGCCGAGGGCGTCTGCACCGTCGAGGCGGATCGCGCGCAGCTCGTCTCGGCCATCCTCAACATTGCCGTGAATGGCCGCGACGCGATGCCCGATGGCGGCACGCTCAAGATCGCCAGCGCGGTGCACGAGGGCGAGAACGGGCCGATGATCGCGGTGTGCGTCCATGACGAGGGAACGGGCATGGACGCCGAGACGATCGAGCGCGCGATGGAGCCCTTTTTCACCACCAAGGCCGCCGGAAAGGGCACGGGCCTGGGCCTCAGCCAGGTTTATGGCTTCGCAACGCAATCCGGCGGCGACCTGCACATTCACAGCACGCCGGGGGAAGGCACGACCGTTACGATCCTGCTGCCCTGCTCGGGCCTGGAGGCAACCCAGCCCGCCCCCGAAGCCGCCGAGCGCGCGGGGCACACCGGATCGGTGCTGCTGGTCGAGGATAATGAGGAAGTCGGCGAATTTGCGGAGGCTCTGCTGCGCGAACTGGGCCACCAGGTTACCCGCGCCCGCTCAGGCGGCGAAGCGCTGGAGATCGCGGCAGTGGCGCGCTTCGACGTGGTGCTGACCGATGTGGTGATGCCCGCAATGAGTGGCCTGGAACTCGCCGAAGCGCTCGACCGGCTCTATCCCGGCACGCCGATCGTGCTAACCACCGGCTATAGCGACGAAATCGCGCGCTCCGGAACCGGTGGCCGCCCGGTACTGCTCAAGCCCTATCGGCTGGAAGCGCTGGCCGCAGTCCTGGACGATGCGCTGGCAGGCAAGGCAGGCGCAGGCGGTTAGCGATCGCTATCGGCAATCTTAAAGGGGGAATGGACGATGAAGAAAATGATGATGGGTGCACTCGCTGGATTGTTGCTCGCTGCGGCGCCGGCACAGGCTCAGGACCTCGCCT
Organism: Pseudomonadota bacterium; assembly: GCA_040384525.1. GTDB lineage: Bacteria > Pseudomonadota > Alphaproteobacteria > Sphingomonadales > Sphingomonadaceae > Sphingomonas. The sequence goes on from JAZKJE010000035.1 coordinate 18,469, forward strand.
GGGGCCAATGGACGTATGTGCAGGGCGACAAAGCGGTGCAGTACCGCGTCGCCAAAACCGGAATGGAGGGCGACGTCGCGCTGCTGCGCTACCAGCTACGCGTCGAGCCCGACAACAGCGTCGCATGCTATGCGGCGAGCTGCGAGGGCTATGTGGCTTATATCCCGGTCTTCGATCCCGTTGCCCGCGATTATGTCGGCAAGCATCACCTGTTCTTCCCAAAGGGCTCTGCCGGCACCTACGACCTGCCCGAGACGGTCCATTTCCCGATCCGCAGGTCTGAAACCGGCCAGCGTTTCCTGGACGAGAAGACCGGCCTGCCGATGTATGAGCTGTTCGACAATCCCGGCGTGTTCAAGGTCACCGAGGTGCTGCACGGCTGCGTCGATGACAAAATGGCCGGCAGCAGCGAGACCCGCTGCCCCGATTTCGATTTCGGCGCGATGGAGCGAGTTGGCGGCTGAGCGATAATAAAAAGCCCGCAAGACCGAGGGTCTTAGCGGGCTTTTTGATGGTGGGCGTGGCAAGGATTGAACTTGCGACCCCTGCGATGTCAACACAGTGCTCTACCACTGAGCTACACGCCCTCAATGGTCGGACGCCTCTAGCGGGGGTTGTGGGCCCGCGCAAGCGCTTGCCGACGGAATTAATTCAGGCTGGCATTCTCGGCTTCGAACAGCCGGTCGACCTCCAGCACTAGGTCGCGCAGATGGAAGGGCTTGGAGAGGATCCGCGCCTGCGGAACCTGCTTGCCGGCCTTGAGCGTAACCGCCGCGAAACCGGTGATGAACATCACGCGCATATCGGGCGCGATCTCGCTGGCTTTTTGCGCCAGTTCGATGCCGTCCATTTCGGGCATCACGATATCGGTGAGCAGCAGATCGAAGCGCTCATTCTCCAGCAACGGGATCGCTTCGGTGCCGCGATCGACGGCGCTGACGGCATAGCCCGAACGCTCGAGCGCACGGGTCAGATATTCCCGCATCACGCGATCATCTTCGGCCAGCAAAATCCGGATCATCGTTGCCCTACCCCATTCATTCGGCGGCCAATATAGCCCGAAGCCCTTAAGATTTTCCAGCCACGGATTGCCGGGCGGCGGCGCTGTGCTTACTCCTTCTTGGGTGACCGCATCTCCGTCGTTCGTGATCCATGGCCCCAAAGAACCGATCAGCCCGGTCGTGCTTTCGGTGCCACATGCCGGGCGGGACTATCCCTTGCCCCTCCGCGCGGCGCTGCGCGTGCCGCTAGCGGGCATCCGCGGGCTCGAAGATCGCTATGCCGACGCCCTTGCATTGGGCGCACACGAAATCGAGACATTACTGGTCGCCGGGCGCCCGCGCGCCTGGATCGATCTCAATCGCAGCGAGCAGGAGCGCGACCCGCGACTCGATGATGGGGCGCGGCCCGGCGGCCCGCCGCTCTCCGCCAAATTGCGCAGCGGATTGGGGCTGGTGCCGCGCCGCGTGGGCAGTTCGGGCGACATCTGGTCGCGGCGGCTCTCTGCCGACGAGGTGGAGGCGCGGATCAAAGATGATCACCGGCCCTATCATGCCGCCCTCTCGGCCGCTCTGGCTTCGGCGAAGGCGCGATTCGGCGTGGCGGTGTTGCTCGATGTGCATTCGATGCCGCCGCTCGGCGATCCCGCAACCGCGCCCCGGCTGGTGCTGGGGGACAGATTCGGCAAATCGGCAGCCGCGCGCTTCATCGGCCGAATCGAAGGCGTGGCGCGCGCGCATGGTGTCGCCTGCGCGGCCAATGCGCCTTATTCGGGCGGGCATATCCTGGAGAAGCACGGCGAGCCGCAGCGCGGTGTGCATGCGATCCAATTGGAGTTCGACCGCAGCCTCTATCTCGACGCGGCGCTCGATCAGCCCGGTCCGGGGCTTCCGGCTGCAGTGAAGATGCTGCGCTCGATCATCGATGCGCTGGCCGACGAAGCACTCCCTACCGCACTCGCCGCTGAGTAAACGCCCATAAAAAAACCACCCCGTAGTTACCTACGAGGTGGCCAAGGTTCAGGGAGGAGACACACCCGAGGGTGTGCCGTACTGCCTCGCGAAAGGGGGGACACGAAGCCGTACAAGACAAATATAAGTGAAAGCCCAGATAGTTCAAGGGGCTGCGAGGGACCGTGCCCAGCAGGCGGTCAGCCGATGCAGGCGAGCGCAAAGACGGCATTCGGGCACCCCCAAACAAGAAGAGCGCGACGACCGCCCCATCGGGACGATCGCCGCGCTCTTTCTTGTTCAGTCGGCCAGATCAGGCGATCGGCGGAACCAGCTGCGGCTGCGGCATCTTGCCCATGTTCACCTGCTTGGCGAACACGAAGCGCATCATCTGCAGCGAGAAGAGGTGCGCATAGATGAGCGGCAGCATGCCGTTCTGCACGACTTTGCGAAGCTGATCGCCGCGCAGCTCGTTGAGCTTCTTTTCGTCGACCATCAGGAAGCCGCGATAGATGAAGGGCTGTTCGGCGCCTTCCGGCTGGATCGAAGTTTCGCCCTCGGTCAGTAGGTCGAGCTCCTTGAGGTCCTTCATGAACATGCTGGTGCGCTGACCGGCCTGCTCGAACTGCTCGTTGAACGCAAGGATGTCCTTGGTCACCTGGCTCGGCTCACCGTTTTCGAACAGCGCCTGGCCTTCGTCGAACTTGCCGATCGTATCCGAAGTCGGATCGAAGCAAAGCGACAGCTCTTCAGCGTCGGGACGCAGGCGAGCGAGCAGGTACGGATAGCGACGGATATAGGCGGGGACGTAGAAGTCAGGATCGATCAAAACGCCTTCTGCGTCGATGAAGACGTTGACGCCTTCGTTCAGGCCCATCAGCGCGAGCGGAACGGGATCGTCACCGGCCGAGAACACGATGGGCATATGGCGCTGAACCGCGGGGAATTCCTCAACCGTCACCGGCACGGCGTGCTGGTTCGAGAGGAACGGCGCCTTCTCCGCGATGCGGATCTTGAAGTCGCCATGGGTCTGGCTCGAAAGGGGTTCGAGTTCGTTGTAGAACAACGGAAGCTGCTGCTGAGGCGCGGTGGCCATCATACTCTCCTGAAACGAATAAAAGAAAAAATCTGCGAATGAAGTGAAATGCGCATGCGCGTCTATGGTGTGACGGGCTCCGGTGCAAGCGCCACGAGCTTCCCCGGATTGAGAATCCCCCTCGGATCCAATGCTGCCTTGATCGCCCGCAGTGCCGCAATCCTGCTTGGAGGGCCCAGACGTTCCAGTTCGGCACGTTTCATCTGGCCAATCCCATGTTCGGCCGAAATTGAGCCACCGGCGGCCACAACCATGTCGTGCACCAGCCGCGTGATGGCGGGAGCCTGCCCTGAATAAAAGGCTTCGGGATCAGCACCCTGGGGTGCGCGGACGTGAAAATGGACGTTGCCGTCGCCCAGGTGGCCATACGCAATCGTGCGCGTTCCGGGAAAGCGCTGCTCGGCCTCTGCTGCGCCCTCGATCATGAAGCGCGGCATATCGTCGACCGGCACGGAGATGTCGTGTTGAACTGCCGGACCCGCCGCGCGCTCAGATTCGGAAATCGAATGGCGGATTTTCCAGAAGGCCTCGGCCTGCGATTCGCTCGCCGCGATCAAAGCGTCGCCCGCAAGCCCCGATTCGAGCGCGGGGGTGAGCAGCCGCTCGAGCAGCGATGCGGGCGCTTCGGCGGCAAGATCGGTCGCCACTGCTTCGATCAGCACATGCCAGGCGTGGCGCGATTCGAGCGGGTTCCGCGTGCCGGGCACATGGCCGACCACCAGATCGAGCACTGGTCCGGGCAGAATCTCGAAGCTCTCCACTGCGTCGGTCTTTGCTTCGATCGCGCGGAGCAACGCCAGCGCATTGGCCGGGCTTTCGAGCCCCACCCAGGCCACGGCGCGCGAGACCATGCCCGGGACCAGCCGGAGCGTGGCGGCGGTGACGATGCCCAAAGTACCTTCGGCACCGATCATCAACTGATTGAGGTCGTAGCCGCGATTATCCTTTTTGAGCGGCGCGAGCCCGTCATGGATCGATCCATCGGGCAGCACCGCCTCTACGCCCGCGACCAATTGCCGCATGTTTCCGAAGCGCAAAACCTGTGTGCCGCCCGCATTGGTCGAGACCAGACCGCCAATCGTTGCACTCCCCCGCGCACCCAGATCGAGCGGGAAGCGTCGCCCGACTTGTTCTGCGGCATCGCGGAAATGGGCGAGGATCACGCCCGCTTCGGCCACAGCCATGTTCGATTCGGGCTTCATCGCGCGGATGGCGTTCATCCGCCGGAGCGAAAGCAAGAGCGCCGATCCATCCACCGGGGGCGTCGCCCCGCCGACCATGCCGCTATTTCCACCCTGCGGCACCAGAGCCACGCGCAATTCCGCCGCCAGCATCACCATCGCCGAAACCTCGTCGCGCGAGGCGGGCGTCAGCATCGCCGGCGAGGTGCCACGATAGCGTCCGCGCCAATCGCTGAGCCATGGCGCAATCGTATCCGGGTCGGTCGTCACAGCCTTTTCGCCAAAGCGCTGGCGAACGATCTCGACGAGTTTGGCTTGCATGGGCGACATGGTGGCGGCAGTTAGCATGCCCCAGACCCCAATTCACGCGTCAGTTCATCCACTGTTCAAGACTTTGCGGTAGAAATCATACCCGACATGCTGAACACCCCGTTTGCCGCCGCTTCCCTACTGCTTTTCCTCGCTGCTCCGGGCGCTGCGCCTGAGCCGCCTGATTGGTCGCGCGCGCTCGATCTTTTTCAGCAGCAGCACATCACCGTCCACGTGCCCCGCGTCACCATGTCGGCAACGATCGTGATGCGCTCACGCGCTCCCGTCGCCTATAAGGAGAAAAAGGCGGACGATTGCGTCAAGATCAACAAGATCTCCGGCTATGCGGTCAATCGCACCAACAGCATCGATCTGCTGCTCAACGACGGCAAGCTGCTCCGCGTCAATCTCGACGATAATTGCCCGGCATTGGGCTTCTATTCCGGCTTCTATGTGAAGCCGACCAAGGACGAGAAAATCTGCGCGGGCCGCGACGCTTTTCGCTCGCGTTCGGGTCGTTCTTGCAACATCCAGGCGTTTCGCAGCCTCGTTCCTGCCAAATAAGCCCGTTTCCCTTGACATTTATGGGCAAATCCGCAAGCGCGTGCAGGCTTGGCGGCATGGGCCTCCCATGCCCATTTTCCGGACAAATTCATGAGCTTTGCCGATCTCGGCCTTTCCGACGAACTTTTGCGCGCAGTCAATGACGCGGGCTATACCGAGCCGACTCCGATCCAGAAGCAGGCGATCCCCTCTGTCCTGATGGGCAAGGATCTGATCGGCATTGCGCAGACCGGCACTGGCAAGACCGCCGCCTTCGTCCTTCCGATGATCGACATTCTCGGCGAAGGGCGCACCCGCGCGCTGATGCCGCGTTCGCTGATCCTCGAGCCGACGCGCGAACTGGCTGCGCAGGTCGCCGAGAATTTCGACAAATACGGCGTCAATCACAAGCTATCGATGGCGCTGCTCATCGGCGGCGTGCAGATGGGCGATCAGGTCAAGGCGCTGCAGGGCGGCGTCGACGTGCTGATCGCGACCCCCGGCCGGCTGATGGACCTGTTCCAGCGCGGCAAGATCCTGCTGACCGGTTGTTCGCTGCTTGTCATCGACGAAGCCGATCGTATGCTCGACATGGGGTTCATTCCCGATATCGAGGAAATCTGCACCAAGCTGCCCAAGCAGCGCCAGACGCTTTTATTCTCGGCAACGATGCCGCCGGTGATCAAGAAGCTGGCCGACAAGTTCCTGACCGATCCCAAGCGCGTCGAAGTCGCGCGGCCGGCCACGGCAAACGTCAATATCAAGCAGTGGGTCGTTCCCGTCGCCGCGGCCAAGAAGCGCGACGTGCTGCGCGAACTGCTTCGCGCCGACGACGTGACCACCGCGATCATCTTCTGCAATCGCAAGACCACGGTGCGCGACCTCAACAAGAGCCTGCAGAAAAGCGGCTTCCGCTCGACCGAGATCCATGGCGACATGGAGCAGTCGCAGCGCATTGCCGAGCTTGAGCGCTTCAAGGCCGGCACGGTCAACATCCTGGTTGCCTCCGACGTTGCCGCACGCGGGCTCGACATCAAGGGCGTCAGCCACGTCTATAATTTCGACGCGCCCTGGCATCCGGACGACTATGTCCACCGCATCGGCCGCACCGGTCGCGCGGGTGCAACGGGCATCGCATATACGCTGGTGACGCCTGAGGACGCCGAGAACGTCTCGGAAATCGAGAAGCTCACCGGCATGAAGATCGAGCGCTTCGCAGCGCCGGGCGGCAAAGCCCCCGCGCAGGACGAAGCACCGGGCGAGGAAGCTGCCGCTCCGAAAGGCGGCCGAGGGCGTGGCCGCAGCAAGCCTGCTGCCCAGGCTGAAGAATCACCAGCCGCCGAGGCTCCAGCCCCGGTCGAGCGCGAAGAACGTCCGGCACGCGAAGCCCGCCCGCCGCGTGAGGCACGTCCGCCCCGTGAGGAACGCGCTCCGCGTGAGGAACGTGCGCCCCGCGAGGAACGCGCTCCGCGTGAGGAACGTGCGCCCCGTGAAGAGCGCGCTCCGCGTGAGGAACGTGCGCCCCGTGAAGAGCGTCCGGCACGCGAGCCGCGCCCCGAGCGCGACGCACGCCCGCCGCGCAACGAAGCGCGTCGCGATGAGCCGCGCCGCCGTCAGCCCGCCGATGATGGTCCGGACGATGGCTGGAACGGCCCCGTCCCCGATTTCCTGAACTTCACACTGGGCGAATGATTCGGGCTACGGCCGGGTTGCTGGCGCTTGCTGCGCTTGCGTCGCCCGGCATTGCCTTCGCACAGGTCGCGTCACCCCGGCTGACCGTGCGAACGATCGAGCAATTGCCCCGTCCGCTGGCGGCGCCCTATGATTCGGAAGCCGATGCAGGCGCGGATATCGCCGCTGCAGCTGCTCGCGCCCGCAAATCCGGCAAGCGGCTCATGGTGGATTTCGGCGCGAACTGGTGCATCGACTGCCGCGTCTTCGCCAGCGTGGTCGAGCTTCCCGAGATGCGACCGTGGATGGCGAAGCATTTCGAGTGGGTCGCAGTCGATGTCGGCCGGTTCAATCGCAATATGGATTTGGCGGAGCGTTATGGCATCGCGCTCGAAGCCGTGCCCGCGATCTTCGTGATCGATCCTCGCAGCGGCAAATTGCTCAACCGCGCCGAAGTGCAGGGGCTGGGCGAAGCCGCCTTGCTCACCCCGCCCCAGATGGTCGCGTGGCTGGCGAAATGGGCGAAGAAGAAATGATCGAATATGTCCCGATCATCGAATCGCCATGCGTCGATATCTGCGTGATGGACGGCGAGAGCGGCTGGTGCCTCGGCTGCGGCCGCACGATTGATGAGATTGCGAGCTGGGGCATGGCTACGCCCGAACTGCGCTCCGCAGTGATGGCGGAATTGCCCGCGCGGATGGCTGAACTCGAAGGCTAGGCCGGCGCAGCCATCAGCGCATCGTCCAGTTCGTTCGCGCGCTTATACGCATCCCGCGCCGTCAGCCGGTCCCAATATGCCATGAAGGCATCGCGCTTCGGCAAGGTGCCGAACATGGTGCCCCATCCGATCGCCGATCCGACATAGACGTCAGCGGCGGTGAAACGGTCGCCTGCGATATACTCGTGCGCCTTCACCGCATGTTCCAGCACATCGACCGCCTGATCGTAGCTGCCATAGCCAAACATGCGGCCTTGCTCGGGCGTGGGCACGAACTTAGCGAAATTGTTGGTCACGGCCTGCTCGACCGGCCCGGCGGCGAAAAACAGCCAGCGGTAATAATCGGCGCGCTCCGCGTCGGTCGGAGCGAGACCCGCTTCGGGAAATGCGTCGGCGAGATAAGCACAGATCGCAGCCCCTTCGGTCACCACCTTGCCGTGATGCACGATCGCCGGGACCTTCCCCATCGGATTCACCGCCAGATACGCCGCTGCCTTCATCGAATCGGCATAGCCCAGCACGACCGTTTCATAGGTCGCACCGGCCTCTTCGAGCATCCAGCGCGCAATGCGCCCGCGCGACTGGGGGTTGGTGTACAAAACCAGGTCAGCTGCCACGGCGCGCTCCTTCGATTCGTTGCAATATCAGAACAAATAGCGAACGGCGCGCCGCGCAGCAAGTGTTACGCGAGCGCCTTCTTGAACAGCGCCAGCAATCGCTCCCATGCGCGATCGGCCTGCGCCTGATCATAGACTTCGCTGTCCGGCGGGCACCAGCCGTGCTTGGTGCCCTTGTAAACTTCAATCTCGGCCGGGCGATTATTGGCGGCGAGGGTGGCGCGCACCTTGTCCTTGTCGGTGGGTGCCTTCGCGTCGTCATTCTCGGCAATGGCGATCAGGAAGCTCGCCTGCATCTTCGGAACCAGCGCCAGGATCGGCTCTGCGGCCAGCCCGCCACCATGGAAGCTGCCCCCGGCGCGGATGCGGCCCGGCACGGATGCGGCCGTCTGCATCACCAGCGGACCGCCCATGCAATAGCCGGTGGTGCCCACGCCGCGCTTCTTGTTCACCTCGGGCTGCTTGTCGATGAAGGCCACAAAAGTGATCGCATCGCGGGCCGCAGCTTCGGGCGTGATCAATTTTCGGGCTTCGGCAGCCTTGGCAAACATCGCCGCGCGATCGCCCGCCGCGACCAGTTCTGGCGCGGCGAACGAGCGGTAGAAGGGATTGACCGTGAGCACGGCATAGCCCGATTCGGCGAGCCGGTCGGCCATCTGGCGGAAAGCGGGGCGCAGGCCGAAGATATCGGGCCAGACGAGAACCGCAGGATGCTTGCCGCTGGCAGGCGCGACGAAATAAGCGTCGCAAGTGCCGTCAGCAGTGGTGATGGTGACGTCGCGGCCCTTCACCGCAAGCGCATTGGCCGGGCGCGGCAGCACCAGCATCGCGCCCGCGGCTGCTGTCGCGGCGCTGAACGTGCGGCGAGTCATGCCGCGCGCCTTCAGAAACTCCGCATTATCGGCTTCGGTATATTCGTCGCACATCAAAAAGCTCCCGAATCGCCACCCCGGCGTTTCGAGAGCCTAATGATGTCAGTCGCGGCGGTCACCCCGCCACGTGGCTCAGCTCTTGAACAGGCTTTCGGCGGTGTGCTCGACCGGGCCGGCGACTTCGCCATTCTCGGCAGCTTCGGCAGCGTGCGCAGCGGCAGTACGCTCTGCGCGGAGCTGCTCGATCAGCGCCTCGCGGTCGCCCTCAAGACGGTTGTCGACCGGTGCTTCGATGCCGGCAGCCTTGGCCGCCTTGGCAACAAGCGCGTCGAGTTCGCGCTGGGTGGTGAGACCGAGCGTGACCGGATCCTTCGGCACGATGTTCGCGATGTTCCAATGGCTGCGGTCCCGGATCGCAGTGATCGTGGTGCGCGTGGTGCCGATCAGCTTGCCGATCGCGCCGTCCGACACTTCCGGGTGATGGCGCAGAACCCAGGCGATGCCGTCCGGCTTGTCCTGACGCTTCGAGACCGGCGTATAGCGCGGCCCCTTGGTGCGACGAACCTGATCGGGGCCCTTGAGCATCTTGAGCGAGTAATCGGGATCGGCCTGGCCCTTCTCGATTTCCTCCATCGTGACTTCGTGCGCGCGGATCGGATCGCGGCCCATCACCTTGGCGGTGGCGGTGTCATCGGCGATCGCCTGGACTTCCAGAATGTGAAGGCCACAGAATTCCGCGATCTGCTCAAACGAGAGCGCGGTGTTGTCGACCATCCAGGAAGCGGTCGCATGGGGCATCAGCGGCTGGGCCACGTGCAGTCTCCAGAAATAGAAAGGGCCGCCCATCACGGGCGGCCAGTACGGAGGCTGACTTAGGCGCGGATGGCGCGAAGGGCAAGAAGCAAGGCAAGGTAAAGCTGGCCCTTGTGCTTTGCTAGCGTTAGCCTTTGATGCATCATCGGGGGGAAATCATGCTGGGCGTTCTGTTTGCGACTGCTCTGCTGCACATCGCGCCCATCCAGGACCTGCCGAAACCGGCGAACGCTGCCGAACTCGATAGCTTGCTTGCCGCCGAGGATTACACGAACCTCGTCAAAGCGCTCAGCAACGCGCAGGATGGCGACGCGCTGTTTTTGAACATGAATTGGGAGCGCGATACAACGTTGAGGGGCGCCACGGTGTTCGTGACCTTCCTGTACATTCGCGACCTGAAACGAATGGCGGCGAGCATGCCGGCCGATGAAGGCGCTCCGATGCGCGACACCGCCGGCATGATGTCGCTGATCGCTTATGCAACCATCTCCATCGACAAGGCCTATTGCGCGGATGCCACCGCAGCGGGGCACCGCCTGAATCAGCTGATGGAAATCGCGGGGACCAGCTTCGCCGAACTGAAGGCTATGCCGTTGGAGACGCGCAGAATGCTGCTCGATTTCATACCGCGGGCAGAGCAGATGACCGCAAAATCGCGCCTTCGCGACGGCTATGACAGCTTTATCTGCCGGGGCGGCATGATGGAAATGATGACGGGCCTACGAGCGGGGGCGCCGAAAGAGGTACCAACCCCGCCGGGCGGCATTGGCCGGACGTTCACAATAGATCCTGGCACAGGCTATAAGCCGCCGCGCGCTGACCCGGAAAAGGCCGCCAGCCAGATTGCCGAAGCCCGCGCCAAGCTGCCTTCCGTCTTAGCCAATATGCTAGGCTTGGACGACTAGAACTGACGCAACCCGGAAGCACCGATATCCTAAGCAGCCCGGCGCGAAATCAGCGGACATAACCCCGCGAAGAATTGCGCAGCACTGGTTTCCCAGGTGAAGGTGCGGCCATAAGCGGCACACGCCTTGCGATCCTTGGTCAGTGCTTCGGCGATGGCGGCATCGAGATCTTCGGAAAGCCCGCCGGTCTCCGGCGTGACGATGTCGATCGGCCCGGTGACCGGATAGCCCGCAATCGGCACGCCACAGGCCAGGGCTTCGATCATCACCAATCCGAACGTATCGGTGCGGCTGGGAAACACGAACACATCGGCGGCGGCGTAGGCCGAAGCGAGCGCCGGGCCGAACATCGCGCCGCGGAACATCGCATCCGGGTAGCGCGCCTCCAGCATCGCACGGGCGGGGCCGTCGCCAACGATAACCTTGGTACCGGGCTGGTTGGTCTTCAGAAATGCTTCGAGATTCTTCTCGACGGCTACGCGGCCAACATAAAGCTGCACCGGCCCCGGCAGCTCTTTCATCGCCGCATCGGGCTCGACGCCCGCATGGAAGTTGGTGAGATCGACGCCCCTGCCCCACGGCTTGATCCGCTTCAGGCCATGCTCCTCAAGCGACTGGCGGATCGAGGGGGTCGCGGCCAGGATCGCCTGTGCCGGCGCGTGAAACCAGCGGATGTAGTTCCAGAACCATTCCGCCGGCAGCCGTGTACGCGCCGAAACATAGTCCGGGAATTGGGTGTGGTACGCGGTGGTGAACGGCAATCCATTGCGCATGCACCATCGCCGCGCGGCGATGCACAAGGGGCCTTCGGTGGCGAGATGGATCGCCTCGGGCTCGAACTCCTCGAGCATCTGGCCAATTGTCGCAACGCGGGTGAGCGCCAGGCGGATCTCCGGATAGGTCGGGCATGGCAGCGAGTGGAAGAGATCGGGCGAAATCACTTTAACATCATGGCCCTGCTTCTCCAGAACCTTGCGGACGGACTGGATGGTGCGGACGACGCCGTTCACCTGCGGATCCCACGCATCGGTGACGATGGCGATACGCACGCCCGTCAGGCCGCCTGCCGTTCGGTCTGTGGCATCTCCTCTCGATCCCGTTTTGCTATCTCGTCCGCCCAGTGCAGAATCTCCATTCGACCGTCGAAATGCTCGACCAGGGCGGTGCATCCCTCCACCCAATCGCCGTCGTTATAGTATTCCACGCCTTCGATCATCCTGATTTCGGCAGTATGGATATGGCCGGCGATGACGCCGTCCACGCCGCGCTGCCCGGCGGCATGCGCGACGATCTCTTCGAACTTGGAAATGAACGAGACGGCGTTCTTCACCTTGTGCTTGGCGTATTTGCTCAGCGACCAATAAGGCAGATCCATCCAGCGGCGCACGCGATTGACCTGGCGGCTGATCGCCATGGTCGCTTCATATGCGGCATCGCCCAGCAGAGCGAGCCAGCGGTGCGACATGGTGATCGCGTCGAATTCGTCGCCATGCAGCACCAGCAGCCGACGGCCATCGGCCGTCTCATGAATCGCCTGGCGCATGATCTTCACGCCGCCGAAATCGAGCCCGGCGAACTGGCGGAACATCTCGTCATGATTGCCCGGGATGAAGATGATCTCGGTGCCGCGCTTCGCCCGCTTGAGCACGCGCCAGACGATATCATTGTGCGTCACCGGCCAATACAGCCGCTTCTTGAGCGCCCAGCCATCGACGATATCGCCGACGAGATACATTTTCTCGCTGTCGACATGATCGAGGAAGTCGATGAGCATCTCGGCGTTGCAGCCGCGCGTGCCCAGATGAATGTCGGAAATCCAGATCGTGCGATAGCGCTGGCGCTCGGTAATCGCCTTTTCCGGGATCGCGGGTGCCGATGCGTGAAAATCGGCGATGCCCGCCGCGTCTAACGTCAGCCGAGTGATCGTGGCCATGGCGTGCCCCCACTTGCCCTTGTCTGGGGAGGCCTATGGCCGGGGAATGTTACAGTGCGATCATCATGCGGTTATAGCAATGTGACACTCATGCGCCGCAACGCGATCCAGCCATGCACGCACGTTCGGATAAGGCTGGAGGTTGAAGCCACCTTCCTCGGCCACATGGGTGTAGGCGTAGAGGCAAATGTCCGCGAGCGTCAGCCGATCGATCACGAACCAGTCGCGCCGCTGGAGATGCTCGTCCATCAACGCGAGCGCGGCCTCACCGCCAGCTTGCTTGGCCGGAAGATTGATCCGCTGCACGTCATTGAGGTTCTCGAACCCCACCCAGCCTTTCCAGAAGCGTACGGTCGCGATGTTGGGTTCGTGGTTGTACTGCTCCCTGTAAAGGTCATAAAACTTCAGGGAAATCAGGATGCCCCCAGCCCGTCCGCTATCAGGATTAGGATTCAGGGAAGGGAATGGCGACAATTGGGTGGGAAGCTGCCATAGCTCTGAAATTATCTGCTAGCCCCACACTTCGGGCACAGCCGCTCAACTGGCCTTAAGAGATTCACTCCCGATAGGTCTCGGCCAATCGACTTCGGGTCAAAGAAGTAGCTTACGCCGCAGCTTTTGCACTTCATCCCGAACATGATGAGGAAGGCGAACGGCATAGTGAACGCCAGCGCGACTGCCATTCCTACTATCCCGCCGAGTTCGAGATAAACGGTTACGAGTAAAATAGCGCCTGAAATAAAGAACCCGGCTTGGACGATGCGAGCGAAGGTCAACGGGCTAAGCATCGCAACACACTGGGCCACTTAGCCTACGTCCGCAATTGGGTCGTTAGCCGAAAGTCCGCTTTCAGACCAAGTTTTCGTATGTCTGCCGTTGTTAGGTGTTTTTATGACCTGTTCTGCGTAGTTTTGCTATCATATTGAAATAACTGCTTATTTCTGAACGATTGTCAGAGCTAGTTCTGCTCCCAGAACAGCCAGCGCAGCATATCGGCGCGCTCGAACCGGTCTGAAGGCACCAGCGACGTGCCATCGGCGATGTAGAAGGCCGCGGCATTGCTCTCGGGCAGGAAATCGGGCCCGACCTGCAGCACCGGGATGCGGCCATTGGCGTTGACCTGGCTCAGGAACTCCGCCGTCCGCGTCTCGCCCGCCATGATGTCATATTCGCGCCGGTCGATCTTCACCCCGGCATGCGCCGCCGTGAGCCGAATCTTGTAGCAATTCCCGGAGGCAGCATATTCGTGGAGCGTCGGCGCGGTCACGTGGGAGTCCCCCCTTTTGTATCGGTGCGAGTTCTGCCGCTTCCGGCCCATGCTGTCCAACAAGGGCGAAGCGCCAATCGATAAGCTCAGATGATGCCCTCGGCCTCGCGCCATTTGACGACGCTACGATGGTAAAGCCAGCCCCACAAAGCGAGCAGCGCCACATACAGCCAGCCCCAGGTGTGCGCCCAGAATGGGAAGAAGAACCCCTGTTTCAGGTCGCGGCCGGCTTCCTTCATCAGCTGCGCATCGGCACCGGGGAACAGCGGCGCCATGATCAATTGCTGGCGGTTTTGCGTGTAAACCACATAGCCATATTCCTCATACCAGCCGAACGGCATGCCGAAGAAACTCCACTCGCGAACCGAATAGCCATAGCGCAGGGGATCGTTGTTGAAATCGATGCGCGCCGGCGGCACGCGACCCGCGATTGCGAGCAGCCGGTAAAGCATCTCGGCCTTGGTCGGCTCACGGATGACGTGCACGCCCTGATACAGAACAATACGCTCGAGATCAGTGAGCAACTCGCCCTTCGCCTCTGGCGGAATGTCGGCGACATGCGCGGCGGCGCGATGCTGGTCGCTCAGGAACCAATGCCGGTCCGACATCAACAGGATTACCGGGAGCGCCACGATTAGCACCCCCGCGATGATTTTACGCAGCATTGTTCCCCAACCCCTTACGGCCCCACCCGATCTTAGCGCGAGCGGCCCGCTGGGCAACTAGGGTTCGACGACCAGCACGATCTTCCCGACATGGTCGCCCGCCTCCATCCGGCGATGTGCCTCGGCAGCGTCGGCCAGCGGGAAGGTCATGTCGATCACCGGCTTTAGCTGGCCCGCAGCCACAAGCGGCCAGACGGTGCGGTGCAATTCGTCGGCCACCAAAGTCTTGAAGTCCACCGAACGCGGGCGAAGCGTGGAGCCCGTCAGCGACAGCCGCTTGCGCATGATCTCGAAGATCGGGATCGTCGCCATCATCCCGCCCTGCACCGCAATCGAGACGTGGCGGCCATCTTCGGCAAGGCACTGCATGTTGCGGGGCACATAATCGCCGCCGACCATGTCGAGGACGATATTCACGCCCTTGCCGCCGGTGATTTCCTTCACGCGGGCGACAAAGTCTTCGGTCTTGTAATTGATCGCGTGCCCCGCCCCGAGTTCGCGTGCGGCGGCGCATTTCTCGTCCGAGCCGGCGGTGACGATGGTCTCGACGCCAAATAGCTTGCACAAGGCAATCGCCATGGTGCCGATGCCGCTGGTCCCGCCATGGATCAGGATCGTGTCGCCTTCGCTGGCATAAGCCCGCTCGAAAACATTGGTCCACACGGTGAACAACGTCTCGGGCATCGCGGCCGCTTCGATCATCGTCAGCGCTTCGGGCACGGGCAGGCAGGTGCCGACCGGCGCGACTGCATATTCGGCCTGCGCGCCACCACTCACCAATGCACAGACCGGCTGCCCGAGCATCTCGATATTTACGTCCTCGCCCAGCGCCACGATGGTGCCCGACAATTCCAGCCCGAAGATCGTCGGTGCGCCGGGCGGCGGCGGGTACAGCCCCTTGCGCTGCATCAC
>JAZKJE010000035.1:33932-51780 GCA_040384525.1 Pseudomonadota bacterium
AGTCCTCAGTCCAGCCGTGTGTCCGGGCCCACTGCTGCCCCTTGCGCTGCATCACCTCGGGCCGGTTCACGCCGGCGGCGGCAACCTTGATCAGCACTTCACCCGGCCCGGGCCTGGGCACAGGGCGTTCGGCAAGCACCATCACCTCCGGGCCACCTGGGGCCTCGGGATCAATTGCGCGCATCGTATCGGGGACGGTCATCGGCTCGTCGCTTTCCGGCTTGGGTAGCAGCACCGTTTATTGACATCGGCTCGTGCGCGGTCAACGTTTCCGCTTGATGGACGCAGACGAAAATCTTCCGCGCCGCAAGGACGATCTTGCCGAACAACTCGGCAAGCAGGACCTCGATCCCTATTCGGTCGAGGAACTGGCCGAACGCATCGCCTTGCTCGAAGCCGAAATCCTCCGCGCAAAAGCAAAAATGCAACGCGCCGTTAACCATCGCGCAAGCGCTGACGCCCTATTCAAGCGATGAGCGTTGCACCGGAGACAGGGCGACAAGCCACAAAACCCCGGTGCTGGACCGCAACGCTTGATGCGAGCGCCTGTCATCCCGACATAATGGGAAACCGGGCCCCGTATCCTTCTGGCCCGACTGGAGTTGTCACCAATGCCTAGTTTCGCCTCCGCGCTAGAATCTACCCTTCACAAGGCGCTCGAAGCCGCAAGCTCGCGTCGCCATGAATATGCGACGCTCGAGCATCTGCTGCTGGCGCTTGTCGATGATGAGCATGCCAGCAAGGTCATGAGCAGCTGCGGCGTCGAGCTTGACGATCTGCGCAGCACCGTTTCGCATTATCTCGATACCGAGCTTGAGGCGCTGAAGGTCGAAGCGGCCACCGATCCCTCGCCCACCAGCGGTTTCCAGCGCGTCGTCCAGCGCGCGATCCTCCACGTCCAGTCCTCGGGCCGCGACGAAGTCACCGGCGCCAACGTGCTGGTTGCCTTGTTCAGCGAGCGCGAGAGCTACGCGGTCTATTTCCTGCAGCAGCAGGATATGAGCCGCCTCGATGCCGTGAGTTTCATCAGCCACGGCGTGGGCAAGGGCACGGGCGCCAGCGAAACCACGACGCCGAAGGGCGCCGAGGAAGAGAAAGCCGCGACCAAGTCGGAGAGCAAGGGCAAGAACGAAAGCGCGCTCAAGCAGTTCACCGTCGATCTTAACGAGAAGGCAAAGGCCGGCAAGGTCGATCCGCTGATCGGCCGCGGGCCCGAGGTGGATCGCACGATCCAGATCCTGTGCCGCCGCAGCAAAAATAATCCGCTTTATGTGGGCGATCCCGGCGTCGGCAAAACCGCCATTGCAGAGGGCCTCGCGCGCAAGATCATCGAAGGCGACGTGCCCGATGTGCTGCTCGAAGCCGTGATCTACTCGCTCGACATGGGCGCGTTGCTCGCGGGCACCCGCTATCGCGGCGATTTCGAAGAGCGGCTGAAACAGGTCGTCAACGAGCTGGAGAAGCTGCCCCACGCGGTGCTGTTCATCGATGAAATCCACACGGTGATCGGCGCTGGCGCAACCAGCGGCGGCGCGATGGATGCGTCGAACCTGCTCAAGCCGGCGCTCAGCGGCGGTTCGATCCGTTGCATCGGCTCCACCACCTACAAGGAATTCCGCAATCACTTCGAGAAGGACCGCGCATTACTGCGGCGCTTCCAGAAGATCGACGTCAACGAGCCGTCGGTGGAGGATACGATCAAGATCCTCGCGGGCCTGCGCACTGCGTTCGAAGACCATCACCACGTCAAATACACGCCCGACGCGATCAAGGCCGCGGTGGAATTGTCAGCGCGCTACATCAATGATCGCAAGCTGCCCGACAAGGCGATCGACGTGATCGACGAAGTCGGTGCGATGCAGATGCTGGTGCCGCCCTCGAAGCGCAAAAAGACGATCACTCCCAAGGAGATCGAATTGGTCATCGCGACGATGGCGCGCATCCCGCCAAAGACGGTCTCGTCGGACGACACTCGCGTGGAGCGCCACAGCGTTTCGCGGCTGATCGGCGCCCCTCCGGGCTATGTCGGCTTCGATCAGGGCGGTCTGCTCACCGATGCCGTCGATCAGCAGCCGCATTGCGTTCTGTTGCTCGACGAAATCGAAAAGGCGCATCCGGACCTGTTCAACATCCTGCTGCAGGTGATGGATAACGGACGCCTGACCGATCAGCACGGCAAGTCGGTCGATTTCCGCAACGTGATCCTGATCATGACGACCAATGCGGGCGCGAGCGATATGGCACGCGAAAGCATCGGTTTCGGTGAGAGCACCCGTGAGGATGTTCAGGAAGAGGCAGTGAAGAAGCTCTTCACCCCCGAATTCCGCAACCGCCTCGATGCAATCGTGCCGTTCGATTATCTGCCGACCACGGTGGTCGCGCGGGTCGTGGACAAGTTCATTCTTCAGCTGGAATTGCAGCTGGCGGATCGCGGCGTCCACATCCAGCTCGACGAGCCGGCCAAGGCCTGGCTCACCGAGCGCGGCCACGACAAGCTTTACGGCGCGCGCCCGATGGGTCGCCTGATCCAGGAGAAGATCAAGCAGCCGCTCGCGGAGGAATTGCTGTTCGGCAAGCTGATCCATGGCGGCGAAGTCAATGTGAAGCTGAAGGACAACGCGCTGGTCTTCGAAACCACCGGCGCTGCGCCCAAGCCCAAAAAGGGCGGCGGCAAGAAGAAGGTGCCGGCGAAGGCCAAGTAACCGCACTTCTCACGAAACACGAAGGGCCGGGACTTCAGTCTCGGCCCTTCTTCGTATCAGGGCCCTGTCACCATTTCGGCCTTTGCCGCTGCGATCGCCGTCGCCTCGTTGATGTAAGGGGCTTCGTTGAACAATTTGCCGCCCTTGCAGGCATAGGTGCGGATCAGATCCCAGCCGCTACCTTCCCAGATCGCGAACTTCTGGTTGATCAGAACCTTGAATGTGGTGCGCGAGGCGCTTCGGCCGACAAACCAGGTCATCATCGCCGAATTGCTCGCGCAAAACATGATGAACCGCGTCCATTGCGCGTCCGTCGTATATCCGGTGGCGACCTCTTTGGGCTTCAGGAAGACGTTGAGGTTCCACCCCCACACGATGTCACCAGATCTGCGGAGCGATGCAACGTCCACCAGCGCTGTCTCGCCGTTTTTCATATAGACCGGATGCAGCTTGAAAGTGGCGGGAATCTCCGGAGCCGCAACCTGCGCACTCGCGGGAATTGAAATCATGGCGGCGAGCGCTGCGGCGTAAAGCTTCATGGCAATCTCCCTTTGCGATCAGCGCGGAGACCTGACCAACGCGATGGCAGCGGCTCTTCCGTCGCCACTTTCGTCGCTCGCTGGTCGCCCTGTCTCGCAGCGCTGGGATCGCGCACCCGTCCCGCTACCGCCTTTCGCATAGAAAAATCGAAAGGTTCAGGGAAATGTCTTTCAACAGCAAAGCGGCAATTGCCGCATGTTTCGCAACGGTCTTCATCGTCAGCAGCACCGTCTCGATCGTGCAGAGCGGCGGCGGCCGGGTGCTCGGCATGAACACTGCCATGGTTCGCTGAAGATGGCGTTCAACGGCAAAGCGGCGTTGGTCGCCGGGATCGCCACTGCATGCATCGTCACGGGAACTGCGGCGATTGCGCAGAATGCCGGTGAAGCACCCGAGGCTCGGTACGTGATGGATGCGGGCACGATCGGCGGGTTCATGGGCCAGCCGGCCAGCCACGAACTCACGCTCCGCCTCGGCTCGCGCCTGCCTGCCAGCGGAGCCCCCAAAGCAGATCACTTCATGCCGCAGGGCGCGCGGCTTGGCGCTTCGGTGCCGCTGGAAACGCCGGTGCGCAGCGCGGGCGCGGATTATTCCGGCCAGTTCCAGCGGCCCAAGGGGCGCCTGTTGCTCTATTGGGGCTGCGGCGAACGCGCCGGTCCCGGCCAGCCGCTGGTGATCGACTTCGCGAAGCTCGCCAAGGGCCAGATGCCGGCCAATCTCTTCTCGACCAAGGCGCCGATGGAGAACGGCCCGATGCCCGAGAACAGCCGCAGCTACGGCACCTGGCCAAATGGAATGACCGGCAAGAGCATCAGCCCGCAAAGCTCGATCCTCGGTCAGCATCGCATCGCGGGCAATTACAGCCCGGAAATCGCGTTTGGCCTGAACGAGGATTTCATGGCTGGCCTGAAGGTCCGTACGTCCAACGGCGGCACGGGCTCGGTTGCGCTCAGCTGGAACGGCCTGAACAATGCCACCGGCTATTACGCCTGGGCGATGGGCGGCCAGGACTTGGGCGGTGCGAAAGGCGGCGACATGGTCTGGTGGTCATCCTCGGCAACGCAGGAGTTTGGCGGCGGCCTGTGGAACTGGATCTCGCCGGGTACCGTCAATCGCCTGATCGGCCAAAAGGTGGTGATGCCGGCGAGCCAGACCAACTGCACTGTTCCCGCCGAGGTCAAGAAGATCGCGGGCGAGCACATGATGGGCTTCGTCTACGCTTATGGCCCCGAAGCAAACTTCGCGTTCCCCGCGCGTCCGGCCAACCCGAAGACGCCGTGGAAGCCCCAATGGACTGCCAAGGTGCGCTATCGCTCGATCGCCAATTTCATGACTGGCATGCCCGATATGCCGCAAATGGGCGGTGCGGATGACGGCGAAGAGGGTAATTATCGCTCGAGCCGCCAGCAACCGCGGGCGAAGCAGTGCAAGCCAAGCCTCGGCGGCATGCTCCGCGGCGCGCTGGGTGGCGGTGGCTGCTAGCCCCTCCGCACGAAGGGGATGTCGCGCCGCAGATACGTCAGCGCGCGCCATCCCCATTCGATCGGACCGTATTGGAACACCCGTAGCCAGATCGCAGCCAGCACAAGCTGCGCGGCGATCGCGGCAAGGCCGACCCAGAGCCGCACCGGCTGGCTCCAATCGTCCCACAGGCCAAGCCCGAATCCATAAAAGACCGGCACGAAGACCATGCTCTGCGCGATATAGAGCGTGAGCGTCAGCCGCCCGGCCGCGGCGAAGGGCGCGACCAGCATCCTGAGCGGCCCCTGCCACAATGCGATCAGGATCAGCGCCCAAAGCGTAGTCCCCGAAAGCTCGAACCAGCTACCCAGCAACAGCCCGAACCAGCGGTTCGCTGCTTCACCATGATCCTGCCCCGCAAACCAGCCGGTCAGGGTATCTCGCCCGAAGTGCAGCATCAGCGCAAAGGCAGCGGCAATCGCGAACGCAATCCACCGCGCCTTCGCATATTCCCCCGCCCGCGCGAAAAACCCGATCCGGCCAAGCACCATGCCAACCAGATACAGGCCAATGATCTGCACCAGCCGCCCGCTTTCCAGCATGAACCACCATTTGGGCATCTGCCCTTCCCACAGGTTCATCCGCAGCGCTTCGCCAAGCGTGCCTGTGAGGTAGACCGGCATCGCAGCGTCGGTGAAGAAATGCGGCGGTTGATTGGCCCATGCGGCGCCTGACGATGCAGCGATAATCTGGAGGATCAGGATCGGTCCGGCGAAGCAGAAGGCCGCAAGCGCGATCAGCACGCGATTGCTCTGCACCCGGTGGGCGAGCAGCAGCACGAAGCCGAGCCCGGCAAGCAACTGGATAATGTCGCCGCGGTAAACCAACGAATGGAAAAAGCCGATCGCCAGCAGGATCGCCAGCCGCCAGGCAAAGCGGGCGGTGAAATCCTCGCCACGCCGCGCGGCGCGATCCATCAGCACGAAGAAACT
This sequence comes from Pseudomonadota bacterium, assembly GCA_040384525.1. Classification (GTDB taxonomy): domain Bacteria; phylum Pseudomonadota; class Alphaproteobacteria; order Sphingomonadales; family Sphingomonadaceae; genus Sphingomonas. Next base: position 39,628 of record JAZKJE010000035.1, read on the forward strand.
GAAACCGAAGCACAAAGCCAGCAGCGAGAAGCTCTTGCCCATAAACAGCAGGAACACCGTATCGGCGACGACGCCCGGCTGCGGATCGGCCCAATAGAGTTCGAAGCTCTCCAGCATATGGACCAGAAACAGCGCCATCAGCGCGAATCCACGCAACACATCGACCAGTTGCAGCCGTTCGCCAGCCTGCGCTTCCGCCATCACGCCCTCCCCTTTTGTCCGATTATAAGGTTACGTGCCCGGCGAAGGGAAGCGGATCGCGCAAGCTGCGGAAAAAGCGGCGATCTCTGGTATCTTTAACGGGTTGTTCGTCATGTGAGCGTTAGCAGAGGGCATGGTTCGAGCCTGCCTTTCGCGCGGAATCGCGGTGTTGATCGCGTGTATCTGCTTTGCGAGCCTTGCCGCGCCGGCGGAAGCGCAGCGGGCATTTACCGGGCGTCCGCTAGAGGTATGCGTGCTTCCCGATACCGGGGGGATGAACCCCGCAATCGTGATCCAGCACCCCGAGCGCTTCGATTGCACCACTTCGCAGCACAAATTCGGTCCCGGCAATTTCTGGGTGATCTCCAGGGATATCAACCAGCGCTCGCGCTCGCGCGAGCCGCTCAACGCGCGCATCGCCAGCCTGTGGCAGGACAAATTGTCGCTCCACGTCCTTTATTCCGATGGCCGGATGACGACGACCACCACCGATGAGCGCGGTGTAACGCCTCTGGTGCAACTCGGCGCCCTGGTTGAACATCCCCTTCCCCGCTTGCAACCGGAAGTCGTCCGCTTGCTCTGGCACGTCGAGGGATCGGCAAATGTGCGCGGGATCGTGCTCGGCGCGCGGCTTTCAACCGGAGAGCAAAGCGAGCAGGCCAATCTGGCGATGGCCGCGATGTACGCTGCATTCGCGGGCCTATGCATCGCGCTGATCATCTACAATCTGGCTTTGTGGGGCGCGCTGCGCCACCGCTTCCAGCTATATTATTGCGCGATGGTCACAGCATTGCTGGGCTATGCTTTCTCCTCCTCGGGCGTCTTAGCCTGGGTCTTCCCGGAGCTTGCGAACAACGATCGGCTACGGGTCAACTATCTGCTGCTCGGCCTCACCGGCGCATCGGCATTGGTCTTCGCGCGCAGCTTCTTCGAAGACCGCGTCTTTTCCGGCTGGCTGGGGTGCTACACCGCTGCGGTGGCAATCGCGATGGCGGGCGTCGGCGTGCTGTTTTTCGTGTCCGCGCCCTTCTCGGTGCGCTCGGCGGATACCACTTTCACGCTCGTTTTCCTCGGCCTCGCCACCGTGGTCGGGCCGACTTTGTGGCAGGCATGGCGCAAGCGGAGCAACTATCTCTGGCTTTTCGCGGTCGGCTGGGGCCTGCCGATCTTCATGGCGGTCGGCCGTGTGCTCGCGAACCTGCACCTGATCCCGTGGAATTTCTGGCTCGATAATTCGACGATCCTGTCGATGGTGATCGAAGCGCTGATGTCGAGCCTCGCCATCGCCTATCGGATCAAGCTGCTGCGCGATGAGCGCGACTGGGCCATTGCGAGCGAAGTCATGGCGCGTCGCCTGGCCGATACGGATCCACTGACCGGCCTGCTCAATCGCCGCGCTTTTCTCGATCAGGCAATCGGCAGGCCCGGCGAACAGCAATTGCTCATCGCCGATCTCGATCATTTCAAGGGCGTCAACGAAACGCTGGGCCATGACGGCGGCGACGAAGTGCTGCGGCTTTTCGCCCGGCTGCTGCGCACCCATGTGCCCACCGGCGCATTGGTCGCGCGGATGGGCGGCGAGGAATTCGCGATCCTCTCCTCGGTCTCCGAACCGGTCGAGGCCGAAGTCCTGCTTGCCAAATTGCGCGCGACGCGGATGCCGTTCGATCTGCTGGTCACGGCCAGCATCGGCGGTTGCCGCGGGCCATTGACCAACGATGTCGAGTGGAAGGCGCTCTATCGCGGCGCCGATGCCGCGCTTTTCGAAGCCAAATCGGCCGGTCGAGACCGCGCGCGCAGCACGATCCGCCAGGCCGCCTGATTTTCGTCGCAAGCTACGTTGCCGGAACCGTTCTGGCCGCGTATCGAAGCGCATATGAGGCGCAATCGGATCATAGTAGCGTTGGGAGCCGTGGCTTTGCTGCTGCTGTCGTTCGCCAATGATCGTCGCGCCGATATCTCGATCGCCATGGCGCGCCACGGGGATCCCTCACCCTATAAAGTTGAGGCTGCGCTCGATCTGGGAGTGGTCGCGGTTTCGGTGCTGGTGACGTGGAGCGAGCGGGTCCGCTATTGACCCAAGCCGCCCCTTGCTTACACTGATGTCAATGAGTGATCCCGAGCACATCTGGCGTACTGCATTCCACCATCCCGGCAATTGGGAGGACGATCTTCCGCCGCTTTCGATGGTGGAATTGTTCGAAGCCAGCGCGCGGGCGCACCCGGATGCGCACCTGCTCGATTTCCTCGGCCGCAAATATAGCTATGGCGAGACGCTGGACGGCGCAAATCGCGTGGCGTGCGGGCTGAAAGCGCTGGGCTATGGCAAGGGCGACCGGATCGGGCTCTTCCTCCCTAACGTGCCGCATTATGTCGCGGCCTATTACGGCATCCTCAAACTGGGAGCGACGGTCGTCAATTTCTCGCCGCTCTACTCGGTCGAGGAATTGGCCCAGCAGGTCGAGGATTCGGGCACGCGATTGCTGTTTACGCTCTCGGCGACCGCCTTGCTGCCCACCGCGCTCAAGGTGCTTGAACACAGCAAGCTCGAACGGCTGGTGGTCGGCTCGATCGCCGGCGCGCTGCCGGGGGCGAAGTCGCTTTTCTATCGTCTGTTCAAGGGCAAGGAAGTCGCCCCGCGCCCGGCCGATCCGCGCATCCAGGCATTCTCGCAGCTGATCCATAATGACGGCATGTGCGACGCGCCCGTGATCGATCCGCTCAACGATCTCGCGCTCATCCAATATACCGGTGGCACCACCGGCGTGCCCAAGGGAGCGATGCTTACCCACCAGAACCTTTCGGCCAATTGCCGTCAGGTGGCCCGGCTCGATCCGCATATGGGCGAGAGGGCCGATACGATCCTGGGCATCCTCCCGTTCTTCCACGTCTTCGCCAACACCTGCGTGCTTAATCGCACCGTGCTGGCCGGCGGCGAGATCGTGATGCTGCCGCGTTTCAACGCCAAGCAGGCGCTGGCCGCGCTCCGCCGCACCCAGCCGCGCTCGCTGCCCGGCGTGCCGACCATGTATCAGGCGCTGCTCGATACGCCCGGCGTACAGGCGAGCGACTTCAAGAGCCTGGAATTCTGCATCTCGGGCGGCGCACCTTTGCCCTCCGCGCTCAAGGCGAATTGGGAAGAACTGACCGGCGCGCGCGTGATCGAGGGCTATGGGCTTTCAGAAAGCTCGGGCGTGGTCTCGTGCAATCCGTATGAGGGGCTCAACAAGGTGGGCACGATCGGGCAGCCGATGATCGGCACCCGCGTGCGTCTCGTCGACAAGGAAGACCCGACACGCCCTCCACCCGAGGGCGAACCCGGCGAGATCGTCGTCTCCGGCCCGCAGATCATGCGCGGATACTGGAACCGGCCCGATACCGATGCGGAAACCTTTGTCGATGACCACTGGCTGCGCACCGGCGATGTCGGCACGATCGACGAGGACGGCTTTATCCGCATCGTCGATCGGCTGAAGGACATGATTTCGGTAGGCGGGTTCAAGGTGTTCCCGAGCCAGATCGAGGCCGTGCTCTATAAGCATGATGCGGTGAAGGAAGCGCTCGTGATCGGCCTGCCCGATACCTATCATGGCGAACTCCCGCACGCTTATGTGACTCTCAACGAGGGCGCGGAGATCACCGGCGCGGAACTGTCCAAATGGCTTAATCCGCAGCTGGGCAAGCATGAGCGCGTGAAGGAAGTCGTGGTGCGCGAAAGCCTGCCCAAGACGATGATCGGCAAGCTCAGCCGCAAGGATTTGATCATTGAGGTGATGGCACTGGCCTGAGGCGTTGCCCGGGGTGGCGGCGCATGCGATAGGCGCCGCCCCTCCCGCACAGGAAACTTCCCGTGGATATTACGACCCGCGCGCTCGGGCTCGATTTCGGCACGACCAACACTGTCGCCGCGCTGGCGGACGGCAGCGGCGATTCGCATTTGGTCGAGTTCAGCCACGAGGGAGCCACCGCATCGGTCTTCCGCTCGGCTTTGTGCTTCTGGGAGGAAGAAAGCGGCTGGAACGGCATCGCGCATGAGGCCGGCCCTTGGGCGATTTCCGAATATCTCCAGTCGCCGCTCGACAGCCGCTTCGTCCAATCGTTCAAGACCGTCGCGGCGAGCCCGTTGTTCGAACGGGTTATGATCTTCAACAAGCCGTTCAAGTTCGAGGATCTCGGCCGCCTGTTCCTCCAGAAATTGGTCGCGCACGCGGGCGGCGCGCTCAATACCCGGCCAAAGCGCGTGCTTATCGGTCGCCCGGTGGAATATGCCGGCGCGCGCCCCGATCCGGCGCTGGCGCGTGAGCGATACGATCGTATGTTCGCGGAGTTCGGTGTCGAACTCCACTATGTCCACGAACCGCTGGGCGCTGCGTACAGCTATGCCGCGCGACTGACCGAGCCTGCCACGATCCTCGTCGCGGATTTCGGCGGCGGCACGACCGATTTCTCGATCGTCCGCATCGCCGAGCCAGGCGCCGAACGCCGCTGCGTGCCGCTGGCATCGTCGGGCGTGGGCATTGCGGGTGACCGGTTCGACAAGCGCATCGTCGACCAGCTCGTGCTGCCGATGCTGGGCAAAGGCGGCAATTACCGCTCGTTCGGCAAATTGCTCGAAATCCCCGGCGGATATTTCAGTGAATTCGCCGATTGGTCGCGCCTCGCCCAGATGCGCAACCGCCGCACGCTGGAGGAACTACGCCGCCTCCAGCGCGACGCCGTCGATCCCGCTCCGATCGGGCGGATGATTTCGCTGATCGAGCATGAACAAGGCTTCCCGCTTTACGACGCGGTCGGGCGGCTCAAGCGTGCGCTGTCGAGCGAGGAAGTCGCGACATTCCAATTCGCCGGTGGCGACGTAGACATCAGCGCCGAAGTCCGCCGCAGCGATTTCGAGCAGTGGATCGCCGACGATATTGCCCGCATCGAAGCGGCGATGGAGGCCGCCCTGGCCAAAGCCGGCGTAGAGGAAGGCGCAATCGACCGCGTATTCCTCACCGGCGGCTCGTCGCTCATCCCGGCGATCCGCGCGCTCTTCCGCCAACGCTTCGGCGAAGACCGCATCGCAAGCGGCGGCGAACTCACCTCCATCGCCCACGGTCTCGCGCTGATCGGCGAGGAGCCGGACCTCTCCGCCTGGGCCGCCTAGGCTTTCGCCGGGGCGCCGAACATCACGGCCTTCAGGTTCATGAATTCGTGCATCCCCCATGGCCCCAACTCGCGGCCATGACCCGATAGCTTGACCCCACCGAAGGGTGCGGCGGGTGTGGACGAAACCAGCGAGTTCACCGCAGTCATCCCCGCTTCGATATCGCGGGCAAAGCGCTCGATCTCGGCCTCATCCTGCGTCCACACCGACGAGCCCAGCCCATACGGCACATCGTTCGCCAGCGTGATCGCCTCCTCGATGTCTGTGACTTTATAGACCGCCGCGACAGGCCCGAAGATTTCCTCTTTCGCCACATCGCTCTCCGGGTCGATCCCCACGATCACGCCCGGCGTCATCCACGCACCCTCTCGTTCGATCTTCTCGCCGCCGAACAACAGGGTCGCGCCCTCAGACTGCGCGCGCTTCACTTGCTCAAGCACCGTGTCACGCTGCGCAACGCTGGAAAGCGGCCCCATCGCATTGGCCTTGTCCATCGGATCGCCGATTTTCACCGCCTTCATCCCAGCCTCGAAACGCTCCATGAACCCGTCATAAACATCAGCGTGCACAATCATCCGCTTCGAGCAGATGCAGCTCTGCCCGGCATTCTGGATGCGCCCGGTCACCGCGGTCTTCGCCGCCGCATCCAGATCGGCGGAGGGCATCACGATGAACGGGTCCGAACCACCCAGTTCGAGCACCACCTTCTTGAGCGCGCGTCCCGCTGCCTGCGCCACCTTCGCGCCCGCGCCTTCGCTGCCGGTGAGGGTTACCGCCACCACGCGCTTGTCGGCAATGATGCCCGAGACATGATCGGATTTGATCGCGAGGTTCTGGAACACGCCGTCCGGCGCACCCGCAGCACTCGCCAATTGCTGGATCAAAGCCGCACAGCCCTGCACGCTGGAGGCATGTTTCAGCAGCCCGACATTGCCCGCCATGATCGTCGGCGCGAGGAAGCGCACCACCTGCCAATACGGGAAATTCCACGGCATCACCGCCAGGACCGGCCCCATCGGCAGCCAGCGCGCATCGGTATGCCCGCCGCCGGGGGTCGAGACCGTCGTCGGCTCCAGATAGGCCGCACCATGCTCGGCATAGTGCCGGAAGCCGAGGATGCACTTCTCCACCTCGGTAATCGCGCCGGTGATCGGCTTGCCCATTTCCTTCACCGCCATTTCGGCGAGGTGCTGCTTGTTCGCTTCCCACTGATCGGCAATCGCGTTCAGCAACGTGGCGCGCTGCTCCACCGTCGAATTGCGCCATGCCTTGAACGCCGCCTCCGCGCGGGTCAGCGCCTGTTCGATCCCGTCCGCATCCAGTTCCTCATGCGTGGCCACGGTCTCGCCGGTCGCGGGGTTGATGCTGGTGAACATGGGAGAAGCCTTTCGATTATTCGTTGCCCCCAACATGTGACGCGCATCCCCGGTTGCAATCCCCCTTCGCCCTGCCGCATAGGCTTTGCATGGCAGAAGAAGCGGACATCGCAGCACTTTCGTTCGAAGAAGCGCTGAAGGAACTCGAACGGATCGTCAGCCGCCTGGAGAGCGGCGAGGCCCAGTTGCAGGAAGCAATCGACCTGTACGAGCGCGGCGATCGCCTGCGCAGCCAGTGCGCAGCGCGGCTCGATGCGGCGCAGGCGCGGATCGAAGCGATCCGCACCGATTCCGAAGGCCGTGCAGCCGGCACCACGCCCTTCGCTGCGAACTGAGCAGTGGCCGAAGCCAGCCTCGCGCTCCAGACCGCACTTCGGCAGGTCTCCGACGAGATCGACCGGCAATTCGATCTGTTGCTCGCAATCCCCAGCGATCCGCGTGAGCGGCTTTATCGCGCGATGCGCCACGCCGCGATTGGCGGCGGCAAGCGACTGCGGCCTTTGCTGGTGTTCGCCACCGCGCAGTTGTTCGGGGTCGACAAGGGCGCCGCTGCGCGTGTCGCCACCGCGCTCGAATGCATCCACGTCTATTCGCTGATCCATGACGATCTACCGGCGATGGACGATGACGATGTCCGCCGCGGCAAGCCTACGGTCCACCGCGAATTCGACGAAGCCACCGCAATCCTGGCAGGCGATTGCCTCCATGCGCTGGCATTCGAGCTCCTCTCCGATGAAGCCACGCACCCCGATCCCTTCGTCCGCATCGAATTGGTCGGCTGCCTTGCGCACAGCTCCGGTCCTTCGGGCATGGCCGGCGGGCAGATGATGGATCTGGAAGCTGAGAAAGCCAGCTTCGATCTGCCGACCGTCACCCGGCTGCAGGCGATGAAGACCGGGGCGCTGATCGCTTGTGCAGTGGAAAGCGGCGCAATCCTCGCCCGCCTTTCACCCGAGGGGCGCACGGGGCTGCGCGGCTATGCCCGCGACGTGGGCCTCGCCTTCCAGATCGCCGACGACCTGCTCGATGCCGAGGGTGACGAAAAGCTCGCCGGCAAAAAGCTCCGCAAGGACGGCAATGCGGGCAAGGAAACCTTCCTCAGCCTGCTCGGTCCCACACGCGCTCGGGAGCAGGCCGCGTTGCTGGTCGATCAGGCGATCGAGCATCTCAAAAGTTACGGCCCCGAGGCCGATCTGCTGCGCGATATCGCGCGCTACACGCTCGAACGCGATCGATAGGGGGAAGCCCGAAATGACACTCCGCACCGGCGTCTATCCCGGCACCTTCGATCCGATCACGCTCGGCCATATGGACATCATCCGCCGCGGCGCGAAGCTGGTGGACCGGCTGGTGATCGGCGTGACCACCAATGCCTCCAAGAGCCCGATGTTCACGGTCGAGGAGCGCATGGCGATGGTTGTCCGCGAAACCGCGGATATCGAGGGGATCGAGGTCATCAGCTTCGATTCGCTGCTGATGGACTTCGCCGAGAACCAGGGCGCGTCGATCGTAGTACGCGGCATCCGCGGCGTTACCGACTTTGAATACGAATATCAGCTGACCGGTATGAACCGCCAGTTGAACCACCGCGTCGAGACGATCTTCCTGATGGCAGATGTCTCGCTCCAGCCGATCTCCAGTCGGCTGGTAAAGGAAATCGCCCTGTATGGCGGCGAAATCCACAAATTCGTGCCCGCGACCGTCAAAGACGAGGTCGCCGAGCGAGTGAACAGGATCGGCCGCAAAGGTAGCTGACTAAAGCTTCCCGACGCGCACCGATTGCTCTACGTGTGCGCCCGATAATTTTTCCGATTGAGTGGGGATGTGATGCGTTTCTTGGCAATTCTGGCCGCCATGGCCGCGACGCTGACTGTCTCGCCGGCGCTTGCGCAGGGTGGACCGAAGGCAAAGCCGGAAGTTTTGCCGTTCACCGGCGTTGCAGACGATACGGCAGTCGAGAAGCGCCTGCCCGCCGCGCTCCCCGCCGATCCCGAGAATACCTGGGTGCTCGATCTGTCCTCGGGCGGCCGCGTGCTGATCCGTCTGCGCCCCGATGCGGCGCCCAAGATGGTCGAGCAGGTCAAGACGCTCACCCGCAAGCATTTCTATGACGGCGTGCCCTTCCACCGCGTGATCGATGGCGATGAAAATATGGCGCAGGGCGGCGACCCGACGGGCACCGGCACCGGCGATTCGGACATGCCGGACGTTCCCGCAGAATTTAACGCGCTGCCCCACGTTCGCGGCGCCGTGTCCGCCGCGCGTACGCAGGACGTGAACAGCGCGAACAGCCAGTTCTTCATCATGTTCGGTCCGCGTCTGGGTTTCGATCGCAACTACACGGTGTTCGGCCGCGTCGTTGGCGGCATGGAGTTCGTCGACAAGATCGAGCGCGGTGAGCCGCCGCAGAACCCCACCAGGATCGTCCACGCTTATGTGCTCGCGGATAATCCCCCGGCCTATCAGGCCGTGGTTGAAGCACCGAAGGCATTGCCCGCGGGCGAGGAGCGCGTGAAGCTGGTTCCCTGAACCGCTTCGGCGGAAGCCGATGAACGTCGACCTATTCGATTTCGAACTACCGGCCGAGCGGATCGCACTGCGGCCCGCGAGCCCACGCGATTCGGCGCGGATGCTCGTCGTCGAAGGCGGCGCGATGCGCGATGCCCTGGTCAGCGATCTGCCCACAGCGCTGCGTTCGGGCGATTGCCTGGTGTTCAACGATACGCGGGTGATCCCCGCGCAGCTTGAGGGCCTTCGCGGGGCAGCAAAGATCGGCGCGACCCTCCACAAGCGCGAAGGGCCCCGCCGCTGGCGCGCCTTTATCCGGGGTGCCAAGAAACTCCGCAACGGCGACGCAGTTGATTTCGGCGAAGGCGTAACCGCCACTGCGTCGGATCGCGGCGAGGATGGCAGCTTCGCGCTCGATTTCGCAGGCGACGAGCCTGTAGAGCTTCTGCTCCACCGCTGCGGCCGCATGCCCCTTCCGCCCTACATCGCCTCCAAGCGCCCCACCGACGCCCGCGACGCCGACGATTACCAGACGATGTTCGCCAGCGAACCCGGCGCAGTCGCCGCGCCCACCGCCGCCCTGCACTTCACACCCGATCTCATCTCTGCACTGGAAAGCGCTGGAATCCAGCACGCCACGCTCACGCTCCATGTCGGCGCAGGCACCTTCCTGCCGGTCAAGGCCGAGGATACGGCCCAGCACAAGATGCACGCCGAATGGGGCCGCATCGACGTCGCCACTGCCGACCGCCTCAATGCGGTGCGCGCCAGTGGAAGCCGGGTAATCGCCGTTGGCACCACCAGCCTGCGCCTGATCGAGAGCGCCACTGGCGACGATGATGTGATCCGGCCATTCGAAGGCGACACCGCGATCTTCATCACGCCGGGGTACCGCTTCAAGGGGATCGACGGCCTCATCACCAATTTTCACCTTCCACGATCGACCCTGTTCATGCTGGTGTCAGCGCTGATCGGCTTGGATGGAATGCAGGCGGCCTATGCGCACGCAATCGCCGATGAATACCGCTTTTACAGTTATGGCGACGCATCCTTGCTGTTGCCCTGAAAGGATACCGATGCGCCTGTTCCTCGTGCCGATCGCGCTGCTCGCCGCAACCCCCGCCTTTGCGCAGAGGGACCGGGTAGCCATCCCCACGGGAGAAAAGGATACGAGCAGGGCGATCGGCAGCAGCACCGTCGTCCAGCCGCCCGCCACCGTGATCGTGGAGCCCGCTGCGATGATGATTGCCACGTTCGACAGCGACGGCGATGGCCGCGTGACACGCGCGGAGTTCGGCGCCGGCTTGCGCCACAGCTTTGACAGTATGAAACCGCGCGACGGCGCGCTCGGTTACATCGGCTTCTCCGACTGGTCCGAGCGCTGGCTGGGGGATCGCAACACCCTGCCCAGCCCCTTCGAAACCGATCAGGATGGCGACAACAAGATCACCTATGACGAGCTTGCCGCCCGCTTTGCCCTGCTCTTCACGCGCTTCGATGCAGACAAGGATGGCATGCTCACGCGCCGCGAGCTGGTGACAATCCGCCCGCAAATGCCCGCACCGAACTTCACCAGCGACGGTAAACGCCGCAAGCGCTAGTATCTCATGCGGGCCTGAGGCTAAGACTGGGCCAATGGGCGCCCATCACGATCACGATCACAAGCATGCCGGGCACAAGCATGTCGGCCATCATCACGCCCCGGCCGATTTCGGTCGCGCCTTTGCTATCGGAACCGCGCTGAACCTCGCTTTCGTGGCGATAGAGGGCGCGGCGGGCCTTTGGACCAATTCGGTCGCCCTGCTCGCCGATGCCGGGCATAATCTTTCGGATGTGCTCGGCCTGCTGATCGCCTGGGGCGGCGCCGAGCTTGCCAAGCGGCCTGCGTCTGCGCGCTTCACTTATGGTCTGCGCGGTTCCTCGATCCTTGCGGCGCTGACCAATGCGGTACTGCTGTTCATCGCAGTCGGCGCGATCCTGCTCGAGACGATCCAGCGTTTCTCCGAGCCCGCGGCGATCCCGGGGGGCACTGTCATGCTGGTCGCGGGCGTAGGCATCGCCGTCAATCTCGGCACCGCAATGCTCTTCGCGCGCGGGCGCAAGGGCGACATCAACATTCGCGGTGCCTATCTCCACATGGCGGCGGACGCGGCAGTTTCCGCAGGTGTCGTAATCGGCGGCGCGGTGATCCTGCTCACCAACGCGACATGGATCGATCCGGTCATCAGCCTCGTCATTGTCGGCGTGATCCTGTGGACCAGCTGGGGCCTGTTCACCGAATCGCTGACCATGGTGCTCCAGGCCGTGCCGCGGAGCGTGGACCCGGAGGCGGTGGAGCGCACGCTTACGGCCCTGCCCGGCGTTGCGCGTGTCCACGATCTCCACATCTGGCCGATGAGCACCACCGAAGCGGCGCTCACCGCGCATCTCGTCATGCCCGCGGGGCATCCTGGCGACGCATTCCTGATAGACCTGCAGCATCGGCTGGCGCACGATCATGGCATCGACCACATCACGGTTCAGATCGAACTGGGCGATGGAGCAGAGTGCCGCATGCATGGAAAGGGACACGCGCATGGCTAAGCCTTCGCCCGCCCCCCCGCATGTGCCCATCCGGCTGGTCATTTTCGATTTCGACGGCACGCTTTCGGACAGTGGCGACTGGTTCATCTCTGTGGTCGATCACCTTGCGGGCATCTTCCGCTTCCGCACCGTGAACGAAGACGAGATCGAGATGCTGCGGCACAAAAGCGCGCGCGAAGTGATCAAATATCTCCAGATCGCGCGCTGGAAATTGCCCTTCATCGCCTGGTACGTCCGCCGCCTCATCGGCCGCAATGTCGGCCAGATCGAGCTGTTTCCCGGCACGCCCGATCTGCTCCAGCGGATCAACGCGATGGGCGTTGAGATCGCATTGGTGAC
>JAZKJE010000036.1:0-10265 GCA_040384525.1 Pseudomonadota bacterium
GAGTGGCGCGTCTATCCCGACGGCTTGCTTGAGCGGCCAGGCTTTGTGCCGATGCCATCTGACATCCGGCGTGAGGGCAATGGATCGGCGCATTTGTTTGGCGACGGATCGCTGGAGGGCAAGCCGTATCGCTTCATGCTCGACACCGGCTCTCCACACATGGTGTCCCTATCGTCGCGCACCGTGCGGGATAGCGGGTTGTGGAACAGCGATCGTCCCTGGACGCCGATGCGGCCTTCGGGGATAGGCGGCAAGGCGAAGCTGGCGCGGATCATGCGGCTGGACGCGCTGACGCTGGGGCCCTTGCGGTTTGAGCGGCCGCTTGTGGTGCTGAACGATCCCAATGGCGAGAATGGACCAGCGGCAGACGGCGTAATCGGCCTCCAGATCCTGCGCCAGATGAACCTCGCCACCGATGTGCGCGGCGACAAATTATGGGTGCAGCGGAGCAAAATTCCTGCGCCGCCAGAACGCTATGGCATGTCGGGCATCTGGTTCGACGAGGATGGCGGCGCTCGCGTGGCCGCAGTCGGGCGTGGCAGTCCGGCCGAAGCTGCGGGCGTGCGGGTGGGCGATGTGGCCGCCGAACCGCTGCAATCCGCGATGCGCAAGATCATTGGCCCGCCGGGTCAGGCCGTTTCCCTGACGCTGAAACGCAGCGGGCAGCAAATACCGGTCAGCTTCGTGCTGAAACCGTATCTTTAAGCGTCAGCGCGCAGCAATGTAATCCGCGCTTTGCCGTGGGTGCGGCTGGCATCCACGGTGAAGCCTGCGATCTCGGGCGTTTCGTCCTTGGCGGTTTCGATGCTCACCCAGGTGGCGGGGCTGGTCCAGCCGAGCCGTGCCAGCTTGTCGAGCGCGACGCTGCCGGCGCTGGTGGCGTAAGGCGGGTCCATCAGGATCACGTCCAGTGGCTTGGCGGCGGGGCCGAGCGTAAGGACCGATGCAGGGCGGACATCCGCACCCTTGGCGCCCAGCCTGGCGATATTGGCCTTGAGCGCATCGATAGCGGCCTTGTCCTGCTCGACGAACAAGCAGGTGGCGGCACCGCGCGAGAGCGCTTCCAGCCCTAGCGCACCGGAGCCTGCGAAGAGATCAGCGACCGCCAGATCCTCGAAGCTGCCGACGCGGCTGGCGAGCATCGAGAAGAGCGCTTCACGCGTGCGATCCGCCGTGGGGCGCGTGGTATCACCCTTGGGCGCGACCAAAGGTCGCCCGCGCCACTGGCCGGCGATGATCCTCACTTGCGGGTGCGCGGTGGCCGCGCTGGCTTGCCGGGCTTACCCGGACGCGAAGGTTTGCCGCGACCGCCCGAGGGGCCCTTGGTGGGCCTATCGACGATGGCGCCGGAGCGGGGCTCCATTGTGTCACGGTGCGCGCGCGAGCGGGCGGCGCGGGCTGGGTTGGCGATGGTCTCGTCACGAGCGGGACGCTCGGTGCGTGCGGGGCGATCCGTCGCGCGACCGGGGGTTACGCGGGGCGTGAAGCGGGATTCGCCGGTGGGCGCGCGGCGAGGCGCGTCGTCGCGGACGGGGCGTTCATTGCGCGCTGCACCGCGTACCGGGCCACTACGCACGGGGCGGCTATCCTCGCGAGCAGGGCGCTCGGGTCGGCCAGGTGCGCTGCGGGGGGCGAAGCGGCTTTCCTCACGAGCGGGGCGCTCGGGTCGGCCGGGTGCGCCGCGGGGGGCGAAGCGGCTTTCCTCACGAGCGGGTCGCTCGGGACGACCGGGGGCGCTGCGCGGCGCAAAACGGCTGTCTTCGCGGGCGGGTCGCTCGACGCGAGGCGGGGCACCGCGCGGCGTGAACCCTTGCTCGACCGGCTCCGCACGCGGCGCGGGAGCGACACGGGGGCGCGGAGCGGGCTTGGCGCGGCTGCGCTGGCCATCGGGCTCGCGACCGGTTGGCACTGCCTGCGGCTTGGGCGCCGCGGGGACACGCTGGCGCACCGCGAATTGCAGGTTCGACGCTGCCTTGCCGCCGCCGGGCTTCGACACGACGGTGCGGAAAGTGGCCAGGTCATTCTGGCGAATCTCGTCGACATCGCCGATCGGCAGATCGCCGAGCCAGAACGGGCCATAGCGCGTGCGGATCAGGCGGCTGACTTCGAGGCCGAGATATTCGAGGACGCGCCGCACTTCGCGGTTCTTGCCCTCGGTCAGCGTCATTTCGATCCAGACGTTCGCGCCGGTGCGCCGCTCGATATTGGCGTTGATCGGCCCGTATGTGATGCCTTCGATCTCAACGCCGAGCATCAGATCCTCGAGCTGCTCCTGCGTGACGTGACCATAAGCGCGGGCGCGATAGCTACGCTCGACGCCGACGGAAGGTAATTCGAGCTGGCGCTTGAGCTCGCCATCGTTGGTGAGGAGCAACAGCCCCTCTGTATTCAGATCGAGACGACCGACGGGCATTACGCGCGGCAGGCCATCGGGCATGCGATCGTAGATCGTCAGGCGACCGGTGAAATCGCGCTCCGCCGTGAGCAGCCCGGCGGATTTGTGATAGCGGAACAGCCGCGCAGCCTCTGGCGCTTCGACGGGATTGCCGTCCACAGTTACGCCATCGAGCGAGGTCAATACCGTGGCGGGGGTATCGAGCGTCTTGCCGTCCAGCGCTATGCGGCCGTCCTCGATCATCCGCTCAATCTCTCGGCGGGACGCGATTCCGGCACGGGCCAGCAGCTTGGCGATGCGCTGGCCTTCCCTGGGGTTATTGGCGGCGGGTTCATTGGTTTTTGATGGGGGCACGGGGGCGATATAGCGATTGTGGGCCTTCCCGCAAAAATTATTGCGCCCGGAAAACGTTTTGCGCGTTAATGCCGGGGCAAGACCAGATGGTTGAGAGCGTAACGAATGTTGTTCGGTGGCAAAAAGAAGCGTCGGATCGAGCGGCTCCTCATCGTCGAGGACGAGCCGCTGGTGGCGTTCGACAACGAACATTTCCTGCGCGCCGAGGGCTTCGAGATCGTCGGGACGGTGGATTCGGTGGTCGATGCGCTCCGGTTGATCCGCGAAGAAGAGGATATCGACCTGCTTCTCGTCGACGTCAGTCTGTCCGACGGCAGCGGCATCGATGTGGCACGCGCGGCGCATGGGCGCGGGATCACGGTGATGTACGTTACCGGTAATTGCCCCGGCGAGGCGAAGGAATTCGCAGCCGGTTGCTTGTCCAAGCCCTATCCCCAGCGCAATTTGCTGTCCGCGATCGGTGTGATCGAGGCGGTGATCGAGGGAGGAAAGGTGCCGCGCAAGCTGCCCGGTGGGTTCGCCCTGTTTTCAAAAGTCGCCTAGAGCCGCGCTTCCACCGCATCGTGAAAATTCCGGATGCCGCGCTCCAGCGTGCCGAGGGTCAGCCGCTCGATCGCGCCGGAGGACAAGCCCTGCTGGCCCAGTTCGGCAGCACGGAAATCCTCTGCGGCGAACACGCCGTTATCGAGCAATTCCCAGCTTCGCTCCCAATGGGCGAGGGCCTTGTCGGTGGCGGGAGCTTCGGGGATCAGCATGAAATCTTCGACCAGCACGCGGTCTTCGGCCTGGGGCATCAGCACCATCAGGTTGATATAATCGGGGCTGACGATCAGCACTGCACCGGGGAAAAGCTGGTAGGTATAGGTGATCGCGGCGCGCAAGGCGGCCCAATCCTGCGATTCCAGCACGGCTTCGCGGCCCACTGCCGAGCGCTGATGCGACCCGATTGTGTCGGCGGTGGAGACGCCATCCTTGAAGAAGGGGCCGATCGTGCCCGAATGCAGGCGCTGGACGTGATAGGATTCGAGGAAGGCGTCCATGATCAGCTTCCAGTTCGCTTTCACATCATGGGTGTGGCGGCGGAAATGATGTTGGCCGGCCAGGTCGAACGCTTCGAAATCGCGGGCGAGGGTTTCGGCCTCGCCGAAATCGGCTGCCTCATCGAACGAGAACCAGATCAGGCCGCCGGCTTCGTGCGTGGGCAGGCGCTTGAGGTTGTGTTCGGCCTTGTCGAGGCCGGGGAAGGTATCGGGGCGGGGCAGACCGGTGAGGCGACCGTCGAGCGCGTAGGTCCACGCATGATAGGGGCAGACCAAGCGCGGGGCTTTGACCGCCGCGCAGCCCTCTACCAAGCGCGTGCCGCGATGGCGGCAGACGTTGAGGAAGACGTGGACCTGGCCTTGACCGTCGCGGGCGATCAGCAGCGGTTTGCCGAAGCCATCATGCGGCACGGCCATATTGTTTTCGGGAAGCAAAGCGGAGGGAGCGATGACCAGGGGGACGCGGGCGAAAATGCGGTCGCGCTCGGCCTCGAAGCGGGCACGGCTGGTATACGCCGCGGCATCGACAGTGCTGATCTCGCGCGCGTTGCTGGTGCCGCCACGGGCAAGCGCGGCAGCGAGCGCAAGCTGGCCTTCGGTCGGCGCGTTCATCCTTGTCCTCTCCTTCTTTTGCGCTAGTTTCGGCGCGAAAGTTTGAGGGGGCAAGCGTTGAGCGATAAACCAAAGGGCTGGGGGCTGCTAAAAGCCGCCATGACCAACCGCAAGACCGGCGCGATGCTGGTGCTTGGGTTCGCTTCGGGGCTGCCGCTTGTGCTGCTGCTCGGCACGCTCAATGCGTGGCTGGGTGAGCTCAAGATCAGCCTGGCGACCATCGGCGTGCTTTCGTGGATCGGGCTGGCTTATGCCTTCAAATTCCTCTGGTCGCCGATTGTGGATCGCTGGCGGTTGCCGATCCTGGGCAAGCTTGGCCGGCGGCGTTCGTGGCTGGTGCTCTGCCAGGGCATGCTCGCGATCCTGCTCTGGAGCCTTGCCGCCACCGATCCCGTGACCGCCATCGGCAGCTTCGCGATCCTCGCGGTGATCGCTGCCTTCCTTTCGGCGACGCAGGATGTGGTGATCGACGCATGGCGCATCGAGATTGCTGACGAGACCGCGACAGTCGATCTGCTTTCGGCAATCTATCAGTTGGGCAACCGGTTCTCGGCACTCAGCGGCGGCGCACTGGCTTTGGTGTTGGCGGCGCGACTGAGTTGGCCGATCGTCTATGTCGGCTTTGGCTTCGTGATGCTGGGCGCACTCGCGATGACTTTGTTCACCCCCGAAGTGGTGCGCGACGATAGCAAGGAGGAATCCCCACTCGCGGGCCACCGTGTGCCGGATACAAAGGAGCGCAGCATCGCGCTGGCGATCGTCGCGGTTTGCTGGGCCTGGGCAATCTTCATGCTCGGCAGTTTCATGGCGGCGGCCCTCGCGCCTGTGGTGCCCGGGGTCGCCAAGATGAGCGCCACGGAGTTCACCAAGGTTTGGGGCCCGTGGATCATCATTGCGACGGTGATCATACCGGCGATCGTATCGGCATGGACGGGCCGCTTACCGCAGCATATCGAGGGCGATACCAAGCCTTCGGGACTGCAAGCTGCGGCCAACCACAGCTATCGCGCATTGATCCTGCCGCTGGCGGAGATCGTCTCGCGGCTGCGCTGGGGCGCGATCCTCGTGCTGGCGCTGATCCTGCTTTACCGGATCGCGGACTCGATCTGGGCGCCGTTCGCATTCCCATTCTATCTGGATTTCCTTCACTACACGAATGACGAAGTGGCGATCGCTTCCAAGATCGTCGGCGTGCTGATGACGACCCTTGGCGTGGTGATCGGCGGCGTCATGCTGGCGACGATAGGCCGCATGCCGACCCTGCTGGCGGGCGGCATCGTCGCGGCGGCATCGAACCTGTTGTTTGCCGATCTCGCGGCTGGCGGGGCAGGGATCGACGCGTTCATGCATCTGTTCATGCTCGATCAAGTCGGCGTGGAGCCGCGGATGATGCGCCTGATAATCGGCATCACGGGTGAGAATATTGCCGGCGGGCTCGCGGGCACGGCGTTCATCGCCTACATTTCGTCGATCGTTTCGCGCGAATATAGCGCGGTGCAATATGCTTTGCTTTCGTCAATGACCTTTCTGGTCGGGGCGCTCGGACGGGCATCGATCGGCGAGGCGATTGAGCAATATGGCTATGCGAACGTTTTCCTGATCACGGCGGGCCTTGGCATGATCGCCGTCGTGCTGGTCGCCATCGAATGGGCAAGCGGCCCGCGCGAAGCGACCGAGCCGCCCAAGTCGGTGGAGGAAGCCGCAGTCTGATGCATTACGTCGCAGTCATCGGCCTGCAGGTGATTTGCATCGTCCATCTGATGCGCAACAGCCGCAACCCGCTATGGCTGTCGGCGTTGATCTTCCTGCCCGTGGTCAGTGCTATTGCCTATTTCTTCGTCGAGATCCTGCCCCGGATGGGCGGCAACCGGCATGTGCGCGCAGCGAAGAACAATGTGGTGGCGATGATCGATCCCGAGCGCGATCTGCGCGCCGCGAAGGATGCGCTCGATCTGGCCGATACCGCCGGAAACCGGCTCCGGGTTGCGGATGCACTGGCAGGGCTGGGGCGGCATGACGAAGCGGTGCCGCTGTACCGCGAGAGCATCCGCATGACGGCGGGCGATCCCGATCTGCGCACCCAGACCAAGCTGGCGGCGTCGCTCTATGAGACAGGGCAGGGGGCCGAAGCGCTGGCGCTGCTCGATACGATACCCGACCCGGCGGGGCAAAGTGAGAAGGACCGTCAGGCATTGCTGCGCGCCAAGACGCTCGAGCATCTGGGCCGCAATGCCGACGCGCTGGCGCTCTATGAGGATATCGTCACGCGGATCACCGGCGAAGAGGCGCGATGCCGCTATGCCGCATTATTGCTTGCCGAAGGATGGGACCGGCGCGCGATCAAGGTGCTGGAGGAAGTGGAGAGCCGGATGCGGCGGCTCGACCGCCAGCAGCGCGCGGGCGATGCCGATATGTATCGCTGGGCTACCGAGACCCTCGCACGATTGAGAGGAGAGGCATGAAGCGCATATTGATCGGGCTGGCGCTGCTTGCGGTGGTGCTCGCGGGTGGGTGGTATTGGGGTTCGCCCTGGTGGACGCTGCAATCGATGAAGAACGCCGCCGAAGCGCGCGACACCGACGCGCTCTCGCGCAACGTGGACTACACCTCGCTGCGCGCGAGCATAAAGAAACAACTCCGCGAGCGGATGGAAAGCGGCGTGCGCGATGCAGGCGTACTCGGCACGCTGGTGGCCGGCGGGCTGGCCGACCGGCTGGTCGATGTCGCGCTCACACCCGAGGGCATCCGCGTGATCTTCGCGACCGCGCCGCTGGCGAGCGAAGCGCGACCGGGCGGCATCCGGCTAAAGGCCAACGATATGACGATGCGCCGCGAAGGCCTCAGCCAGTTCCGCATGGTGCGCAGGGACGGCAAAGGCGGCGCGCTGATCTTCCGGCTTAAGGGCGCTACCTGGATGCTGAGCGATGTGGAATTGCCGGCAGAGACGATGGGCTAGTCCCCCAGCGGCAACGCGAGATCGGCAAAGGCATTGGCGACGGCGTGCGCGGTAACCAGCACGCCGGTCGCATCGCGGACGCCCAGCATATCGGCGAGCAGCATCGCGGCGGATTGCGGATTGGTGCCAACACGGCCGATCACCTGGAGCAAGATCGCCTCCGCCCCGGTCATCCGCGCGCAGCACCACGGCGCGATCTGGATCGGCCCTGCGGACATGGCCGACATCTCCTGCATCAGCGCGCGCAACAGGATCAATGGGCGCTGGAAATCCTTTCCGAACGCCGTGACGAAGGCATGGGCGGTGCAGGCATCATGCAAGCCATTCGCGCCCATCTGGCGTATCCCGAAGAGCAATAAACGCGCGCCAGCGTCCTCTGGCTGAAGGGCGGGCAGGGCGGTGGAGAGAGCGGTATTGACGGACATGCTTGGGCGACTCCGCTTGGCTGTCCGAGAAGTGTCGCGAGATCGCTATTGATAGTCAATCGCAATAACTATGCGTGCGGTGAAATAGCCGGGTGAGCCGACGGGGTCTGGCGGTGAAGCGATGCTCAGCGAGCTACACGTCTCCCCGGCGAAGGCAGGGCAAGCAGTTGGGAAGTTGGAAATTGGTTGGCGTCGCGCCTTAGTACAGCCGCCTCTCGACCTGGGCCCCGGCCTTCGTCGGGGAGAGACTAGGAGGGCATTTCGCCGGTCGCTTCCAGGACCGTACCGGCGAGGTAGAGCGAGCCCAGGATCAGCACGACGCCTTCGTGGCGGATAGCGCGGAGGGCGCTTGGAACGTCGCTGGCGGATGCGGCGTGGGGAATGCCGAGCGTCTGCGCGACTTCGGCCAGCGCGGTTGGAGCGTGATGTTCGTGGCCGGGCACGGGCACCGCTTGCAGGCTTTGCGCTAGCGCCGCGAAGGGGGCGAGCAGGCCCTGCGCATCCTTGTTCGAGAGCATGCCCAGGATGAGGTGGACGGGGCGACCCTCCGCGACTTGCGCGAGCGTGGTGCTGACGGCTTCGGCGGCGGCGGGGTTGTGTCCGCCGTCGAGCCAGAGTTCGCTGCCGGTGGGCAGCAGATCAAGCAACGGACCGGGCGCGAGGCGCTGCATGCGGGCGGGCCAGCGGGCGTTTCGTGCGGCTGCCGACAGGGCCTCTTCGGGGATCTCCAGCGCATTCTGGTGGCGGAGCAATGCGATGGCGAGCGCGAGATTGGCGGGCTGGTGCGGACCGGCGAGCGCGGGGAGGGGTGTTTCCACCGGGCCTTCCCGGTCGCGGTAATGGAGCCGGTCGCCCTCCACGCGCCAATGCCAGGCGTCGTCTGCGGCAAGCACCTCCGCGCCGCGAGTGGCAGCGACTGCGGCTACGGTGAGCGCGATCTCGTCAGGGTACGACATAGTCACCAGCGGCACATCGGGCTTGGCGATACCGGCCTTCTCGGCGGCGATGGCCTCCGCAGTGTCGCCGAGGAAGCTTTGGTGATCCACGCCGAGCTGGGCGATGCCGGTGATTGCCGGCGTGAGCACGTTGGTGGCGTCCAGGCGTCCGCCAAGGCCGACTTCGATGATGCAGGCGTCGGCAGGGACCCGCGCGAAGGCGAGGAACGCGGCGGCGGTGGTCACCTCGAAGAAGCTTGCGCCGATGTCGCCGCCGACATCCAGGACTTCCTCCAGCAGCGGCGCGAGGATCGCGTCGGCGATG
The DNA here is from genome assembly GCA_040384525.1 of Pseudomonadota bacterium. Taxonomy (GTDB): domain Bacteria; phylum Pseudomonadota; class Alphaproteobacteria; order Sphingomonadales; family Sphingomonadaceae; genus Sphingomonas. Next base: position 9,043 of record JAZKJE010000036.1, read on the forward strand.
AGTTCACCCGAGAGCCGGATGCGCTCGTTGAAGCGGACGAGGTGCGGGCTGGAATAGACATGCGCGCGCAGGCCGGATGCTTCGATCGCGGCGCGGAGAAACGCGCAGGTCGAGCCTTTGCCGTTGGTGCCGGCGACGTGGAAGACCGGGGGCAGGGTAAGCTGCGGATCGCCCAGGCGGCGGAGCAGTTCGGTGATGCGGCCCAGGCCGAGGATGTCCGCGCCGGGGGATAGCAGAGTGAGCCGGTCTAGCTGGTGCTGGACGGCGGGATCGGCGGAGGTGGCGTAGTCGGCCATTTAGCGCAGCGTCACGCCGCCTGCTTTCCCTCGCACAACAGCCCGATCAGCTGCCCCAGCGTCTCGCGGAGATCCCTGCGATGCGTGACCATGTCTATCAGGCCGTGCTCGAGATAATATTCGGAAGTCTGGAAATCGTCGGGCAATTTCTCGCGGATCGTATTCTCGATCACGCGGCGACCGGTGAAAGCGAGCGTAGCCCGTGGCTCGGCAATCTGGACGTCGCCCAGCATCGCATAGGCCGCCATGACGCCGCCCGACGTGGGATCGGTCAGCACGACAATATAGGGCAGCCCGGCGTCGTGGAGCATCTCGATCGCCACGGTGGTACGCGGCATCTGCATCAGCGACAGGATGCCTTCCTGCATGCGCGCGCCACCCGATGCGGTGAAGACGATATACGGCGCATTCTCGGCGATCGCGGTCTCGACCCCGTGGATGAACGCTTCGCCCACGGCCTGGCCCATCGATCCGCCCATAAACGCGAAGTCCTGCACGCCGATCACGGCCTTGCGACCGAGTATCTTGCCGCTTGCGTTGATGAACGCGTCCGGCTCGCCCGTAGCGATCCGTGCGGCCTTGATGCGCGCGGCATAGGGCTTGGTGTCGCGGAATTTGAGCGGGTCTTCGGTAACCTTGGGGCTGGTCAGCACATTGTAGCTGCCGGCATCGAACAGATATTCGAAGCGCTTGCTCGGCCCGATGCGATCGTGATGATCGCAATGCGTGCAGACGAACTGATTGCTCTCCAGCTCCTTCAGGAATACCATCGTCCCGCAGCCCTTGCACTTGTGCCAGAGCGCGTCGGACGAATCCGCCCCCTTGGTGGTGACGTAAGCGAGCGCGTTACGGACGCGGCTGATCCAGCTCATGCTGCGACTTCCTTGCGTGCGGCCTCGATGGCCGTCTTGAGGGAATGGATATAGG
>JAZKJE010000036.1:10275-22497 GCA_040384525.1 Pseudomonadota bacterium
CGCGAACCGGTTCCGCCGCATCCGCGCCATGCTGGCCGATCAACTCGACGATGGCCGAGCCGACGATTACGCCATCGGCAACGCGTGCGATTGCGGCCGCCTGTTCGGGCGTGCGTACGCCAAAGCCGACAGCGACGGGCAGGTTGGTGCTCGCCTTGAGGCGCTTCACCGCTTCGGCGATTGATCCCTGAGCAGCCTGTTGCAGCCCCGTAATGCCCGCGACCGATACGTAATAGAGGAACCCGCCAGCACCTTCGAGCACCGCGGGCAGCCGCGCGACATCGGTGGTGGGGGTGGCGAGGCGGATCATCGCCACGCCCTCGGCGCGCAGCGCGACGCCCAGGCTGTCATCCTCCTCGGCCGGAATATCGACGCAGATCACGCCATCGATACCAGCCCCTGCACAGGCCGTGGCGAACCATTCGGGCCCGCGCCGCGTCATCGGATTGGCATAGCCCATCAGGACGAGCGGGACGCTGGGGTGGCGAGCGCGGAAATCGCGGGCGATGTTCAGCACATCGGCGGTGGTGATGCCCTTGGCCAGCGCACGCAGATTCGCGGCCTGGATCGTCGGCCCATCGGCCATCGGATCGGTGAACGGCATGCCGATCTCGATCACATCCGCACCGCCCGCGACGAGCGCGTCGAGGATCGCGGCGGTGTCGCCATCCCCTGCGGTGATGAAGGTGACAAGCGCGGCGCGGTTGGCGGGGAAGGCGGAGGCGAGGCGGGTCATCGCACGTTTCTCTGGTGACGCGCGTTACCGAATTCCTCGACTACCGTCGAAACGAGGGCCAGGACCAGCGAGAAGATCAGTCCCTTGATCCCGATGGCGCCATCGAAATACCAAGCGTGGCTCCCCAAGAATATCGCAAAGGCGAGCAGGAACGTGCCCAGCGGTCGCTTCCAACGCCACGGACCGAGGGCCCCCTCGCCGTATCCCGAACGCCGAACGCGTCCGCTACGATTGCGCCGATTGCTCACAGCTCGAACCCCAAAGCCTCGGCCACCGTGAAGATGTCCTTGTCGCCGCGGCCTGAAACATTGACGATGATCAGCTGATCTTCGTTCATTTCCCGCGCTTTAGTCTCCAAAGCTGCCAGCGCATGTGAGGATTCCAGCGCCGGGATGATCCCCTCCAGCGAGCAGCACAGCTGGAATGCGTCGAGCGCCTGCTGGTCGGTGATCGGCTCATACGCCACGCGGCCGCTCTCATAGAGCCAGCTATGTTCGGGTCCGATGCCCGGATAATCCAAGCCTGCCGAGATCGAGTGCGCTTCGGTGATCTGGCCGTCTTCGTCCTGGAGCAGATAGGTGCGGTTGCCGTGGAGGATGCCCGGTGCGCCGCCATTGAGCGATGCGGCATGCTTGTCGGTATCCACGCCGAGGCCCGCGGCTTCGATGCCAAGCATCGCGACGTCGGTGTCATCGAGGAAGGGGTGGAACAGCCCGATCGCGTTCGATCCGCCACCCACTGCGGCGATCAGAAGGTCGGGAAGGCGGCCTTCGCGATCGAGTATCTGGGCGCGTGCTTCGGTGCCGATCACGCTCTGGAAATCGCGGACGAGTTCCGGATAGGGATGCGGGCCGGCTGCGGTGCCGATGATGTAGAAGGTGTCATCGACGTTTGCGACCCAATCGCGCATCGCCTCGTTCATCGCGTCCTTCAGCGTCTCCGCGCCGCTGGTGACGGGGTTCACCTCGGCGCCGAGCAATTTCATGCGGAACACATTGGGCTTCTGCCGCTCGACATCCTTGGCGCCCATGAAGATCACGCAGGGCAGGCCGAAGCGCGCCGCGACGGTGGCGGTGGCGACGCCGTGCTGGCCCGCGCCGGTCTCGGCGATGATCCGCGTCTTGCCCATGCGGCGGGCGAGCAGGATCTGGCCGATGCAATTGTTGATCTTGTGCGCGCCGGTGTGATTCAGCTCTTCGCGCTTGAAATAGATCTTGGCGCCTTTGCCCGGCGCGGCGAGCCAACGGTAATGCTCGGTGAGCCGCTCGGCATAGTACAGCGGCGATGGCCGGCCAACATAGTGCTCCAGCAGATCGTCGAACTCCGCCTGGAACGCGGGATCCGCCTTGGCCGCGCGATATTCGCGCTCCAGATCGAGGATCAGCGGCATCAGCGTCTCGGCGACGAAACGTCCGCCGAACTGGCCGAAATGTCCGCGCTCGTCGGGCAGGTTTCGCAGGGAATTGGGGAGGGAGACGGCTTCGCTCATGATCGGACTACTCGCAGAAAGAGGGACTGTTCGCTTGGGGTAGCGATCAGCGCCATCGATTTCCGAAGATGCCGCGTGTGGGCAAAGGTTGGGGTGTCAACATTGCGCCACCGCTTGGAGGAAGCGGGCCATCTTGTCCACATCCTTGACGCCGGGGGCGGATTCCACACCCGAGGAAACGTCGACCAAACGGGCGCCAGTAATACGCGACGCTTCGGTGACGTTGATGGGATCGAGGCCGCCGGAAAGCGCCCAGGGAAGCGGGTGTGCAAAGCCTTGAAGCAGCGTCCAATCGAAGCGCAGCCCCATGCCGCCGGGCAGGGCGGCGCTATCGGGGGTCTTGGCGTCATAAAGAATGCGCTCGGCGGCGCCGGCATAGAGCTTCGCCTGATTGAGATCGGCGCGGGTCTTTACTGCCACCGCTGCCCAGACCGGCTTGCGGATCGCCGCGGCGCGCTCGGGGCTGGTTTTGTGGAGTTGCACCGCGTCGAGGAACGGCAGCACCGCCTGTAGCAACGCTTCGTCGGGATCGACGAACACGCCAACCTTGCCGACATGCCCCGGCACCCGCGCCGCCAGCGCACGCGCCTGATCGGGGAGCAGGTTGCGCGGGGAGGGCGGGAAGAACACGAAGCCGACATGGCTCGCCCCGCCGGCGATCGCAGCGTCGAGAGCCTCGGGCGTGGACAGGCCGCAGATTTTGGCGGTTACGGGCATGCTTTGGCTTTCGGCGGCTCAGGCAGCTTTGGCAAGCAAGTCTAGCTTTACCCGTCAGCGGCTATCGAACGCGGCACGGCTCGCCTCGATCTGATCCACATTGCGCGCAGCCCACACCCAGACACCGCAAAACGCCTCGGCAAGCGTATTGCCAAGCTCGGTCAGCCGATACTCCACCTTGGGCGGGATCACCGGATGCACGGTGCGGATCACCAGCCCGTCGCGCTCCATCGCGCGGACGGTTTGGGTCAGCATCTTCTGGCTGATCCCCTCGCATTCGGCGCGCAGCTTCGAGAAGCGCAGTTCGCCCTGTTCCGTGAGAATCTCCAGCACCAGCATCGTCCATTTATCCGCCACCCGGCCGATAATTTCGGTGACGAGTCCTTCTATGCGAGGGTCGAGATCCTGGGGATATTCGTGGGGATCGTAATCCATGGTTTCCAAACAGTGCGTATGAATATTTTGGGTGCCTACTCGCTAATAGATACCATCAACGCCTATCTGGTGTCCAGAAGGAGACGCATCATGGAAATGACCAACAATACCATCCTGATCACTGGCGGCGGTTCGGGGATCGGACGCGCTTTGGCCGAGGCGCTGCAGGCGCGCGGCAACAAGGTGATCATCGCCGGCCGCCGCGCCGATGCGCTGGCCGAAGTTGCCGCCGCCAATCCCGGTATGGCAACTGCGACCCTCGATGTGAGCGATGCTGCGGATATCGCGCGCTTCGCCAAGGAAGTGATCGCGGCGCATCCCGCGCTCAACGTGGTGATCCACAATGCCGGGATCATGATTGTCGAGGGTCTGGTTACGGATACCGATCCCGACATTGCCGAAGCTACCGTCGCGACCAATTTGCTGGGGCCACTGCGGCTCAACGCGGCGCTGCTCCCGCATCTGCTCGCCCAGTCAAAGGCCACCGTGGCCACCGTCAGCTCAGGCCTCGCCTTTGTGCCGCTCGCCGCCACGCCGACCTATTCGGCGACCAAGGCTGCGATTCACAGCTGGAGCCAGTCGCTGCGCCATCAGCTCAAGGACACCAATGTCGAGGTGATCGAGATCGCCCCGCCGGGAGTCGCGACCGATCTGATGCCCGGCCATGCGGAGAACCCGCAATCGATGCCGCTGGCCGAGTATATCGCCGAGACAATGGCGCAGCTTGAGGCACAGGCACCGGAAAATCTGGTCGAGCGCGTCAAGTTCCTCCGCTTCGCCGAAGCACGCGGCGATTATGAGCAGGTGTTCGCCGCGCTGAACGGCTAAAGGACGCCATGGCCGAACGCATCATGATCATCGGATCGCCCGGAAGCGGCAAATCCACCCTCGCGCGCGAACTGGCTGCGCGCGAGAGTTTGCCGCTGTTCCATCTCGACCAGCTGCACTGGAATGCGGGCTGGGTGGAGCCCGACAAGGCGGAATGGCGTCAGCGGGTGATCGCGCTTGCCGCCCAGCCGCGCTGGATCATCGATGGCAATTATTCGAGCACGCAGGATGTGGGGCTGGCACGGGCGGACCGCGTTATCCTGCTCGATCTCTCGCCGTTTCGCTGCACCTGGCGCGTGCTCAAGCGGGTGCTGGCGGCGCGCGGCACGACGCGGCCCGATATGGCGCCGGATTGCCCCGAACGCTTCAGTCTCAGCTTCTTGTGGTACGTGCTGACGTTCCGCATCCGCGCACTGCCGCGCGCGCTGGCCAAGCTTGAGGCTTATGATGGCGAACTGGTCTGGCTCGGCACGCCGCGAGAGATTTCGGCGTTCCTCAACTCAAAGGAGCGGTTTGACCAGGACGCTCATGAATAAGGGCGGGTCCATCGAGATCGGGAAGTCGCGCGTCTCGCCCGAAGGTAGATAACCGCGGCGGCGATACCAGGCGATCAGCTCTTCGCGCTTGTCGATCACCGTCATTTCCATGCGCTTGGCATCGAATACGTCGCGCGCAACCCGCTCCGCAGCGTCGAGCAATTTCTTGCCGAGACCGCCGGCCTGAAGGGTTGGATCGACCGCTAGCAGACCGAGATAAGCCAGCCCCTTGCCTTTGCTGGAGACCTGGACGCAGCCGATCAGTTCATCGTCCTGCTCGGCGATCAGCAGGCGTTGCTCCGGGTCTTCGACAATGGCTCCCAAGGTCTCAAGATCGGTGCGGGCGCCTTCGACGATCAGGTCCGCCTCATGCGTCCAGCCCGCCCGCGCGGATTCGCCGCGATAGGCGCGCTCGACCATCGGGTGGAGGCGCGGAAGGTCCTCGATCACTGCTACGCGAATTGCCGACATGGCCTAGAGTGTCGCCTCAATCTCGCGTGCGGCCATGTCCGGGTCGCTCGCTTGCGTGATCGGGCGACCGACCACGAGGATCGATGCGCCGGCATCCAGCGCAGCGCGGGGCGTCACGACGCGTTTCTGGTCGCCAACCTGGCCATTTGCGGGGCGCACGCCGGGAACGACGAAAAAGCCCTGCGGCCAGATCTTCTTGGCCGCGGCGACTTCGTTGCCCGAGCAGACGATGCCATCGACGCCGGCCGATTTGGCGAGTTCGGTGAGGCGCATGACCTGCTCGTGCGGATCGGCAGCGAGACCGATCGAATTGAGATCGTCCGAATCCAGGCTGGTGAGCATCGTCACCGCGACAACCTTGGTGCCGGTCGGTGCCGCTGCCTTCGCGTCCTCCAGCATCGCGCGGCCGCCGGCTGCATGGACGGTGATGATCGCGGGCTCAAGCGGGCGCAGCGCCTGCACGGCCTTGCCAACGGTGTTCGGAATGTCGTGGAATTTCAGGTCGAGGAAGATCGGCAAGCCGATATCGGCCATTTCGTGCACACCCGCACGACCATTCGCCATGAAGAATTCCAGGCCCAGCTTGATGCCGCCGACATGGTGGTGAACCTTGTTCGCGATAGCTTTGGCGCGGTCGAGATCGGGGGTGTCGATCGCGACGTAGATGGGGCTCATGGTTGCTGCTCGATAATCACCGCGGGTTCTTCGGAGATCACCGGCGCATTGACGGTACGCAGATCGGCCAGCGCGCGCTCAAGGCCCGCAAGCCGCTGACGCATCCGCCAGCGCAAGGCGTGATAAGCGAGGAGGGCGGGCAGCATGCCGCCGAGGAAGGTGAGCACCAGCAGCAGCGGCAGGCTGAAATCGGCGATCAAGCCGTTCCACAGATGGACGCTGACCCGCTCATCGCCATTATAGATCACGAAGCCCGCGACGAGCCCGCCCAGCAACAACCAGAACAGCACCTTCAGAAACCGCATTCGTCTTCACCTCTCGAAATCGGTCTAGGACGTGGCGGCAGGATTGCCAATGCTCCCTCGCCCATCGGGAGAGGGAAGGGGCCTCAGCCAATCTCGGCGCGCAGGTCGTCAAACAAACGCGGAATTGCCTTGAGGCGGGGCTGCTCCTCATCGAGGATCGCGTGGAAGGCGGACTTTTTGATTTCGGCGACGCGCTCCTCGCTGGGCCGCGACTCGGCGAGCAACGTGGAGACGACGATATCGATCAGCCGGTCGGCACCGTGCAGGCGGCCCCAGAGATAGTCGTTCTCGCGATAGGCGCGGCTGAAGAACGCGCCGAAACTGTTGAACTGCGTGCCCTTGAGCGTGGCATCCGCACCGCCCTTACGGATCGCGTGGGCATCGTCGGGCGAGATGCGATCGACGCGGATCGGATCGAACTCATCGACGCCTTCGCCCTGAAGCAAAGGCAGTGTGGCGATATCGAAGAAGGGGAAGCCCAGATGCGCGAGCAGCATCGGGCGGCGCAAATCTTTGTTGAGCGCGCTGAAGCCTTCGGACAAGCGATTGTCCGTCTCGGCATCGAGCGCCTTGAGCCCCATGCGTTCGCCGAGAATATCGAGGATCGGCCCGGCATCGTCGGTCATATTGTGGATCGCGTCGCGCAAATCGGCGAAGGTATCGGCGCGCTTGAGCTCCAGATAGGCCGCGAGCGAATCGTAGATCGCTTCGCGCATCGGCTGGAGTTCCGCGTGGCTGCTGGGCAGATCGATCTCCGTGAGGCGGCGGGCGAGCAGGCGCAACCTCCGGATGCGGAACCCCAGATCATGGGTGCGCAGGAATTCGAGCGTGGCGGGGCTGGCGCCGTTGGATTGGGTCGCACCAAATCGGTCCGCGCCGCGCGCCCGCACCGCATGGGCGACTGCCTCCCGCAGATCGCGCAAGCGTTCGGGTTCATGCCGGTCGCCGATGGCATAGAATAATTGCGAAATCCGGTCGATCGCGCCGTCTACCTTGAGCAGGCCATAAGCAGTGTGACCATAGCCAGCCTTGGCAGCGGCGGTGACCTGCGCGCGCTTGCGCCACGCCGCGATCCGCTTGGGCGTGGGCCAATCGAGCCAAAGGGTGTAGCCGAACAGGGCCTCGACCTGGGTTTCCACATCGGTGCGGATTTCCGCGACGATGGCCAGCATCCGCTCGATCTTGTCCGACCGGCGCGCGATCATCTCCAGATTATCGCGGATCGGCTGTTGGCGGGGGAGCTCGGATAGCGAGCCGATGATCGTCTGGAAGAAGCCGGGCTTCTCCGATTGCGCGCCGTACAAAGTGAGGCGCGCACTGGGGAATGGATCGATGAACACGAAGCGGCGGTCGACCTGACGGCGGGCAGGGCGCTCGCGCAGGGCCTCCATCGCCGGGCGGAAGGGCGCGTTGGCCAACACCGAACCGTCGATCAGCACCGCCTTTTCGGCGCGATTGTCTGCCCATTGGCGGGGCAACACACATTCGAGGAACGCGTCGCGGCCCTCCCAAATCTCGCCGCGCTCGGCCAGCAATTCGTCGATCTCGCCGACGGTGAAGGGCGGGAAGGCGCCGGGGAAGCTCGACGTTGCCCGCGCCGCCATTGCCAGCCCGTATTTGTCGGCAAAGGGCTGGTTCGGATCGCCATGATCGGTGAAGGAAAACACCAGCCGGTGCTCGGTCTCGATTACTTCGGCCGGCGAATTGAGCCGCAGCGTTTCAGGGTGTCCGCGAAAATCGGTGACGGTGACGAACAGATCGAGCGGCTGGCCGGGGGGCAATAGCCGCCGGTCGTGCGGACCGTTCGCCATCGCTTCGAACGCGTCGATAATCGTGCCGAGCAGGCGCTTGCCCCCGAATGGCGGCTCGAACCAGCGCGAGCGAACGAAGCGCTCCAGCTTCATGCGCACTTCATCGCGCGCACCGGCCTCGACGGTTTCGTCGACGGTCTTGCTCTTATTGGCGATCATCCACGCGATCGGCGTGGCCCAGATCTTGGCGAAGCGATGCGATGGACCCTGCCGCGGCTCGAGCAGTGCCTCGACATCGGCATGCTCCATCCACAGATCGGTGAGCGGATCGAGCGACTGGCCAGTGGCAATCGCCTGCGCCAAAAACACCGCGTTGATCCCGCCCGCGCTGGCGCCGGATACGATATCGACGATCACGCGCAGGTTTATCCCGGCGCTCTCGCGGATTTCGGCGAGCAGTTCGCGGTAGATGCTGCCCGGCCCATCGCCGTCACGCTCGGCGCAACTGGCACGGGCGAGGCGCCAGACCTCCTTGGTGATGCCGTGCATGTACACCGCAAGGCTGATCCCGCCGTAGCAGACCAGCGCGAGCCGCAATTCCTTGTCACGCATTTCAGACATCAGGCGGGGGTCACCGTCGCCCAGATCGGCAGATGATCTGATGCGGTGCGCGAAGAGGCGCTGTCATGCACGCCGGCATCGGTGAATTTGAGGTCGCGCGAGGCCATGATGCGGTCGAGCCGCGCCACCGGCTTGCGGGCGTGAAAGCTCTTGCCCGTCTCGGCGAAGTCGAAATGGCTGGCGAAATCGCGCAGGCACCCGCTGCTGGCGCTCCATTCGTTCAGGTCGCCCATCAACACCGTTGGGTATTGATGCGTGCTCGATGCCAGATGCGAGATGATCGCCGCCGCTTGGCGACGCCGCCACAGCCCTGACAGATCGAGGTGCATCCCGACCACGCGGATCACCTGTCCGCGCACCCGCACATCGGCCATCACCGCGCCGCGCGGCTCGAGAGCAGGCAAATGAATCGCCTCGCAATCCAGAATTTGCGCATCGGCGCGGACCAGTAGCGAATTGCCATGCCAGCCGGACGAACGCTGGCGGATACCGAAGGGAATCGCTTTCCACGCGCCATGATCGCCGAGCAGATGATCGGTCAGCACAGCGGCGCGCGTGCCGAAGCGGCGATCCGCCTCTTGCAGCGCGATCACATCGGCATCCATCTCGGCAAGTACGGCGAGCGTACGTTCGGGGCGGCGCCTTCGATCGGTGCCGATCGACTTGCGCATATTATAACTGGCGACTTTGATGGTCATTGTGGCCCCTTATCGCGGGGCGAAGTGCGCTGGGGCAAGGGGCTTAGCGGATCGTGGCGTCGGAACGCTGGGCGATGGCCGCTTCCGCCGCCGCAATCAACGCGCGGCCGGTGGCATCGGCCGCCTCCGCCGTCATTGAGACCGCCACGCCATCTGGCCCGTCAAGCATGACGATGCCATCCTCCGCAGTGGCGGTTCCGCTCTCACTCTCGGGCTGGTTGGGGGTGATCTTCTGCATACGGATGTCCCTGTTCGCGCGGCGCCCCGACTTCCATCCAATTGAGAACGGCTCGCAAGGTGGCATCAACAAAGCAGGGGCGCAAAATATCCGTAATAGTCTCGGAAACGCGTGGCTTTTCGGGGCTAACGCCCGCCGGCTTCGAGCAGGCGGCGCGGCGCAGCCAGTTCCCAGCTGCGCGCGATGCGGTCTCCGGCATGATCCCAATCGGGTTCGCCGGCGAGATTGAGGCCCACCCAGCCGCGCCCGAAATAAGCGACGCGCGAGTAAAGCTCGGGCATGGCGTCGATCAGCGTGAGGTCTTCATCGTCGATGGTTTTGACCGCGACGATGGTGCGGCCGTCGCCGTGGTGATCGTGGCGAAACTGGGCGAATTGCTTGCCCGCGACGAAGAAGGTCGGCTGGCCATGGCTCGGGCGCTCCTCACTCTCGGGGAGAGCGAGCGCGATCTCGCGGACTTTTTCTAGCGCGGCAGTCTGGTCAGCCATTCGGATATTACCCTCGGATAGAGGCGATGTTCCTCGACCAATACGCGTTCCGACAATGTATCGGCGGTGTCGCGCGCTTCGATGCGGATCGCAGTCTGGCCCAGTATCTCGCCACCGTCCAATTCCTCTGTGACGATATGGACGGTGCAGCCGGCTTCCTGGTCTCCCATCGCCAGCGCGCGGGCATGGGTGTCCAGACCCTTGTATTTCGGCAGCAGGGAAGGATGAATGTTGACGATTCTGCCGCGCCAGCGTGCGACGAAATCGTCGGAAAGGAGCCGCATGTAGCCGGCAAGGGCTATGGCTTCGACGCCGGCTTCGCGGAGGGCCGTGTCGATGGCAGCTTCATATTCTGGCTTCGGGATGCCCCTGGGCGAATGCGCGAATGTCGCGATCTGGTTTTCGCTGGCCCATGCGAGGCCGGCAGCTTCGGGTTTGTCGCTGGCAACCAGCGCCACTTCGTAGCCGGCATGCTCCGACCGTGACGCTTCGACCAGAGCCGCCATGTTCGAGCCGCGACCCGAGATCAGGATACCGAGCTTGCGCTTAGCCATTATGCGTGGCGGACCAGTCGGCGCGTGCGCTCCAGGTTTCGGTTTTGCCAACAACGGTGCAGCCGCGCTCACCGGCCTCGACCGTGCCGATGACAAACACTGTCTCGCCAGCCGCTTCCAGCTCGGCCTTCACTGCGTCCGCCCGACCCGGCGAAACCACCGCAACCATGCCGACACCGCAATTGAACGTGCGCGCCATTTCCTCGGGCTCGATATTCCCCTGCGCCTGGAGGAATGCCATCAGACGGGGAAGGGGCCACGCATCCGCATCGATCCGCGCATGGCACCCCTCAGGCAGTACGCGCGGCACATTCTCAAGCAAGCCGCCGCCGGTGATGTGCGCCAGGCCGTGGATCATGGATTTTCGCAACAGCGGCAGCAGGCTCTTCACGTAGATCCGGGTGGGCGCCATCAGCGCGTCGATCAGGATGACGTCCTGATCGAACACCGCGGGGCGATCCATCTTCCAGCCCTTGTCCGCAGCAAGACGACGGACGAGCGAGAAGCCGTTGGAATGCACACCGGTCGAAGCCAGCCCGAGCAGCACATCGCCTGGAGCAATCGCGGTGCCATCCAGCAATTGCGTGCGCTCAACTGCGCCGACACAGAAGCCTGCCAGATCGTAATCGCCTGTCGCATACATGCCCGGCATCTCGGCAGTCTCGCCGCCAATCAGTGCGCAGCCCGCCTGACGGCAGCCATCGGCGATCGAAGCGATCACGCGCTCTGCGACCGAAGGGTCGAGCTTCCCGCTCGCATAATAATCGAGGAAGAAAAGCGGCTCGGCGCCCTGCACGATCAGATCATTGACGCACATCGCGACCAGATCGACGCCGACGCCGTCATGGGCGTTGTGATCGATAGCCAGCTTGAGCTTGGTGCCCACGCCATCGTTCGCCGCGACCAGAAGCGGATCGGTGAACCCTGCGGCCTTCAGGTCAAACAGCCCCCCGAATCCGCCCAGATCGGCGTCCGCGCCGGGGCGGCGGGTGGATTTCGCCAGGGGTCCAATCGCCCGCACAAGGGCATTGCCCGCTGCGATGGACACGCCTGCTTGGGCGTATGTGTAGCCTTCCGGTTCGCTCATGGAGCACCGCCTAGACATAACGCGCTTGGATTTCCACGTCCGCTTCGCCAAAAGGGCGGGAATTATGGCAGCCACCCGCATTTCCCTGAGCATCGCAGCTGCATCCGCGCTGGCATTGGCTGGCCTTGGTGCCGGCTCCGTAGGCGTTTACGCGCAGGGGAAAAGCGGGGCTGGCGGTGGTAGCGCAGTCCCCATCGACCCCTCAGGCAGCTTCGAGATTTCGGGCGTTTTGGTGGACGTGAAGGCCGGCAATGCAGACGCGGCTCGGCTGGGCGGCTGGAAGATCGCGCAGCGCAAGGGCTGGGAAATGCTGTCGCGCAAGCTGGTGGGCAAGGCCTCTACGCTTTCCGATTCGGCGCTCGATTCGCTGGTGACCGCCGTAGTGGTCGAGCGCGAGCAGATCGGGCCGGGGCGCTATATCGCCACCCTGGGCGTGCTGTTCGATCGGCAAAAGGCGGGCGCGATTCGATACACTCGCCGCATAATGCGTCCTGGCCGATGGCGTAATCGAAGGGCTGGCCGCAGCAGGCGCAGCAGGGGTCAGTGATAAAGCCAATCTTCTGCCAGCAGCCAAGGCACAGTGTGCCATGCTC
>JAZKJE010000037.1:0-1560 GCA_040384525.1 Pseudomonadota bacterium
GATCTTGGTGCCGGTGATCGACCAGCTGCCGTCCGCCGCAGGCTCGGCGCGGGTGCGGATCAGGCCGAGATCGGTGCCGCACTGCGGCTCCGTGAGATTCATCGTGCCGCCCCATTCGCCCGAGACCATCTTGGGGACGTATTTCTCCTGCTGCTCGGGCGTGCCCTTGACCAGCAGCGAGGCAATCGCGCCATGGGTAAGGCCCGGATACATGGCGAACGCCATGTTCGAGGAGATCATATATTCCTGAAACGCCGTGGAGATGACGTGCGGCATGCCCTGCCCGCCGAACTGCTCCGGCGCGGAGAGCGTACCCCAGCCGCTTTCGACGAACTGGTTATAAGCTTCCTTATAGCCGTCCGGCGTGGTGACGCTGCCGTCTTCATGGCGGGTGCAGCCCTGCTGATCGCCCGAATGATTGATCGGGAAGAGCACTTCGGCGACGAACTTGCCGCCCTGTTCGAGCACGGCATCGACCATGTCTGGCGTGGCGTTCTGGAAGCCGGGCAGGCTGGTATAGCGATCGAGGCCGATCACCGAATCGAGGATGAAGCGCGTCTCGCGCACGGGCGGGGTATATTGCGGCATTTCAGATCCTCAGATGCTGTCGCTGCTCTTTAGCAGTCCGACGAATTGCTGGAGTTCGGCGATGTGCTCGTCGATGTCGCGCTTTTGGTCCTCAAGCGTGCGAATGCGGTCTTCGCAGCGCGAGAGAGTGACTTGTTTCTGTACTCTGCGGCCATCGCCGACATCGTAGAGATCGATCATCTCCTTGATTTCGCCCAGGCTGAAGCCGACGCGCTTGCCGCGGAGAATCCAGGCGAGGCGCGCGCGATCGCGGTGCGAATAAATGCGCTGGGTGCCGCGGCGCTCGGGGCTGATCAGCCCCTCATCCTCGTAGAAACGCAGGGCGCGCGGGGTGACGTTGAACTCCGCGCACAGGTCGGAGATCGTGAAGGAGTCGCGATCGGTACGCGGCTCGATCGGGGCCAGGGCCTCGATGAAGGAAGCGGCGGCGGGCATGGTGGCTATGTACCTTCCCTTTACGTGAACGTCAATCGGCGCAGAGGCGCTTTCCATTGGCGTCGCGCATCGCGGCGGCTTCGGCTGGGGATTCGCTCAGGCGGGATACTTCGAGGCCCGCATAGGATGCGCGGCGGGAGCACAGCTTGCTGCAGCCCTCTGGCAGCGCGCCGGGGAGCGTGATCTTGTCGCCATCGAACTTGGCGTCGAAGCCGCAGGTGTCAGGCTCGCCCAGTTCGATGTGGAGCGTCTCCCCTACCCGGCTCGCGGTGCCGGAGCCGCTGCAAGTGATGCCGTCGCCATAATCGACGAACGCGCCGATCTTGTAGCCGATGCTGGTGGGCACGATGCAGATGCGATCGGTGTCGCGTGCATAGAGCCCCGCGATTTCGGTGTCGCCGGGACTGCGGATCATGCCGCGTTCGATGGCGGCCTTTTCCAGATCCTGCGGCGGTTGATCCTTTGCGGCTTGCTGTCCGCCGGAGCATGCCGCCAGCATCAGGAGCAGGACCAGCGCCCTCATGCGTCGCGGACCAG
>JAZKJE010000037.1:1570-28732 GCA_040384525.1 Pseudomonadota bacterium
TTGTCGCCCTCAACGATTCGGTAGAAGCAGCTTTGCTCGCCGGTGTGGCAGGCGGGGCCGAGGGGTTCGCACTTCAGCCAGAGCGCGTCCTGATCGCAATCGATACGGACTTCGCGAACTTTGAGGACGTGGCCCGAAGTCTCACCCTTCTTCCAAAGCCGGTTGCGACTGCGCGACCAGAAAATGGCGTCCCCCGATTCGAGGGTGGCGGCCAGCGCATCGGCGTTCATATGCGCGACCATCAGCAGCCCGCCAGACATATCGGTGGCGACTGCGGTGATCAGGCCGTTGGAATCATATTTCGGGTCGAGCGTCAGGCTCGTGTCGCGGTTGTCGGTCACGTGGTGAGCTTAGCGCCCTGCTTTATGCTCGTCACCCGGCCTTGTGCCGGGAAGACGGCTAGCTTTCGCGAATCGCGTCCACGAGTTCGCCCTTGTCCATATCCGAGCGACCTTCGATGCCAATCTCCTTGGCTTCGTCGTAGAGTTCCTCCTTCGATCGGTCGTCGAGCATGGTGCTTTTGTGATCCAAAGTGCCAGCAGCCTTCGCATTGGCGATTCTTGCGGCCTTCTCTTTCGAGGCGCCGTCGCGGCGCAGATCCTCATATAGCTTGTCGTTTTTGATCGACGGTCCGTGGTCCTTGGCCATCATTCGTCTCCTTCGCCCTTAGAGAACCGACAAAAAAGCACGCGGTTCATTTCTTTGTGACGGACCGGCGACAAACCCGGATCGAGGGCGTATAGGCCCTCGCGACGACACCGAACCTGCTGAGGGACCATGCTGACCACAGACCCGTTCGATGACGACAAGCTGCGCGAAGAGTGCGGCGTGTTTGGCGTATCCGGTGTGGAAGGCGCGGCGGCTCTTGTCGCCCTTGGCCTCCACGCGCTCCAGCACCGCGGCCAGGAGGCAGCGGGCATTACGAGCTTCAACGGGCACGAATTCCACACGCACCGAGCGATGGGGCAGGTCGCCGGGAACTTCGATCGCGATGACGTGATCCGTGCGCTGAGCGGCAGCGTCGCCTGCGGCCATGTGCGCTATGCGACAACCGGCGCCTCGGCGATCCGCAACGTCCAGCCGCTTTACGCCGATCTGGCGAGCGGCGGCTTCGCGATCGCGCATAACGGCAATATCTCGAACGCGGTGCGGCTGCGGCGCGATCTCGTCCGCCGTGGCGCGATCTTCCAATCGACCAGCGATACCGAGGTGATCATCCACCTCGTCGCCACTTCGCAATATCGCACGCTGATGGATCGCTTCATCGATGCGCTGAAGCGGGTCGAAGGCGCCTATTCGCTGATCGTGATGACGCCCGAGGGCATGATCGCCTGCCGCGATCCGCTGGGCATTCGCCCGCTGGTAATGGGCAAGCTCGACGATGCGATCATCTTCGCGTCCGAGACGGTCGCGCTCGACGTGGTCGGCGCCGAATATGTTCGCGATGTCGAGCCGGGCGAACTGGTGATCGTGAAGGGCACCGAGATCACGTCGCACAAGCCGTTCGCGCCGGTCGCGCCGCGGCCGTGCATCTTCGAATTTGTCTATTTCTCGCGCCCCGATTCGATGAGCGAGGAGCGTTCGGTCTATTCGGTGCGCAAGGCGATTGGCGCGCAGCTGGCGATCGAATCGCCGGTCGATGCCGATCTGATCGTGCCCGTCCCCGATTCGGGTGTGCCGGCGGCAATCGGCTATGCGCAGCAGAGCGGCATTCCGTTCGAGCTGGGCATCATCCGATCGCATTATGTGGGCCGCACCTTCATCCAGCCGGGAGACAAGGTTCGTCATCTGGGCGTGAAGCTGAAGCACAACGCCAATCGCGAGCTGATCAAGGGCAAGCGCGTCGTTCTGGTCGACGATTCGATCGTGCGCGGCACCACCAGCCTGAAGATCGTGCAGATGATGCGCGAGGCCGGCGCGGCGGAGGTGCATCTGCGCGTCGCGTCGCCCCCTACCCGTCACAGCTGCTTCTATGGCGTCGACACGCCGGAGCGCACCAAATTGCTCGCCGCCAAGCTGGATGTGGGCGGGATGACCGACTTCATCCATGCGGACAGCCTGGCGTTCGTCAGCATCGACGGGCTCTACAAGGCATTGGGCGAAGCGCATCGCGCCGATATCCATCCGAAATATTGCGATGCGTGCTTCACGGGTGACTATCCGACGACGCTAACCGATCAGGACGAGATGCAGCCGGTTGACCAGTTCGCGCTTCTGGAGGAACGGGTCGGGTAACCCCGACCCCGGAGATTCGCGTGACAAAGCCCCTTGCCGACAAGATTGCGCTCGTAACCGGCGCCAGCCGCGGGATCGGTGCGGCTACCGCTTTGGCTCTGGGCAAGGCAGGCGCACATGTGATCCTGACCGCGCGGACTGCTGGTGGTCTTGAGGAAATCGAGGAAGCGATCGACGCAGCCGGCGGCACCGCGACGATTGCGCCGATGGACCTGACCGAGAATGAGAGCATCTCGCGGCTTGCCGGTGCGGTTGCTGAGCGCTGGGGCATTCTCGACATGCTGGTGCTGAACGCCGCAACGCTCGGTTCGCTGAGCGCGACGGGTGCGATCGACTTCAAGGAATTCGCCAAGGTGCTGACGCTGAACGTCACCGCACAGGCCGCGTTGCTGGCGGCATTCGATCCCATGCTGCGCAAGTCCGAGGCGGCGCGGGTGATCGGGCTGACATCCAGCGTCGGGCGTATCCCGCGGGCCTATTGGGGCAGCTATGGCGCTTCCAAGGCTGCGTTCGAAAATCTGTTGCTGAGCTATGGCGAGGAAGTGCGCCACATCACCGGCGTGCGGACCGCGCTGGTCGATCCCGGCGCGACCCGAACCAAGATGCGCGCACGTGCCTATCCGGGCGAAAATCCGGAGACGGTGAAGCCGCCTGAGGCTGTGGCGGAGCGGATTGCTGCGCTGATGATGGCCGGGTTCGAGACAGGGCATTTCGAGCGGGCGGAATAGGCTTGCCCCTCCTGCAAACGGGAGAGGGACTTAGTTAGCCGCTGCCACGAACAGCTTCTCCAGAAACGCCGTCCGCTCTTTGCCATAGGCAGAGTCGCTCGCTTTGGGCGCCGCGGCCGAAACTACTATCACCACCTTGGTCTTCGGATCGACACGGATCGTCTGGCCGAAAATGCCCTGTGCGCCGTAGCGGCCCTGCGGATAGCTCCACCATTGGAAGCCGTAGCCAAAGCCCGGCATGCCGATATCGGCATGCGGGCGTGTCGAGATTTCGAACCAGTTTGGCGGCACCACATTATGCCCGCCCTCCAGAACGAACTGACCAAAGCGCGCATAATCGCGCAGGCTTATCGAGAGGCAGCAGCCGCTGACTTCGTTGCCCGAAGGATCGACCATCCAGAAGGCATCCTGCTCCATGCCATAAGGCTGCCAGATCTTTTCGCTGAGATACGTCGCGAGCGGCTTATTTGTCGCGCGGTGGACCAGCACGCCGATCAGATTGGTTTCGCCAGTCTTGTAAACCCATTTCTTGCCGGGCTCGAACTCCCGCGGGAGCTTTTTCATGTACGAGACGGTGGGATCCTGCCCCGCGGGCACGGGCTCGAGGAACATGCGCGCCACATCGGATTTCGGGTCGGTGTAATCCTCGTTCCACTTCACGCCCGATGTCATCGTGAGCAATTGCTCGACAGTGACGCCGTCATAGCCGCTGCCGGCCAGCTCGGGGATGTATTTGGTCACCGGATCGGCGATCGAATTGATGAAGCCATCTTCCAGCGCCGCACCGACCAACGCCGAGGTGAAAGACTTGGCGACCGAGAAGCTCGTCCAGCGCCCTTCGGGGCCATAGCCGCGGGCATAGCGCTCCAGCACGATCTTGCCGTCTTTCAGCACGATCAGCCCGCCGACATTTTGCGCCGCGAGAAAGCTTTCAATCTCGCCTTCGGGCATCGCCAGCGGCTTGCCACTGGGCAGCGGGCGCACTTTCTTGCCCGCCTTGGCGATATTGCCGGGGAAGATGTTTTCCATGTGCGGGAAGTTCGCGTCGCGCTGGGCCTGGCTCCAGAAGAGGATCTCGGCGCCGACCTTGCGGAGGCCCGTGGTGTCCTGTCCGTTGACCGGCACATTGGGCGAGACGACGGCTTGCCCCATCGCGGCAGTTCCGCTCACCAGCAGCGCCAGCGGGAGTATCCAGGTTTTGCGCATCATCCCTCCTTAACAAGCGTGACCTGAGCAACGTCGATACCGCCGCCCCGAAAGCCGCCTTCGCAATACATCAGGTAATAGCGCCAAAGCGCCGCGAACTTCGCATCGAATTGTTTCGGTAGCGTACCAGCCGCGACGGCGGCGTCAAAATTTTCGCGCCAGATTTTGCAGGTCTCGGCGTAACTCTCGCCGAAATTGTTCTGGTCGCGCCATTCGAGCCCATTTGCGGCGGCGAGTCTGCGGAAGGCGCTTTGGGAAATCAGCAGCCCGCCGGGAAAGATATAGGTCTGGATGAAGTCTACGTTCGCGGCATACCCCTCGAACAGCGCGTCATCGAAAGTGATGATCTGGAGCGCCGCGCGGCCACCGGGCTTGAGCGCTTTGGCGATCGCAGTGAAATACGCCGGCCAATATTCGCGGCCCACCGCTTCGGCCATCTCGATGCTTACCACTGCGTCATATCTGCCGGTGACGTCCCGGTAATCGGTGAGGCTGAACAGGCCATGCGGGTTGCGCGCCTGTGCGTAAGCGAGTTGTTCGGTAGAGAGGGTGAGGCCGTGGATTTCGCGGCCTCCGGCGAGCGCGACGTCGGCGAAGGAACCCCAGCCGCAGCCGATTTCGAGAATCCTGTCGCCGGGCGCTGTGGCGGTGCGTTCCAGCATCGCGGCGAGTTTTGCTGCCTGTCCGGCCTCCAATGATTGGTCCGGCGCAGTGAAGAGCGCGCTGGAATAGGTCATGCCGGGATCGAGCCACTGGCTGTAGAAGTCGTTGCCCAGATCGTAGTGCGCGTGGATATTCTTCCGCGATCCGTTGCGGCTGTTGCGGTGGAAAGCGTGCCAGATGCGCTTGGCGAGACGCCACGGCCCGGTAGCGCGTCCGGGTTGCGCCAGCGCCACCCGATTGCGGCTGAACACAGCGAAAACCTGTACCGGATCGGGGCTTTCCCACTCCCCTGCCCGCCACGCTTCAAACCAGCCGCCCGAGCCGCTGAGCCCGAGCCGCATCACCGCGCGCCAATTATGGAGTATGACGATCGCGGCTGGCCCCGGTGTGCGGCCGCCCAGCAACCGGCGCGAACCATCCGGTCGCGTCAGATCGATGCTGCCCGCTTCTATCCCGGTATCGACGCGATCAACCGTGCGCTCGAAAAAGCCACCGCGGCTTCTTGCTTGCCCAAGCTGGCCCGCCCCCGCGTCCATCCCGTCAGATCGCGTGGGGCTGCTTGTCCACCATCCAGGTCTGGCCCTTTGCGACCAGCTTCTGGAGATCGGGAGTCTTGCCTTCGGCCACAGCCTTGTTCTGCGCGACGACGGCGCTTTCGAAGGTCGGTGCGGGATCGTCATAGAGCACGCCGAGCGCCATCGGGAACGGGCCGAAGGGCATTTCGACGAGCATGTGCGCGACGGCGCGGTTCTTGACGTTGTGGACGATCACGCCCGAAACGTCGCCATCTACGACGTCGACCACCTTGAGCGTCAGATTGGCCATATCGAGGCCGAGGCCCTTGGTGCCGCCTGCGAACAGCAATGGCTTGCCCTCTTCGCACCATAGCTGGTTGGCGACCGCATTGGGCTTGGCGGTGAACGGCTCGAACACGTCGTCATTATAGACGATGCAATTCTGGAAGATCTCGACGAACGCCGCGCCCTGATGCGCGTGCGCGGCCTTGAGGACGCTGGGCAAATTCTTGTTCACATCGATCGCGCGGGCAACGAAGCGCGCGCCGCTGCCAAGGGCGAAGGCGCAGGGCTTCGCCGGGTGATCGACCGAGCCGAACGGGGTGGAAGGCGAACGCGTGCCTTCGCGGCTGGTCGGCGAATATTGGCCCTTGGTCAGGCCGTAAATCTCGTTGTTGAACAGCAGGAACTGGCAGTTCAGGTTGCGGCGCAGCAGGTGCATCGTGTGGTTGCCGCCGATCGACAACGCATCGCCGTCACCGGTGATGATCCAAACATCGAGATCGGGATTGGCGAGCTTGACGCCCGTCGCCACCGCCGGCGCGCGGCCGTGGATGGTGTGGAAGCCATAGGTCTCCATGTAGTACGGAAAGCGCGACGAGCAGCCGATGCCGCTGACGAACACGGTGTTCTCAGGCGTGCCGCCGATCTCGGGCATGGTGCGCTGCACCGCCTTCAGAATCGCATAGTCGCCGCAGCCCGGGCACCAGCGGACTTCCTGATCGGTCTCCCAATCCTTGGGCGTGCTGGGCTTGATGGTGGTGATCTCGTTCATTTTATTTGCTCCCGCCCAAATACCAGGTTTCCGGGTTAATCATGGGCCGTGGCCATTCAGATTGGTCGATTTCGAAGGTTTCGAGCTGATGGTACAACACGCCGGCGACATGAAACATTCCGGCGCGATAGTCGTCGGATTGCCCAACGCTCGTCTCAAGCATTTCGTTGAGTTCATAGACGACGTCGCGCAGCATGTTCGCGGCTCTATCACCGACCTGGCTACCGCTCACGGATTTACGGCCTCCGTGCTAGGCAGCTGTGTGTTGTCTGGCCCGAGCTCTTCGGCCTTGTCGCTGCTCAGATGCCGCGTGATCGCAGCTTCGATCTCGGCGATGGTGAAGGGCTGGCCCGATACCTTGTTGAGCGGCACGGCGTTCACGAGGAACTGGTCCCGCAGCACCGTCTTGAGCTGGCCGGTGTTCATTTCCGGTACGAGGATGTGCTCGTAACTGGCGAGCAGCTTGCCCAAATTCCTGGGCATCGGCCAGATGTGGCGGATGTGGACGTGACTGACGTCGACGCCCTTGGCGCGGGCACGGCGGACGGCGCTGGTGATCGGGCCATAGGTGGAGCCCCAGCCGACCACGACGAGCTTACCGCCTTCCTGCCCGGTATCGACTTCCTGATCGGGCACATCGATGCCGAGCACCTTGTCGCGGCGGATGTCGGTCATCGCCTGATGGTTCTTCGGCGAATAATCCAGATTGCCGGTATCCACCGCTTTCTCGATGCCTCCAATGCGATGGAGCAGCCCCGGCGTGCCCGGCTTTACCCAGGGGCGTTTGAGCTTCTCGTCGCGCGAGTAAGGCAGGAACTTCTCGCCCTCGGCCGGCAATTCGGTGTGATGCTTCACCGGGAAGGGCTTGTAGGTGCTCATATCGGGCACCTTCCACGGCTCGGCAGCGTTCGCGATATAGCCGTCGGTGAGGATCATCACCGGCGTCATATATTGCGTGGCGATCCGCACCGCCTCGATCGCGACATCGAAGCAATCTGCGGCCGAGCGCGAGGCAATCACCGGCATCGGCGCATCGCCGTTGCGGCCGTAGACGGCCTGATACAGATCCGACTGTTCAGTTTTTGTGGGAAGTCCCGTCGAGGGGCCGCCACGCTGCGAATTGATGATGATCAGCGGCAGCTCGGTCATGATCGCGAGGCCCATTGCCTCGCCCTTGAGCGCGATGCCGGGCCCCGAGGACGAGGTGACGCCGAGCTGGCCGGCGTAGGACGCGCCCAAAGCAGATGCGATCGCTGCGATCTCATCCTCCGCCTGGAAGGTGGTGACGCCATATTCCTTGTAGCGCGACAGCGCGTGGAGGATCGCGGAGGCAGGCGTGATCGGGTAGCCGCCGAAGAACATCGGCAGCCCGGCAAGCTGCGCGCCCGCAACGAGGCCCAGCGAGATCGAGTCGGCGCCGGTCACGGTGCGGTACAGGCCCGGCTCCGCGGGCGCTGCGGCGACACTGCGCTGCGAGATGCCCATCGCGCCGAGTTCGGCGGTCTCGCCATAGGCATGGCCAGCGTTGAGCGCGGCGATATTGGCTTCGGCGATGTTGGGAAGCTTGGCGAACTTGGTCTTCAGCCACTCGATCAGCGGCTCGCGGTCACGATCGAACATCCAGAGCGCCAGCCCCAGCGTCCACATATTCTTGCAGCGTAGCGCTTCCTTGTTGCCAAGGCCGTAGGGCTTCACGGCCTCAACGGTCAGCGCCGAAATATCTAGCTTGAGCAGCTGCCACTTGCCGAGCGAATCGTCCTCGAGCGGGTTCGCGGCGTACTTGGCCTTGTCGAGGTTGCGCTGCCCGAACTCACCGGCGTCGGCGATGATCAGGCCGCCGGGCTTCAGCGCCTCGACATTGGTCTTGAGCGCCGCCGGGTTCATCGCGACGAGCACGTCGGGCTGGTCGCCTGCGGTCTCGATCGAAGTCGAACCGAAATTGATCTGGAAGGCGGAGACCCCGAACAACGTGCCCTGTGGCGCGCGGATTTCCGCGGGGAAATCGGGGAATGTCGCCAGATCGTTGCCCGCGAGCGCAGTCGAGAGCGTGAACTGGCCCCCGGTAAGCTGCATCCCGTCCCCGGAATCTCCGGCGAAACGCACCACGATTGCTTCGGGTGCTGGGCTGGCCGACGCCTCTTCGGGCGTAAGCTGATGCGCGGCAGTTGCCATGGCCGGTTTGTTTCCTGCGGTTATTCTTTTTCGTTGTAAGTGCTCTACGCCCCACTTGCGGGAACCCCAAAGTAGAAAATCCCGTCATGCCTGCAAAGGCTGCTTTGTCGTGACCGATCCCAGAGCGAGAATCGAGGTGACGTGGCGGCGCGAAACTTCGAGCGCGTCGAGGCCGTAACCGCCCCCCAATGCGCTGGCGAGCGGGAGGCCGCGGCGGGCGAAGGTCTCGCCGATCCACCGGTCGCGGGCTTCGAGTCCCTCGTAGCTTAGGCCCAAGCGACCGAGGCGGTCCTCGGCGAGCGGATCGACTCCGGCCTGGTAGAGGATGAGATCCGGTGTGAAATTTTCAACCAGCGGGAGGAGCGTTGCCTCCAGCGTTTTGAGATACTCCGCATCGCCGGTGCCGTCGGCCAGTGGGACATCCAGGGTGGATTGCGCCTTGCGGGCGGGGAAGTTCTTTTCGGCGTGGATCGAATAAGTGGCGATTTCGGGCCTGCCGGCGGTGAGCGCGGCTGTGCCATCGCCTTGATGGACGTCGCAATCGACGATCAGCAAGCGGTTTGCCGTGCCTTCCTCCACCAATCGGATCGCGGCGACGGCGAGGTCGTTGAACACGCAGAACCCCGCTCCGGTGTCGGCTAGCGCGTGGTGGCTTCCGCCCGCGCTGTTGGCAGCGAAGCCATGTTCGATAGCCAGGAGCGCCGCGAGATAGGTGCCGCCGGGGACATATTGCGACCGTAGCGCGACTTCGGGTGTAATCGTGAAGCCGATGCGGCGCTCCTTGTGGGGCGGTACGCGGACTTCGATCACTTCGGCGACGTAATCGGGGTCATGCGCGGATTCGAGCCAGTGGCGCGGCATAAGCTCAGGCTCGTGCCATGCGAAGGTATCGCCCTCGGCCCGCAGCAGATCGCGGACCAGGCCGTTCTTGTTCCACTGATATTGGCTCCGCTTCGGCGCGGGCGCGACATAGGCGGGGTGATGGACGATGTGGATGGGCATTGCGGCCAAGCTAGGCGGCGCGCGCGCCAGCCGCTAGAGGCATCCCCATGACCGACATCGCCTCCCTTCCCTATCGCCCCTGTGCCGGCGTTATGCTGATCAATGCCGGCGGAAAGGTCTTTGTCGGCCAGCGCCTCGATAATGTGATGGAAGCGTGGCAGATGCCGCAGGGCGGGATCGATCCGGGCGAAGACCCGCTCGAGGCCGCCTATCGCGAATTGTGGGAAGAAACCGGCGTCGAGCGCGCAAATGTTGCGCTGATCGCCTCGGCACCGGACGAGCTTCTCTACGATCTGCCCGAGGAACTGGTGCGCAAGCTGTGGAAGGGCAAATGGCGCGGGCAGCGGCAGCGCTGGTTCCTGTTTCGGTTCCTGGGCACCGATGCCGACGTCAACATCGCCACTGCCGAACCCGAATTCCGTGCATGGCGCTGGTCCGATCCGAAGGACCTTCCGGAGCTGATCGTCCCGTTCAAACGCGATCTCTACAAGCAACTGCTAACCGTGTTTGCAGCGCATCTGGGCTAAAGCGCCCTTTTCGCGCCCTACTTCTCGGACTATTGAGGCGCCGATGCGTGCCCTGCTCCTTGCCCTGCCGCTGATCCTGGCCCCTGCCCCGCTTTGGGCAAACGCCGAGGATCCGGACACCATGCCGCCGCCGATCAAGGCGATGCTGGATGCCGCCATGCAATCGGGCAACGAAGGCGACGTCGCGACCATCGTGAAATATGCCAAGGCTGCTTCGCCCGAGAGCGCCGAGCTGGTCGAGAAGGTCGCTGCCAAGTGGACCGATCAGCGCCGCGAAACGGCGCAGCGCAAGCTCCGCGAGGCCGATTTCTTCGACCTGATGAAGGCGCGCGCCGAATTGGGCGGCTATGTCCAATCGGGCAATACCGAGAATGTCGGGCTCACCGCATCGGTGGAGATCAAGCGCGAAGGGCTGGATTGGCGGCACAAATTGCGCCTGCAGGCCGATTATCAGGAGAGTTTGGGCCAAGTGACGCGCGAGCGTTATCTCGCCGCGTACGAGCCAAACTGGAAGCTGGGCGAGCGCAGCTATCTTTATGGTGCCGGCCAGTTCGAGAGCGACCGTTTTTCGGGCTTCACCCAGCGCTTCTCGGTTTCGGCGGGCGCCGGCTACAGCGCTATCAAGCGGCCGAACATGCGGCTCGATCTGGAATTGGGGCCGGCATTCCGCTCCACCCATTTCATCGACAACGCCACCGAGAGCAATGTCGCGGCGCGCGGATCGGTCGATTTCGATTGGAAGCTGACGCGCGGCATCACCGTACGGCAGAATGCGTCGGCCTATGTGCAGGACGCCAATTCGACCGTTTCGAGCAAATCGGCGCTGCTGGCGCGGCTGATCGGGCCGCTTTCGGCGCAGCTGAGCTATGCGCTGCAATATGAGAGCATGCCGCCCGCAGGCCGCAAGACCACCGACACCACCAGCCGCGCGGCGCTGGTTCTGGATTTCTGACCGGCTATAGGCCGCAAAACTGAGCGGGGGTGTGAACGCCCCGATTTCCGCGCTACTCCGCCCAAATGAACGAGCTTTCCCCAATCGAGCGCGCCGCAATCGCCTTTGCACAGGCATCGCCGATGCTCGCGCGGACCGAGCAATGGGCGGCGGTGAATAGCGGCACGCGGAATTTGGCGGGCCTTTCCAATATGGCCGATCTGCTCACGGACGCCTTTTCGGGGCTGCCGGGGCATCTTGCGTTGGTCGAGCCTGATCCTGTCGAGACCGTGCTGGCCGATGGCCGGGTGCAGGCGATCGAGCATGGCCGCCACCTCCACCTCGCGGTGCGCCCCGATGCGCCGGTGCAGATCTTGCTGACCGGGCATATGGACACGGTCTTTCCCGCCGATCACCCGTTTCAGAGCGGACGCTGGCTGGAAAATGGCCACCTGAATGCGCCGGGTTCGGCCGATATGAAGGGCGGGCTCGCCCTGATGCTCGCGGCTCTGGAAGCCGTCGAGGCCAGCCCCTTGGCGTCGCAGCTTGGCTATGAGGTGCTGATCAACTCGGACGAGGAAACCGGTAGCCTCTCCTCCGCAGCGCTGATTGCTGGTGCTGCCAGAGGCAAGGTCGCGGCGCTGACCTATGAGCCAGCTCTGCCCGATGGCACGCTGGCGGGCGCGCGCGGCGGCACGGGTAATTTCTCCATCGTGGTGCACGGCAAGTCCGCGCATGCTGGCCGCAATCCCGACGAAGGGCGCAATGCTTTGGTCGCCGCTGCCGATCTGGCGCTGCGGCTGTCGCAAGCGCGCGAGCCGATGCTGTCGGTGAACCCGGCGCGGATCGATGGCGGCGCGCCGAACAATGTCGTCCCCGATCTCGCGATCCTGCGCGTCAATTTCCGCCCGCGCGATGCCGCCGCGATCACCCGCGCGCAGATCGCGATAGATCAGGCTATCGCAGTGGTGACCGTGAAGCACGACGTTCGCATCGAACTGCATGGCAGTTTCAATCGTCCGCCCAAGCCGCTCGATCCGGGTGCTGAGAAACTGTTCGAACTGGTCAAGCAGGCGGGTGCCGATCTCGGCATCCCGGTTTCGTGGAAAGCCACGGGCGGCGTGTGCGACGGCAACAACATCGCCGCGTGCGGCGTGCCCGTGGTCGATACGATGGGCGTGCGCGGCGGCCTGATTCACTCGGCCGACGAATTCATGATCCCCGAAAGCCTGCCCGAGCGCGCCGCGCTCTCTGCCGTCACCATCCTGCGTCTCGCCGAAAAGGGCCTGCAATGAGCTTCGTTATCCGTGCTGCCCGCGACGGCGATCTTCAGGCGCTGTATGAGATGGCGAAGCTGACCGGTGGGGGGTTCACCAATCTCCAGCCGGAGAAGGAAGTGCTGCGCGGCAAGCTGGCGCGCAGCCAGCAGGCGTTCGAGCGCGAGGGCGACGATCCGGTCGACGAAGTATTCCTGCTCGTGCTGGAGAATACCGAAACCGGCGATGTGCGCGGCACGTGCCAGATCTTCACTGCGGTGGGCCAGAAATGGCCGTTTTACAGCTATCGCATCGGCATCGATTCGAAGCACAGCCAGGAGCTGGATCGGACGTTCCAGTCCGAACTGCTTAACCTCACCAACGATCTGGTCGGCTGCTCCGAAGTCGGCGGGCTGTTCCTGCATCCGGGCGAGCGTGCCGGGGGTCTGGGCATGTTACTCGCGCGCAGCCGCTATCTGTTTATCAAGCAGCACCGTGCGCGCTTCGCCAATCGCATCCTGGCGGAATTGCGCGGGGTTATCGATCAGGCGGGCGGATCGCCCTTCTGGGACGGCGTCGCAGGACGCTTCTTCGGGATGAGCTTCCAAGAGGCGGACAGCTTCAATGCGGTGCACGGCACGCAATTCATCGCCGATATGATGCCCAAGCATCCGATCTACACCGCGATGCTGCAGGACAGCGCGCGTAGCGTGATCGGCATGCCACATCCCTCGGGCAGAGCGGCCATGCGGATGCTGGAGAATGAAGGATTCGCGTTCGAGAATTACATCGACATTTTCGATGGCGGCCCAACGATGACGGCGCGGACGGATCAGGTGAACGCGATCCGCGATTCGGTGATGTCGAAGGTGGTGGCGCTGGAAGTTGGCGGAGAGCCGGTGCTGGCCTCGGCAGGGCGGATGCTTGATTTCCGTGCGGCATACGGCCGTGTCGCGCCGAAGGCTGACGGTGTCGCGCTCGATCCCGATTGCGCAAAGCTGCTCGGGGTGAGCGAGGGCGACACCCTCCTCCATGTGAAGCGGCTTTAAGGCGTAGCCGCCTTCATCAGCGCCAGCCCGCCGACGATCATCATCGCGGCAAGGATCCGCAGCGTGCCGGCCGCCTCGCCCAGCACGAAGACGCCGACCACGAACGCACCCACCGCGCCAATGCCGGTCCAGATCATATACGCGGTGCCCAGCGGCAGCGTCTTCATCGAGATCGAGAGCAGCCCGAAGCTGCCGAACATGAAGGCGAAGGTCGCAACGGTCGGCCACAGCTTCGTAAAGCCATGCGATTGCTTCATGAAATAGGCCCAGACAATCTCGAGCAGTCCGGCGATAAACAATAATATCCAGGCCATGATCGGCCCTCCTTTGCAAAAGGGCCGGGCCGTCCCGGACTTGGCAACCCATGAAGGGGGAGGACGTGGCCTCGGGTTTCAGCTAGCCAGTGCCATCCCCCTTTTCAAGCGGCACCATGCAAACCGAAATCAACTTCGACGGCATTATCGGCCCCAGCCATAACTATGCAGGGCTCAGCCACGGCAATCTCGCGGCGACGAAGAATCGCGGCCTCGTCTCGCAACCCCGCGCTGCGGCGCTGGAGGGGATCGCGAAGATGCGCGCGAATATCGCGCTGGGGCTGCTCCAGGGCATCCTGCTGCCGCATGCCCGGCCCGATCATCGCTGGCTGGCGAGCCTGGGCACCAGCTATGCCGAAGCTGCACCGCATCTGCAGGCACAGGCGCTGTCCGCCTCGCCGATGTGGGCAGCCAATGCCGCCACTATTTCGCCTTCGACGGACACCACAGATGGCCGCTGCCATTTGACGGTCGCCAATCTGGTGACGATGCCCCATCGCAGCCACGAATGGCCCGAGACGCTGGCGCAGTTGCAGCTGGCCTTCGCCAACCCGGCCTTTGCGGTGCACGGCCCCGTCCCCGCCCCGTTTGGCGATGAGGGTGCGGCAAATCACATGCGGCTGGCGGCCACCCACGACGCCCCCGGCGTGGAGGTGTTCGTCTATGGCGAAGCAGGCGGCCCCTTCCCCGCCCGCCAGCATCGTGAGGCCAGCGAAGCTATCGTCCGCGCCCACGGGATCAAGCAGGCGCTGTTCGTCCGCCAATCGGACGAAGCCATCGCAGCCGGCGCCTTCCACAACGATGTGGTCGCGGTCGCCAATGGCCGGGTGCTGTTTGCGCACGAGCAGGCATTTGCGGGTAAGGAGGCGTTCTTCGCCGATCTCCGCGTTGCTTTGCCCGAAGTCGAGATCGTCGAAGTGCCTGCCGCTTTGGTGAGCCTCGAAGACGCGATCCGATCTTATCTGTTCAACGCCCAATTGGTGACTTTGCCCTCAGGCGAAATGGCGCTGATCCTCCCGGCGGAGGCACGCGATACGTCCAGCGTGTGGAACTGGCTGGAGGCGCATGTTGCCGGCAACGGCCCGATCCGGCGGCTCGTCGTGGTGGATGTTCGTCAATCGATGGCGAATGGCGGTGGTCCCGCCTGCCTGCGCCTGCGCGTGGTCGCCGATCCGGCCACGATCGATCCGCGCTTTCTGGTGGATGATGCCAGGCTGGACGCAATAGCAGCGGTGATCGAAGCGCATTGGCCCGAGCAGATCGCACAGAACCAGATCGGCGATCCCGCTCTGATCGCGCAGATCGAAATGGCGCGTCTAAAGCTCCTGGAAACGCTCGAAATCGTCGAATTAACTTACAGGTAACCACGTTCGTTAACCCGAAACCGCGCAAATCTGCGATTGGCCCGACGCTTGCGTAATATTCGGGTATGTACGCAAAAATCGCCCGCCTTTTCACGATCAAGACCAAATTCGAGGCCTATTTGATCATATACGGCCTGGCGACAGGCGCGGCCGAGCGCGGCGTGCATTATATGAAGATATATCCCGGCGCGATGGGATGGGTTTTCTTTGCGCTTTGCCCGATCGCCGTCTTCATGGCGGGCGGCAAGATTTTGGATACGTTCGATGTTGGCGAGTGATCGGCGATTGTACGGCGCACGGGGGCGCGCTAACCGGCATAGTTCCGGAGGAGAGTAGATTTTGCGCCTGTTTCCAGGGATTTTTACAACTCTTGCCGCGCAGGCATTGCTCGTGTCGGTCGTGCCGGGCACGGCTCTGGTGCTGTTCCTCCATCAGACCAGCGCCTTCCAGGTCGAAGCGCGTGACCGCGATCGCCTCGATGGCTTCGCACTCGCCGCCGCACAGGCCGCGCGCGCAGGGCGCCCGCTCGATCAGTTGGTCAACGAACTCGATCCCAGCCGACTTGGCGGCCGTGTCTCCTTGGTGGATGCCGAGGGAAAGCTGATCGCCGGCCCTGGCACCGCGCCCGTCATAGAGCGCGCGGTACAAGTCGATGGCCGCACCATCGCGACTGCCCGGCTGGTGCACCGCGCCGAACTGACCGACGCCGACAAGCGCTACCTCGCCACCCAATATATCGGCATCGGCGTGATCGTGCTGGCGATGTTCACTGCGATGCTGATCGCAGCGTATATCTTCGCGCGTCGCTGGACCAAACCGCAGCTGGAGCTGTACCGGCTCAGCCGCGAAGTGGTGCACGGCGATCACGAGATCTATTTCGAGGAGCAGGGCCCGCCCGAGACCGTCGCGACGATGCGCAACCTTCATCGCATCGCCAGCCAGTTCAACCGGCTGGAGACTGCGCGGCGCACCTGGCTCGTCTCGATCTCCGACGAACTGAAGCGCCCCGCCGAAAGCATGGGGGAGCATTTCATCGAGTTGTGCAAGGTCGAGCCGCCGCTCAAGCCCGAACTGCTCGCGGGGATCGAAGAAGACACGCATCGCCTGATCCACATGGCCGGCGATCTGAGCGCCATCGCCCTCGCCGATCTCGGCCGCCTGCCGGTAACGTTCGAGCCGGTCGATCCGCGTGCGCTAATCCACAATGCGATCTGGACGCACAAGAAACGCGCCGAGGGCAAGCAAGTCCGCCTGGAGACCAGCACGCTCCCCGAATACACCATCCTGGTGAAGTGGGACGGCGCTCGCATTGAGCAGTTGTTTGGCGCGCTGATCGATAATTCGCTGCGCTATGCCCCGCAGAACGGCCGCATCGTGCTCGGCCTGGAAAGCTCGCGCGATGCGTGGCGGCTGATCATCGACGATAATGCGCCGGGCATCGACGTGATGCTCGCCCAGCGCCTGTTCGAGCCGTTTTACCGCAGTTCGGACCGTCCGGAGGATTCGGCGGCGGCATCCGGCCTGGGCCTCGCGACGGCGCGTGCCATCGTCGAAGCCCATCATGGCCGTATCGAAGCAAGCCGCTCGCCCATCGGCGGCCTGCGCGTGACGGTGATCCTGCCGGCGAACCCGCCTACCGCGTAATTACTGCTACCGGTGTCATCGCTGCTGCGCTAAGCTCGATCCAATAAGAGTCGAGGAGAGGCAGCATGCGGTTCACTTTGTCGCGCGCGATGCGCTGGCTGGCGTTTGCTCTGGCCGTCTCCGCTCTTCCCGCTTCGGCCCAGTCCGAAAAGCGCATCGAAGAGACTATGAAGCGCGCGACGCGGTTCATGGTCGAGAAGGTCGCCACCAATGGCGGCTATGTCTGGTCCTACCTCCCCGATATGTCGCGCCGCTGGGGGGAGATGGAGGCCTATCCGTCGATGATCTGGGTGCAGCCGCCGGGCACGGGCACGATGGGTCATCTGTTCCTCGATGCCTATCATGCGACCGGCGATGCTTATTATTACGAAGCTGCGGAGAAATCCGCCGACGCGCTGATCGCGATCCAGCAGGATAATGGCGGCTGGCATTATTTCGGCGATTTCGGCGGTGAGGGATCGACCAGGCGCTGGTATGACACCATCGGCAAGAACGCGTGGCGGCTGGAGGAATTCCAGCATTATTGGGGCAATGCCACCTTTGACGATGCCGGCACGTCCGAAGCGATGCAGTTCCTGCTGCGGCTCTATGTCGAAAAGCACGATCCGAAATATCTGCCCGCGCTGAAAAAGGCGCTCGGCTTCGTGCTGGAAAGCCAATATCCGATCGGCGGCTGGCCCCAGCGTTATCCGCTGCAAAACGACTTCAGCCATCACGGCAAGCCCGATTACACCAGCTTCATCACCTTCAACGACGATGTGGCGGGGGAGAATATCCGCTTCCTGATCATGGTCTATCAGGTGCTCGGCGGTGACGCGAAGGTGATGGATGCGATCACGCGCGCGATGAACGTCTATCTGGTGACGCAACAGGGCCAGCCGCAGGCCGGCTGGGGGCTCCAGCACAGCCTGGATCTCAAACCCATCGGTGCGCGCACGTATGAGCCGACTGCGCTCGCCACCCACACAACCGCCGCCAATGTTCGCCAGTTGATGCGCTTTTACCGGCTGACCGGCGAGACCAAGTTCCTCGCGCGCATCCCAGAGGCGCTGGACTGGCTGGAAACCGTCAAGCTGCCGGCCGATCAGGTGAAGAATGGCCGCGCCTATCCCACCTTTATCGAGATCGGCACCAACAAGCCGCTCTACATCCACCGTCGCGGATCGAACGTCGTGAACGGCGAATATTATGCGGACTATAATCCCGATCACACGCTGACCCATTACAGCTCGTTCCGTGCGATCGACGTGCCCGCTTTGCGCCGCGAATATGAGGCGCTGAAAGCCAGCGACCCGGCCGAGATCGCCAAGGGGTCGCCGCTCCGCTCCGGGGTGGCAAAGGCTCTGCCGCTTTATTGGCTGGTCGAGGAGGTTGAGACCTCGGACCTCAATACCGCCGAGGGAAAGCGCGATCCCGCCACGCTGGTAAAGTCGCTCAATCCACAAGGCTGGTGGCCGACCATGCTTACCGCGACGAGCAATCCCTATGCCGGCGACGGCTCCCCTACCCCCGCCCCCGGCGATTTCGGACAAACCCGCGTGGGCGATGCGACCGACACCTCGCCTTACAATGCCGAGCATCCGGTCATCGGGATTTCCACGGGCACCTATATCGAGAATATGAAGGTGCTGATCGCAGCGCTGAAACGCTAGGCAATCGAGGGCTAAGAACCCGGGAAAAACAAACCCCCGCCAGGCACATGGCCGAGCGGGGGTTTTCGTTTTCCAATTGGCGCGCCCGGAACGATTCGAACGTCCGGCCCTCAGATTCGTAGTCTGATGCTCTATCCAGCTGAGCTACGGGCGCGCATTGGAGGGGCGTCATTAGAAGCGCTTTTTGCATTACGCAAGCCCGTTGCGCCAAGTTTTGCATGGGCATAGACGGGCAGCCATGCGCAGCCTGATCCTTATCTCCGCCGTTGCCCTGTCGGGCTGCACCCAGAGCGCCACGCGCTACCCATCCCTGCTGCCCCGCGCAGCCGAAACGCAGAGCCTGGAAGAGCCGGTGCGCCCTGCCCCGATCATCACGCCGGATGCCGGGCTCGACGCGCTGATCACCGAGCGGATCGGCAAGCTCGATTCGATTGAGGCAGACTTTGCCAAGGGTGCGCAGGATGCCGAGGCCCGGATCGCCGTGGCGCGCGGGCTGCCCGAGGGTTCGGAGCGCTGGCTCGATGCACAGGCTGCCTTGTCGAACCTCGATACGCTGCGGGCCCCCTTGCTTACGATCCTCTCGGACCTGGAAGGCTTCGCGATCGAGCGCGGCGCGGCGGGACAGCCGCCATATCCTCGCCTGGAAGAGGCCGTGAAGCGCGCCGAGACCATGTCAAAGGCGCAGGAGGACCGCTCCGGCGCTTTGGAGGCCGCGTTGGCGGGAGCCTGACTTCAGGCGAGTCTCTCCTTCCGGCAGGGAGGCAACCCCGCCTAATCGTCCTGCAGCGACGGATGCAGC
This sequence comes from Pseudomonadota bacterium, assembly GCA_040384525.1. Classification (GTDB taxonomy): domain Bacteria; phylum Pseudomonadota; class Alphaproteobacteria; order Sphingomonadales; family Sphingomonadaceae; genus Sphingomonas. The sequence goes on from JAZKJE010000037.1 coordinate 20,682, forward strand.
ACCCGCATGACGGGCAGCACAGAAGCGTAATCGTCCGTCCAGGGCGTAAAGCCCGTATACGGCTTCATCTTCTGCCAGCCGCCGCCGCGCTTCACGAGCTTGTCGAGCGTTGCAGCATCGCGGGTGAGCGCGATCCATTCGGAAGCGCTGCCGGCGTCCATGTCGTGCTGCTCGACAGCGGTTTTGCCGTCGAGCGTGGGCGTGGCGACGAATTCCTGATCCGGCGTGTACGACATCTGCATCGTATGCCAGCCACCGTCGCGGGCGGCAGCAGCGACGATCGGCGCCAGCGCCATGAAGCGGTTCGAGATATGGACGAGCAACAGGCCATTGGGGCTCAGCACGCGGCCATAGGTGGCGAATGCTTCGCGGGTGAGCAGGTGCATCGGTACTGAGTCCGACGAAAAGGCATCCAGCGCGAGCAAGTCCATATCGTTCGCGGGTGCCTGAGCAAGCCGCAGGCGTGCGTCGCCGATGATGATCGGAACGCCGGGCAGGCATTGCGGGAGGAAGGTGAACTTGCCCGTATCCCGCGCCAGCGAGACCACGACGGGATCGATCTCATAGAAGCGCCAGCTCTGGCCCGGCTGTGCGTAGCAAGCCAGCGTGCCGCTGCCGAGGCCGACCACGCCGATACGGGCATTGGGGCCGTAGAGTTCGGGAGCCGCGAGCATCGCCTGCCCCACGCCGGATCCTTCGACATAATAAGTCGTAGGCTGGCGCGAACGCTCACCCTTTAGCTGGATACCGTGCACCGTGGTGCCATGCGCCAGCGTGCGCTCATTGCTGAAATCGGTAACGGTGTAGACGCCGAAATAGCTGCGGGTGCGGGCATCGGTGCGCGACATCTCGATCGAGCGATAGCCGCCATATAACAGCAGAGCACCGGCGAGCGCGACCATGTAGATCCCCCGCTTTCCGGTCGCGACCAGCCCGACGATGGAAACACCCAGGAACGCAATTTGCTGGGACCTCTCGCCCAGCACGTCGCCAGGATTGGCGATGCCGACCCAAACGAACAGGACGATCAGGAGAGTCGCGGCGAGGAATTTGATGCGATGCTCCTGCGCCGTGCCGGCCCAGAGCCGCTCGATTACCGGAAACAGGAAGGTCTGCGGCACCAGGGCGCCCGCCGCGAGGATCAGCAACGGATATTCATAGGTCCAGTCAAAGACGATCGGTGCCAGCAAGCCAGCGAAAACACCGCCCAGCGCACCACCGACCGACATCGCCAGATAGAAACCCGTCAATCGATCCGGTGCCGGGCGCAGCTCGTACATCCGGGCGTGGCACGAGATCGAGACCAGAAAAAGCAGCAGCAGGCCGAGCAGCGCGTTTACGTACATGAGGGAGCCGTGCGCTCCCGCGATCATGATTGCGCCGAACAACAGGATCGTCACCGGCGCGAATTTGGCGAGCAGATCGGCGATCATCCGGTTGCCGGAAAATGCGACCGAGAAGCTCAGCAGATAGAGCCCCAGCGGCAGCACCCACAGCATCGGCACCGCGACGATATCGGTGGTGAGGAAGGTCGTCGTCGCCAGCATCAGCCCCGATGGGACGAAGGCCAGGGCCACCCAATGCAGCACGCGGATCCGCGAGGCGGGCGGGCTGTCATGCGGCACATGCGGGGTATCCGCGGATTTGCGCGGGAGCATGGTCGCGCATGCGGCAATCAGCAGGAAGACGAGGACGTATCCCGCGCTCCACAGCCAGCTCTGCCCTTTCAGCGCGAGGCCCGGCTCGACCAGCAAAGGATAAGCGATCAGCCCGCCAAAGCTGCCGACATTCGATGCGGCATAGAGCGCGTAGGGGTCGCGTCCGCCGGTCGCGACGCTGTACCAGCGCTGGAGCAACGGCGCCTGCGCAGAAATCGCGAAGAACAAAGGTCCTATCGAAGCGCCGAACAGCCACGGCACCCAGATTGCGGGTTCGGCATCGGCGGGCAGGTCCATCGTCATCATACCGATGGGCAGCCAGAGCGCCGCTACTGCCAGCACGCCCAGATGGATCCATGCCTGCATCCGCGGCGGCACCCGGCCAAGCCAGTGGGCGTAGGCATAGCCGCCGAGCAGCAGCGCCTGATAGACCAGCATCGCCGAGTTCCACACGGCGGGCGCCCCGCCAAGCTTTGGCAGCGCCATGCGCGCGACCATCGGCTGGACGAGGAACAGCAGGAAGGATCCGGTGAGGATCGCGACGACGAACAGCCAGTGAAGCCGGTTATTGGGACGTTCGGCTTCGAGTTCGTCGGTCATGCGTGAAATTCTCCCCTTGGAACCCGCTTAACCGCGCTGGCTTGCCTCGCGATTAACGTCAAGCCAAAGCCGCGCCGCTCAGGGGCGCGATATACGATAGGTGACATGCGCCTTCAGCCGCTCGATCGCCTTGGGATGGTCGAAATCGTCCGCGGGCGCGCGGATCATTCCCAGCCGCTCCATCAATCCCCAGCTGCGCGTATTTGCGGGCGTGGTGATCGCTGCGACAGAAGCGATATTATTGTCCCATGCCCAGTCCAGGCTCGCCTGTGCGGCCTCCCGCGCATAGCCCTGCCCCCAATACTCCGCACCCAAGCGCCAGCCAATCTCGACTTCGCCCTCGATCGGCGTGTCTTCGGCACCGGGCTTGAGCCCGCAAAACCCAAGCAACGCGCCGTCCGCCTTCCGCTCGATCGCCCAGAAGCAATAGCCATGGCTGTCGACAAAGCCGTTTTGCCGATCGAGCTGCGCGTCCGTCTCCTCGCGGGTCTGCAACGGGCCGAGATTTTCCATCACCACAGGATCGCTGCAATGCGCGTGAAATATTGGGCGGTCGCGCGCGTCCCAGCGGCGCAGGATCAGGCGTTCGCTCTCGATCATGCGGCCAGCAGCTTGGCCGCGAGCGGCGCGTGGTAGCTCAGCACGCCCGAGCAGCCCGCGCGCTTGAACGCCATCAGCGTCTCCAGCACCAGCGCCTCGCGATCCCCTGCCCCGGCAGCCGCCGCAGCTTCGATCATCGCATATTCGCCGCTCACCTGATACGCGAAGACCGGCACCTGAAATTCGCTTTTCACGCGCACGATGATGTCCAGGTACGGCAGCCCCGGCTTCACCATTACACTATCCGCGCCCTCAGCCAGATCGAGCGCCACTTCGCGCATCGCTTCCTCACTATTGGCCGGGTCCATCTGATAGGTCTTCTTGTCGCCCTTCAGCAGCCCGCGCGAACCGACCGCGTCGCGGAACGGGCCGTAGAATGCCGAGGCGTATTTGGCGGCATAGGCCATGATCTGGACATTCACATGGCCGCCGCTCTCCAGCGCTTCACGGATCAGCCCGATGCGGCCATCCATCATGTCGCTGGGCGCCACGATGTCCGCGCCTGCTTCGGCCTGCACCAATGCCTGCTGGGTGAGAATTTCGGCAGTAACATCGTTCAGAACATAGCCGTTCGCATCGACCAGCCCGTCATGCCCGTGCGCGGTATAAGGATCGAGCGCGACATCGGTGAGCACGCCCAGATCGGGCACCGCATCCTTGATCGCCCGGATCGCGCGGCACATCAGATTGTCCGGATTCAGCGCCTCGCGCCCATCCTCTGTGCGCAGTCCCGCAGGCGTGTTGGGAAACAGCGCCACGCACGGAATGCCCAAAGCCGCCGCTTCCTTCGCCCGCTTGGCGATATCGGCGACCGACCAGCGCGATACGCCGGGCAGCGACCCAATCGGCTCCTCCGCATCGCCCGCGCTCACAAAGAGCGGCCAGATCAGATCGGCGGGCGTCAGCACATTCTCGGCGTGCATCCGCCGGCTCCATGTCGAAGCACGGGTGCGGCGGAGGCGGAGGGCAGGATATTGGCTCATGCGCGGCTGATGCGCCACGTGCGCCATGGAGGCAAGACCCGGGATCAGGCCGCGGCAGCCTCCTTGCGCTTGCGCCGCCAGCGAAGCCCGATCAGCCCCGCAGCGCCGAGAGCGAACAGGCCCAGCGTCTCGCCGGGGATCGGCGAAGGGCCACCACCACCGCCCGGAGGCGTTACCGGCGAGGTATAGCCACCGGTATAGGTGCCCAGGTGGAATTCGCCGTTCTGCACCAGGCTGCCAAAGACGGCCGAGCCCTCGATATAATTGCCGGTGTTGGCCGCCGCATTGGGCGCCAGCACCGATCCGCCCCATGCCGTGGTCGATTTCAGGCTGGTCGCGTCGGCGAAGTTCCAGATGACATGCTCACCCAGCCCCGTGGTGCCGCCCAGGAAATTGTCGTTGAGATTGATGTTGGTGCCGCTGACATTGACGATCGCCGTGTCCGCGCCATTCAGGTTGAACTGGATCTCGCCAATCTTGTCGAGATCGGCGGCAGCGATGTTGAACACTGCCACGCCCTTATTATCCGGCTGCGCATTAAATGTGCCGCGATTGCCGCTGATCGTCAGCTGGCTGTTGGCGTCCAGACCCTTCATGTCGGTCGACAGCCTGCCCATGCTTGTGGTCAGCACGCTCTTCTGCTGGTTCAGCCCCACCAGAAATGCCGGATCGCTCGTGCCCAGGCCGGATTGCACGACATTCTGATTGACGTTGGTGTTCGAAATCGCCCCGCCAACCTTCACCGTCTGCGTCGCGCCGTTGAGGTTGAAGCCGCTGTTAACGTTGCCGCCAACGATCGCACCCGATCCGTTGTTGAGGTTCTTGTGCCCGCCATTCACGTCGCCCACCACCGTAAGGCCGGGCGTGCCCAGCGCAGACGTGGCCGGGGTCTTGATCTGGTAGTTGGACGAATTGCCGGTCAGATTGCCGCCAACAAAGGTGCGCCCCTCGACTTCCGACGAGGATTGGAGATCGCCCAGCACGATCAGATTCCATTCCTTCATCGCATCGATGCCAGCGATCTGCGCCGATGCCGGCATGGCGGTGACGCAAAGCATTGCGGCGGAAACGAGCGAGAGGGTCTTGATACGCATGGTGGACTGACTCGATTGGAGGGGGACACGTCCCGCTCACCTACACCGAGGCTCCCGCCGCCAATATTGCGATTGAAAGTTAACGGACGCCCCGGATCGGGACGTCCGCGCTCCCGTCAGCCCAGCCGCACCAGCGCCGCGGAAAGCCGCTCGGCTTCCGCAGCCTTTTCCGCATGGTCGGCCTTGGCCTTCTCCACCGCCTCAGGCTTTGCGCGCTCGAGGAAGCTTGGGTTGCTTAGGCGTCCGGCGAGCCCGTCGCGCTCCTTCTCCGCCGCGGCGATTGCCTTGGTGAGGCGGGCTTTCTCGGCTTCGATATCGACCACATCGCCGAGCGGAATAACGAACGTCGCTTCGTCCACGACGATCTGGAGGGTGCCGCCCTCGCCCGCTTCGCCCTCGGCCTGATCGACACGGGCAAGGCGCGCGAGCGCCGCAGTTTGGCGAGACAGCCGTGCAGCGGTCTCACCCGAAGCATCACGCACATGCAGCGGCAGGCGCGCACCCGGCGGCACGTTGAGTTCGGTCCGCGCGGCGCGGATTTCGCTCACCAGCCGGATCAGCCAGTCGATTTCCTTAGCGGCTTCCGGATCGAGTGCCCGCGCATCGGCCATTGGCCACTGCGCGACGATCAACTCCTGCTCGCGCGCGCCCATCTTGGACCACAGCTCTTCGGTGATGAAGGGCATGAACGGGTGGAGCATCACCAGGATCTGATCGAGCACCCAGCCGGCAACGGCCTTGCTCTCCGGATCGATCGAGCCGCGCTCCTCGCCGACCATCACCGGCTTGATCAGTTCCAGATACCAGTCACAGAAGCGGCTCCAGGTGAACTGATAGATCGTGTTCGCCGCCTCATCAAAGCGCAGATCGGCCAGCGCCAGATCGAGCGCCTGAACGGTCGCCACGGTCTCGGCGATGATCCAGCGATTGACCGCGAGGCTCGCCACCGGCGGCTCAAGCGTGGCCGAAGCGCCGATCCCGTTCGACTGGCAGAAGCGCGCCGCGTTCCACAGCTTGGTCGCGAAGTTTCGGTATCCCTCGATCCGCCGCTCATCCATCTTGATGTCACGGCCCTGGCTTTCCATCGCCGCCATGAAGAAGCGCAGCGCATCGGCGCCGTACTGATCGATCAGTCCCAGCGGATTGACGACATTGCCCTTGGACTTGGACATCTTCTGGCCATCGGCGGCGCGCACCAAACCGTGGAGATACAGCGTCTTGAACGGCACTTCCTTCAGGAAATGCAAACCCTGCATCATCATCCGCGCATCCCAGAAAAACAGGATGTCGAAGCCCGAGATGAGCACGTCATTGGGGTAACGGTTCGACCACTCGCCTTCGTCGGGCCAGCCCATCGTCGCGAAGGGCCACAGCGCGGAGGAGAACCAGGTGTCGAGGACGTCGCTGTCCTGCTCAAGCTTTACGCCTGCCCCGGCTTGCGCCTGCGCTTCGGCTTCGCTCTCTGCGACATAGATGCTGCCATCCTCGGCGAACCAGGCCGGAATCCGATGCCCCCACCACAATTGCCGCGAGACGCACCAGGGTTGGATGTTCTCCATCCAGTTGAAATAGGTTTTCTCCCACGACTTCGGCACGATCTTGGTCGCGCCCGAGCGGACCGCTTCGATCGCCGGCTTGGCCAGCGTCTCGGCATCGACATACCATTGGTCGGTTAGCCACGGCTCGATCACCACGCCCGATCGGTCGCCATAGGGCGTCGCGATCGTGCGCGGCTCGGCGTCATGTTCTTCGCCTTCCTTGTCGATGTGCGGGATGAGGAAACCCTCAGCCTTGAGCCGCTCGACCACTGCCTTGCGCGCCGCAAACCGCTCCATGCCCAGCAGTGCATCGGGGATCAGGCCATCGGCGGTCTGGGTAATATTCGCCTTGGCATCGAGCATGTTGAGCATCTCGCCGGCCTTCAGCCCCGCGCGCTTGCCCACTTCGAAATCGTTGAAGTCATGCCCCGGCGTGATCTTCACTGCGCCCGAGCCCAGTTCGGGATCGGCATGTTCGTCCGTGATGATCGGGATCAGACGACCGGTGATCGGCAGCTTGACCATCTTGCCGACCAGCGCCGTGTAGCGCTCGTCACTCGGGTGCACCGCAACCAACATATCGGCGAGCATCGTCTCGGGCCGCGTCGTCGCGACTTCGATATGCCCGGTGCCGTCCGCCAGCGGATAACGCAGCCGCCAGAAGCTCCCCTTGGTATCGGTGGTCTCAACCTCGAGATCGCTGATCGCAGTGCCGAAGCCGGGGTCCCAGTTCACCAGCCGCTTGTCGCGGTAAATCAGCCCCTGCTTGTGCAGTTCGACGAACACCTTGAGCACGGCCTTCGAAAAGCCCTCGTCCATGGTGAAGCGTTCATTGGCCCAATCCATCGAGCAGCCGAGGCGGCGGAGCTGCTGGGTGATCTCGCCCCCGCTCTCTTCCTTCCATTCCCACACCTTCGCGACGAATTCCTCGCGGGTGAAATCGGTGCGCTTCTGCTGCTGGCCGTTGAGCTGGCGCTCGACCACCATCTGCGTGGCGATGCCCGCGTGATCGGTGCCTACCACCCAGCGCGCATCCTTGCCCTTCAAGCGGGCATGGCGGACGAGGATGTCCTGCAGCGTGTTATCCAGCGCATGGCCGATATGGAGCGAGCCCGTCACGTTGGGCGGCGGGTTTACGAGCGTCCAAGGTTCCGCACCGGGGCGTTCGGGCGCGAACAGGCCTTTGTCTTCCCAATGGGCGTACCAGCGGGTTTCGATTTCAGCGGGGTCGAAGGTTTTGGGGAGTTCGGACATGTGGCGGCTTTAGCGCAGTCGCTAACACACACAACCCACCGTCATCCCGGCGAACGCCGCGACCCGGAGCGAAGCAGGGCATCGCCAAGTAACCCCGGGTCCCGGCGTTCGCCGGAGTGACGGAGCTAATGGGCTCGGCGGCTCACTCGCCCTTCTTCGTATATGTCCCCAGCCAGCCCAGCACTTCGCCATACCATTGCATCGAGTTCTTCGGCTTGAGCACCCAATGGTTCTCGTCCGGGAACACCACCAGCCGCGATTCGATTCCCTTGCGCTGGAGCGCAGTGAAGCTCGCCAGCCCCTGGGTATAGGGGATGCGGAAAT